>JAWUVW010000094.1:0-19407 GCA_034112185.1 Flavobacteriaceae bacterium | reverse complement strand
ATATCAATTATAGATTCACCATTAAAGACAATTTCTTGAGTGGTGTAACCTACGTAGGAGATCACAATAGTTTCTCCTTCGTTGACTTCTAGAGCGTAGTTCCCATCAAAATCAGTGGAGGTCCCTCTAGACGTGTTTTTTATTAAGACGTTTACACCAGGCAAAGGCATGGCGTTTGCTTTATCTGTAACCGTACCTGAAACGGTAGATTGAGCCATCAAGGAAGAGGGCACAATTATTAGACAGAATAATAAAGCATTTAAGAATGTTTTCATACACTATTTTTAAGTTAATTGCTTAGTTAATTGATTTATATTTTCACTTCTCGGGATAAATCTATGTAAAATTACTACGACATGGCTGTAAAAAAACATGACAGAAGTCACGAAAACGTTTTCGTGTTAAAAACTTTTCTTAAAACAATAGTATTATCAGTAAAATAATGAAAAAATGAGGTTTATTCAAAGAAAAGCTATTAAAATTATGAAGTCAAAAAATGATTGAACCTATTTTTTAATATATATTCGTACTTGGTTTTTAATTAGTTAACTAAATATGAGGAGAAAAATCACACTTAAACAAATAGCTAGAGAGTTAGATGTTTCTATTTCTACAGTATCAAAAGCGTTGAGTAATAGCATAGAAATTAGTGATGATACTAAGCAGAAAATTCAGGCCTTTGCTAAGCTTTATAACTATCGTCCAAACAATATTGCGCTTAGTCTTAAAAACAGAAAAACAAATACTATTGGTATTCTAATCCCAGAAATTGTACATCACTTCTTTTCTAAAGTAATACGAGGTGTGGAATTGGTAGCTAATAGAAGAGGCTATAATGTTATTATTGGGTTATCAAATGAGTCTTTTGCTAAAGAAGTGATTAATATGGAAATGCTTGCTAATGGCAGTATAGACGGTTTTATATTGTCAATTTCTAAAGAGACACAACAATTACAAGATTATCATCATTTTAATGAAACGATGAGTCAAGGGATCCCTATAGTAATGTTTGACCGTGTTGTATCTGAAATTAATTGTGACAAGGTGATTGTAGACGATTTTAAAGGAGCGAAAACTGCTGTTGAGAAATTAATAGAAAATAATTGCAAACATATAGCTTTAATAACCACCAAAGACTATGTCAGTGTTGGTAAACTTAGAACACAAGGGTATTTACAGGCTTTAGAAGAGCATAAAATGACTCCAATGGCCGATTTAATATTAAAAGTAGATGACACAGTCGATTATGAAGTGCATTTAGATGCCCTGGAAGCAGAAATTGAACGACTTTTTAAGTCAAATAAATCAATAGATGGTGTTTTTGCAGTAAATGAACTATATGCGCTTTCTGCCATGAAAGTAGCTAGGAAGTTGGGCTTAGAGATACCAAATGATGTGCAAGTAATAGGTTTTACAGATGGCGTTTTATCGAAACATGCCACGCCAAGTTTATCTACGGTTAGTCAGCATGCACAGCAGATGGGTGAAGCCGCTGCGGACCTTTTAATTGATAAGATTGAAAGCGATTATAATGATGAAGAAGAACAGTTTAAAACTGTTGTTATTGCAACAGATTTAATTGAGCGAGACTCAACGAAATAGAAATTTAACATTGCCAATTTAAAATCTTTTATATCTTTACTGCCTAAATCAAAACTTATATTTTTACTTCTCACTTAAGTTTTGATAAGCTATGCTTGTCAGAATAGTATAAATTTAATAATACTATTTAATGAAAAAGCGTATTCTCGGTTTTTGGGAAATTTGGAACATGAGTTTCGGTTTCCTAGGAATTCAATTTGGTTTTGCCTTACAAGGTGGCTTTATGTCACGAATATTTCAAACACTTGGCGCTGGTAAAGAAGATATTCCATTATTGTGGATTGCTGCTCCTTTAACTGGTTTACTTGTACAACCAATTATTGGTTATATGAGTGATCGTACTTGGAGCCCTAAATGGGGACGACGACGACCCTACTTTCTTATAGGTGCAGTTTTGAGTTCTATGGCCTTATTTTTTGTGCCTTTTTCACCAACATTATGGATTGCGGCAGGTTTTCTTTGGATACTAGATGCTTCTATTAATGTGTCTATGGAGCCATTTAGAGCTTTAGTCGCTGATAAATTAGATGAATCTCAACGTACGTATGGTTTTGTAATGCAGACTTTAATTATCGGAATTGGAACTTGGGTAGCGAGTAATTTACCTTGGTTAGTTTCAGAAATGGGCGTTAGTGATTCAGCAGATTTAGGAGTAGTGCCAAATTCTGTGAAAATTGCATTTGCCATTGGCGCTTTTGTATTCTTAATTAGTATTCTGTATACTGTTTTTACCACGTCAGAATATCCGCCAGAAGATATGGAGGAGTTTGAAAAAGAGAAGGCGCAGAAAAGTCGGTTTATTTCAGATATTGTGAATAATATAGGAAATATGCCTTCTACGATGAAGAAGTTAGGTGTCATTCAATTTTTTAGTTGGTTTGCCTTTTTTACAATGTGGAGTATGGCGAATCCAGCATTAACTGAACATGTTTATAAAATGCCTGCTCCAATTGAGGCTAATTATGACATGACGAATTCTTTGGATAAAGACGCCTTCGATCTAGAAAATACGGCGTTTCAAAAAGCCTCGAACTCAGTGGGCTCTTCAATGGGTGTTTATGGGTTGTCTTCAATGGCATTTGCTTTATTATTTGTGCTTTACACTTCAAAACGAAATATTAATAGAAAATATGTGCATATGTTCTGCTTGTTTATTGGTGGAGCAGGATTTTTATCAATGATGGTAGTCTCACCAGAGCAACTCAAATATAGTTTTATGTTAATCGGTATTGCTTGGGGAAGTATTCTATCCATGCCTTATGCGATGTTATCTAGCTCGGTGGACCCAAAAAAAATGGGCATGTTTATGGGTATTTTTAATATGTTTATTGTCATACCGCAGATTATTGCTGCGCTCGGGGGTATTAACTTAATTTCTGGTCTTCTGGGAGAAGACGCTATAAATGCCATGACCATTGCGGGTATAAGTCTAATAATCGCTGGCTTTAGTAATTTCTTGATTACGGAGAAATCTGCAATTTCCTATCAACCTACAGAATAAAATTAAATAATGAACAAAAAAGGATTCATATTCGATCTAGACGGTGTCATCGTTGATACTGCTAAATATCATTTTTTAGCATGGAAACGACTCGCTAAAAGTTTAGATATAGATTTTACCGAAGAAGAAAACGAACAGCTCAAAGGCGTAAGCCGTGTAAAGTCATTAGAAAAAATATTGTCTTGGGGAAAGAAAACTATTTCCAAAGAACAATTCACGGAGCTCATGAGTAAAAAGAATGAAGAGTATTTGAGTTATATCGCAGATATGGGTAGTGACGAAATATTACCAGATGTGCCAAGAGTTTTAAATACATTATTAGAGAAAAAGCAACCGATATCTTTAGGTTCTGCAAGTAAAAATGCTAGAATAATTTTAGAGCGTGTCGATTTAATTGAGTATTTCAATGCAATAGTAGACGGAAATGACGTCAGTAAGGCAAAACCAGATCCTGAGGTGTTTTTAATAGCAGCGAAACTTTTGAATATGAAACCAGAAAATTGTATCGTATTCGAAGATTCTGTTGCGGGAGTTGAAGCTGCTAATGATGCAAACATGGTTTCAATAGGCATTGGAAGCAAAGATGTTTTAGGCCATGCCCAATATGTTTTTAAAGATTTTACTGAAATCTCAGATGATTTCATAAACGCATTAATAGAGAATTAAATAGAAATAAGAAGCCCTTTTAGTAGCGCTTTTAAACAAAAATATAAAAAATGAATCTAGATTATATCATACCCAACACTTGGTCAATCTTAGAAGAAGGATTCGATCCAGATCAAGTAAAGGCATCAGAAAGTCTATTTAGTATAGGTAATGGTGCAATGGGTCAACGCGCTAACTTCGAAGAGCAGTATTCAGGACCAACATTTCAAGGGAGTTATATCGCAGGAGTTTATTATCCAGATAAAACCAGAGTGGGTTGGTGGAAAAATGGTTATCCCGAATACTTTGCTAAAGTACTTAATGCACCAAATTGGATTGGTATTAACGTCTTTATTAATGATGAAGTGCTCGATTTGAATACCTGTAAAAAAGTTGAAGACTTTAAAAGAGAACTCAACATGAAAGAAGGTTGGCTTTCTAGAAGTTTTGTAGCTACGCTTCAAAATGATATAAAAGTTGAAGTTAGGACAAAGCGCTTTTTAAGTTTGGATAAAGATGAATTAGGGGCCATTGACTATGCTGTAACACCATTAAATAGTGATGCATCAATAACTTATAAACCTTATATAGATAGCGGCATTACAAATGAGGACACCAATTGGGATGATAAGTTTTGGGATATTTTAAATGTGAGTCACGAGAATAATCAAGCCTTTATTCAGGCTAAAACCATGAAGACAGATTTCTACACCTGCACCTTTATGGAGTCTCAAGTGTTTATAGATGGGAAGTTAGTATTGACCGAACCCAGTTTTGGAGCAGATGCGAACTATGCTTCGTTTAGCTATAACTATAACGTGAAGCAAAATGAAACCTATACCATTCATAAATTTGGTGGCTATACGGTGGATAGAAATCACAATAAGTCAGAATTGGTTAGTGCAGCAAAATCGGTTTTGAAAAAGGCAACAGAATCAGGTTTTTTAGTATTACTCGAAGCACAGAAAAAGTCATGGTCTCAAATTTGGGAAAGGGCAGATATTACTATTGAGGGTGACGTAAAAGCACAACAAGGCATTCGATTCAATATATTTCATTTAAATCAGACCTATCTTGGCACAGATGCACGACTCAATATTGGTCCAAAAGGATTTACAGGCGAAAAATATGGAGGAAGCACGTATTGGGACACCGAAGCTTATTGTATTCCTTTTTATATGGCAACTAAAGACCAAAGTGTTGCAAGAAACCTTTTAACCTACAGATATAAGCATTTAGAAAAAGCCATTGAAAATGCTGAGAAATTAGGGTTTAAAAATGGTGCTGCTTTATATCCAATGGTAACTATGAATGGCGAAGAATGCCATAATGAATGGGAAATTACATTTGAAGAAATTCATAGAAATGGAGCAATCGCTTTTGCTATTTTTAATTATTACCGTTACACAGGCGACTTTAGTTATATCCCAGAAATGGGACTCGAAGTGCTCATTGGTATCGCACGTTTTTGGCATCAACGCGCCACATTCTCAACCGATAAAAGCAAGTATGTTATTCTCGGAGTTACTGGGCCAAATGAATATGAAAATAATGTGAATAACAACTGGTACACCAACTATATTGCAAAATGGTGCATCGATTATACCTTAGAAACAATTAAAAAAGTAAAGGAAGGGCATAGCATTGATTTTGCAAGAATTTCTGGAAAAACTAAAATTACACACGAAGAGTTAGAACTTTGGGAGGATGTGGCAGATAATATGTACTTCCCATATTCTGAAAAACATAATGTTTACTTACAGCAAGATGGCTTTTTAGATAAGCAATTAATCACAGTTGCAGAATTAGACAAAGCGCAACGGCCTATTAATCAAAAATGGTCATGGGACAGAATCTTACGTTCACCATATATTAAGCAAGCCGATACGCTTCAGGGTATGTATTTCTTTGAGGATCAATTTACAACTGAAGAATTAGGACGTCATTTCGATTTTTATGAGCCATTTACGGTTCATGAAAGCTCATTGTCACCATGCGTGCATAGTATTCAGGCGGCAAAGTTAGATCGCATGGATCAGGCGTATACCTTTTATTTGAGAACCTCGCGTTTAGATTTAGATGATTATAATCACGAAGTCCATGAAGGTTTGCATATTACATCAATGGCTGGTACATGGATGAGTATTGTTGAAGGTTTTGGCGGGATGCGCGTTAAAAATGATAGCTTAACTTTTGAGCCAAAGATTCCTGAGCAATGGAAAGCCTATTCCTTCAAAGTAAATTTTAGACATCAAATATTAAAAGTTAGTGTGACTCAAAATGATACACAATTTGAATTAGATGGAGGTCATGATTTACAAATTTTGGTCCACGGGAAACCTGTAACAATCTCACCAAATAATTCGGTGACAGTTTAAATGAACATATAACTCCATAATAAGAACATTAAAAATTTAGAACGATGAAGAACATACTAAAAACACTTTCAATATTAGTTTTTATCTTGTCTTGTCAGGAGAAAGCAAGTGACACATCCGCAACTTCAGATCCAATTAATCGAATTGTTGAATCAAATGATATCCAAAAAGTGGAGCCACCTCATTGGTGGGTTGGTTTTAATAATCAGAAGCTTCAACTATTGGTAAAGCATCCAAATATAGGAAGTGCATCACCAAAAATTTCTAACTCAGGTATAAACTTAGTTCAATTTCATAAAGCGGATAGCCCTAATTACCTATTCTTAGATCTAGAGATTGCTGATGACACAAAAGCAGGCAAATTCAATATTATTTTTAAACATGAAGGTGGTAAAGAATTAATTCAAACCTATGAGCTAAAAGAACGACAAAAGTCTTCTGACGACTTTATTGGCTTTGATAGTTCTGATGCTATTTATTTAATAACTCCAGATCGCTTTGCCAATGCTAACCCAAACAATGATGAGGTAGAGGGTTTATTACAACAAGGTATTGATCGCAATGCTGGTTATGCTAGGCATGGTGGAGATTTACAAGGCATAACCGAAAATATAGATTATATCCAAGACATGGGTTTTACATCAGTTTGGCCTTGTCCGGTTCTAACCAATGATATGACAACAGGATCTTATCATGGCTATGCAATGACGGATTTTTACGAGGTCGATCCTAGATTTGGAACTTTAGAACACTACAAAGAACTTGGAGACGAGTTAAACAATCGTGATATGAAACTCATCATGGATCAGGTTGCCAATCATTGTGGTTTAGAACATTGGTGGATGAAAGATTTGCCATTTAAGGATTGGGTCAACCTTCAAGACCATTATTTAAAAAATAAAGACAACTGGAATAGAGACACTACCATTATGTCTAATCATAGACGTACTACAAATCAAGATCCTTATGCTTCAGAAAAAGATTATAATGGGATGTCTGAAGGCTGGTTCGTACCTGATATGCCAGATTTAAATCAACGAAATCCTTATATGGCGAACTATCTAATTCAGAATAGTATTTGGTGGATAGAGACTTTAGAATTAGGAGGAATTCGTCAAGATACCTATCCCTATCCGGATAAAGCATTTATGAGTAATTGGGCAGGAGCGATTATGAACGAGTATCCTAATTTTAGCATTGTTGGTGAAGAGTGGAGTTATAACCCGCTTTTAATTGCGTATTGGCAGAACGGTCATGAAAATGCAGATGGTTATGATTCTAACTTAAAATCATCAATGGACTTCGCTATGCAGAAAAATATCGTAGATGGCTTAAATGAAGACGAGTCTTGGGATAAAGGTTTGGTGAAAATATATGAAGGTTTGGCGAATGATTTTGCTTATACCTCACCAAAAGACATCATGGTATTTCCAGATAATCATGATATGAGTCGAATTTTCACCCAATTAAATGGTGATGTCACCAAGACAAAAATGGCACTGAGCTATTTACTAATGATGCCAAGAATTCCACAACTCTATTATGGAACAGAAATCTTAATGGACGATTTTAAAAATCCAGGAGATCATGGTTTAATACGTACAGATTTTCCTGGTGGCTGGCAAGGTGATACTGTAAATGCATTTACAGGAGCAGGTTTAACAGCCGAGCAAAAGGACATGCAATCCTTCCTTAAAAAAGTATTGAATTATAGAAAAACAAGCGAAGCCATTCACGATGGCCGTACAAAACATTTTGCGCCTCAAGATGGTATTTATGTTTTAGCACGGATTAGAGATAATGAAACGGTCGTTCATATTATAAATAAGAACGATGAGCCTATAGAAATCGATTTGAAATATCATGAAGAATTGGGTCTAAAAGGTAAAACCCTTAAGAATGTTATCTCGGACGAAACTATGGTTTGGGGAGATCGTATAATGTTAAATGAAAAAGGAAGCATCATATTAACGACAAAACTTTAATTATGAAGAATCTATTGATTTTCGCCTTTTCTTTTGTCTTTGTATTGGCTTGTAAAAGTGATAAAAACGTTACCTCAGAATTAAAAAATAAAATAGAATTTATAAAACTAGAGAAAGCCATACTAGCTGGCGGTAGTCTATTTAGAGTAGATAGTTTTCCTTCAAATTTTATTACACCGCGACCTGTTGACGTGTGGTTACCAGAAGGCTATTCAAAAAACAAAAAATATAATGTACTTTACATGCATGACGGTCAGAATTTATTTGATGAAACAACCACATGGAATAAGCAAGAATGGAAAGTAGATGAATGGGCAACCCAATTAATGTCTGAAGGAAAAACTAAAGATTTTATCGTTGTAGGTATTCATAATATTCCACAGATCCGATGGCAAGATTTATTCCCAGAAAAGGCTATGGATTACATGAATGTTAAAGTAAAAGACTCCTTAATGGCTTTGGCTAAAAAAAGCAATCTCAATGTCGATTTTAAAGGTGATGCGTATCTTAAGTTTTTAGTTGAAGAGTTAAAACCTATTATAGATAAGGAGTATTCCGTTTACACTGATCAACCTCACACTTTTGTTGCAGGTTCTAGTATGGGAGGTTTAATGTCTATGTATGCGATTTCGGAATATCCAGATATTTTTGCTGGTGCAGCATGCCTATCTACGCATTGGCCAGGTGCAATGCCAGTGCCAATGCCAAAGAACCCTTATGCAAGGTCTATTTTTGGGTATATGGAAGCAAATTTACCAAAAGCAGGTTCTCATAAATTATATTTTGATTATGGCAATAAAACCTTAGATCAGCATTATCCGCAATACGCTCCAAGAGTAAACGGAATATTGAAATCTAAAGGATATACGTACGAGGATTCTAAAAATTTATATTTTGAAGGTACCGATCATTCGGAAAATTCGTGGAATAAAAGGTTAGACCTACCACTAATATTTTTATTGGGTAGATGAGGTACATTTTAAAAAAAACTCTAAGATAATTAGAACTACCAAAAGTTATGAATACGCAGACCCTTGGTATTCTGACAGCAAGGGATTTATATAATTAGGGCATCAATTTGCAAATGCAATTATAAAACGCAACAATGAAAAGTAACCATATAAAATTCCGAGCACTATTAATTTGTTGTTTCTTCTTTATAGCTTCACCTCTTTTTTCTCAACAAAATTCATTTATTAATCCAATAATTCCAGGTGGGCATCCAGATCCATCAATTTGCAAGGTTGGTGATGTTTTTTATTTAGTAAATTCTTCTTTTGAATATTATCCAGGATTACCTATACATAAAAGTACAGATCTAATCAATTGGGAGTTGATAGGTTATGGTTTGCACAGAGAAGAGCAATGCACTGATGACGTGAACCTTGTTGATGTGCAGTCCAATGGTGGTATTCATGCACCAACGATAAGGTATAATAAGGGCACTTTTTACATAATAACAACCAATGTTTATTATAATGAAGCTAACAAAACAACCGATTTTGTTAATTTTATTATTACGGCTAAAAACCCAGAAGGGCCTTGGTCAGACCCACATGTTTTAGAAGGAGCACCAGGAATAGACCCAGATATATTTTTTGATGATGATGGTAAAGTTTGGTATTTAGGAACACATTCACCAGAGCAACCAAATTTCCCTGGTGAAGGTGAAATTTGGCTACAAGAAATAGATATTGAAAACTGGAAACTTATAGGAGAACGCAATTATTTGTGGAGAGGCGCTTGTGGTGGCGTTTGGGCAGAAGGGCCTCATATCTACAAAAGAAATGGATGGTATTATCTAATGATTGCAGAAGGTGGCACAAGTTATAATCACGCTATGATGATTGCAATCAGTGATTCTATAAAAGGAGTATATATTCCAAACGAAAGAAACCCTATTTTATCTTCTAGACATCTCTCTTATGATAATTGGGTGCATAGTACAGGTCATGCTGATTTAATTGAACTTAATGATGGAAGCTGGTATATGGTCGCTCTAGGAATTAGAGGAGATGAAGAACGTAGTTCCAATATGGGGCGTGAAACACATCTTGTACCTGTTCAATGGGAAAAAGAACCTTTCGAATGGAAAGACATAAAATACGAATGGCCCGTTGTGGCGCCTCAGACCGGAAAAGTAGAACGCTTTAATCCTGTTCCTTTTAATAAAACATCCCAAAAAAGAAATGCGAGTTTCGTTGATAATTTCGATTACGACAAATTGAATCTTGCTTGGAATTTTAGAAGAGTGCCCGCTAAAAACATGTATTCTTTAACGTCTAGTAAAGGTAATTTGAGATTATATACCAATCCTAATGTTATTAAAGAACGCGAAAGCACAAGCTTAATTGGTTTTAGGCAAACGGAAAGTGATTTTGAATATGGAGCAAAAATGTACTTCAACCCCAAAACTGATAGATCAGAAGCAGGAATAAGTCTATTTCAAAAGGATGATAATTATTTCACTTTTACAGTTGTTAAAGTTAAGAATGACTTGATTATTCAGCTAAAACTTGCTGAACCAAATTCTGAAGCACAACTATTAAAAGAACTAGTGATTTTAGATTATGATAAAGAGATAACTTTCAAGGTTAAATCAGAGAATCATAACTATTCATTTTACTACTCAATTAATGGTATTGAATTCAATCTTTTTGTAAAAACTAAAGCTAATCACATCTTGAGTAAAGGTTACACAGGTGCTTATTTAGGCGTTTATGCAACAAGCAACGGAAAAACAACTGAAGATTACGCTGATTTTGATTGGGTTAATTATAAGGGGTTTGAGAAAATTTAAAAAACAATGGGGTCGATAGAAATAATAGTATGAAGCACACTCAAATTTTTATAATATTTTTCTTTTTTGTCTTAACAGTAAATGCTCAAAATCCAAATCGCTTATATAAATCTCATAGCGAAGAAAATGGAAAATTTACTGTTGTAACTAATGATGGAACCTATGTTTTTCAATACATCTCCGAAACTATTTTAGAAACCTCATTTCTTCCCCAAGGTGAGACTTATAATAAAGCGTCTCATGCGGTAATTATGGAGCCCAAAGCTATTAAGACCAGTTATGGATATGTTGGTGATGCTATTACCTATGGTAGTGATGGTATAGCGGTCACTATCACGACGGCCCCATTTCAGGTAAGTTATACTTATAAAGATGCTCCACTTATCTCAGAACGACGCGGTTATTACAAAAGCCGACATGAACCTATGGATTTGGTGAAAGACAATATTATTGCCGAAGAAACAGAAAAGATAGAATTTAATCTTACAAAAAATGAAGTCCTTTATGGTGGTGGTGCGAGAGCTTTAGACATGAATCGTCGCGGAAATAGACTGCCTCTATTCAACAGGGCGGATTATGGTTATGAAACTAGAAGTGAATTGATGAACTACACCATGCCAATCGTGCTCTCTTCAAAAAAGTATATGATTCATTTTGATAATGCACCAATAGGCTATTTAGACCTAGATAGTAAGGGGGATAATACCTTAACTTATGAGACTATTTCTGGTCGTAAAACGTATCAGGTTATTGTTGGTGAATCTTGGTATGATCTCTTAGATAATTATACGGATTTAACAGGGAAACAACCCCTATTACCACGTTGGGCACTGGGTAATTTTTCAAGCCGTTTTGGTTATCATTCTCAAAAAGAAACGCTCGCAACCGTTGCTAAATTTAAGCAAGACAGCATCCCTGTTGATGCTATTATCCTCGATCTATACTGGTTTGGAAAAGAGCTCAAAGGCACTATGGGAAATTTAGAGTTCTTTAAAGACTCTTTCCCAAATCCAAAACAAATGATTAAGGAATTAAGAGCTAAAAATGTAGAAACCATACTCATAACAGAACCATTTGTTTTAACGACTTCCTTAAAATGGAATGAAGCTGAATTTATGAATGTTCTAGCAAAAGATGCTCTGGGAAATCCCGCAACTTATGATTTTTATTTCGGTAATACAGGTCTAATAGATATTTATAGTGATAAAGGGAATACGTGGTTTAAAAATATTTATAAAGGGTTGTCAAACTTAGGGGTCACTGGATTTTGGGGTGATTTAGGTGAGCCAGAAGTACATCCAAATTGGGTGCAACATGTAAAAGGCTCAGCAGATGAAGTCCATAACATTTATGGCCACGATTGGGCAAAGTTGGTGTATGAAGCGAGTTTAGAAGCTCATCCAAACCTTAGACCATTTATTTTAATGCGAGCAGGTTCTTCAGGTTCGCAACGTTATGGTATGGTGCCTTGGTCTGGCGATGTTAGTCGCTCTTGGGGCGGATTACAATCACAGCCAAAAATAGCCTTGCAAATGGGAATGCAAGGTTTAGCTTATATGCATAGTGATTTAGGAGGCTTTGCTGGCGCAAATCTTGATGACGAATTGTATGTGCGTTGGTTACAATATGGTGTTTTTCAACCTATTTACAGACCACATGCGCAAGAAGATGTGCCAAGTGAACCTGTTTTTAGAAGTGAGAAGGCAAAAAAACTCACAAAAGAAGCTATTGAAATGCGTTACCGCATGTTGCCATATAACTATAATTTAATGGCTTTAAACCATATGAACGGTGCTCCTTTAATGCGTCCTTTATTTTTTGAAGAACCAAGTAATCCCGAATTATTTGACTATTCTTCAGCTTATTTGTGGGGACAAGACCTTTTAGTATCACCAGTATTAGAGGCTGGCAAAACAGAACAAACCGTTTACTTTCCTGGAGACACTATTTGGTTCGATTTTTATACGGATGAGCCGATTGAAGGTGGGCAGACACAAACGGTTCAACTCAAAGAAAATTCAATTCCTACTTATGTGAAAGCAGGGGCGTTTATACCGCTCGCAAAACCTATGCAATCCACAAAAGAGTACGACGCTAATTTTATACAATTGCAATACTATCATCATAATTCAATTGAAGATTCTGAGCGCGAATTTTATTTTGACGATGGACAAACGATTAATGCCTTCGAAAAACAGCAGTATGAGATTTTAGAATTTGAAGCCGAAAGGAAAGGTGCTTGGTTGGAAATTGAATTTGAAGCAGAAATAGGTTCAAACTATAAATCTCAAACGAAGGATATTGAGTTAGTCATTCACAATATTGAAAAGATGCCAAAACGAATTAAAATTGGCAAGGAAAAAGTAAATGGCAATTGGAATTCGAAGACTAAAACACTTTCACTTTCTATGACATGGGATACGTCTCAAGAAAAAGAAATCGAAATAAAACTAAAAAAATAAACTGATGAACACAAAACTTCAAGCCTGTTTAATACTCGTTTTTGTTATGTTCATAGGTTGTAAAAACGAACCAAAAAAATCGATAAAACCAGAGCTAATTAAATCAGAAATGAAGAAAAAAGAAGTCGTTTATCAAGTCTTTACACGATTATTCGGAAATACAAATACAACGAACAAACCATGGGGTACGCTTGAAGAAAATGGAGTCGGAAAGTTCAACGATTTTACAAATGAAGCTTTAAAAGAAATCAAAGATTTAGGGGTCACCCATATCTGGTACACAGGAGTGCCGCATCATGATGTGATTACAGATTACACGAAATACGGCATTTCTAACGACGATCCGGATATCGTAAAAGGTCGCGCAGGTTCGCCATATGCTGTTAAGGATTATTACAATGTGAATCCAGATTTGGCTGAAAACGTTGATAATAGATTACAAGAATTTGAAGCATTAATAGAGCGCTCTCATAACGCAGGACTTAAAGTTATTATAGACATTGTTCCAAATCATGTGGCGCGTAATTATCAAAGTTTGTCAAACCCTGAAGGGGCTTCAGATTTTGGAGCGGAAGATGATAAAACAAAAACTTACGACGTTAATAACAACTTTTATTACAATCCAGGTGAAGTGTTTAAAGTTCCAGAATGGAAACATGGGTACCAACCGTTAGGAGGTGAGACTAATCTATTAGCAGATAGTAAGTTTGAAGAAGAGCCCGCAAAATGGACTGGAAACGGATCGCGTGCTTCACAACCAGACGTTAATGATTGGTACGAAACTGTAAAAGTAAATTATGGAATAAGTCCTAATGGTGAAAAAGATTTTGACGAATTACCAGAAGGGTTTGATAATGAGGATTACAAAAATCACTTTCAATTTTGGAAAGATAAAACAGTACCAAGTGCTTGGCAAAAATTTAAAGATATTGCCTTGTACTGGACAGCCAAAGGAGTCGATGGCTTCCGTTACGATATGGCAGAAATGGTACCTGTTGAGTTCTGGAGTTATATGAATTCGCATATTAAAATGAAAAATTCAGATGCGTTTTTACTGGCTGAGGTTTATAATCCGAGTTTATATAGAGAGTATATCAGAAAAGGAAAGATGGATTATCTGTATGATAAAGTGCAATTGTATGATACACTGAAGCACGTGATGCAAGGTCACGGAAGTACGGATAATATACCGCCAATTTTAAGTGATTTAGATGATATAGAGCATCACATGCTACATTTTTTAGAAAACCATGATGAGCAACGAATTGCGAGTCCGGATTTTGCGGGTAATGCATTAAAAGGAAAACCTGCGATGGTTGTTTCTGCAACGTCCTCGACTGCTCCAACTATGATTTATTTCGGACAAGAATTTGGAGAACCTGGAGCGGAAGATTTAGGGTTTGGAGACCCAACCAGAACTTCAATTTTTGATTATGGGTCTGTACCAAGTCAAGTGCGTTGGGTGAATGGTAAAAAATTCGATGGAGGACAATCCTCTGATGAAGAAAAAAGCCTTCGTGATTTTTATAAACGTCTTCTAAACTTCACAATTAATAGTTCAGCTTTAGCAGGAAACTATCAAGATATTCATGCTTATAATCATCAAAATACGCAATGGTACAATGATAAAGTATTGTCCTTTGTGCGTTGGAGCGATGATGAAAAACTAATTATTATTTCAAACTTTAATGCCGACAATACCTATGGTTTTGATTTGCAATTACCAGAAGATTTGGTTTCGAAATTACAATTGAAAGATGATAACTATGAAGTGAAAGATCACTTATATGACACTTATACTTCAACCTTAAAAGTAGAAAATGGTAAAGCCAGTGTTCGTATTGATATTAAACCGCTAGAATCATTTATTCTTAAAATTAAGTCATAATATGAAAAGAATAATCCTATTAATCAGTGTCAGTTTTATGATATTAAACTGTAAAAATAAACCAAGTTCAGAAAAAGTTGCACTCAATTCGGTAGCATCTTTATCTGTAAAAGCACCATTTGTTTGGGAAGGAGCCAACCTCTATTTCTTATTGACGGATCGCTTTAACAATGGCGATACGTCTAATGATATCAATTTCGATAGAACAAAGGAAACAGGGGAATTAAGAGGTTTTGAAGGTGGTGATATTAAAGGGATCACTCAAAAAGTAAAAGAAGGTTATTTTACGGATTTAGGGATTAATGCGATATGGATGACACCAATCGTAGAGCAAATTCATGGAGGGACTGACGAAGGTACAGGAGTTACTTATGGTTATCATGGCTATTGGGCAAAAGATTGGACACGTATAGACCCCAATTATGGTACTAAAGAAGATTTACACGAGTTGGTAAAAGAAGCGCATGCGAGAGGTATTCGAATCGTATTAGATGCCGTAATTAATCATACGGGTCCAGTAACTGAAAAAGATCCAGTTTGGCCGGACAGTTGGGTACGAACAGATAAACAATGCACCTACGAAAACTATGAAAACACAGTAACCTGTACGTTGGTGGCTAATCTACCGGATATTAAAACCGAGAGTAATGAAAATGTCGAATTGCCTCCTCAATTAGCAGAAAAATGGAAGGCTGAAAACCGTTACGAACAAGAAGTAAAAGAACTCGATGAATTCTTTAAGCGAACAGGGCATCCAAGAGCACCGCGTTTTTATATCATAAAATGGTTAACGGATTACATCACTGAATTTGGTGTAGACGGTTATAGAGCAGATACTGTAAAACATACCGAAGCTTATGTTTGGGAAGAGTTTAAAGCGGAATGTGATTACGCATTTTCAGAATACAAAAAGAATAATGCGGATAAAGTTTTAGATGATAATAAGTTCTATCTCGTTGGCGAAGTTTATAATTATGGGGTAAGCACAGGTCAGGAATTTGACTTTGGTGACAGAAAAGAGAATTATTTCGATCCACCAAGTTTTCAAAGTCTTATAAATTTTGAATTTAAATACAATTCAAAAAACATGGGTTACGAAGCGTTATTCAAGCATTACGATGGGATTTTGCATAATGAATTAAAAGGTTTCGGTACTATGAACTATTTAACGTCACACGATGATGGAAGCCCATTTGATGCCGTAAGGAAAAAGCCTTTTGAAACAGCAAACAAATTATTATTATCACCAGGAACATCCCAAGTTTATTACGGTGATGAATCGTCAAGATCGCTTGTTATTTCAGGTACAGATGGAGACGCAACCTTACGTTCAATGATGAATTGGGATTCAATAGCAAAACGAAAACGCACAAAACAAGTCTTAACCCACTGGCAAAAATTAGGAAAGTTTAGAGCCAACCATCCTGCTGTTGGATCAGGTGTGCATCAAATGGTTGTTGATGATCCTTATTATTTTTATCGAAGCTATCAAAAAGGGGATTATAAAGATTTAGTAGTTATTGGATTAGATGTTGATAAAGGATTAAAATCTATTGATGTATCTAAACTATTTAAAGATGGAGCTGTAGTACACGATGCGTATTCTGGTGTAACGTCAGAAGTCAAAAATGGGAGAGTTATTATTGATTCAGAATTTGAAATCGTTTTGCTCGAGAGAAGATAAGTATACTGTTATTTCGAGCGTAGTCGAGAAGTCTTAGATATAGAAATCATGAGAAAAATAGTTCTGTTAGTATGTGTTTTAAGTTTATGGTCTTGTAAGAAATCTAATGGAAATAGGATTGCTATTGCTTCACCAAACTCTAATATCAAAGTGAGTTTCGATTTGAACAAAGAAGGCATGCCTTTTTACCAAGTTCAGTTCGATAATAAACTAATTGTTGATACCTCATATTTAGGTTTCGAATTTAAAGATGCACCTGCTTTTAATAAAAACTTTATTATTAAAAAGACAGGTAACAACTCATTTAACGAAACATGGCAAATGCCATGGGGAGAGCAGGTAGATGTAGTTAATCATTATAACGAATTAAAAGTAGAACTTCAAGAAAAAACATCACCAGAGCGCTTTTTAAATATTGTATTTAAAGTCTATGACGATGGGATTGGTTTTAGATATGAATTTCCAAAGCAAAGCAAATTTAAAGGCGATGTTTTAATAAAGGAAGAGCATACCGAATTCAACCTCACAGAAGATTACAAAACCTTTTGGATCCCGGGAGACTGGGATATCTACGAGCATTTGTATAGTACAACCAAGCTGTCTGAAGTTGACGCCATTGCATATGCAGAACATGTAAATCTAGCACAAACTTACATTCCAGAAAATGCAGTAAATACACCTGTGACTATGGTCGGTAATAATGGTATTCACTTAAGTTTTCATGAGGCCGCTTTAGTTGATTATTCGGGAATGACCTTAAAAGTGGATACCACGAATTTAAGTTTAAAGAGTAGTCTGGTTGGTTCAAAAAATGCAGATTATAAAGTAAAACGAAGCCTACCCTTCAATACTCCTTGGAGAACCATTCAAATTACGGATAATGCACCAGATTTAATAGCTTCTAATCTGATTGTAAATTTAAATGAACCTAACAAATTAGGAGATGTCTCTTGGTTTAAACCGATGAAATATACAGGTGTCTGGTGGGAAATGCATTTAGGAAAATCGTCTTGGGATTATGGAATGGAAATGGTAGATGGCAAATGGACGGATACAGGAAAAGCACATGGCAAACATGGAGCAACTACTAAAAATGTAAAGAATTTTATTGATTTTTCTGCCAAGAATAATATCGGTGGAGTGTTAGTTGAAGGCTGGAATACAGGTTGGGAACGTTGGATTGGTTTTGAAGATAGAGAAGGTGTTTTCGATTTTATAAGCACATATCCAGATTATGACATCGATGAGTTAGTGCGTTATGGGAAAGAAAAAGGTGTAGATATAATAATGCATCACGAAACATCTGCAGCAACAGCAACCTATGAAAAGCAACAAGATGACGCCTACACGCTAATGCAGCAATACGGAATGCATGTCGTAAAATCTGGATATGTTGGTAAAATTTTGCCAAAAGGAGAATACCACCATGGCCAATACATGGTGAACCAATATAACAATGCAGTTATAAAGGCGGCTAAATATGAAGTCGCCGTAAATGCTCACGAACCGATAAAAGCGACTGGACTGCGCCGCACTTATCCAAATATTATTTCGAGAGAAGGATTGCGAGGTCAAGAGTTCAATGCTTGGGCAGAAGATGGAGGCAATCCACCAGAGCATTTACCCATAGTCGCTTTTACCAGAATGTTGGCTGGTCCTATTGATTTTACGCCTGGTATTTTCAATATAAAATTTGACGACTACAAGAAAAATAATCAAGTAAATACGACGCTCGCGCAACAGCTAGCATTATATGTGGTCATTTATAGTCCTGTTCAAATGGCCGCAGATTTGGTAGAGCATTATGAAGCGAATCCAGAACCTTTGCAGTTTATCAGAGATGTTGGAGTGGATTGGGAAAAATCTATAGTTTTAAATGGTGTGGTTGGTGATTATGTGACCATAGCCAGAAAAGAAAGAGAAACGGGAAATTGGTTTGTCGGAGGCATTACAGATGAAAATTCGGTAGCACACCAATTGGTATTCGATTTCTTGGATGATAATAAAACTTACGAAGCCCGAATTTACAAAGATGGCAAAAATGCACATTGGAACGACAATCCTTTGGCTATAGAAATAGAGAAAATGGAACTCAACAAAACTTCAAAATTAACTGTAAATCTTGCTAAAGGAGGAGGTTTTGCTATCAGTATTAAAAAGAAGTAACTCTTATTTTTATTCCTAAAGAATAGAATCACAACAGTTAGTAATATGCTAATCTTTATTAACAGGGGATCTTGGACTTATGATAATTTGAGCGCAGAGCGCTACCTATAATACTAGTATTGTAACAAAAATGGTGTAAGATAGTCTAACAGAAAACGACTCACATTTATATTTAGTAACTTTGCATATAGAAAATAATTACGGTTTGGATATTAACGATAACATAGAGTCACCCCTTATTCTCAAGGTTAGTTTTAATAAATTGTTAAAGGAGTACGAAGATTTAATCCGTACGG
>JAWUVW010000093.1:0-30211 GCA_034112185.1 Flavobacteriaceae bacterium | reverse complement strand
TTTGGTGGTACTGATACTGACGGTGATGGCATATACGATCAAGATGATGCTTGTCCTGAAGAAGCTGGTTTAGCAATCTTTAATGGTTGTCCAGATTCTGATAATGATGGGATTCAAGATTCTAAAGACGACTGTCCTAATACTGCAGGTTTAGCTGAATTTAATGGTTGTCCTGATACTGATGGTGATGGTGTAATGGATAAAGACGATAAATGTCCTACAGTTGCTGGTTTAAAAGCTCTAATGGGTTGTCCAGATGCTGATGGCGACGGTGTTGCTGATGGTGATGATAACTGTCCTAACGAAGCGGGTCCAGCGGCTAATGCAGGTTGCCCTTGGCCAGATACTGACGGTGATGGAATCCTTGACAAAGACGATAAGTGTCCTACTGAAGCTGGTGAAGCGGCAAATGACGGATGCCCAATTGTAGCACCAACTCCTGCTGTAATGGCGACTTTAAATGATTATGCTAAGACGATATTATTTGATACAGGTAAAGCCTCTATTAAAGATCAGTCTGAAGCTGTACTCGTAAATATCACTGCGATATTAAAGGAATATCCTAACTCTAGGTTCCATATTGATGGATATACCGATAGTGTAGGCGCTGCGAAATCTAATCAGATTTTATCTGAAAGAAGAGCTAATACAGTTAGAGATTTCTTAATAGCTAATGGTATTGCCGCAGATAGATTAAATGCTCGTGGATATGGCGAAGAAAATCCTATCGACAGTAATAAAACAAGATCAGGTAGAAGAAATAACAGACGTGTAGAAGTTGTTCTTATACCAAGAGACTAAAAAAAAGTTTTTTAGATAAAATCAAAAACGCCTCGGACTTCCGAGGCGTTTTTTTATTTTTATAAAATGGTAAGTTTTATAAAAACTGTATTAATAGATCTGAAGGAAAAAGGCTCAAAACTTGAAGATTTGCGCTTTATCCTTCCAAGCAAACGCGCTGGTGTTTTTCTTAAGCATCAACTTTCAACTTTATTAAAAGAACCCATATTTTCACCACAAATTCTGAGCATTGAAGAATTTGTCGAAGAGCTGTCAGGTTTGCAAAGCTTACCAAACACAGAACTTCTTTTTATACTTTACGATACTTATAAAGGTCTTACAAAAACATCTGACCTTGAGACTTTTGACTCATTTTCAAAATGGGCACAGATATTATTACAAGACTTTAATGAGATAGATCGTTATCTTATACCACAGGAACACATCTTTGATTATTTAAATGCTATAAAAGAGCTTAATCATTGGTCTCTTGAGGCTGAACAGACTGATTTAATAAAGAATCACCTTAAGTTTTGGAAACGCCTTAAGGAATACTATATAGCATTTACAGGTCAACTACTTGAATCTAAACAAGGCTATCAAGGTTTAATATATAGAGAAGCGTCGGAAAACTTAGAAGCTTATATTGCTAACAATAGTGAAGCAAAGCATATTTTCCTTGGTTTCAACGCGCTTAACGAGTCTGAATCTCAGATTATACAAGGTTTATTACAAAGTGAATTAGCCCACATATATTGGGATATTGACAAAACTTTTATTAACGACACTATCCATGATGCCGGATTGTTCAACAGAGCACACAAGAAGCACTGGAATTACTTTAAAACTCACGCCTTTAATTGGACAACTTCGCATTATACCGAGCAAAAAAACATTCAGGTTATTGGAATTCCTAAGCTCATAGGGCAAGCTAAATATATTGGTCAGCTATTAGAAGAGATTAATCACACTAATAAAAACTTATCGAGCGTTGCTGTCGTTTTAGGGGAGGAAAATCTATTAATCCCTGTACTTAATTCTATTCCTAAATCTATAACTAAACTTAATGTTACAATGGGCTTGCCACTTAGGTATGTCCCAATAGCATCATTTTTTGAGAGCTTATTCTCTATTCACAAAAATAACACTACATCTTTTTACTATAAAGAGGTTATAGGCATTCTATCTCATCCTTCGGTCTACCCATTATTTGAGGTCACATCTGGTAATACATCGCGTCTCTTAGTAGAGCATATTCAAAAAAATAATCTCGTCTATGTTACTGCTGAAGACTTGTGCCAGTACGCCGTTTCGCATACTGAACTCATCACTTTACTCTTTAAACCTTGGGAAGGTAAATCTGTGACTGCTTTAAGTCAGTGCTCTGATCTTATCTTTAAGATGAAATTAAATTTTGATAACAATAAACAAAATAACAGTTTAGACTTAGAATACTTATATCGCTTCTACACCTTATTTAATCAACTTTCGAAACTCAACAGTAACTATGCTCATCTCAACTCAATTAGCACTTTGCATTCTATTTATAAAGAACTATTAAATTCAGAAACCCTAGACTTTAAAGGGGAACCTCTCGAAGGACTTCAGATAATGGGTATGTTAGAATCTCGTGTATTGGATTTTGAAACGGTTATTATAAGTTCTGTAAATGAAGGCATCCTTCCTTCAGGTAAAACCAATAATTCTTTTATTCCTTTCGATGTGAAAGTTGAAAACAACTTACCAACCTATAAACAAAAAGATGCTGTTTATACCTATCACTTTTATAGACTTTTACAACGCGCTAAAAACGTGTACATTCTTTATAATACTGAAATTGACGCCTTAAAAGGTGGTGAGAAAAGCAGATTTATTACACAACTAGAGATTGAAAATATTCACCATATTAAACATGTTATCGTTTCTCCAGATGTACCAATTATTGAAAAACAATTAAAACAAACTCCTAAAACACCCTTGGTAATTGAGACACTAAAAAAACTCGCGCTTAAAGGGTTTTCACCATCATCCTTGACTAATTATATGAGAAATCCAATTGATTTTTATTACGAAAAAGTTCTTGGAATTAAGCAGTTTGATGAGGTTGAAGAAAACATAGCCGCAAATACTTTAGGTTCCGTAATTCATAATACGCTAGAAGATTTTTACAAGCCTTTAGAAGGCAACCTTTTAACGCTGAATCATCTCAAAATATTAAAAATTAAAATAAAAGATACCGTTACAAAACACTTTAAAGATCTTTACAAAGACGGTAATTTTACCAAAGGAAAAAACCTCATCATATTTGAAATTGCACAACGCTACATTTTAAATTTTATCAATTCTGAAATTGAAAGTCTTAAAAAAGGTCATCAAATAAAAATTATAGCTATTGAGGCTGACGAAAAAATAGAAATTAAGATAGAAGGACTAAATTTCCCTATCAAACTTACCGGAAAAGTAGATAGAATAGATGAATTTAATGGAGTCACGCGCGTTATCGATTATAAATCTGGAAAGGTTGAACAGAACAAAGTTGAAATTGTCAATTGGGAAGACTTAACGACAGATTACGACAAATACAGTAAATCGTTTCAAATCTTATGTTATGCTTACATGATGCATCAAAAAAAGCTTATCACATTGCCTATTGAAGCTGGTATCATTTCTTTTAAAAACCTCAACGCTGGCTTTTTGAAATTTGGAAAAAAAGAAACGCCTTTCAGCAGATCAAGAAATCAGCTAATTAGCGAAGAAACGCTAAATAATTTCGAAATTGAACTGAAAAAGCTCATCGTAGATATCTGCAACCCAAATACTGATTTTATTGAAAAAGAACTGGACTTATGAAGATTGAAAAAAACACCATTTTAAATAGAGCGGCTAAAAAACCAATTCTAATAGATGCGTTTTATTCTGAAGCGAAAAACAGTCAACCGATTATTATATTTTGTCATGGTTACAAAGGGTTTAAGGATTGGGGCGCTTGGAATATTATGGCAAAATCTATGGCAACCGCAGGATTATGCTATATAAAATTTAACTTTTCACACAATGGAGGTACAATGGAAAATCCGATTGATTTTCCAGATTTAGAAGCCTTTGGACATAATAATTACACAAAAGAACTTGATGATCTTAATGATGTTATCGATTGGATTGAAACCTATTTTGAAAATAATTTACACGTCGATACAAATCAAATCTGTTTGATAGGTCACAGTCGTGGAGGTGGAATTACTATTTTAAAAGCCTCAGAAGATCATAGAATTACAAAGCTCATCACATTAGCCAGCGTCAGTGATTTTGGAAGACGAACAGCTACTATTGGTGATTTAAAAGAATGGAAAGAAGAAGGCGTAAAATATGTTCTGAACGGAAGAACAAAACAACAAATGCCACATTACTATCAATTTTATGAAGATTTCAAAGCTAATGAAGGACGTCTTCATATTGAGTCTGCCATAAAACGATTAGATATCCCTGTGCTTATTATTCATGGTGATAACGATACGTCCGTTTCATTAAATGAGGCTAAAGAATTACACAAGTGGAATTCAAATAGTCAACTTGAAATTATTGAAGGCGCAGATCATGTGTTTAATACTCAGCATCATTGGGATTCGGATAGTTTATCACCCGAATTAGAGAGAGCAACTTGTTTAACTGTCGATTTCATTTTAAAATAAAAACTTAAAAACGACGGGAATCCAACCAGCAACTTATTGACCCGTAGGATTTTTAAAATGATTTAATCGAAGCATTCTCGCAACTTGCATCCACTATATCATAGAGATTCTTATGATTTCAAGGTCTAATAGCTATCATTTTGAAAATAAATTATAATTCGAAAATATATTCCAATATAAATCATCATCACTCAAAACAACTATACAGCTAAGTTTCTTACTCTGATTTCTTATTCCGCGTAGCAAAAAAATATAAGGAGTGTTCATCAATTTTCATGTTAAAAGTCTCTTCAATAGTCTGCTTTATTTCTTGAATGCGCGGATCAGAAAACTCTAATACTTCGCCCGTATCTGTCAAAATAATATGGTCGTGCTTCCCTCCAAAAAATGATTTTTCATAATGTGCTACTTTATCACCAAATTGATGTTTGCGGACTAAACGAGATTCTATTAAAATTTCCATTGTATTATAAAGCGTAGCTTTACTTACACGATAATTTTTATCAATCATTTTCAAAAAAAGAGACCCTATATCTAGATGTTTATTCGAACTATATATCTCTTCTAATATGGCGTATCGTTCCGGTGTCTTTCTGTGCCCGTTTTTTTCTAAGAAAGAGGTAAATATTTCTTTGATGATTTTAAAACTACTGATACAAGCCATACTATTTTTTAAATGATGTTACTAAATTCTTTTATTCTGTGAGTAGTGGGATTAGAGATTAGAAGACTCTTCTAAATTATCTAGAAGAGCCTTCTGAAAAACTAAACTAACTCAAATCTAAAATTGATTAAAATGAAGTTTCACCTTCATTAGGGTTATAAACGTAATCAAATGTATAATGTCTTCCAACAGCAGTGTTAGAAGTGTCTTGATCTAAATAATAACTCAAGATTTCAACTTTAGCGTACTTACCATCACGAGTTCTAAAGACTAATATTTTGCCCGGAATAGGCGATACAATATTGGTCATAAAATTATAGTTATACCATCCATTATCACTTACATTAGGTATTGCAAATCCTGCATCGGCATCTTGTGTAAATGTTAATCCATCAGCTGTATTAACACTAGCAAATGTTCCTGAAACAATAGTGACTCCAGCATTTCCGTTGCGTGTTGGTTCATCTGCCGTACCCGTAACTGTTCCGCCATTAACGGCAATGGTTGTTCCTCTAAACGCAATGTCCCAATCGGTATCACTTGTTGTTTGCATTCCTGTTTCAAAATCGAATTTTGCAAATTCTCCACCAATAGGTTGACCTTGCCCTCCCGTTTGTGGTGCAGCAAAATTTACTACTTGCTCAGATTGTACAGGGTCTGGCAATGGTGTATTTTCATCATCATTATCGCAGGATGTAAATCCTATAAATAATGTAGCTATTGCAATTGCTTTCATTGCTTTCATTGCTTTCATTGTTTTCATTGTTTTCATTGTTTTCATAATAATTATATTTAAATATTAAAATTGATAATTGAGTTTAATGTATCCTTGAATTCCCGGTAGTGTAGGAATGTTATCATCTGTATAATCGAGTAAGTTATTTGCGCCTACTTGTAAGTTAAAATCTTTAAAAAATGTTTTACTTGCAGCGATATTAGCAGTTACAAACCCATCTACAAAACTGTTGTCAAAAGTGTCAATTAAATCATTTCCGTTGGTATCAAATTGGGCATATTTACTACGGTAGAGAAGTCTAAGGTTGATATTCGCTTTAGCTTTAGGGATATCATAAAACACTTTAAAATTTGCGTTGTGCCGTGAGCGGTTGACAAGTCCAAAATAATCTTTCTTATCAACCACCACGGTCTGGTTTGTTTGCGGATCACGCGCAAATACTTCACCGTTTTCAACGAGTTCCTTTTTTGCTTTATCAAACGCATACAGCAATTGATAGCCTGCACTTATAGTTAAGTTCTGATTGATTTTATAACCTGTATTAACTTCTAAACCTGTAGTGTATATTTCGTCAAAGTTGACATAACTGAATACGTTTTGTCCATTAGTTTTTCTGGCAATGATTCTAGTATCAATTAGGTTTTCAAAATCATTTCTAAAAAGATTTAATTCAGTATTCCATTTGCCTTTTTTATAGGTTACCCCAAAGTTATAACCTATAGAACTTTCAGCTTCTAGTGGATTATCCAATGCACTTATAGGAACTACAACATCTAGTATTTGTCCTTGTGCTTGAAGTTCTTCTAACTTATCTACAGCCACATTATAACCTAGTACGGTATACCCAACAGCGGTGTTTGTAAAATCGAAATAAAGTTGCCTAAAATCTGGTGCTTTAAAACCATAACCTACCGAGCCTTTTAATGCAATAGCATCGGTTAGTTGGTAGCGCAAAGCAAGTTTCGGACTGAATTGATTACTGTATTCTGAATGATTATCAAAACGACCACCCACAATTACGTTTATGTCATCAATAGGATTCACATCATATTGAGCATACACGTATTGAGAATTGAAGCTTACCTTTTTATCAAAAAATGTTCTGTCTAATTCATCATATTGCAAGCCTAGTCCTGCTGTAATTGTTCCCGCTTTCTCAAAAGCATAATTACCACGAGCCTCTGGTCTTACTAATCGTTGGTCAAAATTGCGATCACTTAATACTTCACCAGAAATGGGATTAGCTAAACGTTCGTTAGCAGTGTAATTGGTATAGTATAATTCATAATCGATATCAAATTGATCATTTACCTTGTGGTCTAATCTTAGATGCGCATTCCATTCTTGTTCTTCCGTATTACCTTCAAAAAAGGTGTCATCTACTGTAAATCCAGCATCTTGTGTCTGGTCATAAAAGCGAAGAGAAGAGAACAACGATAGCTTTTCATTAAAATCGTAAAACACTCTTGTGTTAAGCGTATAATTTTCAAAAGGATTTACAGTCTGTCCTTCTACATCTGGATTAAGGTCATAGCCTTCACTAGAAAAGCGATTTGCAAAAAAGGCATATCTAAATTTACTGATACGCTGTTTTATATCTAAGTTGATATCCTGTTGTGTAAAGCTACCTATTCGATAAGACACATTCCCCGCTAACGTTTCAGTTTTAGGTTTTTCAGTGATAATATTAATAACACCACCTAAAGCTTCAGAACCATATAGACTGCTCGATGGTCCTTTTACAACTTCAATTTGTTCTATGTTTCCTACAGTAAGTCTGCTCAAATCAAAATTACCAGCACTACGGCCCACAAGAGGTACACCATCTATTAAAATAAGAATATAATCTGAAGAAATTCCTTGTATCTGTACACCTTCAAATCCGCTTTGGTCTGCTACTGTAATAATACCCGTTTGTTCATTCAAAATTTCATTCAATCTAATCGTTCCAGAGTTACTAATTGTTTTTTTAGAAATTAAGGTTACGGGTAATGGTAATGATGATAGTTGGCGTGCTGTACGGGTCGCTGTAAGTACAACTTCTTCCAATTTTGTTGCCTTAATAGTGTCTTTAGCAGTTTCTTGGGCAAATGACTTTTCTGAAAAAATAACTATTAAAACAATGACAATCAATTTATTACACCTCATGCTACTTAGAATCGTTCTTAATAAGGTGCAAATATATATATTATTCTTATTTAGATTTAATAAAAATAACTATTTTTGTCGAATACTTTTAAACCTAAAATATTAAAAAATGAAAACTACATTTTACACAATTTTTTCACTTTTAGTAGCATTTACAGCTACTGCGCAAAACAAACAAAAACAAGATGCTGAAGCCATAAAAAAAATGTGTGGATGCTATGAAGTAACCTATAATTTTGCAGAGACATTTAACTATACTAATGACTCTTTATACCAACCATCGAAAACTAAAGTTGATAAAGGCTTAGAATGGGCAGGTTTAGTTACTGATGAAAACAATAAGGTGTCTATTCAACATATTCTTCAAGTTGGGAATCCTGAAAAACCTATGATAGTGAAGCACTGGCGACAAGATTGGCTTTTTGAAAATACAGGTTTCTATCTGTATGATGCCAATAATAAATGGACGTTTCAAGAGAAAAAGAAAAAAGAGGTAAAAGGGCAATGGGCTCAAAAAGTATATCAAGTTGATGATAGTCCAAGATATGAAGGCTCTGGAACTTGGGTTCACGTAGATGGCAAAAGCTATTGGGAAAACATCACAACAGCGCCATTGCCAAGACGCGAATACACTACCCGAAGTGATTACAATTTAACACTGCGGGGCAACCGACAAGAAATTACAGATTATGGTTGGGTACACGACCAAGACAATGATAAAATTATCCGTGAAGCTGGAAAAAAAGATGTGATTATCGCAAAAGAAAAAGGATATAATACCTATGTAAAAGTAGATGATAGTCGTTGTGCTGTTGCTTCAAATTGGTGGAAGGCACATAATGACAAATGGGCAATGGTTCGCACAAAATGGGACGAAGTTTATGGTAGAAATAAAGACCTTTCTCTAGAAGCTAAAGTAGATAACAAGGCTTTGTATAAGCACCTTTTTGATGATGCCATAACTGAAGAGACCCAAATTAATCCTGTTATAGAATCTTTTATAAAGAAACCATAATATGGAGTTTAAATTAGTTTTAAGTGTTTGTCTTGTGTTGCTATTTTCTTCGGAAATTTTAGCGCAAGACAATATACTTTTATCACGAGAGTATTGGAAAGTAAATCCGTCTGTTGAACAGCTAAAGGCAGCCATAACTAACGGTAATAATCCTTCAGAACTAAATAGTAATGCTTTTGATGCAGTGGTGTATGCACTTTTAGAGCAAACAAACGATGCTGCTATAAAATACCTTTTAACACTTGAAGGTAATGGTGTTAAAAAACGAACACACGATAGTCGCACCTATATATTTTGGGCTGCTTACAAAGGGAATGTAAGCATAATGAAACACCTTTTTGATAATGGTGCAAAGATTGATATTACGGACAGTCACGGAAATACACCTGTTACATTTGCAGCCGCTACAGGGCAAAAAAACATAATGGTTTATGATTTGTTTGAAAAGCACGGTGCTATACTAAATAAAGAAAAAAATGAAGATGGTGTAAATGCATTGCTACTTATAGCCCCTTATTTAGAAAGTGAGAAAGAACTTACTTATTTCACTGAAAAAGGATTTCAACTTACTGATAAAGACCCAAAAGAGAATACCATTTTTAACCACGCAGCTAAAGGAGGAAACATTGAATTTCTTAAACTATTGATTGAAAAAGGTGTTGACCCAAAAGCAGTTAATAAAGAAGGAGGAAATGCAATGTTATATGCGAGTCAAGGCCTGCGAAATTCTAAAAACACATTAGAGACCTATCAATTTTTAGAAAACTTGGGTATAGCAGTTAATATCGTTGGAGATAGAGGTCGCAATCCCTTACATTCTATTGCTTATAAAAGTGACGATTTAAATATCTTTTCTTATTTCATTAAAAAGGGCATAGATGTCAATTTACAAGATAATGGTGGAGATACCCCTTTTATGAATGCGGCCAGTAGTAATGATTTAAAAGTAGTTCAGTTTCTTTCAGAATATGTAAAAGATTTTAATTTGAAAGATGAGAACGGTCGTTCTGCATTAGCAATGGCCGTAAACAGAAACACAACTGATGTTGTAGATTTCATCTTAAAAAAAGGAGCAGATATTCAGGCAAAAGATAAAGAAGGGAACTCAGTAGCCTATTATCTACTCAATACATTTAAGGTTAAAGATTCTAAAGTATTTGAAACCAAACTGCAATTGCTACAAGAGAATGACTTATCCATGACTCAACCTCAATACAATAGTAACACGCTACTTCATATTGCTACTCAAAAGAACAATCTTGCATTATTGAAACGTTTATCATCTTTTGATATTGATATCAACGCAAAGAATAATGAAGGATATACTGCCTTACACATCGCTGCAATGAAAGCGAAAAATGATGAGATACTGAAATACTTGGTAAGCCAAGGAGCTAATAAAACCATTAAAACCGAATTTAATGAAACAGCCATAGACCTTGCTAGCGAAAACGAACTATTACAAAAACAACACATCAAATTAAATTTCCTTCAATAAAATGAAACGACTATTTAAATTACTAACATTAGGCATTTTTACAGCTTTTATTCTACTAGCTTTCTCAAAACCAGTAGAAACAACTAATGTGAAATGTATGATACAGATGACCAATTATACAGGCGAAGGTGCATATGTTATTATATCTCTAATAAACCCTAAAGGTGATTACGAACAAACATTATATGTTCAGGGGAAAGATAGCGAGTGGTTTAGCGAAATTCCTGAATGGTGGAAATTCTACGGGAAACGACGTTCAAAAATCGATGCGATTTCAGGAGCCACCATTAGTGGTGGTGGTCGTACAGTTAGTGTTGTGAAAATACCAAGCGGTAAGATAGATGCTGGGTATAGTATCCGGTTTGAAACAGCGGTAGAAGACCAAAAATATCATACTAAAGATGTTCAATTTGAACTGACTTCAGAAAGTATAAAACGTAAAGTAGAAGGAAAAGGATTTATTCGCTACGTGCGTATGATGCCACAATAATCAACTATGATAGGTTCATTTTGGCGCTATAGCCACTTTTCACTTGCTATTGTTTCGGCATTATTTATTATCGTAGCATCAGTTACGGGAGCAATATTGGCACTAGAGCCTATATCTAAAAACACTCAACCGTATGCACCTATCAATTTAGATGATGTCCAACTTTCGAAAACAATTGCTGTATTAAAAAGGACTTATAGCGAAGTTTTAGAACTAGAAATTACCCCAGAAGATTTTGTTAAAGTATCCGTTATTACAAAAGATGGTCTTAGCCAAACTATTTATATACATCCAAGCACTGGAGAAAAACTAGGAAATGTAACTTCCCAGTCCCCTTTTTTTAGCTTTATTACAACTCTACATAGGTCTCTATTTTTAAAAAGTATTGGGCGTGGTTTTGTGGGTATAGTTTCTTTTTTACTCTGTTTTATTGCTGTTACAGGAGTGTTTTTGTTAGCACAAAGGCAAGGAGGATTCAAAAAGTGGTTTACTAAAATTCAAGAAACTGATTTTGTACAACGATATCACGTTATTTTAGGGCGATGGTTTTTAGTACCTATACTAATTATAGCAGTTACAGGAGTGTATCTTTCTGCTGAAAAATTTGCTTTGCTGCCAGAGCATTTTATTGAACACGATTGGGGTCGTATTTCCGCTGAAACTTTAAACCATGAAACAGGGTTAAATAGCATACTATTTCAGAATAACACATTAAATGAAGTACGAAAATTAACATTTCCATTTTCCGAAGACTCTGAAGATTATTATCAATTAGCTTTAAATGACAGAGAACTAGTGGTGCATCAATATACTGGTGAAGTATTAAGTGAAGTGCATTATCCATTTGCACAACTGGCTTCTCGGTTAAGTTTGCAATTGCACACGGGTGAAGGAAGTGCGCTCTGGTCATTTATTTTATTACTAGCTAGTTTAAGCTCACTATTCTTTATGTTTTCAGGCTTTGCAATGAGCTTGAAGCGCAGAAGAAAAACGACCTCTATAATGACAGAGCATTCAAAAGATGAAGCCGAATATATACTTCTTACTGGCTCTGAAACAGGAAGTACATATACTTTCGCGAAAGCGTTCTGTGATGCATTAAAAAATGAAGGAAAGAAAGCTTTTGTAAGCACTTTAAATGAATACCGTATTTACGAAAAGGCAACGCATTTAATTGTTTTTACAGCTACGTATGGTGATGGCGACGCACCTAGTAATGCTCGAAAATTTGAAACACTATTTGATACTATAAAACCTAAAAAAAATTTACAATTTTCTGTACTAGGTTTTGGTTCTATGTTATACCCAAAGTATTGTCGGTTTGCTTTGAAAGTTGATGCATTACTTCACGGTCATTCTGATTTTATCCCAGTAAGTCCATTAGGAAAAATAAATAATCAATCTCAAGATGACTTTATAGATTGGATAAAAACTTGGAATACAAGCACTGGAATGAACTTGAGGGTTATGCTACCTAATCAAAAAAAGAAAATTAAAAAAGAACATATTTTTGAAGTAATCGAACGCACATCTTTAAATATTGACAATACCGTCTTATTGAGATTAAGACCTAAAAAAAAAGGTGGTTTTCAATCGGGAGATTTACTCAATATTATTCCACCAGAAGAAATGAATGCACGTCAATATTCCATCGCAAAAATAGGGAACGCTATTTTATTAAGTATTAAATGGCATCCTCACGGGATTTGTTCTACATATCTCTGCACTCTAAAGGTGGGAGATACTATTGTAGCACATATTGAAAAGAATGCAAAATTTCATTTTCCAAAACAAGCCTCATCGGTATGGCTTATTGCTAATGGAACAGGAATTGCCCCTTACTTGGGAATGCTAAAAGAAAATCGTAAAACGTCAGTGAAATTAACTTGGGGAGGAAGGACAAAAGCTTCTTTTAACTGTTACCAAGAGGTTTTAGAAAATACTCATCCTTCAAAGCAATTAACATCTTGTCAATTGGCATTCTCTCAGACCAAAGAGAATGAATACGTACAGGACATATTACTAAAACAACAAACTGAAGTAGTGAAAACATTAAAAGAAGGTGGCATTTTTATGTTGTGTGGTTCTATAGTAATGCAACATTCTGTTTTAGATACTTTAGAAGAAATTACTACCACCAAATTACAACAACCACTTAGTGATTTTGAAAATAATGGGCAAATCCTTATGGATTGCTATTAAAAAGTAAAGTCTATATGTCATAAAATAAAAACTACCGCTAAACATCATAACGGACAGCTGTCGTACTGCGAGAATTGTAAGCTATATCACTTAACATTCAATAATCTATATATCGAGTTTACTAAAAGAGAACTGGTTTCATTTCAAAAATTTTTAATGGATATTGAAGTTGAATATTGGGAAACCAAATATGATAGAATGGTAATGAAGCGTAAAATACCTATTCAAACAAAATTTGTCTATGATCTTTACTAGGCAAGAATTGGAATCCCTTAAAGAATTAATAACACAGCAAATAAAAAAGCTTCAAAAGAAAAACTCTTGAAACCTTTGTTATTACTAGTGGAGAAGATCGGGCTCGAACCGACGACCTCTTGACTGCCAGTCAAACGCTCTAGCCAACTGAGCTACATCCCCTTTTTATGAAATTACTTTAAACCACTCAATACCAAAACAGGTCGATTACTACTGTGAAAATCTTTTTTCAAAATTGTATTGTCTTCCCAAAGTTTAGTAAAAAAACCTCTTTTACGCCTCACCACACATAACAAATCTGGTGAGTTAGATTTATAATGCTCTAAAACCGCTTGAAATGTTGTTGGACTTTCAGCAATAGTCGTATTTGTAATCAGTTCTTTTAATTCACTATTAAGCTCAAAATCAGCTTTAATATGATATGGTGTTTTTACCAGAAGAATATTGACTACTGCTTTAAATTGATTTTTAATGGCTAATAAAGGGCTTAAAGCGCCTTGTTTCTTAACTATAGCCGACTTTAATGCTAGTAAAACCTTTACTATAGGCTTGTAAACATAAGCTTCAGGAACAATTAATGCTGGTATTTGTGTTTGTTTAATAATTTTACCAGAGGTTTTACCTAAATAGACGTCGTCTTTAATAGAATTCGTTCGTGGTTCTAAAATGATTAAGTCTACATCCAAAGCACTACAAACCTTTTCTAAGGTATTTATTAGTTTTCCTTTAAACGTTCTGGTGTGTATTTCAACCCCTTTGGTGTCTATTGAAGCAACGTGAGCATCTAAAAAAGTCTTAGACTCGCGCTCTAAAATATGATCTATCTTAATCATGGTACCAGCTTTGGTATAAACATTATATATTTGAACAACATATATTTTTGCACCAAAAGCTTTTGCCAAATCAACAGCGTATTGTAAATGCGATTTCGCGTTTTTTGAGGATCCAACAGGAACTAGTATCGTTTGCATCACTAATAAAATTTAAAACAAAAGTACACATTATAAATGATTCGTAAAGCTATAGAAACCGATATTGAACCTATAATCGCAATTACAAAAGCTTGTGCTAATGCCATGATAGCAAATGGCATTTATCAATGGAATGAACATTACCCTAATCGCATTGCCTTTGAAAATGATATAAAACGCAATGAGCTTTATGTACTAGAAATTGATAGTGAAGTGAAAGGAAGCATTGTTATTTCTACGCTGATGGACAAAGAATATGTACCTATTAAATGGCTCACAAAGAACGAAAACAACATCTATATTCATCGCCTAAGCATTCACCCAAAACTACAGGGAAAAGGCTGTGCGCAACAGTTAATGGACTTTGCAGAACAGTTTGCTATTGAACATAGCTATAGCTCTATTCGCTTAGATACCTTTTCACAGAACAAAAGAAACCAAAAATTTTACGAACTTCGCGCCTATAATCAATTAGGCGATATTTACTTTCCAAAGCAGAGTGAATTCCCTTTTCATTGTTACGAATTAGTCCTTTGAGCACATCTATAACATTAAAACAGATTAACAAACTTGCCATACCAGCATTAATTTCTGGAGTGTCTGAACCTATATTGTCTTTAACTGATGCTGCTATAATTGGTAATATGGATCTTAATGCTACAGAATCTCTGGCAGCTGTTGGTATTGTAACAACCTTCTTATCTATGCTCATTTGGGTATTAGGGCAAACCCGGAGTGCCATTTCCTCTATTGTTTCTCAATATGTTGGAGCTGATAATCTCGACGCAGTCAAAAATCTCCCTGCTCAAGCCATATTTTTAATTACATCTTTAAGTATCTTAATTATTGCGGTGACCTACCCATTCGCTTCTCAAATTTTTAGATTTTATAATGCCTCTGACACCATTCTAAATTATAGTATCGACTATTATCAGATTAGAGTGTTTGGTTTTCCCTTCACGCTTTTTACAATTGCTGTTTTTGGCACGTTTAGAGGCCTTCAGAACACCTATTATCCAATGTTGATTGCTATTTCTGGTGCTGCAGCGAATATTGTTCTCGATATTGTTTTTGTTTATGGTGTTGAAGGGGTAATTCCGGCAATGCATATTAAAGGAGCAGCTTATGCCAGTGTTATTGCTCAGTTTATAATGGCTGGTCTCTCGGCTTACTACATGCTAAAGAAAACAGATATACCGCTATTGGTTAAATTTCCATTTAATCCAGAAATAAAACGTTTTGCATTAATGATTATTAACTTATTCATTAGAACCATCGCGCTAAATGTGGCTTTATTTTTTGGGACAAGCTTTGCGACAAAATATGGTACAACATACATCGCAGCCTACACCATAGCAATTAATCTTTGGTTTTTAGGCGCTTTTTTAATTGATGGATATGCTAGTGCTGGTAATATTTTATCCGGAAAACTTCTTGGTGCAAAAAACTACAAAGACCTCGTCGACTTAAGTACTAAACTTATTAAGTATGGTCTTATTGTTGGATTAATAATTGGCATCCTTGGTGCTATTTTATACTATCCTATTGGAAACCTCTTTAGTAATGATGAAAAGGTTTTAAAAGCATTTTATAGTGTATTTTGGATTGTACTCGTAATGCAACCACTATGTGCTTTAGCGTTTATCTTTGATGGTGTTTTTAAAGGACTAGGAAGAATGAAATACTTAAGAAATGTATTATTATTCTCAACACTCTTAGTATTTATACCTGTAGTCTTTTGGGCTGATGCTTTAGATTATAAACTTCATGGCATTTTTATAGCATTTACCCTTTGGATTATTGCTCGTGGTTTACCATTAATCATAAAATTTAGAAAAACATTTAAACCTCTAGCCCAAAACACTTAAATTTGACAGATGAATAGATTTATAATTATAGATGAACCTATTAATTCCGATATTACAAGAGATCAACATTGATGAGAAATTAAGAGATGCGCCAAATGAGGACTATGGTATCGGTCTTTTTATTGGTACACTATTACCTTTTGTTATTTTAGTCGGGCTAGCTTATATAATTTACAGATTCAACAAGCATAGAGTAAAAGACAAATAAAATGGATATTATCAACTATTTAGGCGGAAATAGATATTCCTAATATTAGGAATTGGACTTATAGTTGTCTATTTCTATAACCGAAATAAAAGACGTTAATGAGCAACATACGGATTACAAAACAATTTTCTTTTGAAACAGGTCATGCCCTTTATGGTTATGATGGCAAATGCAAAAATGTTCATGGCCACAGCTATCGTTTAGATGTTACCGTAATTGGTACTCCAATCGCGGATAACACCAATGTAAAATTTGGAATGGTAATTGATTTTACCGATTTGAAAAAAATCGTTAAAGAAGAAATTGTAGATGTCTTCGATCATGCGACCGTATTTAATAAAAATACGCCTCATGTTGAACTGGCTAAAGAATTGGCAGATAGAGATCACAACGTGTTACTGGTAGATTATCAGCCAACAAGTGAGATGATGGTAATTGATTTTGCCCAAAAAATAAAACTACGTTTGCCAGAAAACATAAACCTTCATTCTTTAAAACTACAAGAAACTGCAACGAGTTTTGCTGAGTGGTTTGCTTCAGATAATTGACATTAGGTCATACTGTCCCGAAATTTCGTGAGTTTCAGTAGCTCACTAAACACTATGAAACAAGAATTTATACAACACATCGAAATTCCTGAAGGAAAAAAAATCTACTTTGCATCAGATAATCATTTGGGAGCGCCAACTATGGAAGCATCTCGACCACGTGAAAAAAAATTCGTGGCGTGGTTAGATGCCATAAAACATGATGCGGCTGCCATTTTTTTGTTAGGTGATTTATTCGATTTTTGGTTTGAATATAAAACGGTTGTTCCAAAAGGCTTTACACGAACATTAGGGAAACTAGCTGAAATAAGTGATTCTGGCATTCCTATCCATTATTTTGTAGGTAATCATGATCTGTGGATGAATGGCTATTTTGAAGAGGAATTAGGGATTCCTGTATATCACAAATCTCAGGAATTCACTTTTAATAACAGTTCTTTTTTTATTGGACATGGTGATGGCCTTGGGCCAGGTGATAAAGGGTATAAACGCATGAAAAAGGTCTTTCTAAGTCCCTTTTTTAATTGGCTTTTTAAATGGGGCCATCCAGATATAGGAATGCGAATTGCTCAATATTTGTCAGTCAAAAACAAACTGATTTCTGGTGATGACGATGCTAAATTCTTAGGCGAACAAAACGAATGGCTTGCGATTTACAGTAGACGAAAGCTTGAAGAAAAACATCGTGACTTCTTTGTCTTTGGCCACAGACATTTACCCTTAGAAATTCAGTTGAATGAAAAAGCTAAGTACATCAACTTAGGTGACTGGATTCAGTATTACACTTATGGTGTTTTTGATGGAGAAACTTTTGAATTAAAAACACTGTAAAAAGATGAAATACTTCATTTACAAATTAAACCTATTAAAAAACTTCTAGTCTTACATAAAATCAACTTTATGAAATTCTACCGATTTAATCTAGGCGTTATCGCTTTTACATTACTTTTTTCATGTAGCAATAGTGATGAAACCGACACACCAGTAGATCATCCTGAAAGTAGCAAGCCTAACATATTACTTATCATCGCTGATGACATGGGTTTAGATGCGACTCCAGGGTATAACATTGGTAGTTTAAAGCCTAATATGCCAACATTAGAAAGCCTATCAAATTCTGGTATTCGCTTTAATAACTTATGGTCTAACCCAACTTGTACTCCAACACGAGGTACAATCATTACTGGAAAATATGGATTTAGAACTAATGTCACGGAAGTCAATGACATTTTATCTACCTCAGAAATAGCACTCCAAAAACACTTAGATAACACCAATTCTGGATACGACCATGCGGTGATCGGTAAGTGGCATTTATCAAATAGCACAAGCCATCCTACAGATATGGGTATAGATTATTATGCGGGTCTATTAGGTGGTGGTGTGCAGTTTTATGACAATTGGAACCTAACTGAAAACGGCCAAACAGCGAACTCAACAGCGTACACTACCACAAAATTCACGGATTTAGCAATAGATTGGATTAATACACAATCACAACCTTGGTTCTTATGGCTCGCGTATAATGCGCCACATACACCGTTTCATTTGCCACCAAACGACTTACATTATCAAGGGAATTTACCTTCAGACCAAGCAAGTATTGATGCTAATCCATTGCCTTATTATTTAGCAATGCTCGAAGCTATAGATACGGAAATGGGACGATTAATTAATTCTATGTCTGAAACTGAACGTGACAACACGGTCGTCATTTTTATTGGAGATAATGGGACACCAAATCAAGTGGCTCAAGAGTACAATAGTAATCGTGTCAAAGGCTCTCTTTATCAAGGGGGTGTTAACGTGCCAATGATTATTTCGGGCAAAAATGTCACAAGGCTTAACGATATTGAAGATGCTTTGATTAACACAACTGACCTATTTGCTACGATTTCTGAATTGGCAGGAAATTCCATTTCAGAAATAAACGATAGTAAAAGTTTCAAGGACTTGTTAACGACTTCTAACGCAAATACAAGGGATTATATTTATACCGAAAAAGGTCCTGTTGGCGCACAAGATTATACGATAAGAAATGCCAGCCATAAGTACATCTATTTTAATGATGGTACAGAACAGTTTTATAATTTAAGTGAAAATCCTCTTGAAAACCCAAACTTATTGAACACAAGTCAGTTGCCATTGAGTGATACGGATAGTACCATAAAAGATGAACTCATTGCAGAATTAAATAGCATCCGGAATTAAAGGTCGTCTTTTTCGTGTTCTTCTATATCCTTTCTCAAATCTAATTTTCTAAATGAAGGCGACACCACTGCGGTTGTAATGACAGTAATTAAGGTCATGGTGCCTCCAAAAACAACTGCAGTTGCGGTTCCCATTAATTTTGCAGTTAAGCCACTTTCAAAAGCCCCTAACTCATTAGATGAGCCTACAAACATAGAGTTTACAGAAGATACACGGCCACGCATGTGATCTGGTGTTTTTAATTGAAGGATGGTTTGTCTAATCACCATCGAGACGCCATCCGTTACGCCACTAAAGAATAGGGCGACAACAGAAATCCAGAAGGTTGAAGACAGTCCGAAAATAATAATACATACTCCGAAACCGAAAATAGCAACAAGTAGTTTCATACCCGCTTTTTTACTAATCGGAATATACGCAGTTACCAACATGGTTAAGAATGCTCCGACAGACGGCGCAGCGACTAAAATACCAAAACCTCTTGGTCCTACTTTTAAAATATCTTGTGCAAAAATTGCAAGTAATGCTACTGCTCCACCAAATAAAACAGACACCATATCTAAAGTTAATGCTCCTAAAACTGCTTTAGTTTTAAAAACAAAATTCACTCCTTCTTTAAGACTCTGAATCATTGGCTCGCCTATGTTTGGATTGAGAATAGGTTTCTTTTTTATTTTAAATAACACAAACAGAGAAAACATAACGAGACCAAAAACAATACACAGAGACCAATGTACCCCAATCCAACTAATTGAAAAACCAGCAAAACCGACTCCTAAAACACGAGCCATTTGCCAAGTAGAGCTATTCCAAGTCGCCGCATTTGGATAGATTTTCTTAGGAACTATTAAAGCCACTAACGAAAATATAGTTGGACCAAAAAACGAACGAAGAAAACCTCCAAAAAACACTAAGGCATAGATAGCATACAAAATCATTTTAGTAGACCAACTTTGGGTAATTTGATCTGAAGTCAACCAAAACAAACCAAAACTAATCAGCGAAAATGCGGCAATACATAAGGCTAGTAGATTTCGTTTTTCACGCTGATCCACAATATGACCAGCAAATAGCGCCATGCCTAAAGCTGGAATAATTTCCATTAAACCAATAATACCAAGTGATAATGGATCTTTAGTTAAAGCGTATACTTGCCACTCTATAACTATAAATTGCATAGACCAGCCAAAAATCAGAGCAAAACGCACTAGTAGAAAGATGTTGAATTCTTTAATTCTTAGTGCTGCGTAAGGGTCGTTTTTTGCCAATAGTTACGATTTAATATCTTTTAGTTTCAACTGTAAACTCACATTGCCATTCCAATGATTTTCATCTATAGAATACGTGGCACTGAATGGTTTTTTGTTTTTAATCACATCTATCTTATCACCTAAGCCAAAGCCAATACAAACTATTTTGTCATTAAAGGATTGTGTCACAGTAAGACGTAAATGCTTATCATCTTCGCCAACGCATTTACCGTAACCAGTATCTTTTATATGCTGAGACATAAAGGTAGGTGATAAATTACCTGGGCCAAATGGCGCGAATTGTTTAAGAATCCGCATCAATTTATCATTGATCTCACCCAATTCAATTTTTAAATCGACTTTCAATTCTGGTGTCAACAATTTTGGATCTATGGTTTCTTTAACGACACTTTCAAACTTCGCTTTAAAGGCTTCGTAGTTTTCAGGTAATAAGGTTAATCCAGCCGCATATTTATGCCCTCCAAATTGTTCAATATGGTCTGAGCAAGCCTCCAACGCATTATAAACATCAAAACCCGAAACAGAACGTGCTGAAGCGGCTAATTTATCACCGCTTTTGGTAAATACTAAAGTGGGTCTATAGTAGGTTTCTATTAATCGTGAAGCGACAATACCAATCACTCCTTTGTGCCAATCTTCGCGATAAACCACTGTAGTAAAACCTATTTGTTCCTTATTTTCTTCTATCTGAATTAAAGCTTCTTCGGTAATACGTTTATCGGTTTCGCGACGGTCTGTATTAAATTGTTCAATATCAAGCGCATATTTTGCCGCTAGGTTAAAATCGGTTTCGGTTAAAAGGCTTACTGCATGGTTGCCGTGTTTCATTCTACCAGCGGCATTAATACGAGGCGCAATGATGAAAACGACATCTGTAATGGTCAACTCATCTTTTTTCACTTCAGCAATTATGGCCTTCATTCCTGGTCTTGGATTGGTATTTATAACGTGCAAGCCTATATAAGCCAAGGCTCTGTTTTCATCAACGATAGGAACGATATCAGCTCCAATTGCTGTAGCTACTAAATCGAGATATTCTACTAATTCTTCAACCTTTTGCCCTTGATTAGAAGCTAATGCAGTAATCAATTTAAACCCTATACCGCAACCACATAATTCTGTAAATGGGTAGTCGCAATCGTCTCGTTTTGGGTCTAAAACAGCAACTGCATCTGGCAGTTGGTCTCCTGGTCTATGATGATCGCAAATAATAAAATCAACACCTTTCTCCTTAGCGTAGGCTACTTTATCAATAGCCTTTATGCCACAATCTAAGGCAATGATTAATGAAAAACCATTATCGTGAGCAAAGTCAATGCCTTTATAAGAGATCCCATAACCTTCATCATAACGATCTGGAATGTATGTGGCAACACTTTTAATCCGTGTTTTTAAATAGGAAGACATTAAAGCCACAGAGGTAGTTCCATCCACATCATAATCGCCATAAACCATAATATTTTCACCATGGGCAATAGCTCTTTCAATTCGCGTAACTGCTTTGTCCATATCTTTCATTAAGAATGGATCGTGTAAATCTTCAAAGCTAGGTCTAAAGAATGTTTTGGCGACTTCGTAAGTATCAATATTACGTTGCAACAATAAGGTCGCCACAATATCATCAACTTGAAGTTCTTTCTTTAAATCTTCAACTTTTGAAGGTTCTGGTTTTGGTTTAAGAGTCCAACGCATGATTTTCCTTAAGAATAAATTTCAATTTTTGAAATTCTAAATTCCAAAAACTACACGATAATACTATTTAGCTAATTACTTTCGTTTGGTCGCTATATGATAAAAAATATTCGTTTCAATTTTGGCAAATCGTCTGAACATTTCCATAACTCCACAGTAAGTGTCAACAGATAAGTTTACAGCACGTTCGATCTTCTTTTTATTTAAATCCGAACCATAGAAATGATAGTCTACAACGACAGTATGGTAATATTTAGGGTGCTCATCGGTTAATTCGCCTGCAACTTCAATTTTAAAATCATCAATTTCTTCTTTCATTTTATCTAAAGTAGAAATCACATCTAGCGCTGAACAACCTGCTAAAGAAGACAACATCATAGCTTTAGGAGATAGCCCATGACGCACATCTTGTCCTTCAATACTTGTGTCCATTATTACGGATTTACCACTCGGGTTATCGGACTTAAAAGTTAGACCCCCTTGCCAATGTGTTACGATTTTATCTGCCATATTTTTTAGTTTAAACGTTTTTGAATACTTAGAGTGCACTGAAGTTTTCTTGAAAATTGACTTTAAGTATTTTAGGCACTTTTCCCTTTTGGCACTATATTGTACCTTCAAAAATACTGAACTTATCTTGACTTTTTGTTTTTAACCGAAAATGTGATAAAAATTGTTCGGATGAATCCATTTTTGAAAAGCATAGCACAGCTACGCTCAAGAAAATTGATGAAATATGAGCAGGTTTTAGCCATTTTTTAGGAAATAGAAAAATTAAGATAAGTTCACAATTAAAAAAATAACTATGGCATTAGTAACACCATTGTCTGCGGACCATGATTTAGAAACGAAGGAATTGGCTGAATTCTTTAATGAGACCCTTGGATTTTGTCCAAACTCCGTCTTAACGATGCAGCGCAGACCTGCAATATCAAAAGCGTTTATCAACTTAAATAAAGCCGTAATGGCAAATGAAGGTCGTGTAACTTCAGCCCTAAAACGTATGATTGCATGGGTAAGTAGTAACTCAACAGGTTGTCGTTATTGCCAAGCCCATGCCATTAGAGCCGCAGAGCGTTATGGAGCCGAACAAGAACAATTAGATAATATCTGGGAATACAGAACACATTCGGCCTTTTCTGATGCAGAACGCGCTGCCTTAGACTTTAGTTTAGCGGCTTCACTTGTTCCTAACGCAGTTGATGCGGATATTAAAAAACGTTTATATGAGCATTGGGATGAAGGCGAAATTGTAGAAATGCTAGGTGTGATTTCATTATTTGGTTACTTAAATCGTTGGAACGATTCTATGGGAACTTCTATTGAGGAAGGTGCAGTTGAAAGTGGCAATAAGTATTTAGGGAAACATGGTTATGAGGTTGGGAAACATGATGGGTCTTCTTATTAGTATTCAGTAGGCAGTCACAGTATTCAGTTGCTTACTCTTACGGAAATTAAAATTTTAAGTTTTAGATAAATTAGATTGAACCTTACCTGAAATGGTGAGGTTTTTTTTATCTCAACTTTTCATGAACCGAAAATCAAATCTAACAATGTTGTACAATATACTAAAATGGTTGAATTAATTTTATACTAATAGATGCGTGTAAAAACCATGTCACAGCAAATAGTAAACAGCTGATTTACTTTAGCTTAAAACTTTAGCGTAATGAAATTTATAAAAGATTCAAGAGTAATATTGGCTATTTTGATTCTGCTAATCGTTATAGTTATAGAAATGTTTAAATCGATTAGAATAGAACAATTAAAAAAGAGTGATCAGAAAAAAATTGAATCAATAGGTCAATATGAAGAAAATTCAAAAAACAACTATTTAAAGCCCGTTATGGGGAAAGTAGAAAATGAGATTAATAATTGATTCTATTCAAGAACCTCTCGCACTTTCTTCTGCAACTCAGGAACAACCAATACTTCAAACCAAGGGTTTTTGCTTCTCCAAAAGCGATTTGTTGGTGATGGATGCGGCACCGGAAAATACTTAGGCAAATAAGACTTATACTCACCAACGGTTTCTGTCAACGTTCGTTTCGCTTTATCATTCAAATAATACTTCTGTGCATAGGCACCAATTAAAATTACCAGTTTTACATGAGGCATCCTTTGCAGTAATTGCTCGTGCCATTGCGGTGCACATTCGGGTCGTGGTGGTAAATCACCTGTTTTTGCTTTTCCTGGATAACAAAACCCCATTGGTATAATGGCAAAATTTTCTAGGTTGTAGAATTGCTCGTCAGTGACATTTAACCATTGTCTTAGTTTTTTTCCGCTTTGGTCGTCCCAAGGAATCCCAGATTCATGGACTTTAGTGCCTGGCGCTTGGCCTATAATTACAATTTTAGAATTTGTCTGAGCCGTCGCAACTGGTCTTGGTCCTAATGGCAAATGTGCTTTGCAGATGATGCATTGGCTGATGTCGTGTAATAATGAATCCATATTAAAGTGGTTCTCGATACATCAAGTAAAAAAGCTTGACAGTCGTACTAACTTAAACCTAATTGAATACCCATTATGGGTTTACTTCTTCCCGCCAACCACAATAACTAGCTCTCCTTTAGGTGGTTTGTTGGTATAATGTTCCAAAACTTCTTTCGCTGTGCCGCGAATCGTTTCTTCGTAGAGTTTCGTTATTTCTCTTGAAACAGACACCAATCTATCGGCACCAAAATAGTCACAAAAATGCCCTAAGGTCTTTACCAATTTATGTGGACTTTCGTAAAAAATGATAGTTCTAGTTTCTTCGGCAAGCACCAATAATCTAGTTTGGCGACCTTTCTTCACAGGTAAAAACCCTTCGAAAACAAACTTATCGTTAGGTAAGCCGCTATTAACTAAAGCAGGCACAAATGCGGTGGCTCCTGGTAAACAATCGACTTCAATATTATTTTCTACACAGGCTCTCACCAATAAAAATCCAGGATCCGAAATGGCTGGCGTACCAGCATCGCTTATTACGGCAATAGATAATCCCGCTTTTAGTTTATCTATTAAGCCATTTACCGTTTTATGCTCGTTATGCATGTGATGGCTTTGCATTTGTGTGGTAATTTCAAAATGCTTTAAAAGTTTTCCGGAAGTTCTGGTGTCTTCAGCCAAAATAAGATCCACTTCTTTTAAAACGTCTACAGCTCTAAAAGTAATGTCTTTTAAATTCCCTATTGGTGTTGGTACGAGATAAAGTTTGCTCATATTCATTTCCCGAGACATCGGGAATCCATTTAAAATTTATATCTAGTCTCTAATATATTTTCCTAAAAAATAGGATGGGAAAATGGCAATCAGTCCGTAAAGTGAAAAACCAACAATACCATCACCTGCATAATGATGCGCAACCGTAGCCAAAACCAAATCGAAAAAAAACCCAGCATAAGCCCATTCTGTAAGCCATATATTTGGCCTCCAAAGTAACATCACAACTCCTAAAATTTTTAGAATGGCAAGCGGAATAACAATATAAGTTGGATAATTCAAACTTTCGAAGAACCCTTTAACCATTTCAGTTTGGGTGAAATACAGCATTGCTGAATACAGAAAAATGCCACATAAAACAGCAGTACTTACCCAATACACAATTTGCTTGGTTCGCATCAATCTAGTTGAATTTACCTTCTACGATTTCAATAAAACGCTCTTCGTATTTTTCTTTACCATTCCAATTATTATAATCTGGTTTCACCATTTCTAAGATTAACTTTCGCGCTTCACCTAGAGAATGTGTGGTATTTATTTGAGAAATAACACGATCGTAATCCTCATTTTTACCTTCAAACAAGTGCTTAATAAAAGCCAATTTATCGTTGAGGTCAATTTTTAAGCTCTCCCCTTTCAACTTATCATTTAAAGATTTACTGGCATTATCTACTTCGCGTTTTTGAGCGTCTTCTAGAGGCTCGAATTCTGGAATCTCAGCAAAACCGGATGTTATCGTTTCAAATTCAATAGTTGTTGGTACTTCTTTTGGTTGAACGTCCGCAAACAAGGCATCAACCTGTTCTGCTTCAATAGGCATTTGCGCTACCATATCCTTAATTTTTTCCATTACGGTCTCCATAATACCATCATCTTCAACCTCATCTAAATTGATATAGGTTTTATTTTCAACTTCAATAGTATCGCTCACCTTATTATTGAAAGCTGTATCTAACATATCAAAAAACGAAGAATCATTTCCAATGGTTGGCATATCATCTTCAAAATTCTCTTGCGCAAATTTTAAAACTGTGAGCTTTTCGTAGAGTATAGAAACTTCTTCATGCATTTTATCTATATCTTCTCTGCCTGCCAGTTTTAGAATCCTATGCGCTACGCTAACTAATTCTGATTCTAGTTTCTTTTTCATGTGCTTTTTTTTTACTGTTTTTAAAGGACACATGCTGTTCGCTATTTACCATTCTCTTAAATGATAGCGCTTTTAGCATCCTCGTTTTATGTCTTTTTATTTATTCTCTTTTAACTGTAACATGCTGTTCGCTATTTGTCATTCTCTTCAATCATAATGACTTTAACATGCTTGTTTCATCTGTTAATTTTTATTGATTTTATGGCCATAAAGAACATTCTAGTCTTCCTTTTACTGTGTTGGTAAATAAATCACAGATGTTTCATGAGTTTTACTTTTGATTTTTAATAAATTTGCTTGACCTTTATACAAACGAAAAAAGGTAGCAACTTAGTGCTAAAATTACGAAATGTTTCTTGAAAATACGGTAAATCAGAAAGAACAATTTGGGTGGATTGAAGTGATTTGTGGATCGATGTTCTCTGGTAAAACCGAAGAATTGATACGCAGATTAAAACGCGCCCAATTTGCAAGACAAAAGGTTGAAATTTTTAAACCTGCTGTAGATGTGCGCTATGATGATGAAATGGTTGTGTCTCACGATGCTAATGAAATCCGTTCTACTCCTGTGCCAGCCGCCGCGAATATTCCAATTTTAGCAGATGGGTGTGACGTTGTTGGTATTGACGAAGCTCAGTTTTTTGATGATGAAATTATACGTGTTTGTAACGATTTAGCGAATAAAGGAGTTCGTGTCATTGTTGCTGGTTTAGACATGGATTTTAAAGGCAATCCCTTTGGACCCATGCCTTATCTTATGGCAACCGCAGAATATGTGACTAAAGTCCATGCTGTTTGCACAAAAACAGGGAATTTAGCGCAATACAGTTACAGAAAATCTAAGAATGATGATTTGGTTTTACTTGGTGAGGTTGATGAATACGAACCATTAAGTAGAGCCGCCTATTACAAGAGTATGGTAAGAGATAAAGTAAGGCAAATGAAAGTTAATGATGCAGAAGAAATAGATTCTAAAGATGATACGCCCAATGCCTAAGGCCCAAGAAACTGTTTTAGAAATTGATTTAGGTGCTTTAACCCATAACTTCAACTATCTAAAATCAAAATTACAACCAAATACTAAGTTTTTAGCCGTTATTAAAGCCTTTGCCTATGGAAGTGATTCTGTAGAAGTTGCTCAACATCTCCAAAAATTAAAGGTTGATTATTTTGCTGTAGCTTATGCCAGAGAAGGGGTTGCCCTTAGGGAAGCAGGTATTACAACTCCTATTCTTGTCTTACATCCACAACCTATAAATTTTAAAACTATTATTGAACAGTGTTTAGAACCTAGTGTATATAGTACCAAGGTTTTAAATGAATTTATAACCATTGCTGAAGCGCAATCACAAACCGACTATCCAATTCATATTAAATTTAATACAGGTTTAAACCGACTAGGGTTTTGGAAAAACGATGTGGATGCTATTGTTTCTAAACTAAAAGCCACGACATCTGTTGTTGCAAAATCTATATTTTCACATTTGGCAGCTAGTGAAGATGTAAATGAGCTCGCATTTTCAACGCAGCAAATTGAAACTTTTATAACGATCTCGAAAGCATTTGAAAGTCAAATAGGTTATCAACCGTGGTTACATCTCTGTAATACCTCAGGGGTCATAAATTATCCAGAAGCCCATTTTGACATGGTGCGCTGTGGCATAGGACTTTATGGCTTTGGGAATTCAACCAAAGAAGATGAACGTCTAAAACCTATTGCAAGTCTAAAATCTGTGATTTCTCAAATTCATACGATTGAAAAAGATGAGAGCGTTGGTTATAATAGAGCTTACAAGTCTAAAGGATTTGAAAAAACAGCAACCATTCCTATTGGCCATGCAGATGGTATTGGCCGTGTTTTTGGTAACGGAAAAGGTTTTGTAATGATAAATGGTGAAAAAGCACCAATTATTGGCAATGTCTGTATGGATATGATTATGGTTAATATCACTACCATAGATTGTAAAGAAGGAGACGAGGTCATTATCTTTGATCAAAAATATAAAGCTGTAGATTTAGCTGAATCCGCTCAAACCATCTCTTATGAAATTATCACCTCTATTTCTCAGCGCGTAAAACGCTCATATCTAAAATAATAGTAATCATTTTATTAAATGTGACTTTTTTAATTACCTTGGTGTCTTACTAAGAAACTAACTATTAAATCAAGAAATTATGTTTAAAGAATTTAAAGAATTTATTACTGGAGGTAATGTAGTTGAATTCGCCGTAGCTGTAATTATGGCTGGTGCCATTGGAGGCGTTGTCAAGGGTTTTGTAAATAATATTATAATGCCAATTGTTGGTCACTTCACTGGTGGAACAGATTTTGCTGACAAAAAGTTCATCTTAGATGAAGCTGTTTTAGATGCTGCTGGGGCTGTAGCAACACCAGAAAATGCAATAATGTGGGGAAGCTGGATAAACACTATTATTAATTTAATAATTGTTGGGCTCGTAATGTTCATAATTGTAAAAGCTTACAATAAAACTAAAAAACCTGCAGAGGCACCTGCACCTGCTGGACCATCTGAAGTTGATTTATTAACGGAAATCAGAGATGCCTTAAAAAAGTAAATATATAGCGTCACCGCTGCACTATTTTTTAACCTAACCCAGATCTAAATGATCTGGGTTTTTCTTTTTTACGCCCTTCTTTTACGAAACTCATAATTTTTGTAGGCAATTTTTATCACAATTTTACGCCAAGGAACCTGATTTACTTAGCGAAATACTATAATTTTGAGTTCAAAATTTTTAATCATGAAAGTAGCAATAGTCGGTGCAACTGGTTTAGTAGGAAATGTAATGCTTAGAGTTTTAGAAGAGCGTAATTTCCCTGTTGATGAGTTATTATTAGTAGCCTCAGAGCGTTCTGTAGGCAAGAAAATAAAGTTCAAAGGAGCCGATATTGAAGTGATTAGTATTCCTACTGCTATTAAAATGCGACCAGATATCGCCTTATTCTCAGCAGGTGGTAGTACCTCTTTAGAATGGGCACCAAAATTTGCTGAAGTTGGCACTACGGTAATCGACAATTCTTCAGCTTGGAGAATGGACTTATCTAAAAAATTAGTGGTTCCAGAAATTAATGCAGATCAACTAACCAAAGCCGATAAAATTATAGCGAATCCTAACTGCTCGACCATACAAATGGTAATGGCATTAGCGCCACTCCATAAAAAATACAAAATAAAACGTATTGTTGTTTCTACCTACCAATCTGTATCTGGTACAGGGATAAAGGCTGTTGAGCAGATGGAGAATGAAATTGCTGGCAAAAAGGGTGAAATGGCTTACCCCTATCCAATTCACAAAAACGCGATTCCACATTGCGATGTTTTTGAGGACAATGGTTATACCAAAGAAGAGATGAAATTGGTAAGAGAAACCCAAAAAATCCTTGACGATAATACTATTGCCGTGACAGCCACAGCAGTGAGAATACCAACTGCTGGTGGACATAGTGAATCTATTAATGTTGAATTTGAAACTGATTTTGATTTAGACGAATTGAGACAACTACTCAGTGAAACGGATGGTGTCACTGTTCAAGATAATCTCGACGTTAATGTGTATCCTATGCCAATGTATGCCCACGGTAAAGA
>JAWUVW010000092.1:0-17379 GCA_034112185.1 Flavobacteriaceae bacterium | reverse complement strand
ATAAACAAAAAGCGATTTTCTTAATTGAAAATCGCTTTTTTTATTTAAAAATTTATAATGCTAACTAAACTTCAAACTCTTTTAAGGTTTTAGTAATTATCGAAACACAATCTAATAATTGATCTTCTGTAATGACTAAAGGTGGTGCAAAGCGAATTATATTCCCATGCGTAGGCTTTGCTAACAAACCGTTATCTCTTAAGCGCATACAAATATTCCAAGCTGTGTCGCTGTCTTCAGTATCATTTATTAAAATCGCATTCAATAAGCCTCTACCTCTCACGCCGTTTACAATAGAACTAGTTTCAATAAATTTAGATAATTCTGCTCTAAATAAGTCCCCTAATTCTTGTGCATTATTGGCTAATCCTTCGTCTTTAACCACTTCTAAAGCTGCAATTCCGATGGCTGCGGCTACAGGATTCCCACCAAATGTACTTCCGTGATTTCCAGGTTTAATGACATTCATAATTTCATCATTTGCTAAAACCGCAGATACAGGATAAGCTCCACCACTTAAGGCTTTACCTAAAATTAAGATATCAGCTTTCACTTCTGGAGTACCAGAACAATGTTTATCTTCACAGCTACAATTGCCGCAAGTCGCTAATAAACGCCCCGTTCTTGCAATTCCAGTTTGTACTTCATCTGCAATAAATAAAACGTTGTGTTTTTTACATAATGCTTTTGCCGCTGCTAAATAGCCATCACTTGGTACGTATACACCTGCTTCACCCTGAATTGGTTCTACAAGAAAACCAGCAACATTCTTATTATGATCTAAAGCTTCTTCTAGAGCTTTGATATTATCATATTCTATTTTAATAAAACCATCTGTATAAGGCCCAAAGTTTTTGCGAGCTACAGCATCGTTACTAAACGAAATAATAGTTGTTGTTCTTCCGTGAAAGTTATTTTCACAAACAATTATCTGTGCTTGATTCTCAGCAATACCCTTAACTTCATAAGCCCACTTTCTACAAAGCTTTAAAGCTGTTTCTACCGCTTCTGCACCAGTATTCATTGGCAAAAGCTTATCGAAATTAAATGTTTCGGTAGCATACTTCTCAAACTTACCTAGTATATCATTATAGAATGCTCTTGACGTCAGTGTTAAAGTTTGTGCCTGATTAGTCATTGCCTTTACAATCTTTGGATGACAATGTCCTTGGTTTACTGCAGAATAAGCCGATAAAAAATCATAATACTTTTTTCCTTCTACATCCCAAACATACACACCTTCTCCTCTATTTAATACTACTGGAAGTGGATGGTAATTATGCGCACCATACTTGTTTTCTAAATCGATCGCTTCTTGCGATGTAATGTGGTCTAATACAGTCATTTTAAAAATATTTAAATAAATGAATAAAATATCCATTCCTTATCTACCTTTATCCTTTCGAAGCATCCGAAAATTCAGCGTGGGAAAGAAATCATCCCTTAAGAATGTGCAAATTAATAAATATTCCTTTCGATTTAAAACTTACTCAGCTATTTTTCCAGATAACGATGATACTTGTAGCTCTAATCGTTTTATTTCTCTTATAATCGCTTTTTTATCCATTTGCATCCAAGCGAATATCTTTAACATACTCGACGCCATTAAACTAAGGGTTCCAAAGACTCCCCACTTAATAAGGTCATTAGTTGCTTCAACATTAAAGAATTGAATGGCACAGTAGATAAAACATCCAAAAAACACCACTTGTACCATACTCATTACGATAACAAGCCAGCTATTTTTCCCTGAAAAAATACCCGACACCATTTGCACTAAATTTTGCTCTTCTAAATCGTCATAAAATTTAGCTTCTTCTTGGGTTAGTGTTTCTTTAATTAATTTGTCAATGTCTTCCATATTAGTTTTCATAATTCATTGTTTTAGTTCTTATTATTTTGTTGTAAAAATGTGTTCGCATCGAAAATATTTAACTCAATAAAATGTTTCAGTAATGCTCGATTTTTTTGCTTTTTATTCCCACAAAACGGGAAGCATATTACTATTTATGTGTCTTGTTTTTTAATTCTTTTTTCAATTTTTCTCTTGCATGAAATAACCTTGATTTGGCAGTTCCTAATGCGATGTCTAACAAATCACTTATCTGCCTTAAGCTATACGATTCTATATAAAAAAGTCGAACTATTGTCTTTTGATGCATTGGCAATTCATTTAGTGCTTTTAATAAAGCTTGTTTTACATGCTCATTTTCTAAATAGTCTATGCCATTGCTTTCAATTTCTAAATCAAATCTAATAATCTGCTTATGTTTCTTTGATTGTAATCGCAACCAATCTGTCGATTTATTGCACACTATGCGATACGCCCAATATTTAAATTGCTTGGGATCTTTGAGACTATCTATTCTTTTGATGATTACGGTCCAACTATCTTAAGCAATATCTTTGGAGGCCTCTCTATCCTTAACCAACCAATAAGCTTTGTCACAAAACAATTTATGCCAACGCTTCACCAATACTACTAATGCATGCTTATCGCCAGCCTTATAAGCCACAACTAACTTCTCATCTATATTCTGATCGGTTTTCAATTAAGCATGTTTAGTTTGAACTGATTTTCTGTTATAGGTTTCTATCAATAGTTTAACCCAAAAACCACATTTAGTTTCTTTGTTATTATCAGCTAAATAGTTTTCTAATTTATCAAAAGCGTCTTCAATGAAAGCATAATGAAGCCACCGAATCATACACCCAAAAGAAAGTTGCCTTTTAAAGCAGTTGCCATTCTTATCTCATGAATTATCTCAGTACCTCTTTAAAGTAGTTCAATAATTTTCAATTCGTATGTACCGTTAAATCCTTCTGGCTTTGAAAAACGAAACCTAACAGATTCGCCTTCTATGAAATTAAGAATAGTATAACGTATCCGTTCATGACCTCCTTTGCTTCCAACTTTCAATCCACCCTTAAAATAGTATGACTGGCCAATTTTCATAAGGCCAAACCAAACCATTATATGTTGCCAATGTCATAAACAATTGAGATACCATTTCAAATGGCTCATGTAAAGTTCGTTTATAGATATTTATAACTTACATACTCTAAAGACGTAGAATATTTAAAAAGGTTCATTTTTATTAAAGGTAGTCCAAATTATACAGATGCTTTAGCTCATAGCATTTCATAAAATAAAGATATCTTTGCACTCTAATTTTTTATAAATGCCAAAAAGAGAACGCAACAAATTTGTTAAACGAGGAGAGATCATAGAGCTCTTAATTGAAGACTACGCTTTTGGCGGCAAAGGGATAGGTCGTATCCGAAATGAGCATGGCGAATTTGTAGTTTTTGTTCCTAATACCTTGCCAGGGCAATTGGTAAAGGCACAGGTAAAGAAGTCGAGTAAAAAGTATGCGGAATGTAAGCTCTTTGAGGTTTTAAAACCTTCAGAAGACGAAGTTGATATGCCTTTTCAAGATATTCCTGGAGCGCCTTATATGCAGTTGCCTATTGAAAAGCAACATGAATACAAAAAACAGAGCACGCTCGAATTATTTAAGCGTATTGGAAAAGTTGCAGATATCGAATCTAAATTTGATGAATTTATAGATTCACCAAACACCTTCCATTATCGTAATAAAATGGAATATGGTTTTTCTGCTATCGGTTACAATCACGACTTAAAAACGGATGTTGATGAGTTTACCTTAGGTTTTAAAAAACGTGGAACTTGGTGGTGTGGTGATAATTTAAATAGAGATTCAGGATTATTTGATGCCGAATTCGAAAACCAACTTAAAACTATTAGAGCCTATTGCATAGCTACAGGATTAGCACCATGGCATGCACCAAAAAAAGAAGGTTTCTTTAGATATTTTGTAGTTCGTAAATCGTATAAGACAAACCAGCTTTTATTCAATCTCGTTACCACCTCTTATGATTTACCTAAATTCGATTTAGACAAATTCGCTAACTATTTAGTTGAATTATTTGGAGATCGTGTTGCAGGATTATTACATACCATAAATGATGAAGTTGGTGACCGAACTATAGCTACAACTGGACACATTAATTTGGTTTATGGCAAAGACAAAATCGTTGAGGAGTTATTAGGTCTGAACTTTGAAATTAGTATGAAAAGCTTTTTTCAAACTAATCCCAAATGTGCTGAAAAACTATACACGAAAGTTGTAGATTATGCTTTAGAAAATAAGGAAGCCATTGATAATACGGTGGTGTTAGATTTATTCTGCGGTACAGGAACTATAGGACAAATCATTGCCAGCAAATCTAGTAACACTAAAATTGTTGGTGTAGATATTGTGACTGCTGCAATTGCAGATGCTAAAGAAAACGCAAAGCGAAACAACATAAAAGGCTTAGAGTTTTACGCTGCTGACGTCGGTAAATTTTTAACGGAACACCCAGAATTCACCAATAAAATAAGAACTATTATTTTAGATCCTGCGCGTGCTGGTATTGCGCCAAAGACGCTAAACAAAATAATAAACCTCAATGCAGAACGTTTGGTTTATGTATCTTGTAACCCGGCGACGCAAGCGAGAGATACTGAGCAGTTAATGGAAGCTGGCTATAGCATAAAAAAACTAAGTTTAGTAGATCAATTTCCGCATACAGCACATATTGAAACTGTTGTACTTTTTGAAAAATAATACATGAGAATACTAAAATTATTTATCCTTTTTATAGCATTAATGCTCATGGGTTGCGAACGCGATGATATTTGTGCAGAAACCACAGCTACTACCCCAAGACTCTTAATTGAATTTTACGACGTTTTAAGCGCTGATGATTTAAAAAGCGTTTTGCGATTAACCGCCTATGGTGAAGGTTTAGTTGTAGATGAAAACGGATTGGAAATAGAGCCAACTGAAACATCTAATGCGACACTTTTATTTAATGAAAATTCGAATTCAGTAGCATTGCCTTTAATCATTGATACTGAAGAAGATCTCGTAACCGTCCGTTTTGTTTTAGAAAAATTCACGAATTTCAGATTAGATGAAGATACTATCACTGAGTCTAATATTGATATTTTAGAAATTAAATATACTCCAGAATTTGTATATGTATCTCGGGCTTGTGGTTATAAAAGTATTTTTAATATTTTGGATATTGATTTTGAATCTGACGCCAATAATTGGATAAGTAGAATAGCTATCGATGAAACAATAATAGAAAATGAAAACACAGTACATGTGCGTATCTTCCATTAGAAGCGTTATAGTTATGCTGTTGTTTACGACGATAGCATTTGCGCAAGAGGAAAATAAAACCGTAGCTGACACCTTAGTGTATAAACAAAAATATGGACTACGTCTGGGTGCTGATATGAGTAAATTGGCACGCTCATTTTTAGACGACAATTATACTGGTTTTGAAATCATGGGTGATTATCGTCTCACCAAACGCATCTATATTGCTGGTGAAATAGGTAATGAAGAACGCACATTAGAAAACGAGGTTTTGAGTAACACTACGAAAGGAAGCTATTTTAAGGGTGGTATAGATATTAATTTATACAAAAACTGGCTCGATATGGAAAATATGGTTTATACTGGTTTCCGTGTTGGGGCAAGTACCTTTAGTCAAACTCGGAATAATTTTACCGTTTACGATGTTAACAATCAATACTGGGGCCAACAATTCAACGTTGAAGAAGCTGAAAAGTTTGATGGTTTAACAGCCATTTGGGCAGAAATTCAATTAGGATTAAAAGCTGAATTATTTAATAATTTCTTTGCAGGCATAAACGTACAACTCAAATTTCTTGTTTCTGAAACAGAACCAGATAATTATGAAAGTCTCTACATTCCTGGCTTTAATAGAACTTATGATAGTAGTGGCGTTGGTGCAGGTTTTGGGTTTAATTTATCCTATTTGATTCCTATCTTCAAGAAGGATAAAATTGTGATTGTCGAGAAAGAGACGAAATAAGAAATACTTCAAATTTCAAATCACAAAAATAAAATTCCAATTTACATGAATTTTTCTGGCGTCTCAATTCAAAAAGCAAAGCGATCTTGACTCTGATAAAATAAATGCCTATCTTTCTTTATCAAACGCACCGCTATGGATAAAGAAGCTATTGTCGATTTAATTGAAGTCAAACATTCCGAATTAATTTCATGGCTAAACCAACAGCCAGAAGATTCTTGGACTGAAGGCCCTGAAAGTAAATGGACCACAGGTCAGCAAGCTTTGCATTTACTTCAAAGTATAAAACGACTCAACGATGCTTTGAGCATGCCTAAATTTCTGTTGCGTTATAAGTTTGGCAAAGCCAATAGACCCGTTAGAGATTATAGTGCCATTGTACAGCGTTATCAAGAACGATTAGAAGATGCAAAAGGCAATACCTTTAAAGGCTCTCAGAACATGAAAGTGCCAACTTTAAGTGAAAAAGTATATATACTCAATAGACTTCAAACCGAACATAAGAAACTACAATACAAGACAAATAAGATTAGTGATAAAAATTTAGATACTCTCATTTTACCGCATCCTTTAATGGGTAAAATGCCAGTTCGTGAGATTATTATGTGGACGGCTTATCATGTTGAACATCATACTGAGACTTTGAAATCTAACTATTGATGCTTTTTCGATTCTAGATACTATTACGAGCATCATGCTTTTGACAACAACAGAATCAAACTATAATTTCTTTACTAAGGCTAATTCTAACAAGTATCTCAAATCTAAATATTTTAATATATACTATTGATTCTGTTTAAAAAGTACTAAGTTTTACTAACTTCAGTCTCAGTAAATCGATACTATATGAAAAATCTTATTTTATTACTTGTAGCACTAATATTTACTTTCCCTACTTTAGCGCTCAGCCAAAATGAAATTGTTATTGGCAAAATTGACAGTGTGCAGTCAAAAATTCTTGGTGAAAATCGAAAATTAATGATTCACGTTCCTAATGAAGGTTCTAATTCAATATATAGTAAAAAAACCTATCCCGTTATTTATTTGTTAGATGGTGATGCACACTTCACTTCGGTTGTCGGTATGCTTGAACAACTAACTGACAATACTCTAATTCCACAAATGATGGTTGTTGCTATACCTAATACCAATCGTAATCGAGATCTTACGCCAACAAAAGCAGAACCGAATCCACCAATGACTTCTGAAGCCATGGCTAGCGAATCTGGTGGCGGAAAAGCATTTTTAAATTTTATGGAAAGTGAACTATTTCCTTATATAGATGAAAAATATCCAACGACTTCTTATCGTTTGTTTATTGGTCATTCTCTTGGTGGTCTTTTGGTTATGGATGCGCTACAAGATAAACCAAGTTTATTTCAGAGCTATATTGCAATAGATCCATCTATGTGGTGGAACAATAATACACTGTTAAACACTTATAAAACAACCAATTTTAAGGATAATAAGTATAAAAATAAATCGCTTTATGTAGGAATAGCTAATACCCTAGAAAAGGGTATGGATACTACCACCGTAAGACAAGCTAAAGGCCTTATGGTAGGTCATATAAATGCTATATTTGATACAAGAGATGCGCTTAGAAAGGTGAGTAGTAATTCATTTCGTTTTAAATCTAAATTTTACGCTAATGAAAGTCATGGTTCCGCACCCTTAATTACAACCTACGACGGATTGCGCTTTCTTTTCGAATTTTACCAATTTGAAGTTGACTTTTCGGATGTAATGAAACCAAATACGGATGTTGTAGATCGAATGAAAGCACATTACTCCAAAGTTACAGATATCCTTGGTTATGAAAATAAGCCTGATGAAGCCATGGTTAATGGTATGGGTTATCAACTCATGGAAATGAATAAGCTTGATTTGGCAGGACAGTTTTTTAAGATGAATACAGATTATTATCCAAAAAGTTTTAATGTCTATGACTCTTTAGGAGACTATTATTTGGCAACCGATGATAAAACGAATGCCAAAACAAATTTTGAGAAAGCGCTGTCTTTAAATGAAAATCCTGAATCACGACAAAAACTAGAGAAAATAAAATCGGAGTAATTAAGATTTTAAATAAGTTAACACATTGTTTTCAATACGCTTCTGAATATCACTAACATCACCTTTTACAAAGGCATCTCCTGTAATATTCTCATAAAGCTCAATGTAACGCTCACTAACCGTTTCGATATAGTCATCACTCATAAAAGGAACTGTTTGACCTTCTAAGCCTTGAAAATCATTTGCGATTAACCATTGTCTTACAAATTCCTTAGACAATTGTTTTTGTCCTTCTCCTCTATCTTGGCGTGCTTGATATCCTTCTGCATAAAAATAACGCGATGAGTCTGGTGTATGTATTTCATCAATTAATACAATTTTACCGTCTTTCGTTTTTCCGAATTCATATTTGGTATCTACTAAAATTAAACCACGATTTGAGGCGATTTCTGTACCGCGCTGAAACAATTTTCTAGTGTAATCTTCGAGAACAACATAGTCCTGTTCCGAAACGATGTCTTTTGCTAATATATCTTCACGAGAAATATCCTCGTCATGATCTCCCATTTCAGCTTTCGTTGCTGGAGTTATAATTGGCTCTGGAAACTTGTCATTTTCATGCATCCCATCAGGCATTTCAACACCGCAAAGCTCGCGTTTTCCAGCTTTATATTCACGTGCGGCATGACCAGACATATAACCGCGAATCACCATTTCGACTTTAAATGGTTCACAGAGATGACCTACTGCAACATTTGGATCTGGAGTAGCCACTAACCAATTGGGCACCAAATCTTCGGTTTCGGCCATCATCTTAGTCGCAATCTGATTTAAGATTTGTCCTTTGTATGGAATTCCTTTAGGCATCACCACATCAAAAGCACTTAAACGGTCGGTGGCAACCATAACTAATTGCTCATCATTAATGTTATAGACTTCTCGTACTTTGCCTTTGTAAACACTTTTCTGGTTCGGAAAATTGAAATTAGTATCTATTATGGTTTTTGACATTGTTTAATTTTATATTCTTTATTGTTTATTTTCATTCGTATGGACAAGTCGCGACTTGCTTATCCCCAGCAACAGATGCAAAAAAATTATTCCCGATTCTCAATACTCTTATAAGCAGCAATAACCTTCTTCACTAATTTATGACGTATCACATCTTTATCATCGAGATAAATCATCCCAATACCTTCTGTGTTTTTGAGTACTAAAAGCGCTTCTTTGAGTCCAGAAATAGAACGTCTAGGCAAATCTACTTGACCTGGATCGCCATTTATTACAAACTTGGCGTCTTTCCCCATACGCGTTAAAAACATCTTCATTTGGGCATGCGTTGTGTTTTGTCCTTCATCTAAAATCACAAATGCATTATCTAAAGTACGACCGCGCATAAACGCCAATGGCGCTATTTGAATCACTCCTTTTTCGATATAACTTTCTAGTTTCTCTGCAGGAATCATATCGCGCAATGCATCATAAAGAGGTTGCATATATGGATCTAATTTCTCTTTTAAATCGCCTGGCAAAAAACCTAGATTCTCACCAGCTTCAACAGCAGGACGTGTTAATATAATCCGCTTAACGGCTTTACTTTTTAAAGCCTGTACGGCCAAAGCAACACCAACATAGGTTTTCCCAGTACCTGCAGGACCGATAGCAAAAACCATATCGTTTTCACGCATACTTTCTACCATTTTGCGTTGATTTGCAGATTGCGCTTTAATAAGCTTACCACCAACACCGTGCACTATAACCTCTCCACTTTTAGCAGATGTTGCATAATCATCACTGCTTTGACTTGTCAAAACACGTTCAATGACATTTTCATCTAGTTTATTGTACTTCGCAAAATGCTTGATTAGCATTGACATGCGCCGATCAAACTCTTCGAGTAAGTCTTCATCACCGTAGGCTTTAATTTTATTTCCTCTGGCTACAATTTTCAATTTTGGAAAATACTTTTTGAGAAGTACGATATTAGCATTTTGGGCACCGAAAAATTCTTTTGGAGATATTTCTTGGAGTTCTAGGATAAGTTCGTTCAAAAGCGTGCTTTATTTAGTATGTTAATCTGTTTTCTTTTATTAGTTTTGTGGATGTACTGTGTACACACAAAGCTAATAATTTTAGAACGAAGATTCTTAAAAAAATATCAACAATCAATCCATGGCTATAATCACTTTAACGACTGATTTTGGAGAAAAAGATCACTTTGCTGGAGCCATAAAAGGTGCGATTTATAGTGAACTTTCGGATATTAGAATTGTAGATATTTCCCATTCCGTGTCGCCATTTGATATTTCTGAAGCGGCTTATATTATCTTAAATGCTTATAGTAGTTTTCCAAAAGGAACGATTCATATTATAGGGATTGACTCTGAGTTAAGTCCTGAAAACAAACATATTGCAGTTAGTTTGGACGACCATTACTTTATATGTGCTAACAACGGCATTATGAGTATGATTTGTGCAGAAATTGCAGCTGATAAGATTGTCGAAATAAACATTCACGATAAGATTGAGACAAGCTTTCCTTCATTAGATGTATTTGTAAAAGTAGCATGCCATATTGCAAGAGGAGGCACCCTAGAGGTCATTGGAAAAGTTATCAACACCATTAAACCCATCAAGAATTTAATTCCGTTTGTAAATGACGAAAAGAATCAAATTATTGGTACTGTTATTTACATCGATAATTATGGTAATGTAGTGACGAATATAAAACGTAAGTTTTTTGAAAGCATTCAGAAAACTAGAGCTTATCAAATATCAGCTCGTAATCATAAGTTTAAAACCATAAGGAACAAGTATAGCGATATTATAAATTTTAAAATTGAAGAATCGAAACGTAATGACGAAGGTCGAGGCTTGGTTGTTTTTAATTCATCGGGATATTTAGAAATAGCAGTTTATAAAAGTAATTCTAGTACAGTAGGCAGTGCATCTACTTTAATGGGTTTAAAAACCATGGATACGGTTACCGTAAACTTCTCTAAAACTTAAGGCTTTGTTAGTAAGAATTGTAAAATTGAGTTTTGAACCGGCTAAGATTGAAGAATTCTTGGCTAATTTTGAGACCAACAAAGAGAAGATTCGGAATTTTGAAGGTTGTAACCTTTTAGAATTATATCGTGACCAGAATACTAGCAATATTTTTTTTACATACAGTTATTGGGATTCTGAAGCTGATTTGAATAGGTATAGACATTCAGCGTTGTTTCAAAGTATTTGGGCCAAGACTAAACCTCTATTTAATGGAAAACCTGAAGCTTGGAGTGTCGGTAAAATCGCTTCGCTCAAGTAGACAGTCGCAGTTTTCAGTTGACAGTCTCATTGAGTTAAAAATTGAAGACAAAAACATGAATGCATACGTCATTGCGAGGACGTAGGACGTGGCAATCTTTTAAATAGAACAAAAAATAAATAGATTACCGCGTCTCGAAAAAAAAGCGCAACTCGTAATAACGAAACGAATTATTTAAAATGATAGCAATCCTAAAAAAAGAAATAAACACCTTCTTCGCTTCACCAATTGGATATTTGGTCATTGGCGTATTTCTGTTATTAAACGGATTATTCCTTTGGGTTTTTAAAGGTGAGTTCAATATTTTAGACAATGGACTAGCTAACTTATCATCCTTCTTTTTATTAGCGCCATGGATTCTAATTTTTCTTGTACCAGCAGTAACAATGCGCAGTTTTAGTGATGAGAAAAAGCAAGGGACATTAGAATTATTAGTTACCAAACCTATTTCTCATTTTCAGATTGTATTAGGGAAGTATTTTGGTGCTTTGGTATTAATTCTAATGGCACTGATTCCGACAGCATTATATGTTTACACGGTTTCAAAATTAGGAAATCCAGAAGGTAATCTAGATATGGGGAGTGCAATTGGTTCCTATTTTGGATTGTTCTTTTTAATTGCAGCCTACACTGCTATTGGCGTGTTTGCCTCTACCCTTTCGGATAACCAAATTGTAGCTTTTATCATTGCTGTATTTATATGCTTCTTTTTCTATTTTGGATTTGAAGGTATTTCCAACTACACTTTTTTTAATGACATCGTATATATGGAAAACCTTGGTATGGCTTCCCATTATAACAGTATGAGTCGTGGTGTTATTGATACGCGAGATTTAATTTATTTTATAAGTATCGCTTTAGCCTTTTTAGTATTCACAAAACTTAGAATTCAAAAACAATAATAATGATTATAACGCCTTTTTTAGTCATTTTTATGGTAGTCGTTTTTGTACTTCTATTTGTGTTTTTGAATACCGTTGACAAGCGTAAATGGTTATCTGCCTTAATAAGTCTGGTACTCACACCTTTTGTCTATTTCTATTTATTTTACCCTTTTGTAAATATTTTGAGTAATTATCATCATCAAAAACATTTTGATAACGATGCTTGGACAGAAAAGCCAAGATTGCGCTACGAAATGATAGATAATACTATAGAATCTGACACGCTTATTGGCAGCTCGAAAAAAGAGATAACCAAGCTATTAGGTAAAGAAGAATGGCTCTCTTGGGATGATGCCAAAAAAACACACGATACCAACAAATGGAATTATGCATTAGGTATTGAACCAGGCGCATTTAACGCTAATAAAGAATGTGTAGAACTTACATTTAAAAATGACAAGGTCATAGCGCTAAGACCGTATCAAGAAGAACTAAATTACGAGAATGAAAAAGAATAAAACGCTCATAGCCATCATAACTGTTATTGTTGGGCTCATTCTTGTCAATGTTATTGCAAGTAAAGTCTATCACCGGTTTGACTTAACGAAAGACAAGCGTTACACCTTATCTGATGCCTCAAAAGCTTTGGTAACGGACTTAGATTCGCCTTTAATTATCGATGTGTTTTTAGAAGGAGACTTTCCTTCGGAATTCCGATTACTTCAAACCGAAGTGAAACAAATCATAGATGAGTTTCAATTGGAAACGAATCAGATATTTATCAATTACATCAATCCGATAGAAGATGAAACTACCCGCGATCGTAATATTGAAGAGTTGTCCAAATCTGGCTTAGAACCTTATATTAATACAGATAACAGCACCGGAAAAGTAACAAAAGAAATCATTTTTCCTTGGGCTTTTGCCAGCTATAAAGATGAAACCGTTAAAATTTCATTGTTAAAACGCAGTATGACTCAAGGCTTACAAGAACAAATAAACAGCTCTGTGGAGTCCTTAGAATATGCTTTTGCAGATGGCTTTAGTAAGCTTGTTAATCCTAAAGCCAAAAAGATTGCTATTTTAAAAGGTAACGGAGAACTTGATGATCTTTACATGGCAGACTTTCTAAAAACGATGCAATTGTATTACAACATCGCCCCTTTTACCTTAGACAGTGTAGCGACTAATCCTCAAGGCACATTAGAGAACTTAAAACACTATGATTTAATTGTAGCCGCTAAACCAAGCGACCCGTTTTCTGAAAACGAAAAGCTGGTTTTAGATCAGTACACCATGCATGGTGGAAAAAGTTTGTGGCTAACAGAAGCGGTTATCATGGATAAAGACAGTCTTTTCAATGACGCTGGAACTGGAGTTTCTATAATGCGCGATTTAAAACTTAACGACTTTTTCTTTAAATATGGCGTACGCATTAACCCAAGTTTAGTTAAAGATCTCTATTCCGCCCCAATTATGTTGGCTATTGGGGAAGGCAGTGAGGCGCAATTACAGCCCTTACAATGGCAATATTCACCATTAGCGGCATCTAATCCAAAGCATCCCATTACTAAGAATTTAGACTTAGTGAAATATGATTTTGCCAGCCCAATAGACACTTTAAAAAACGGTATTGATAAATCGATTTTATTACAAAGCTCACCACGCTCGAAATTAGAAGGTGCACCTGCAACAATCTCGTTAGGAAACGTTACTGAAGCACCAAATGAAGCGACCTTTAATTTAGGCCCTCAAAATCTCGCAGTATTGTTAGAAGGAGAATTCACTTCTGTTTATGATAAACGTGTATTGCCTTTTAAGGTGACTAATTTTATTACAAAAAGTAAGGCCACAAAAATGGTTATTATCTCTGATGGCGATGTGATTAAAAACGAAGTTGTTCGCAATAGACCGCAAGAATTAGGGTTTGATAAGCTCACAGGAAAAGCTTTTGGAAATAAAGAGTTTTTGTTAAACACGGTCAATTATCTTTTAGACGACACGGGACTTATAAACATTAGAGCTAAAGAAATTAGCACTGCGTTTTTAGATTCAGAAAAAATAAAAGATAACAAAGTCAAATGGCAATTGATAAATATTGCTTTACCTCTCTTACTACTTGGTCTTTTTGGTTTTGCTTTCAATTATTTGAGAAAGCGCAAATACACCTAGTCAAATTCAGCCTATTACCTGATGATAGTCCTGTTTTCGCAGGAGCAATTGTTAATAAGTTTGTTTTATAAAACCCATCTATTAAGATATATTTGTAAGACGAATTAACCATCAAAATGAGTCTGAAATAATTTGAATTATAGTGTGCTTAGATGAAAGAGAAAATAAGAGAATAGCTTTAGTTATGGTTTTATTTTATATTAAAATATAAGTGCATTAGAAGCTAATTATTAGGCTTATTTTATTTATTGATTGGTCTGATACAGATTTAAAGTTAAAAAACACATCATATACCTATGAAATTTATAGTTTCAAGCACTTATTTATTAAAGCAACTTCAAGTATTAGGAGGTGTTATTAATAACAGCAATACGCTTCCAATTTTAGATAATTTCTTATTCGAGTTGAGTCAATCCAAATTAACGATTTCGGCTAGTGATTTAGAAACCACAATGTCAGCTATAATTGATGTTGAAAGTGATTCGGAAGGTAGTATTGCCTTACCAGCACGTTTATTATTGGATACCTTAAAGACCTTCCCTGAGCAACCCTTAACATTTGTAGTTGAAGATAACCATACGGTTGAAATCAGTTCTAATCATGGTAAATATGCTTTAGCGTATGCAGATGGGGCTGAATTCCCAAATGCAGTATCTATTGAAGACGCGAGTACAACAGCTATAAAGGGCGATATCTTAGCCACTGCAATTAGCAAAACTATTTTTGCTGCTGGAAATGACGATTTAAGACCAGTAATGAGTGGTGTGTTTTTTCAGTTCTCTCAAGACAACTTAACATTTGTGGCCACTGATGCTCACAAATTAGTGAAGTACACAAGAGACGACGTTAGTGCTTCTGAAACCGCTGAATTTATTATGCCAAAGAAACCTTTAAATCTTTTAAAAGGCATTTTAGCAGGAAGCGATGATGATGTTTTAGTGGAATACAACGAATCTAATGCCAAGTTTACCTTTGAGAATTCCGTATTAATTTGCCGTTTAATTGATGGTAAGTATCCAAATTATGAAGCGGTTATTCCTAAAGAGAATCCGAATAAATTAGTCATCGACAGAACACAGTTTTTAAATTCTGTACGTCGTGTTAGTATTTTCTCTAACAAAACAACTCACCAAATTCGATTGAAAATCGCTGGTGCAGAATTAAACATATCAGCTGAAGATATTGATTACTCTAATAAAGCCGAAGAGCGTCTCACTTGTGATTACCAAGGTGACGATATGCAAATTGGGTTTAACTCGCGTTTCTTAACGGAAATGATTAATAACTTAAGTTCAGATAATGTTCAGTTAGAAATGAGTTTACCAAACAGAGCGGGTATTTTAACGCCAATTGATGGTTTAGATGAAGGCGAGCATGTGACTATGCTTGTGATGCCAGTGATGCTTAATAACTAGAAACACTTTTTATTCAATATTTAGAAAAGGCTTTATTATATTTTTAATAAAGCCTTTTGCATTAAACTAGACAAACCCCCGCTATCCTTAATATTTTTTTGAACTTTAAAAAACCCTATTTATGAAAAAAATTACATTTCAACTTACTTTTTGTTTATTCTTTGCCTATGGTTTAGCACTCAGCGCACAAGAAAATTCTGATGCCTTTATTACGACTTGGAATACAGAGAATCCTGGAATTTCTGACAACAACAGTATCAGGATTCCCACCGTCATGGGCGAAAGTTATAATTACACCGTTGACTGGGGCGATGGTACTGTAGAGAATATTTCTACAGACGCACCACCTACTCATACCTATGAGACTCCAGGAATTGTAACCATAAGTATTTCCGGTGATTTTCCTAGAATTAACACAACCGATAATATGCCGTCTAATAATAACGATAATGACAAGTTATTGACTGTTGAACAATGGGGTACTATTGTGTGGAGTTCTATGGAAAATGCGTTTTGGGGTGCCGTAAATTTAGATGTGGTTGCTACAGATGTTCCTGATTTATCAAATGTAACATCTACTAATTTTATGTTTGTTAATTGTTCAACCTTAAAAGGAAACACAAGCTTTAATGACTGGGACATGAGCCAAGTCACTGAAATGAGCTCAATGTTTAGTTGGGCCGTTAGCTTCAATACAGATCTAAACAATTGGACTACTAATCAAGTTACTAACATGAGTGGTGTTTTCAACAACTGTACTATTTTCAATGGGGATGTTAGTATCTGGGATACAAGTAAAGTTACATCTATGGCTACTATGTTTCTCAATTGCCAAGTCTTTAATAGTGATGTTAGTGGCTGGGATACTAGTAAGGTTACTAATATGGGTAGCATTTTTGGTGGTGCAAACTTCTTTAATGCAGATATTAGTAGTTGGGAAACGGGCTTAGTAACAAATATGGATAGTATGTTTGCTCGAGCTAGTGCATTTAATGCAGATATTAGTTCTTGGGATACGAGCTCAGTTACTGAAATGAGAAGAATGTTTCTGGGTGCAACCGTATTTAATGCAGATATTAGTGCTTGGAACACAAATTTAGTAACGAACTTCTTCTCTATGTTTGTTTTAGCGGTTAACTTTAATGCAGATATTGGAGGTTGGAATACAAGTTTAGTCAATGATATGAGAGGTATGTTTGCTGGTGCTAATGCCTTTAATGCAGATCTTAGTAATTGGAACACAAGTTCAGTAACGAGTATGGATAGTATGTTCCTTAATGCAAGTCTCTTTAATTCCGATATTGGTAATTGGGACACGAGCTTAGTAACAGATATCAATGCGATGTTCTCAGGTGCAGTTTCTTTTGATCAAAATATAGCGCAATGGGATATCAGTAGTCTTAATCGCGCAACTAATATGTTCGATGGCGCAACGCTTTCTGTTGCTAATTACGATGCCTTACTTAATGGTTGGAGCACTTTAGACACTGGAGAAACGCAGGTACCATTAAACGTAGAGTTCTCTGGTGGAAATAGTAATTTCTGTTTGGGAGAGCCCGGTAGAGAAATACTTACTGATTTGGGTTGGACCATTACTGATGCTGGTTTAGATTGTTCTAGTTTGAGTATTGAAGAAAACACATTGCCAGAAAACCTATTTACC
>JAWUVW010000091.1:0-53808 GCA_034112185.1 Flavobacteriaceae bacterium | reverse complement strand
GAAAATCGAATGGCAGAGTCTGCTGGAAAACGTGTAGTAGCCACTACTGTAGCGCCAGAACGTAATAACATTAAGGTAATATGATAGCCTATTTTTAATCTAGATCCTGTAATAACAGCGACTTGATCTTTTAAATCAGTGGTTTGAAAACGTTTTGTATAATTTAAATCACCACAACTTGTACACATCGTATCATAAAAATGATGCAATTTGGTAAAAACTGTTTTACACACATAACAATTTCTTGGGGATTCTAATTCTAAAGTATCTTCATCAAGTTCAGCTGCTCCTAATAATTTTGGAGCAACAAATAAAGCAGCTTCTCTTGCATAACGTATACCTGTTGTTTTTCTTGCGTGTGTATCTTTAGCAATCATTTTACGTTTTGCTGCTTTTTTTGCGTCTTTTCTTCTACGCTCAAATTCAGCACGATTTGGTCTCGTTAATTCTCCAGCCGCTTTAAAAAGCGCAACTCTTTGGTCTTCTGGTAAATCAAAAAGTTGATTCGTATCTGCTAATAATTCCTGTAATGTACTGATACAAGATACAACGTCTAGAGGCTGGCTTTTTTCACTCATATCAATTATAATACTGTAACTCTTACTTTTTTCTTTTTTAAACGTGTATTGTTTAGTTTTTCTACCAAATCATCTGCAAGTGTTAACGGAATCGCTACAAATGCACAATCTGGTTTCAACTCAATAGCGCCCAATTGTTCTTTAGAAATACCGCCTTGCTTAAAAAACAAGCCTGCAATATCACCTTTAGAAATTTTATCTTTTCGTCCTCCAGAAATAAATAGAGTGGTCCAAAATGGGGGTTTAATTTCGCCAGCCTTAGACAACATCTGAATTTTTGATTTTTCTATAAAATCAGGAAACACTTCTTTGTCTCCTTTTATAAGATAGGCAGTCCCTTTAGAATTAACTCTAGCCGTTCTACCATTTCTATGTGTGTATTCTTGTGGAGCTTCTGGGATTTCGTAATGTATGATATAACTCATCTCTGGAATATCGATACCTCGTGCTGCTAAATCAGTGGCAACAAGCACAGATACAGATCCGTTTCTTAATTTGATTAAGGCACGTTCGCGGTCGCGTTGCTCCATACCGCCATGAAAACAGGTATGCGCTACTTTTCGTTTATCCAAGAAGCGACTTAAATCTTCGAGACGTTCTTTTTTATTACAAAATACAATGCCAGGAACGCTACCCAAATGATGTAATAAATCCACCAAAGTATTATGCTTATTTGCCGATGGCGATAACACTGTTTTTACGGTCAATTTTGAACTCGCTTTTTCAGTTAAGTAATTCAAGGTTTTACCACCATCCATTTTTAAATACGCAGGAATCGAAGCGCCTTGGGTCGCAGAGGTTAAAATACGCTTGTTAACATTGGCCAAATAACCCATTATGAATTTCATCTCACCACCTGCGCCAACTTCAATAGAAATATCAAACTCATCAATCACCAAAGTTTTAATGAATTTGGTGGTAAAACGTGCTTGTTCAAAATGATCTGCTAAACGTCCTGGTGTACCAATTAAAATGGCAGGCGTATGTTTCAGTTCTGTTTTGTCTTTCGCAATAGATCTACCGCCATAAATGGCATTGGCTTTATAACCAGACCCCATATTCCTGACCACTGTTTCTATCTGAATCGCCAATTCCCGAGAAGGGACGATAATTAAGGCTTGCACATCTTCACATTCCGGATCTAAACGTTCGAGTAACGGTAATAAAAACGCTAAGGTTTTCCCCGTTCCTGTTGGTGATAAGAGTATGGTTTTATCGTTTTGTTCAATCGCTTCTATAGCGGCTACTTGCATTGGATTGAGCTCGTAGATATTTAATTTCTCGAGAATATCTTGTTGCGCTTTGATGTTATTTGCCATTACTAGTTCTTTTTTCTTTTCTTTTTAGAATCGTCTGATTTTGGTTCTGCCAAAGTCGTTTGTGCCAATTGATATGCTAATACTTTTTCTATTAATTCTTCTTTTGTCAAATGATGAAAAACGGTTCTAACCTCTTTTCTCAATGTTTCAGAAATGGTACGATTTGGTTTTATTTTAAATATTTTCTTCGCCCATAAGAGCGTTTTGTTCTCTTCTATACTTTGAGCATCTGCTTTTTTATGTTCTTTAAATACAATACCCAATTCATTTTCAAAATCAGCAATATCAATGACTTCTTCTTTCTGCAGAATGGTTAAAGCTAAACCGGTGGCCCCTGCTCTTGCTGTTCGACCAGATCTGTGCACATAAGCATCATAGGTATCTGGTAAATGATAATTAATTACGTAGGCAAGGTCTTTTATATCTAGTCCACGCGCTGCCAAATCAGTGGCCACTAAAATATCAATATGGCCTTCTCTAAACTGACCCATGATGCGATCACGAATGCCTTGTGACAGACTCCCATGAATAGCACCAGAGGAAAATTTATTAATAGCTAAATTCTTAGCTAATTTATTAACCGCTGCTTTCGTTTTACAAAAAATAATCCCACGTTGTCCTGCTTTAGAATTTAAGAAATGAAGCAAGACATCTAATTTCTCAATGGGCGCAACCACCACAAATTGATGAGCGATGCCTTGATGCCCAACAGTTGCCATATCGGCTTCGATATGCACCACATGCTTAGACATATAATTCTGTACCAATTGTTTTATGGTACCTGGCATGGTCGCTGTAAATAACAAGGTACGTCTCGATTTCGGAATTTCTTTGATGATGGCATCCAATCCTTCCTTTAAAGCACTGACCATTTCATCTGCTTCATCTAAAATAAAATACGCAATTTTTGAAATGTCTATCGCGTTTCGTTTTACTAGATCTGCTAAACGACCAGGTGTCGCGACGACAATATGTGTTGTTTGTTGTAAGCGTTCTATCTGAGGCTTTATCGGAACCCCTCCACAAACTGTAGCAATAGAAACAGCCGGCATGTGTTTAGCAAAAGCCGTTAGATTTGCGCTAATTTGCTGCCCCAATTCTCGCGTTGGTGCTAAGATTACGGCTTGAATACCTGTATTTTCAATAGTAATTAATTGCAATAAAGGCAACCCGAAAGCGGCTGTTTTTCCTGTTCCAGTTTTTGCCAAAGCCACCACATCTTCCTTTTTATCTAATACCACGGGAATGGTTTTCTCTTGAATATCTGTAGGAATCGTAATTTGTAAAGCAGCTAAGCCTTGTTGTAGCTGTTCATGAATCCCTAAATCGGAAAATGACTTTGACATAAAAAATAATTTTTGCAAATGTAAGGATACTGTTCTTGGGAATGGTAGAAATAGTTACTAGTGAATTTGGAATGTTATATTCTAAAAAACGAACATAACTATAAACCATTCGGAATGGACAGAACTAGATTTAATATTTAATCACCAACCAAGCCGTCAACTAGATAAAATATCTTCTATGATACCAAATCAAACGAACGCCTAATATAATTTTCATTACCTTCAACAAAACGCTCTTTATAAGAGACCGTTAAAATTAAAAATCACACATGGCAGAGCAAAAAGATTTAGACTTTACATATACTACGATTGATGAAATATTTCGTTTAAGTATTGGCGAAACTGGAGATTACAGTGGAGCAAAATACGATGGTGATTTTTCGATGTCATTGGAAGCCGCTCAAAAAGCAAAACATAAATTTATAGCAGATAGCCTTAACATTACAAATGGGTCCAGAGTGCTGGATATGGCTTGTGGTTGGGCACCGTTTACACGCTATATTACGGATGAAAGAGCTGCAAAAAGCATTGGCTTGACGCTTTCACAGGGTCAGGCGGATGCCTGCCAAAAGAATGGTTATAATGTACTCGTAAAAGACTGCCGCGATGTAAAACCTTCTGACTTCGGTGCATTTGATGCGATCACCTGTATTGGTGGCTTGGAGCATTTCTGTTCGGTAGAAGACTGGCAGGCAGGCAAACAGGAGCAGGTTTACACTGATTTTTTTAAAATACTCTACGATTTATTACCCATTGGTGGTCGGTTTTACATGCAGACCATGACCTTTAGCAAGAATATGATCGATTTTGAGGCGCTAGATGTGAATGCAGATAAAGAATCTACAGCCTATATTATGGCCTTAATGGTCAAACAATTCCCTGGTTCTTGGCTTCCCTATGGTCCCGAAATGGTCATAAAATGTGCACAACCAGGATTCAAACTAATTTCCCAAAGTAGCGGAAGGCTCGATTATATTGAAACCATCGCTCAATGGCGGAAAAAATTTCGGAAATTCAATCTTAAAAAGTATTGGCTATACCTTTCACTTATCCCGAGATATTTCACGGATAAGGAATTCAGACATTTAGTAGCTATTTTTCAAGTCAGCCCAAACAGGGTCTGTTTTGAAAGAGAAGTTATGGATCATTACCGATTGGTTTTTGAGAAAACAGCGTAATTTATCATTAATAAGAACGAAAAAACCATCAATTAAGATGGTTATATAAGCTCTTAAGATCCTATTCTATTTTACCAAACGCACATTGACAGCTGTCAAACCTTTATCCGTTTTCTCTACATCAAAGGTTACTTTTTTGTTATCCTTAATTTTGTCTATGAGTCCTGTAGAATGTACAAAGATTTCTTCATCAGAATCTTTAACGGTTATAAAGCCAAAGCCTTTCTTAAAATTAAAAAATTTGACAGTACCTTCCTTGGTACCACCACTTTTATTAGATCCAAATAATTTATTTATAATATTTTTAAACATGAGTTTTATTTTTAAGGGTGTTATACTAGACTTACGTTTTGCTTTTCTCCTAGCAAACGTAACATTTTTGTGTGATCTATAATAGCTTGGAACATAGATTTTTTTACATTATAAGGCATTCCATATTCTTTTGCTGTTTCTGAAACAATCGTTGTAAGGTTTTTATAATGTACATGACACACGTCTGGAAGTACATGGTGTTCTACTTGGTAATTTAAGCCTCCTATGAGCCAAAATAAAACAGAACTTTTTGGTGAAAAATTAGTTGTGGTTGCGAATTGATGGCCATACCAATTATTATTCATATCCCCTTGTTTATCAGGAAGTGGAAACGTATTTGTAGGCATAATATGTGCAATCTGAAAGACAACACTCACCAAAATTCCGGTGACAAAATGCATACTTAGAAAGGCCAATAATACGACCCACCAAGCAAATGGCAACATAATCATGGGAAGTGCCAAGGCATAACAATAATAGAATAATTTCCAAGCTGACATACTTAGTAATGCTTTTTTGTATTCATTTTTTTTGTTTAAAAGCCCCATGTCTTTATAACGTTTTAAACGTACAAAATCTTTTGTAGTAATCCAAGATATCGTCGCTAAACCATAAAAAAACCAAATATAAATATGCTGATATTTATGCACAGCATAATGCTTCGCATTTGGTGAAAATCTCAGAAAAAATGGCGCATTAAGATCATCGTCTGCATGATCAATGTTGGTATAGGTATGATGTAAAACGTTATGCTGTATGCGCCAAACCGTTGCATTCGCTCCAATAAGATTAAAGGTATAACCTAAAAGGGTATTGATCTTTTTGTTTTTTGAATACGAGCCATGAATAGCATCGTGCATTACGCCCATTCCAATGCCAGCCATTCCAAGGCCACTTAAAATATATAAAAAGAAAAGCAATGGCGTAGAAGATACGACACCTGTTGATAGTACTATTAATGGGCTAACAAATAAAGTGATCATAATAACAGTTTTTAATACCATGTTTGCATTGGCATTTCGACTCTTTTTATGTGTTTTAAAATAGGTATTCACCTTTTTTCTTAACGCTTTTGAAAAATCCGGATTTATGTCTCTTGAAAATTTTGGATTATTGATACCGTTTTTATTTACACTATTTAAATGACATAATATAATGTCAATTTGTATGCGTTTGACTTAAATAGTCATTATTGCAAAAGTAGTTAAAATAAGAAGGTTCCAAGAAACATTATAAATTATTCATAATCGAACATTTATGTATGGTTTTAGGCTACAGTTTACCCCTAACATCTCCTTTTACTGCAAGTATATTAAAAATGGTGTAATAATTCTACTACCCTTCGCGACGTAAAACCTCTAAAGGAGAACTTTTTAATACCGTCTGAATATTACTCAAACCAATACCTACAACTAATAACGTAATTCCTGGTAAAAACACCAAAAATGGAATCAATGAGGGTGCAAACGGTTCGTTAAATACAAATAGCGCCAAACACATACTACTTACGAGCGCCAATAAAATACCTACCAAACTACCAAGCAGACCTAAAAAAACATATTCGAAAGCAGATATTTGCAAAATTTGCGTGTTCTTAGCGCCAAGTGTACGAAGTAATACACTTTCTTTAATCCGTTGATATTTACTTGTTCTCACAGAACCTATAAGTACAATGATACCCGTAAGTATGCTGAAAAAGGCCATAAAATTGATGATCCATGAGACTTTATCTAAGATGTCTTCTACAATAGAATACACCTGTCGCAAATCTATAATAGACACATTAGGAAACTGCGCCACCAAATCGCGTTGCAAGTTTGCCGAACTGACTTCATCTGCAACAGCCGTTGTAAAGACATTAAACTGCGGTGCTTGCTCAAGAACGCCTTTCGGAAATACAATAGAAAAGTTAAGTTGTAAACGTCCCCAATCGACTTTACGAATACTGCCAACCGTGGTTTCCATAAGAACGCCCTGGACATTAAATACAATGACATCACCCACACCAACTTTCGCGTCTGCAGCAAGATTATCTGAAATAGAAATCACTACAGGATCATCAGATGTTAGTTGTGGGGTCCACTCCCCTTCTAATAATTCTTCTGAGGCAATCAATGCATTGCGATAAGTCGTTCTGAATTCGTGATTTAAAATCCAACCCCGAACTTGGCGTGTGGTATCTTGGCGTAAATCGTTTACCAATTGGTCTTTTATGCGATGCATACGCATGGTGACTAACGGAATATTATCGAGAATTGGTAAGCTATTAGCTTCAATGTTTTGAGCTACAGCATCACGCTGTTCGCTTTGTACATCCAATATAATGATATTAGCGTTTTCTGCCGTCTGCCCTACTTCTGTTTTTGAGAGTAGAATATCCTTAGTAAAGTATAAGGTACTAATCAAAAACGTACCCAAACCAATAGCAACCACCAAAACTACGGTCTGATTGTTTGGTCTAAATAAGTTTAACAAACTTTGACGTGCTGTAAAACCCCAGCGTTTAGGAAAAAATTTTCGAATGCCATTAATACATAGCATAGCGATACCAGCTAAAATGCTAAATGTAATCAGTGTTGCAAATACAAAACCAAAAGCATAAGTGGCATCCTTAAGTAACCAAAATGAAAATAAAAACAGAAATACTAAAATAGCGCCAAAGACTAAGAATCGCACTTTTTTGGGTTCTTGAGAGGCTTGCTCATCGACGCGCAAAACTTCTAATGGTGAAACATACCAAGTCCTAAGCAATGGTAGTAGTGCAAATAACACAGACATAAACAGACCGAGAAAAACGCCTATAAGTATAGGTTGGGCTGAAATCGTAATTTCAACAGCAAAGGGGAGGAAATCTTTTAAGATATAAGGGAAGAGTTCTTGAAGTGCCACACCAATAAGCGACCCCACTAAACCGCCAACAATTCCAATCCCTGCGATCTGAATCAGAAAAATCAGAAAACTTTGCAATCGAGAGGCTCCCATGCATTTTAAAACCGCAATAGCTCTCAATTTTTCTTTAATATAAATATGAACAGAACTCGCAATACCTATACAACCTAAAAGCAAAGCGATAAAAGCTGCCAAATTCAAAAACTTACCTACATTATCATACCGTCTCCCTAAACGTCTACTCGTTCCGGTATGCGTATCAAGATCCGCATTTTCAGCGTCTAACATTGGTCCTATTTTTTCCTCAAAACGATCTAGGTTGAGCGTATCTGATGCTTTATAGAAGAATTGATATTCTTTTCGGCTACCAAATTGCAAGAGTTCTGTGTCTTCAATAAAGCGATACGGAATCACAATTGGTGGAGCCACAGATGTTGAAATCGCTGTACTACCAGGAATCGCTTTTAGTGCTCCGGCAATAGGAAGTGTTAACTCACCCACTTTAATGGAATCACCAGGCTGCACATTAAATTGAAGTAATAAAGTCGCGTCAACTAATGCGCCACCTACATCTTGATAATTCGTTGTTGCTGCAGAAGGCTCCGTATCAATAGTGCCATAAAAAGGAAAGTCTCCTTTAATACCGCGCACCTTAACTAATTTAGCACCACCATTCTTTGGAAAGGCAATCATCGATACAAAATTAACCTCTGATGCGTCGGGTTGTAATGAATCTATAATCGCTTGTGCACGTTCGCTAGGCACTTGTCTGGAGTCAATGATATAATCCGCACCCATTAAGGCTTTAGATTGCCTTTGGATATTGTCTTTAAGATTTGTGCTAAACAATTGAATGGATACAACTGCCGCAATTCCTAAGATAATAGAAGCCATAAACAAGAATAGCCGCACGCGACTCGCCTTGGCATCTCTCCACGCCATTTTAAATAACCAGATTGTATTGTAATTCATCTTGGTAGAAAGAATTTAGAGTACTGCCGTACGTTCGTTGGTTAATATTTGACCGCCTTTTAGTCTTAGTATTTGCTGTGTCCGATGGGCTAAATCCAAATCGTGAGAAATAATCACTAAAGTCGTTCCAGCTTCTTTATTCAAATCAAATAATAACTGAATCACTTTTTCACCAGTTTCCTCATCTAAGTTCCCTGTAGGTTCATCTGCAAATAAAATAGATGGTGAATTCGCAAAAGCCCTCGCTAAAGCCACACGCTGTTGTTCTCCTCCTGAAAGTTGTGATGGATAGTGATGCACACGATCTGCCAAGCCTACTTTATCTAATAAGGCCATACTTGTTTTTACAGCCTCTTTATTTCCCTGAAGTTCTAGTGGCACACTCACATTTTCGAGCGCAGTCAATGTTGGTAACAGCTGAAAATTTTGAAATATAAACCCTACTTCTTTGTTACGTAATTGTGCGCGTTGGTCTTCGTTTAAACTATTTAAATCTTGACCACATATCTCCACGGTCCCAGCATTTGGCTGATCTAAGCCCGCACATAATCCTAATAAGGTCGTTTTCCCACTTCCTGAAGGCCCTACAATAGAAAACGTTTGACCTTTCTCTACATCGAACGTAATGTTCTGTAAAACCGTTAATTGTTTGTTACCACTAGTATATGTCTTTTCTAGCCCAGTAATCTTTAATATCTTTGGCATATAATCGTAATTTAAATGACCACTTATGTCGAAGGCTGAAAATAATCATTTGCATTCAATTCTACCAACACCAATTGTACATAAATTCTTAAAGTTTTGTTATTTTATAGTTGCCTTTTTTTTGCTGTCTTGTGGCAATGATACCTCTGAAAAAATAGCACCAGAAACGCAATTAAAACAACATGTCGAATCCACGGAAAAGAGCATGAATCCTGAAACTGAGCCAGAGACTGAGACTGAATCCGAGTCTAAAACGATATTATGTTTTGGCGATAGTATCACAGCAGGCTATGGCCTTGCCGATAGCAATGACGCTTTTCCTGCCGTATTGCAACAAAAGATAGATGCATTAAGTTTAGATTATACCGTTATCAATTCAGGATTAAGTGGTGAAACCACTGCTGGTGGCAAAAGCCGTATCAATTGGGTGATGAATCAGAATATTAACGTTTTTATATTAGAACTAGGAGCTAATGATGGCTTAAGAGGTGTGCCGTTGTCCGAAACACGTATGAATCTGCAAGGTATAATTGATGTGGTTAAAGAAAAAAGCCCAAACACTAAAATTATATTGGCTGGTATGGAATTACCGCCAAATATGGGACAAGACTACACCACTGAATTCAGGAGTATTTTTGCCGATTTAGCCACTAAGAATAATTTAGAATTTATTCCTTTTATCTTAAAAGATGTCGGAGGGATTGCAGCGCTCAATCAATCTGATGGCATTCACCCAACTGTTGAAGGCCATAAAATACTAGCAAATACAGTTTGGGAAGTTTTAGAGCCACTGATTGTCTTATAACAATAGACACGAAATTAATAAGAGATATAGGCAGACTAGTAGCATTTATACATATAGGAACTCGTACCTTCACACCAATAATTAATAGCATTAAAAAACGTGCAACAAATAAAGGATTACTTAGATCAAATAGCTACAATATCGAACTCCGATTGGGCGTTTTTTATATCAAAACTGCAGCCTCGTGTTATTAAAAAGAAAGTTATTTTCTTAAAATTAAATGCTATAGAAAATCATATTTCCTTTATAGAATCTGGTGTGGTACGCTTATTTATCCCTAAAGAAAATCCTGAAAAAGAAATCACTTTTGGTTTTAGTTTTAAAGACCAGTTTATTAGTGCTTATGATTCTTTCTTAACACAAACACCATCGGCTTATCAGTTGCAAGCACTCACAGATACAACATTGCTAAGTATTACCTATAGCGATTTGCAAGCCGTTTATAATAACACACAAATCGGGAACCTTATTGGTCGTTTAACTGCAGAGCGTCTCTTTTTATTAAAATCGAAACGCGAACAAAACTTATTGAATTTAACGGCTGAGGAACGCTACTTAAAATTATTTAAAGAACGACCAGAACTGTTAAAGGTCATTCCCCTAAAATACATCAGTTCTTATATTGGTGTTACTGCACAGGCCTTGAGCAGAATTAGGAAGCGGATTTAGTGTATTGGTTTTTTACCATTTTCACAAAGCATGCCGCTTTATTTGCAACTTCTATACTGTCTTTATGTTGCTGGTAGTACTAGGTTTTATCTGCTTAGTAAACTGATTTTTACATCTGAAGGCCACTACTTAATAATTACTTTTTGTGTTTTGGTTTGTTTAGCATTAGCGACTGTTACAACATAAACACCACTGCTTAAATCGGAAACATTTACTACGTTTGAAGCATTGAACTGGTCTAATGCTTTAGTTATCATTAGTTTGCCCTCTATATTGTAGAGTTCTGCGGTTGTAGCACCAGATAATTGCCCCTTAATGATCAATTCTTTTGTAGAGGCGGTTGTATAAATTTGTAAATTAGTTGCTAATGCAGTATCATTTATACCCAATACGCTACTAACCGTATGTAAATAGAAACGCCCAACGCCATTTAAACTACTAGTCGTTGTCAACGTAAAATCTGAATTCGTAGTTAATACTGTAAATGTATTGTTGTCTCTATCTTCAAGATATAGATCTAGGCCATCAGGAAGGTTTATAGAACTCGCAGAAATACTGAATTCGGTGCCAGAAGTAACCGTAATACCCACAGGAACCACTAAATTCTCGTAATCATCATTTGGTATGGACTGCACACCCATATCCCTTCCAATGCCGTCTGTGACTAAATGTGTATAAATAGAAAAAGGATCTGAAAAAGCACGAAACATAGGCCCGTCATAACCATTGTCAAAACCAGTTGTAGCCCCATCTATATAATATATTCTTGTATTTTTTAACCTTGATCCATCTGAGAGTGTCAAATAGATTTCTGTTCTATCAGCTGATCTTAAAAACGTATCAGGGTCTTGATGACTTTGAAACGCTTCATTTATGACAACATTTCCAGCGGCACCATTAGATTGAATAAAGCCCCCTTGACCCGGTGCCAATTGAAAATTATCTACGGTTACTTTGGTCTCGTAACTATTAGTAGATGCATCGAACACCCAAATGGTTTCTGTTGATAAAGCTGCTGTGCTTGCAGATAGCATTGCGCCAGTATCAATAAAAGACGTATATGGATTACCTATTAAGTTATAGCCGTTTCCTGTTGGGTCAAGCATTATTAATTCATTACCTGTATTCATTGTTCCCGTAAAAGAAATAGCTCCCGAAGCACCCAGCAAACTAACAATGTAACCTTTGCCATTAATAAAATCACCGACAAAAGTACTTGCATTTTCATAACAAACCCAGTTGCTAATAGCCGTATCGAAAGCGCAGAAGCTTTGAAAAGCCCCTTGTGTCTCAAGTGCTAAAGCTGTGACAAAAGCATCTACATTTTGTCCAACTACTGGGCTAGACACATAATACCAATTCGATGTACTCAAATTCCGCTCATAAGTCACTTGCCCAGAGACGGAAGTTGGTGCTATAAATGAGGCACCTGAAGCCACTGTAATTATTCCAGTATTAGTTACCGCAGCAGCTGCGGTAACGGATGCACCTGGTTGTATCAACATTTCAGATAAAGTAATTGGGCCTGAAGCTATAGGGCGATTTGCGACATTAGGTATAACAGCAACGTCACCTGCTGTTGGTACGACGTTATTATCCCAATTTGAAGCCGTATCCCAATTTGTATCTGTACTGCCTGTCCAATTATTGGCGCCTAATATTGGTGGGTCCCCAAAACTAATTTCATCTATGTACATTGTAATTCCTGCTGGTGCAGGATCACTCCCATAACATCCAATACCTAGTGAAGTACAACTGGTTGTGTCCCAAGCTGGAAAAAATGTTATTCTTTGATAAATCCCATTTGCTATGGCTGTATTATCCCTATTAATTCCAAAATCAAAAGTTAGTTGTTCCCAACCCGAACCATTGTGCGTAGCATCGGTTGCAGAATCTGCTGCAGGAGCACCATCAGTCACCTTGGCTAAGATATCAAGTGGCATGCCTGTATTAGAATATACCCAAATCTTTACTTTTAAGTCATCAGGGTCTGGTGTATCAGTTAAATCAAGCAAAGGGCCTTGAAGGATAAGTCCTGCGCCCTGCCATGGCGCGCTTGCAGTAGTTATAAGTCGAAGAACATTGCCTCTTGTTGGTGTCGTATCAGGATCAGTAACTTGCAACATATTTACAGTACCATCTGCATTATCTTGAAAAAATGGACTTGTTGGTAATAACGGTAATAATGGATCAAAATTTTCTACAATAGTTTGGGCGAAACCTAAAGACGTGACTAGTAGGCATACTATAAATGTAACTTTTTTCATAACTTTAAGTATCACAATGAAATACAATGTAAACAAAAAAAAATAGTATTGATAAAGATGACACTTTATGCTACCTCTATAAAAACAATACAAACTGCATTTTAGCCCTTAATTCTGAAAAGTTGTATATGCTATTGATCTCAACAGGGGCCATACATTGTGTGGCGGTCACTGCATTATAATCACGAAATAGGGAGCTTCACATTTTTAGTTGTATGACACATTTATAACACGCAGACGCTATTTTTTTATTTGATGTGTTTCATAATTCGCAAAGCGTTAAATTTGATTGATATGTCTAATTATTTAACCGTTCTCTTATCACCTACCCTCGAAGAAACCATTCAGTGAAACCCTAATCAATGTTCTGTTCATCTTACTAGTCTAACCGCGACTAATCAATTTATTGTTTTTCTTGATTTGGGTTCATTGTTTGGCGGTTGATATCAAATTATCTTTGCAACAAAAAGATATGACAATTATTATTTTTGTTTTAGTATTGTGGTATGGAGGTTTATTTTTTCAGTCCTTCTTTTTACACCGTTATGCAGCGCATCAGGTGTTTACAATGTCTAAAACCATGGAACGAATTACCTTTGTACTCACATGGATATTTCAAGGGTCGAGCTACCTAAGTGCTTATGGTTATGGAATTATGCACCGCATGCATCACGCCTATACAGATACCGAAAAAGATCCGCATTCACCATCACATGATGCTAATGTATTTGCGATGATGTGGAAGACCAAAACCATCTACCAGGATATTAATAGGGATCGTATTGAAGTGGATCAACGTTTTACCAAAAACGTACCCCAATGGAAGGCATTCGATCGTTATGCAAGTTCACGAGCTTCTCGGGTATTATGGATAGGACTCTATATCTTATTCTTTGCACTTTTTGTAACCGCTTGGTGGCAATGGTTATTATTGCCAATCACGTTTTTAATGGCACCTATTCATGGTGTGATTATTAACTGGTTCGGGCATATCTATGGCTACGTGAATTTTAAAATGAAAAACACAAGTAAAAACCTATTCCGATTTGATTTTTTAATGATGGGTGAAGGTTATCATAACAACCATCATAAACATGCGAGTCGTGCTAATTTTGGAGTAAAATGGTATGAGATTGATATCACTTATGTGATTATAAAAATACTGGATGCTTTTGGCGTTATTCACTTGAAGCCTGTCGAATTAAGAACTAATACCAAATAAACAATATCACAAAACTCTTATTTTAACGAAACTATATAGCACAAAAAAGCCCATCATTACTGATGGGCTTTTCGTTAAACTTTGAAGTATATGTATTAGATAACTTTTACGTTTACTGCGTTTAATCCTTTTTTACCTTCTTCAAGATCAAATTCAACTTCATCGCCTTCACGAATTTCGTCTACTAATCCAGAAATGTGTACAAAATGATCTTTGTCGATTCCTTCTTCAGTGATGAAACCAAATCCTTTGGCATCATTGAAAAATTTTACTGTTCCTTTACTCATTGTAATGTAATTTAATTTATAATACTTATTAAGATGCAAAGATGCTACCATTTTTTTAACCTACAACATAATAATTGAATTATTTCTGCAAAATTGTATGATTAATTGGTGAGTATCTAATAATAATTCACTTCCATTGTGGTTTTATTCATTTGAAACCCAGTTTAGTTAAGGCTTAGGTTGTCATTATAGTAATTATTCACAGGGTATTAAAGTCTCGCAATTCCCGACCTCTTTTTCCCTTACCGCTGGGGTTGAGGTCAAAAACCGTCTTGATTCCGACATAAGGTTAGTGTAAAACAAAAGAATTTATGGCCTTCGGTTAATAGTTACCATCATAATAAGACTAAACGAGATCCCTGTTTTATTTTAACCTACTGACATAACAAAAGCTCCCAATTAAATCAAGAACTTTTAAGTATGATTAATTATTGAATGTTTCTTTTTAGTGATTTTTAAAATCAATTACTTTATGTTTCATCCGTTAATCTGACGGTTAAAGTTAGCTACAGATTATGAATTATAAAACAACGCTATTAACGGATTGCGATACTATTTTAATCAAAAGACCTTATATGTTACGATTTTTAAAAATAAATAAATTTAAAAACTGTATTAAAGTGTTGTTTTTTAGATATTTAAAAATTTAAATACGTACCGCTACGTATTTTATGCTATGGGTTACGTATATGAATAGCCTTTATAGTATTGTAGTTTTACACTATACTAATTTTAAAACCAATTTTTATGAAAAAACTATTCACCGGGATCATATGTTTAATATTAAGCACTACCCTTTCTGCACAAAACACGAATTCAGAGTCTGAAAACCAAGTCATCACAACAAATGTTTTATTTAAATCTGGAAACTCAATTTATTTAAAAAACATAAAGGATAGAAACACTGCTATAAAAATTAAAAAACTGCAAAATATGGTAGCGACCTATAATATCAAGAACGCAGCTATTTATAATTCAAAAAGAAAATCGATAACTTATGATGTTGTTTTCGAAGAATCGAATTGCAAAATAGTGGCTACATATAATAATAAAGGGACAATTATAAATACGACTGAGCAATTTACAAACATGAAGCTACCAAATAAATTATGCTCAGAAATAGCAAAAGAATACCCTTACTGGTCTTTAACAAATAACACGCAAATTTTTGACTACACAGCCTCTGATGGTGCAACTAAAATATATATGGTTCAAATAAAGAAAGACAGAAAACTTAAGACTTTAAAGTTTAAAATGACGGTTACGGAAACCGCATTGGATTATGTTGCTGTTAACTAATAGAAACATTCATAGACTTCCCTAACCTAGAGAATTAGTAAGTCATTATGAAAAAAGCCAACTCATATGAGTTGGCTTTATATTTATACTTTAATATATTGTAATAATATATTGTAATCTCTATTTATTTTGTGTACTCTTCGTCCGACGCTAGTATAATATCCCTTTGGGCTACAAAAATACCATTTTCTTGTGTGAGCTTAAGAATTCTTGTCTCATCACTTTTTTTCTTGATAATCTTACGACAACGTTTGGTTAATAATGGATCTTCATCAAAAAGAAACGTTTCTAATTCATATTCTTCCTTTAAAGGTTCTTTAACTATTGGAAAAATCTGCTGTAACTGATTATAACGTCTGTCATTTCCTGGTATAAAAGTGTAAATTGTATAATTTCCGTCTGCATCGGTCTTTACCCAACTTCTATGAAATACATAGCGGTTATCACCTGTTTGTCTCAATTCAAAATCACCAATTTCATTGGGCTGTTCAATAAATAAAACGACATCACTAGCTGGAGTAAGACCGTCGCTCTTATATATAGTACCCGTCAGTTTTAATTTATTAGTTTTAGATCTGTAGTCAGGAATCGTATCTGTATTGCTTAGCAAATCTTCTGAACGGTCATAAATAGGACTATAATTATCTGCATTTAATTCTTGAGCTGAAATAGTATTGAAAGCACTATAAAAACAAATGATACAAAAAAGAGAAAGTAAATTTTTCATGAGGTTAAGTATTTAAGGCAAGACAAAAATCCATGTTTATTAATGTAATTCACCAAAAAGGATATGAAGGCTCAATTTTTTCGTTAAAATGAGTACGTCGGTAAAAATCAACGATGAAATACGTCTGGTTTTTAAAGGTTTACATAGGGTTCATTAGAAAAAATCGACTTATATCGCTGTAAACAGGTTCTATTCAGATTGAATTAAGATATACGAGGTGGGGTTAATTTTATAAAAAAATGAACGGAACAACAGCTTATGATTTCATTGTGTATTCTCTAATGACTAAGGTTTAAAATTATTAGAAGTATCAACATAAATTTTGATACTAATATTTTAAGTTTAAGCAAATTTTCAATCTTTTTTAGACCTAAAACCTGTGTGCTAAATGTTAAATTTCACCACTGTATTTCGTCGACAAAAAACGCTTTTAATCCAGTATTTGAGCCGTTTATCCTCAAAATAAGCATTTAAAGTGTTAATATTTTTTTATGAAAAAAGCTAAAATTTAATAGGTTTGTATAAATATTTGCATAGATTTGTGTCCCTAAGATTAACTAAAAGTTATAATATGAAAGCAAAATTTACTCTTTTTTCAGCTCTATTTTTTCTAATGATAAGTATGGGTTATGCTCAGAATGACGAAGAATCTCAAAGCATAATTGGTGGCAAGGTAAATATCGCTAAATATCACAGCAGAACAAATTTAGAAAAAATGCCTAAAGGTGATTTACTTGTTTTATATATAGAACGTATAGAAGTCATTGTAAATATTCTACCAAATATTGCTTTTGCAACCAAACCAGGCGTAACTATGAAGTCTTTAGGAATTCCTGAAACTAAGGAGAACAACAAGGCCTTAAAAGAAAATATTGAAGCTTCAGGTGATTACTTCGAAAGTACGATTGAGTTTCAAAAGAAAATATTACCATATTCTGATACGACAGATTTAATAGCCGCTATATTATTTTATGAGTCTACACTCAAATCATTACATACCTACGAAGATTTTAAAAAGGATTAGTTGATTATAAGTTGTTTGTGTTTAAAACCTTGACTGAATAAGTCAAGGTTTTTTCATTTTTATTTGTTTTAAATAGGTCATTGATTGACAGATAGCGACTCTTATTTGATAGATCATGGTCTTATTTGTAGGAAAAAAAACATAAATAAATATAAATAACGTATTTCATCGATAAAACTTGTATTTCATGGGTAAAGTTCTTATGTTTGAAGCCAATAGTTAAATAGTAATTAATCTAAACAAACAAATCTAACAACTATGAAAAATTTTACCTTAACCACCCTTATCTTTTTTATGTTGATTGGCAACATGTTTGCACAACAAGAAAAAGGAATTATTGGTTATAATAATTGGTTAAATTCTTGGACAGAGTTTAAACCAAACCATAAAGAGTATAGCACACCAACGGAAATATTAAGTGGTAATATTTCTCAAGACACAAAATTATCTAAAAGCAATACATATCTTTTACTCGGTGATGTATTCGTTACAAATAATGCCATATTAATAATAGAACCAGGTACAGTAATCCTTGGTGATTTTAAAACCAAAGGATCCCTTACTATTAGCAGAGGTTCTAAAATTATTGCAGAAGGGACAAAAACCGACCCTATTGTGTTCACGTCTAGCAAAACCGATAAAAACCCGGGTGATTGGGGAGGTCTTTTTGTATTAGGGGATGCACCAACAAATCTTTTCGGAAATAAAGCAGCCGTAGATTATGGTTTACGTCCTTCGTCTTTAGAAAGTATTAGCTATGGAGGTGAAAACACCCTTAGTAATTCTGGAATTATGAAATTTGTAAGAATAGAATATGCAGGTAAAAAAACTAAAGACCATGGGAGTTTTAATGGACTTACTTTAGCTGGCATAGGGCTTAAAACGATGATAGACAATGTGATGGTTAGTTATTGTGAAGGGAATTCTTTTAATATCCTTGGAGGCGAGCTAATACTAGAAAAAATGGTGTCTTTTAGATCTAATCAAAATGACTACGAATTCAATTATGGTACACAGTGTAAAATTATTAATTCTTTAGCAGTTAGATCACCTTATGTCTCTAGTCCAGATGGATCTAGATGTATATATATATCGTCTTATGACGATATTGAGACTATAAGTTCTGTAAAAAAATCGACTTACGTAAGTGCCGAAAATTTAAGCTTAATCAATGTTTCAAATGATCTAAAATCAGATATGAAGGTCGGTCTAGTACAGGAGGCTATTTATATAGGTGTGGACGCTTCATTTAAAATTGATAAAAGTGTTATTTCTGGCTTCAATCCTGCTGTGATATTTGATGATGACATAAAGATTAACAATGACAACCTTCAGAAAATAGCATTTACAAGAACTTATTTTAATAACTGCCAAGGAAATATTTTCAGAGAAGACCACACTAATAACGATGATTTAGAAAGTTGGTATGGTAGCAGGTCTTTTAATAATTTATATTCTATAGGTCCAGATTCTGAAACATTTATAGATTCTGAAAATACAAAAAATCCAGATTTTAGATTGAGAGTAAATAAAATTATTGCTTCTAACGATCTAAATAATGACGATGATAACTAAAGCTTTAAATTATTAAAGCCTAACTAACAGTGAATTCACTTCATTTTAGGAGCAATAAACCTAACTAGATTTGCTCATAAAATTGATGATTATAACAATTACAATCGCGTATGTACAACACTACTATCGTAAAAAGACTTTTTTGGCTTTGCTTAGTTGCTCTAATTTTTCATGGGCAACTAAACGCGCAAATAGTCATTGGTAAGCCTAATTTAGGCTTTAGTCAGGCGTGTGCTAGTGAGTCGTTTAACAACTACAGTACCAGCTTTATCTTTTCTCCTGAATCTCAGTTAAATGCTTCAAATCAGTTCACCATAGAACTATCTGATCCTAGTGGCGACTTTTCTAATCCAACAATTATATTGACATCAGCCCCTGGATCAGTAATCACATCAGCTGCAACATTAGATTTTTCATTACCAGAAACAACGGCAGGTGAAAACTATAGAATTAGGATAAAAAGTAGTTCCCCCGTCGCAACAAGTACACCTTCTGATAGTTTTGCCGCATATTACAAGCTTCAGGATTCACCTTTTACTATAAACAATTTAGTATCTACAGGTGCCTATTGTTCTGGCGGTAGTTATTTACTTTCGATTGATAACCCTGGTACAGGTAATAACGATTCACCTCTACGCTATCCAAGTCTTACATTTAACTGGTTTAAACAAATAAGTGCTACAACATCTGTTTTTGTTTCCGAAGGTTCAACATTAGCTGTGACACTAGAAGGAACCTATTTTGTGGAGACCAATTATGGCTCTTGTACTTCAGATTCATTTTCAAACCGTGTAGCCATTACTGAAGCAACTTCTGGAGAGGTGGATATAACAATAAATTCTAGTTTAGGCAATCCATTTTGCCCAGAGCAAGGTTTAACTACCTTGAATACTATTGGAGGAAATAGTTATATATGGTTTAAAGATGGCATAATTATACCAGAAGCCACTGATCAAATGTATCAAACCGATGAATCAGGTGTTTTTTCTGTTCAAGTTGATTTAGGAAATTGTTCGGCTTCAGGCTCAATAGATTTAGTAAGTGAATTATTTGATAGTTCTATAAATGTCTCTGATATAAACACAATCGAAGAAGGTGATATTTTAGTTGTAATTGTTGCAACAGATGCTACTAATCCTGAGTTTGAATGGTATTTTAATAATGTCTTAATAGTTGGTGAATCAACAGATACCTTCGAAGCGACAGAATTTGGTGATTATAAAGTAGTCATTACAGAAACAACAGGATGTACAGCTTCAAAAGAATATGAGTTTGTGATAGAAGAAGCATTTGACCCTTTCCCAGATGTAGAAAAGATTCCTAATGTGATCAGTCCAAACGGAGATGGTATTAATGATACATGGGTTATTCCACCGCAATATGTGTCTGGTACAAATACTGAAATTCAGATTTTAAATGATCGCGGTAGAGTCATTTTTCAAACTATTAATTATCAAAATAGTTGGCCAGAAAACCAATTAGAGCTCACCAACGTCAATGCCTTATACTATTATATCATTACAACAGCAGATCTCGAGACAAAACAAGGTTCTATAACCATCATAAAATAAAATGAAAAAATATCTTTTGACCATATTGATAGTATTCTGTTTCGCACAGATGGTCTTCCCTCAAGAAGATGATGGCGTCGTTGCTTTAGATTTGCCAATAAGAAATTCTTTAGTTTTTAACCGCTACGCTATTAACCCTACGTTTAGTTTTGTTAGACAACAAAATAAGTACTTCAACATAACCAATAAAAGAGAGTGGATACAATTTGAAAATGCACCAGAAACCTATTTAGCTAGTTATTCTGGTCGTTTTACTGAAAATATTGGAGCTGGTTTAGCTGTATTTCAGCAAAATTATGGTGTTTTAACTACGTTCGGTGGGTTACTTAACTTCGCTTATAACGTGAGATTAAATCAAGACAGTAACCTAACATTCGGTCTTAACGTTGGCGCTTATAAAAGTGGTATTAACACAGCTAACGTTATTACTAATTTCGACGACCCGTCATTACAAAATGTAGCTTCAAACTTTTTACTGACTGTTAATCCAGGTATTAACTACGGTACAGAGTTTTTAGATTTTGGTGTGTCTGTAAACAATCTTGTACTTTATAATTTTGAATCTTCCCTGCTCATTGAAAATAATCCAAAGCAAGGCATACAAGCGCATGTGATGCATACAGGCTATTTTGATAGTCGTGGGTTTTTTAATGACACTAAATTTACTGCAATGCTGAGATCGGAATTCAGAAGTGAAGAAACGATTATTTCAGGACTTGCTATGCTTCATGTTCCTAAAGGCCTTTGGTTACAAGTAGGTTATAATAATGTTTATGGAGTTTCTGGCGGTTTAGGACTGAATATTACAAAGGAAATCGCTTTAGAATATAATATTGAAAAATCTATAGGAGAGCAAGTGGAATTTGGCGCTTCCCACGAAATTACTTTAGCCTACAGATTTATAGCTAAAAAAGACTATCAATATAATGGTGATGTTGAAGTTAGTGGATTATTTACCAAAAAACAAAACGCTACAATTAAACCATCAGACGAAGAACTTGAAGGTATTAGAGCCAGAGCGGCAGAAAGAAAAGCGCAATCAAAACTAGACTTAGAAGCTGATAAAATAGCTAAGAAAGAAGCAAAAGTCCAAGCTAAATTAGATGCTGAAGAAAAAGCCAGAGTGGCAACAGAAACGAAGGCTAGATTATTAGAAGAGACTAAAGCTAAGAAAGAAGTCGCTGCTATAGCAAAAATTGAAGCTGATAAAATGGCGAAAGAAAGAGCGACAGCACGTGCTCTATTATTAGTAGCGGAAAGCGCTAAATTACTAGAAGACCAAAAGGCTAAAGAAGCTGCTGATGCCCAAGCTAAACTATTAGCAGACCAAAAGGCTAAAGAAGCAGCTGATGCACAGGCGAAACTATTAGCAGAGCAAACGGCTAACGAAGCCTCTGATGCCCGGGCTAAACTATTAGCAGACCAAAAGGCTAAAGAAGTAGCTGATGCCCAGGCGAAACTATTAGCAGAGCAAACGGCTAAGGAAGCCACTGATGCCCAGGCTAAACTATTAGCAGAGCAAACGGCTAAGGAAGCCGCTGATGCCCAGGCTAAACTATTAGCAGACCAAAAGGCTAAAGAGGCAGCTGATGCCCAGGCTAAACTATTAGCAGAGCAAACAGCTAAAGAAGCCGCTGATGCCCAAGCGATACTAGTAGCAGAGCAAAAGGCTAAGGAAGCCACTGATGCCCAGGCTAAACTATTAGCAGAGCAAACGGCTAAAGAAGTAGCGATGGCTCAAGCGATACTGTTAGCAGAGCAAAAGGCTAAAGAAGCAGCAGACGCAGAAGCTAAAGAAGATTTGGTTGCAAATCCAAAAGATGAACTTGGTCAATCTATGAAAGACGTTGCAAAACTTGCTGAAGAATCGGAAGCTGCACAAAATGAATTATTAAAGAAGTTTGACGCTATCGTTGAAATTAAAGATAAAGATTTAAAAGATTTAAAAGAGGAAAATGACTTAAGTGATAAAGGGATTACGGTCGCACCAAAACCTTTCAAGAGTATTTCTGCAGAAAACAATGCCTTAAATAGTATTAAAGAAGACTTGAACACTATTATTAAATCACGTAATGATGAGATAGAAAAACTAAAAACGCTTTATGAACAAAGCATCCAGAATACGGAACTAGATGATGTCAACCTTTTTTATAAAAATAAAATCAAACGTTTATCAAATGAGCAATTAAAAGCTGTAGAAACTAGAGCGGCATTAGACAAAAGATTAGAAATAATTAGAGTGGCTACAGAATATGAAAAAAGACGTCGAATTAAACGTGCCGCTTTTGATAGTGAAGATGATAGATATTCTCAAGACAGAGCGATGTTGCAAAATATAAAACGTACTACAACCTTAAGCGATACACCATTTAAATCAGAAGATTTTGATTTTGGTGAAGAACAAAGTAATAACATCCAAATATTAAAGAATATTAAAAATGTTGAAAATGGATACTATTTAATAATTGCAGTACATAATAATGTCAAAAGAAGAAACGATTTTATAACGAAAGTTATAGCGTCAGGAAGAACTAATGTTGACTTTTTCTACGATCTTAATACAAGTAAGTATTACATCTACTATGATAAATTTGACAGCATAGATCAGGCTAATGAAGCCATGAAATCTAAAGGAAATAGACCGTATAATATAAAAATGTCCCTCGTGAAAACAGAAAATTAATAAGTTAAGCAATGCTTCTCTTTGTTCGTTGCCCTGCGAAAAAAGGAAGAAAAAAAATAAATATCATGAAAAAACCTACTTTTTCTAGAATAGTATTCGTTGTAATAACGTTATGTATTGGGGTACATACGTATGCACAAAACTATGAACCATTTACACCTAGATTTGACCAAGACTTAAAAGGAGATATTGTCCTAATTGGAAATAATATCCTTGGACCAGACAATAATGCTTTTAATGATAATTCAGTATATAATCATAATGTCGATATGCGATATATTGATATTGATAGTGATGCATCTACATTTAGTTCTTCGAGTTCCGATCTAGAAATACCAAATCCAAATTGCTACAGAATTATATATGCAGGTCTTTATTGGGGAGCGGTAAATCCCGGAAGTGAACCTATTACTGATGTTAAATTTAAAGGACCTATTGGAGGTTATAATGATATTTCAGGAACTATTATTTATGATGCCAATGGCACTACCGTTGATGGTGGAGATAGTTTTTCATACGCATGCTTTGCAGATGTAACGTCAATAGTAACAAGCTATGGTTCTGGTGTAGACTTAGGAACATATACGGTTGCAAATGTATCATCATCAGAAGGTGAAACGGCAACGTTTAACCCCTATAATGGTACTGGCCAATCTGCTGGCTGGTCCCTTTTTATTGTTTACGAAGATCCTACGCTGCCTGGTAAATCAATTACAAGTTTTGATGGCTTTAGTGCTATTAGTGTACCAGGTGCTAATCCAACGTTGGATATCCCGCTTTCTGGTTTTAGAACAATTCCAGCACCTGCGCCAGTAAGAGCTAATTTTGCTTTTGCTACTTTAGAAGGTGATAGCCCAATTTTAGGAGATCGTTTAAGGCTTAACGGTGTCAGTTTATCCACTGTGGATAGACCTGCAACAAATTTTTTTAATAGCTCTGTAACCCAATTAAGTGCTTTACCCGTTAATAATAGAGTGCCTAACAGTACCAACACTTTAGGATTCGATACAGGTATCATAGCCATACCGAATCCAGGAAATTCAGTTATTGCAAATGATGCAACTACTGGAACAATTCGATTAGAAACTAGTGGTGATACCTATTTCCCCTATTTCTTCGCTTTTGCTGTTGAAATAATAGAGCCCAATATTGTACTCACTAAGATTGTTGAAGATGATGCTGGAAATAATATTAGTGGTCAATTTGTTAGTTTAGGTGCTTCATTGAACTACGTCATTGGTTTTCAAAATACAGGAAATGATAATGCTACTAATTTTCAGATTAGAGATATTCTCCCAATAAATATAATATATAATCATCCTACGGATTTAGTCTTACCTCCAGGTGTCACTGTAGTAAGTTATAATCCTGTTACTAGAGAATTAATTTTCAGTATTGATAATTCACTTGTCGAAGAGAATGATCCTGTTTATGAAATCCGCATTGAGGCGCGCGTTGTTGAAGACTGTAATCAGCTCGCAGACGCTTGTTCTAATTTTATCAATAATCAGGCTTATGCAACCTATAACGGTTTTTTCAATCCTACGTTTGAAATTACTGACGATCCCAGTATAAATAGTAATACCGGCTGTTTATTATCACCCCAAGCAACAAATTTTTTAGCAGAGCTAGATTGTACTTTCGAGCAAAGTGAAATTCTTTGTGGAGATAGTCTTGAGTTAACTGCGGCTAATGGTTATGATACTTACGCTTGGTCAACCAGTCCTTCAGGAACACCTGTAATAGGAACAACACAAACCATTACAGTAACAACCACAGGAACTTATTATTCTTTTAATACTGCTATTGCGCCTTGTCAATCAATTCAACAAGTATTTAATGTGCAACTTTTTGGTGGTAATATTCCCAATCCTGTCATTCCTTATGCAGATGAAGTTGTGATCTGTCCTAATGATGGAAAGTTATTGCCAAATATATTTCTATGTGGTGCAGATGATTCAAGGTTAATTCAAACTAACATATCAGACACGACTTCTATAATTTGGGAACAACTTGATGAGTCGAGTTGTACTGCCGTTACAGATCCGGATTGTGCAAATGAAGATGCCGCTTGTACTTGGAATGAAATAGGTACTGGTCCTAACTTTTTAGCAGACACTGCAGGGCAATACCGATTAACTATTAATTACCCTGGGGGTTGTTTCAACCAGTTTTACTTTAATGTCTATGAAAATTTATTAGACCCAACGGTAGTTTCTTCAGATATTATTTGTACGACCTTAGGCAGTATCACTGTAAATGATGTGCCATCTGGTTATGAATATAGTTTAGATGGAACAACCTTTCAATCAAGTAATGTCTTTACTATTAACACAGCAGGAACTTACACTATCTATATCAGACAAATTGGTATATCTACCAATCCGTGTGTATTTACCATTCCAGATGTTCAAATTAGAGATCGGGATTTCACGGTTTCATCCACAATATTACAACCACTTTGTCATGGTGAAAAAGGAAGTATTCAATTAGACGCTAATGATGTTGATCCGCAATACACATTTACATTAGAAGAAAGTGGAACTCTAGTAAATACTGTGGGGCCAATTCTAGAAAACACATACACTTTTGATAATTTAAACCCGGGTACCTATACCGCAACGGTAGAAACTGAAAACGGTTGTTTATATGCTGAGGATATCATTATAATTGAGCCGCCTTTGCTAACTGTTACTGCAGCTATAACGGCTCCATTAACCTGTACCGATGGTGAAATTACCATATATCCAGTAGGTGGAACACCGCCCTATTTTTACTTTATAAATAGTACGACTGTTTTTCAGACCGTACCACAAATTGTGGTCACCACCCCAGGAGTTTATGATATTACAGTGGTAGATTCTAATAACTGTAGTGCAACAACATCAATAACAATTGATGAAATTGATGCACCAGAATTTAATATTACAAGCACAGATATTACATGTGCAGATTCAGGAAATACAGGTACACTAACGATTAATGTTACCAACCCGAACGGAAACAGCATTCAATATAGTATTGATGGTGGAACTACTTTTGTAAACGCCTCTGTATTTACAAACCTTGCTGCTGGAGATTATGATGTGGTTTTACAATATACATTTGGTTCTTCAATATGTGAAACTAGTCCACAAACCGTAACTATTTCTCAAAATACGGCTATTTCTGGAACAGCAGAACTCACAACAGCTTTTGGATGTACGAGTGACGGCACCATAACAGTGACTGGAGTTACAGGAGGAGATGCGCCTTACGACTATAGTATTGATGGTGTTACGTTTCAACCGAGTAATATATTTACAGGTTTAACACAAGGTACTTATACCATTACAATACGAGATAACAACGACTGTACCTCTATTACCAATGAAATTACAATTGATCCACTAAATCCAATAACGGATATGGTAATTGATAGTTCCCCTGTAGTTTGTCCTGCACTCACCTCTGATTTGACTATAACGGGAATCACAGGAGGCACAGGACTAATAGAATACCGAATTATTGCACCAGCTTCAGCTGTAACAATATACCAAACCTCTAATGTGTTTACAGGATTGGCTCCAGATACCTACACCATTCAAGTTCGAGATGAAAATGACTGTGTATATAGTGAATCTTATACCATTGCCCCCATAGCAACACCAACATTAAATGTTGTCCTTACCGAAGGTTTAGATTGTACGGTAACACCAGATGCGCTTTTTACAGGCACTTTCACAGGTACTGCACCATATACCTATGCGGTTTCAATTGATGGAAGTGCTTACACAGCATTAGGAGCAACTGGTTCTCCATTTACATATTCTACAGGAACTGCTGGAACCTATCAATTTCAAATCACAGATACTAATGGGTGTACTGCAGAATCTGCAGTAATTACTATCGATCCACTATCGCCACCTGCATTGAGTATTATCGCTCAAACACAACCAATTTTGTGTAATGGTGATGCCAATGGTGCAATCGATATTACAATCGATACCAGTTTCGGTACACCTCCTTTTGTCATCAATGTAAATAATGACTCAACAAGCACGGATTATGGCACGCAAACTTCAAGCTTACCCGCAGGAGCATACACAGTGACTTTAACGGATGCTAATTCTTGTACTGCTACTGATACTATTATAATTTTAGAGCCAGATGCTATTGTATTCGACTTAACTAAAGTAGATATTACCTGTAATAGTCCAGGCGGCTCTTCGTTAGGTTCAATTACTGTAGAAAATATTTCTGGTGGCACTGCGCCATTCACGTACTTTATATCAAATAATTTTGGAGATGTTATTCTAGGAAACCCTTACGTTGCGGCGTCGAATGAAGATCACACCTTTAATATCATTGACTTTGGTGCGTATACCGTAAATGTCGTCGATGCTAATGGTTGTAGTTTGGCACAACAAATTCTTATTGCGTCTCCCCCATCAGATTTATTGATCGATATAAATATAGCGGTTCCAGATTGTACCTCAGGTGGTACAGCTGAAGTAACTGAAGTAGCTGCTGTAGGTAGTGGTAACTATGAATTCGGAATTTTAGAATTTAACTTCATACCTTATACGTCAACGTATTTTGCACCAGATGTTCTCGGCGGTGACACAAGAACATTTACAAATCTTATTCCAGGTGTTGTTTATACGTTTGTAGTTCACGATCTCGTAACAGATTGTTATTTTGTAAAATCTGCAGATGCACCCATAGCCCCAGCATCATCATTAACGTCTAGTGTTGCACCAAATAATGTCACCTGTTTAGGTGAAGCTGATGGAAGTGTTACGTTTACGATAGATAATTTTGATAGTACGACAAGCTCTGTAGATTATTCAATATATACGGCTTTCACAAATGTACTGATAGATGGACCAACAAATCTGCCTGTCACTTTTGGTACACCAGAAACGGTAACGACACCAAGTCCAGGAAGCTTAGCTCCAGGTCAATACTATATCCTTTTTACTGAAATCGGATCAGGGGCGTTTAATGGTTGTAATTCGGCATCTTTAATTTTTGAAATTACGGAATCTGCTTTTCCTTTAGAGCTGTCAGTTTCTGTAGATCAGAATGCGAATTGTAATCCAAATTCTGGAGTTATTAGCGCTATTGGAACTAACGGAACTGCGCCTTACCAATATCAAGTTACAACGACACCTGCTGCACCACTCGCAACAGATGCGGGCTGGGCTTCAATAAGCACGTTTAATGTAGATCCTAATAGTTATTACATTCATGTTTTAGATGCAAATGGTTGTGTAGTGTCGAGCCCTGTAACCATCGTCGATTTAGATGATGCGCCAGTGATTTCTGCAACGGTCAATGATCCATGTACTATTACAAATGGCAGTTATGAAATTGATGTAACTTTAGATACTCCAGGTGCTACACCCTATAGTTTTAGTGTCGACGGAGGCACATTTCAAACTCAGACAACACCATTCACTATAGCGAATCTATTTTCAGGAATACATACTATTGAAATACAAGATACCAATGGTTGTGGTAACCTAATTTCTGTTGACATTTTAGAGTCTATTGACTTGACTCCAGAAGTTACAGCGCTACCATCTTGTAATAATGACGATGGAGAAATTACAATAACAGGCTCTGGCGGATCTGGTTCTTATACTTATAGTATTTTACCAAATCCAGCATCTGTAAGTATAACTGGCAATGTGTTTTCTGGTGTACCATCAGGGATTTATACCATTACCATTACAGATACTGTTTTGTTATGTACTGCTGAGGTGACTGTTTCGGTACCTGAAGCTATACTACCAACATTTACCTTAACGCCTTCTGGTGTCACTTGTTTCAGTGATAACACGGGAACATTCGATATCAATATCACAAATTATTCAGGGGCTTATACCTATGAAGTCTTTGATGATTTAGGTGCTTCAGTTACTGGTATTGTTAATGCAAACACGGCAATAAACCCTGAAACTGTGACCGGAATGCAAGCTGGAACATTCTCCGTTGTAATTACAGAAACAGCAATTCCTTTTTGTTCTAATACGTCTAATGTGATTATTGTTTCTCCAGCAGACGCCTTAACGCTTATTCTTTCAGAAACCTCTGATGTGACTTGTACGGATAGTCAAGGTACGATCACAGCAATCGCTGATGGTGGTTGGGGAGATTACGAATATGAACTTACAGGTGATGCAACCGTTACTTACGCAACCAATAATACGTTTGCAGGCTTATCAGCAGGAACGTATACCGTAAATGCGAGAGATGCTGAGGGTTGTATTACTTCTGAAACGCTTACTTTGGAAGTGCCAGTTCCGATCACAGCAACATTTACACCAAGTACAACTGCACTATCCTGTTTTGGTGATCAAACTGCAAGTATCACTGTAACGACAGTAACTGGTGGACAAGAAAGTAATTACACCTACACCTTAAATACCATTTTATCAACGCCAAGTTCTTCAGGTCCACAAACCTCTAACACGTTTACCGATTTAGGAGCAGGAACTTATACTGTTACTATAACAGATGGATTTGATTGTGAAATGACCTCATTAGATATCGTTATTGGAGAACCTACTCCAATTGAAGCGCGTTTAGTACTTACAACTACTCAAACCTGTTTCACAGAATCGACTTTAACCTTAAGCGCAACTGGTGGGACCGGAAACTATACGTATAGTGATGATAGCACATTTGCAACAACCTTAGGGGCATTTACTTCATCAACCATAATTACAGTATCAGAAGGTACTTATGTGTATTATGTAAGGGACGCTAATGGATGTATCTCTGATGTTTCAAACGAAATCACAATCGACCCACTGCCTGAGTTGGTCATTAATTTAGAATCCACTAATCCGTCCATTAATTGTAATGGTGATAATAATGGTTCTATTTTAGCCACTGCACAAGGTGGATTAGGGAATTATACTTACACCTTGCAAGATGGTTTAGGTAATACAATTCCTGTAACTCAAAATACGCCGGGGTATTTTACGGAACTTATTGCTGGTGATTATTTAGTCGTTGTAGAAAGTGGCGATTGTATAGTAACAACTGTGCCAATATCTATTACACAGCCACTAGCACCACTCGATGCTTCTATCGTTGTGAACAATGTATCTTGTTCTGGCACAGATAATGGATCAGTTGAAATTACAGCTTCAGGTGGTACTGGTATCATTAAATATGCTATCTCACCGCAATTAAACCAGTTTTTTGAAACGAATACATTCGAAAACTTAGCACCTGGTGATTACGATATCATTGTACAGGATACTTTAGGTTGTTTTTTAACCTTCAACTTTAGCATTGCTGAACCAGCCCCTGTCGTTTTAACTATTGTTGCAGATTCTCTATTCCCTGAGGTTTGTGAAGGTGATGCCAATGGCGAATTTAGTATTGATATCTCTGGCGGAAGCTTACCATACAGTGTAAGTCTAGATGATTACGACGGCCCATATACGACAGGAAGCCCTACACAGACAGAATTCGATTTTACCAACTTAGCTGGTGGTGATCATATCGTTTATATCCGTGATGCTTTAGCTTGTGAATCTGAATGGAATATTACGTTCCCTGAGACAGTGATTTTCACTCCTGTTCTGAATATAGAATATGTATGTGAAAATAATACACAAGATAATACCGTAACAGTTACCATAGAAAATAGTAATGTAGAGCTTTCAGATTTAGATTATGCATTAGATGGTGGATCGTATCAAACTAGCAACATTTTTACCAATGTGCCTGTAGGAACGGATCACTATATAGATGTGAGACATACCGATGGCTGCATTCAGACCACTGAATTCTTTGACATTATAGAGTACGAACCCATTACTTTGACATTAACAGAAGGGGGAATAAACGAAATTATTGCCAGTGCTTCTGGTGGAACAGGAGTCTATACCTTCACCTTTAATGGTGAAGATTACGGAACTGTATCTACTTATATCATCAGAGAACCTGGATTATATACAGTAACCGTTACTGATAGCGCGGGTTGTTTTGCCATGGCACAAATAGAACTCGAGTTTATCGACATCTGTGTTCCTAATTGGTTCACACCAAATGGAGATGGCACCGCAGATACCTGGGCGCCTGGTTGTATAGAAAACTATCCAAATTTAACCTTCGATATTTTTGATCGCTATGGGCGTAAAATAGCGAACTATCGCGTCGGTGAAGTTTGGGATGGAAGATATAATGGCAATGAGTTGCCTACTGGAGATTATTGGTTTGTTGTAAAAACTAATGACCCTACCGTTGATAAAGAATTTGTTGGACACTTTACTCTTTATAGATAATTCTTACAAATAATATCATTACATCGAAAATAATTGCTTTTAAGCTTTCTTTAGTTGTTTATTTTTATAGATTGCTATTTGTTTGAAAGAATGAAAAAGAATGCCCCATTTAATGATTAATAGATAGCATGATGAAAAAAATAACACTATACATGTTTCTTTTAGCTATGTCTTACGGTTATAGCCAAGAATTGAACCTACCTGTATTTACGCAATATCTAGCAGATAATGATTTTGTGATTTCACCTACTTATGCAGGTATTGGCGATAATTTAAAGATTAGAGCTAATGGGCTAACACAATGGGTTGGTATAAAAAATGCACCAGATAACCAATCGCTTTTTGCAGATTTCAGAATTTCTAATCGCACAGGCGTAGGGATTTCGGCTTATAATGACAAAAACGGAAACACACGACAGAAAGGTGTGAAAATTTCTTTTGCACATCACCTAACTCTAGATTATCAAACTAAGCAATTTTTGTCTTTTGGAATTTCTTATAACATAAATAGTTTTAGAATTGACATCGAAAATTTTAATACCACGCTCGATGTTCCGATTTTAGATCCTGCTATTAATGGTGATAGAGCTATATCTAATAATAATTTTGATGCTGGTCTGCTTTACAGATACAATAGATTCTATCTAAGTTTAAACGCGAATAATTTAGTCGCTAAAGACATAGACGACTTTGTAGGTTTAGAACCAAGTAGACTTTTAAATTACCAAATATACACTGGCTATGTCATTACAAATAAAAAGAATAAATATGTTGAATTTGAGCCTTCCCTATTTTTTCAATTTTTTGACAGTGACGGGCGTTCTAGCACAGATGTTAATTTTAAATATCGAAAATTTAATAGAGCTGGCGATTATTATTGGGTTGGTGCTTCTTACCGATTTCTTAATGACCAATTTATGAAACCTTTAAATATAGGACCAATGGCTGGTACACAATATAATAAGCTTTATTTTGCGTATTCCTATCAGATAACCATGAATGATTTAGCAGGCTTTAACTCTGGGACTCATATGGTTACTATCGGCTTAAATATATTGCAAAATGCTAGTAATTGTGCTTGTGTCAAAGGAATTAGTTATAAGAAATATAAGAATAGTGGTAATAATAAAAAATAATTAGCTAATATTCGACAATCGAGTTAAGACAAAATTATAAACTAGATATTACAGTAGTAAAACCTAAAATACAAACGTACACATTTATAGAATATAAAATTATAGTACCATTTATTTTTTAAAGTTAACCAACAGAGAGAAAAGAATAAAGTTAAGTATGATAAAAAAACCAACCTTTTTTAGAATAGCTATATCTGTATTTAGGTCAGTTAGGCAATTAAATCAGCCGAATTCTTTACTCAATGGAACTTTAACAAAATTTAAAGCTGTTATTCATGCGTCTTATGATCTTCTAAGTTTTCAAACGTTAAAAAAGAAACAGGCTCTTAGCTATTCTTTATTTACTATCGTTTTTTTTATTAGCTCAATTGCTTTTGCACAACTTGCAGTGCCGTTTACACCAAGGTTAGACGGAGGTAGCATAAAAGTAAAAGGGGATGTAGTTTTTATTGGTAACAGTATTGTTACTGGTGCAGGACTAACTCAACCTTATAATGGGACTGGTAATAATAATAACCGCGAAGGGGTTTATATTAATGTAGCCAGTGGTGGCGATCCAAATATTTTTAGTTCAAGTAGTGCCGAATTAGTTACAGATAATTCTTGTAAACAAATTATATATGCAGGTTTATATTGGTCATCGGTCTATCCGCTGGAGGAAGCAAATAATTCAAGTGAACAATTTGAAGGAACACCGCGATTAGAAGACTGGAATGAAATAAAATTTAAATTACCTACTGGTGGGTTTATAGATTTAGTTGCAGATAATAATCCTGATGCGGTTGGTGAAGAAGATGATATTATTTTTGATGGCTTTGAATATTATGGTGCAGGCGTCGAGAATTCTTTTAAAGATTCACCAATAATATGTTATAAGAATGTGACCGGTTTAGTGCAAGGCTTAACCGATGCAGATGGAAATTATACGGTAGCTAACCTAAGAGCAACGAGAGGACGTCGTCGAGGTGGTTGTTCTGCAGGCTGGACCCTAGTTATCATTTACGAGAGTCCTACACTGCCAAGTAAATACATCACATTATTTGATGGGTATGCTGGTGTACAAGGTGGTACGGAATTAGATATTCCCGTATCTGGTTTCCAAACCTTACCTGCGCCATACCCCGTAAATGCAAATATTGGTATTGGCGCTTTAGAAGGTGATATAGGTATTGGTGGTGACCAACTTCAATTTAAAGCCAGTACAAATCCAAATTACACTGTCATTTCAGATGCGGTAAATCAAGCAAATAACTTCTTTAATTCCTCTATTACCAGAAATGGTGTTCATAATTTGGATAGAAATCCAGCAAGCACCAATACATTAGGAATGGATATTAATAATGTAGTTATACCGAACCCAGGAAATATTGTAATTCCTAATGATGCCACTGCAGGAGATTTAAAACTAGTAACCAGAGGAGATGGCTATGGTGCATTTGTAACCTCGTTCTCTGTGGAAATTATTGAACCTAATATTTTACTGACTAAAATTGTTGAAGATGATTCTGGAAATAATATTGGCGGACAGGCTATCGGCCTTGGCACTTCATTAAATTATGTGATTGGTTTTCAAAATATAGGAAATGATAATGCTATTAATTTTCAAATTAGAGATATTCTTCCTGTAAACATTATTTACAACCACCCTACAGATTTAGTCTTACCGCCAGGTGTAACTGTGGCCAGTTATAATCCAGTAAACAGAGAGTTAATATTTGATATTGATAATGCTCTAGTCGAAGAGTTTGATCCTGTTTATGAAATTCGTATTGAATCGCAAGTTGTTGCTGAATGTAATCAACTAGCAGACGCCTGTTCTAACATTGTCAATAATCAGGCTTTTGCTAATTATAGAAGTGCAACTAATCCATCATTCCTTATTACGGACGACCCAAGTCTAAGTGGCAACACGGGGTGTTTATTGTCACCACAAGCAACAAATTTTTTAACTGAGCTCGATTGTCAATTCACTGAAGATATTATACTTTGTGGGACTAATGTCGATGTAACGGCTGCCGATGGATATGACGCATATTCTTGGTCAACGAGTCCAACAGGAACCCCTATAATAGGAGCAACACAAACTATTAATGTCACTTCAGCAGGCACGTATTATTCATTTAATAATGCGGTTGCGCCTTGTCAATCAATTCAACAAGTATTTAATGTGCAACTTTTTGGTGGTGCTATCGCCAACCCTGTAATTGCTTATGCAGATGAAGTTGTGACCTGTCCTAATGATGGAAAGTTACTGCCAAATATATTTTTATGTGGTGCAGATGATTCAAGGTTAATTCAAACGAACATATCAGACTCTATTTCTATCATATGGGAACTACTAGACGCGTCGAGTTGTGCTGCAGTTACAGATCAAGATTGTGCAAATGAAAATGCCGCCTGTACTTGGAATGAAATCAGTACGGGTTCTAACTTTTTAGCAGACACTGCAGGGCAATACCGATTAACTATTAATTATCCTGGTGGCTGTTTCAATCAGTTTCACTTTAATGTTTATCAAAATTTATTACTACCAACGGTAATTTCTTCAGATATTATTTGTACCACCTTAGGGAGTATCATTGTAAATGATGTGCCTTCTGGTTACGAATACAGTTTAGATGGTACAAACTACCAACCGAGTACTATTTTCACGATAAACACGGCAGGCTTTTACACGGTCTATATGAGACAAATTGGTGTACCTACCAATCCATGTATTTTTACAGTTATTGATATACAGATAAGAGATCGCAATTTTACGGCATCATCAACGGTGGTGCAACCATTTTGTAATGGTGATTTAGGAAGCATTTATTTAGCCGCTAACGATTCCGATCCACAGTATTTCTTCTCACTTTATAATGGCGCAACATTGGTAAATAGTGTTGGTCCTATTATTGCAAGTGATTATACCTTTGCGAATTTAAATCCAGGTACTTATACAGCGACTGTTGCAACTGAAGATGGTTGTACCTATTCTGAAGATATTACCATTATAGAGCCACCAATATTAACAGTAACAGCAGCAATAACAGTTCCGTTGTCTTGTTTAGATGGTGAGCTTACGATGTATCCTCAAGGTGGCACACCGCCTTACTTCTATTTTGTAAATAGTACAACAAACTTTCAAACCGTACCTACAGTCGTAGTTACCGCAGCTGGAGTTTACGATATTACTGTTGTTGATGCTAATAACTGTAGTGCTTCTGTATCCATAACCGTAGATGCAAATCCACCACCAGAATATACGATCAGTCAAACAGACATCTTATGTTACAATGATAACAGTGGCCAAATTCAATTCAATATATTAAATGCAAATGGATACACTTTAGAATTTAGTATTGATAACGGATTAACATTTATGTCGAGTACGTTATTTTCTAATCTATTTGCGGGTACTTATAATACTATTGTGAGGTATAGCTTAATGGGTACTGACTGTTTAACAACCTCTGAAATTATTACCATTAGCCAACCAGATTCGGGTCTAACCGCCACTGCAGGCATTTCTGAACTTGTAGGATGTGGACCGTCTGGTGAAGGAACAATACGCATCACTAACCCACAAGGGGGAACGCCTTTTACAGCACCAAATTTTTATGAGTATAGTTTTGATAATCTCGCAACGTGGACTTCAAATAACGAGGCTTACTTTACAGCAGGTACCTATACCGTTTACCTAAGAGATGCTAATGGTTGTATTTATGCCATGGAAGATGTGATTTTAGATCAAGAACCACCTGCACCAGTAATTCAAATAGCACCAACAGCTTTTAATTGTGATGGTTCTGGTAGTACTACGGTTACTATTACTAATAATGGTGGCCCCTCTTTTAGCTACGATTATTATATAGATGGAAATCTAAATCCTAACACAGCAGATCCACAAACATTTTTAGATGTAACTACGGGACCTCATACAATTAGTGTTGTATATACGCTATTAAATGTACCAACATTTAGTAACCTATTAAACGAAACCTTTGGTTATGGTGCGGATACCACATCCCCTGGTATTAATACATTTTACTATTGCTTTGAACAACAAGTCGTCGCAACACAATGTAAAAATAGTATTAGAATACAGGATGGTGATTATACTGTTACCGCAGACATCATAGCGCCTTATGGTGCATGGGTAGAGCCATTAGATCATACATCACCAACAAATCCAATAACACCTGACGGCAGGTTTTTAGTCGTTAATATTGGAGGATCTATACCTGCTACCGAGATACTTTATGAAAAACAGATAAACGATATTATTCCGAATCAGCCTATCCAGGTTGAATTTGCAGCAATGAATTTACTTCAAATTGGAAATACACAATTTAATCCTGATTTAAGAGTTGCTCTAGTGGATGCGTCTGGTACAGAAATCTCTTTCTACAATACAGGAGATATTCCTAAAACTGGAAATTGGATCGAATATCCAACATCACCAATAACGCTTGATCCTGGAGCAAATACAAGTTTAAAATTCATTCTAAGATCAAATGTGCAACAGACTAGTGGCAACGATGTTGCAATTGATGATTTAAGAGTATTTCAACTTCCTGAAGCATGTGCAACACTTGTTGATTTTCCTTTTATTATTCCTTCTGGAAATGCGTTTGCAACAGCCATTACGAGTGTATCTAATGTAACTTGTTCTGGAGCGATTGACGGTGAAATCACCATTGTGGCTCAAAATTTTAATACGACATTAGGGTTCCAATATTCCATAGATAATGGAAGCACTTGGGTAACACAAATGACTTCACCATATACTATTACTGGTTTAACTGATGGAAATTATAATATACAGATACGTTATGATGATGCACCAGACACCTGTTTATTCGCTTTTTCAGAAACGATATCTATCCCAGATCCAATAGCTATTAATTTAACTAATACGCCTGTAACTTGTCTAGATTTAGCAACTATCACGGCAACTGCGACTGGAGGTACTGCAAATTATGCGTTTAAATTAATTGATACGAATACGCCATTTACCGAAACTAATTTTCAAAGTAATGGCATTATTACAGGGGTTAATGCCGGAACTTATACCGTAGAAGTAACAGACGCATTTGGTTGTACTGCTTCTGAAGTTATTACTCTAGATCCTCCACCTGTATTAAATGCTAATATAGCTATAGCATCAGATGTATGCTACGATGGTACCAATGGCGCAACACTCGAAGTATCGGTAACTTCGGGGCAAGCACCATACCAATATAATAGTAACGGAGGCGCTTTTCAATCGAGTAATACTTTCGATAATTTAGTCCCTGGAACCTATACCATTATAGTTCGAGACAGTTACGGTTGCGAAGTAACGTTAAGTCCTCAAACTATTGAACCACAATTAGTAGTAAATGCATTACTAACGAAAAATTTAGACTGTAGCGCTTCTCCAGATGCGATATTAGTCGGCACAATTTCGGGAGGTAATGCGCCTTACGCTTATCAAATTTCATTTAATGCTGCGCCTTACGGAGCGTCACAAACTACGGGTGCAACATTTAATTACACGACACCAAATACGGGTGACTATCAATTTTTAATTACAGATGCAGCCGGTTGTGCCATTGAATCTTCAATACTAACCGTAAACCCATTATCCGTTCCTGTATTAAGCTTGGTTTCTCAAAATCAGTCTGTTTTGTGTAATGGAGACTCTAATGGTTCTATAGATATAACTATAGATTCAACATCAGGGATACCTCCATTTACAATAAATGTGAATAATGATACGACGGGAACAAATTATGGAACTCAGACCTCTGGTTTAGCCGCGGGAACTTATACCGTAACCCTTACCGATTCTAATTCTTGTACAGCAACAGATACAGTTACTATTGACCAACCCGATCCAATCGTGGTCGATTTCGACGCTATTGATATTACTTGTAGTGCTGGTGGCGTTTCTCAAGGATCTGTTATTATTAATACTGTAACTGGTGGCACACCCCCTTATAATTATTTTGTTACAGGGACCAATGGCTATTCTAATTCAGAACTTAATAACGCTGGAACAACATCTGTAAGCTTTGATGTGGTTGATTTTGGTTTATATCAAATTAATGTCGTCGATACCAATGGCTGTTCTTTATTAGTACAAAATGTTCTTGTCGCTTCACCTCCAACAGACTTAGATATAGATATTACAACGACTGTAGATTGTTCTACTGGTGGTATAGCTGTAGTGAGTATCGGTTCTAGTTTAACTAGTGCTGGACCTTTCTGGTTTAGTATATATCAAGGTCCAACGTCCATATATCCGCTTCCAGCGGGGACATGGATCCCAGAAGATGCTCCAGGAAGTGAATCTGCTACATTTAACAACTTAACACCTGGTGTACTGTATACCTTTATCGTTTATGATGCCTCTACAAATTGTAGCTATTATGAACCAGCAACGACACCAATCCCAACAAATTCATCATTAACGGCTACTGCTGTTAGTGCAAGCAATATTACATGTACAGGAAGTGCTGATGGTACGGTATCATTTACAGTTAATAGTACTTATGGCAACTCTGTTACTGTAGATTACGAGATTTTTGACGCCTTGTCTTTAAATACGACTGGCGTTAGTGGGTCTGGTAGTATCGCTGCAAACGGCTCATTAACAGTCACTAATTTAGGCCCTTTACCTTTTGGGAATTATTATGTCAATATTGTTGAAACTTCTGGTGCGAATGCTAATTGTGGTATCGTAACACTACCTTTTAATATTACTGAATCTGCCTTTCTTTTAGAGCTTTCTACGTCTTTAGATCAGAATGCAAATTGTAACGCCAACTCAGGTGAGCTTAGTGCAATTGGTCAAAACGGAACAGCACCTTATCAATATCAAATAACCACTACGCCGACGGCGCCATTGGCTTCAGATGCCGCTTGGGCTTCAGCTAGCGTATTTAATGTTGATGCTGGAGGTTATTACGTTCATGTTATTGACGCTTATGGCTGTATTATTTCTAGCCCAATCGTTGTTGTACCATTGGATGCTTCCCCAGTAATTTCAGCAGTTGTAAATAATGAATGTACTGTAACTGAAGGGAATTATGCCATAGATGTCACTTTAGATACTGCTGGTATTTCACCCTATAGTTATAGTATCGATGGTGGTGCTTTTCAAACACAAACAGCACCATTTACGATTTCAAATTTAGTTTCGGGAGTTCATACTATTGAAATACGAGATGTAAATGGCTGTGGGAATTTAGTCTCCGTTGCTATTGCAGCACCGATAGATGCAACGACGGCAATAACAACGGCTCCAAGCTGTAGCGATGACGATGGTATTATCGAAGTTACAGCGTCTGGAGGAACAGGAACCTATACCTACAGTATTAGCCCAAGCCCAGCTTCAATTACAGTATTGGGTACTATATTTTCTGGTGTACCCTCTGGGACTTATACGATAACACTAACTGATAGTGTAACTTTATGTACGACGAGTAATACGATAACTTTAGAAGCGGCTACGCCTGTCGTCTTTAGTTTAGATTCAAATAATAGCACCTGTAGCGGTAGTAACGATGGCGTAATTACGGTTAATTTACCCGCAAGTAATGATAACCCTATATACACTTACGAAATCATTGCACCAATTTTAGTCGGCGCACAAACAGCTCCTATTTTCACTGGTTTAACCGCTGGAGTTTATACCGTTCAGGTTAATTCTGGTAAAGGTTGTACAGCTATAGATACTATAGAGGTTTTTGAACCCGCTAGTATTACTGTTGATGCAACGAGCATAGCGCAATATATTTGTAACCCTAGTGATAATACACTCAACTTTGCTTCTATTTCTACGACATCAGTAATTGGTGGTTCTGGCACCTATATAAACTATGAATTTATTAGAGACGGCATAATTGTTCAGTTTGGGAGTAACACAACCTATACCGAATCAGATTTATCTGGCGGCACATACGTTATCAATGTTTATGATGACAAGGGCTGTTTAGGTACAACGACAAATACACTCACTATTGACCCTTTTACAGAGCTTGATGAATTAACTATAACTATAGATAATCCTATTACCTGCAATAACTTAGAAGACATTACAGTAACAACGAGTTCAACAGGGGGACCTACACCTAATTTACAATATACAATTGAAGATGTTGTAGGTGCAGTCGTTGGGTCCATCTATAGCGAAACCAATACTACAGGTCTATTTATCGGCTTAGATATTGGTAACTATAGCGTTACTGTTGAGAATATAGCTACTGGATGTATATTAGAAACTGTGCACTATGTGAATGATCCAAATACTTTCGATCTTATTATAAATTCGGTGATAGATGTGACTTGTTTTAATGCTAATGACGGAAGTGTTACTATTACATTAATAGATCAAGTCATTACACCTACAGACTTAGATGAATCAGGGCCATTTAATTATACCATTTTTGATAATTTAGGTAACACAGCTGCAAATGGAACAACAACAAATGCTGGTCCTCTTACAATTAATAACTTGCTAAGTGGTGTCTATACGATTAATGCCACTTTAATTAATAGTCCGTTCTGTACGGCTAGCAAAAGCTTTACAATAATTAGATCTACTACTGCGTTAAGTCTTTCTGCACTAGAAACAGCTAACGTAACCTGTACAAATAGTTCAGGTACCATAATCGCTATTGCTACTGGCGGTTGGGGTAATTATGAGTATGAATTAACGGGTGCCGCATCAGCAGCGTATTCAGCAAATGGAACGTTTACAAATTTATCTGCTGGTTCTTATACGATTAACGCAAGAGATATTGAAGGGTGTATCGTTTCAGAAATCGTAATATTAGAGATACCAGACCCAATAACAGCGACCTTTGCGCCAAACACAAATTTATTATCTTGTTTTGGTGATCAAGATGGAAGCATAACGATTACGACTGTTACTGGCGGTCAAGGTTCTAATTATAGCTATACACTCAATACCATTTTACCAACACCAAGTTCGTCTGGCCCACAAACTGCGAATATTTTTACGGACTTAGGCCCAGGAACATACTCGATAATAATCACTGATGGATTTGAGTGTGACTTCACATCCTTAGATATTGTAATAGCGCAACCCGATCCTATTGCCGCAAGTTTAGTTAGGACCACCACACAAACCTGTTTAACGGAATCTACATTAACATTGAGTGCTACTGGCGGTACAGGAACATTCGACTATAGTAATGATCCTAGTTTTTCAAACATAATAGGTTCATTTAACACGTCAACAACCTTTACGGTATCTGATGGCATCTATGCGTATTATGTAAGAGATGCTAATGGTTGTAATGCTCGCGTATCTAACGAAATCACAGTAGATCCTCTGCCTGAGTTGCTCATTAATTTAGAAGCCACTAATCCATACATTAATTGTAATGGTGATAATAATGGTTCTATTTTGGCCACTGCACAAGGTGGATTAGGGAATTATAACTACACCTTGCAAGATGGTTTAGGTAATACAATTACTGCGACTGAAAATACGCCGGGCTATTTTACAGCGCTTTTTGCTGGTGATTATATAGTGGTGATAGAAAGTGGTGATTGTAGCGTGACTTCAGCAGCGATTACTATAACCCAACCATTGGCTCCACTTGATGCAACTATCGTCGTCAACGATGTTACCTGTAGCGGAAATAACGACGGTTTCGCCGAAATTACGGCAACTGGTGGTACAGGAATCATTCAATACGCTATCTCACCGCAGTTAAACCAATTTTTTGAAACCAATACTTTTGAAAATTTAGTACCTGGTGATTATACTATCATCGTACAGGATACTTTAGGTTGTTTTTTAACCTTCAACTTTAGCATTGCTGAACCAGAACCTGTCATTTTAACTATTGTTGCCGATTCACTATTCCCTGAAGTTTGTGCAGGCGATGCCAATGGTGAATTTAGTATCGATATCTCTGGTGGTAACTTACCATACAATGTAAGTCTCGATAATTATGATGGTCCTTATACGACGGGTGGTCCAACACAAACAGAATTCGATTTCACCAACTTAGGTGGTGGTGATCATATCGTTTATATCCGTGATGCGCAAGATTGTGAATCTGAATGGAATATTACGTTCCCTGATACGGTTGTTATAAACCCTGAAGTCACATTAGCCTATGTTTGTGATAACAATACACAAGGCAACACCGTAACGGTTACTGTAGATGATTCTAATACCAACCTTTCAGATTTAGATTATGCTTTAGATGGTGGATCGTATCAAGAGAGTAACATGTTTACCAATGTGCCAGTAGGATCGAATCACTATATAGAAGTGCGACATACCAATGGGTGTATTCAAACCACTGAATTCTTTGATATTTTAGGCTACACCCCTATTACGTTGACATTAACAGAGGGGGAATTAAACGAATTTATTGCCAATGCCTCTGGTGGATCTGGAAACTATACATACACGATGGATGGTGAGGATTACGGCGATGTGTATACCTATACCATCACAGCATCAGGATTATATTCCGTGACCGTTACTGATAGCGCTGGCTGTTCTGCCATGGCACAAGTCGAACTTGAGTTTGTCGACATCTGTATTCCTAATTGGTTCACACCAAATGGCGATGGTACCGCAGATACTTGGGCACCTGGTTGCACCGGAAGCTTTCCAAGTTTAACCTTCGCTATTTTTGATCGCTACGGTCGTAAAGTCGCCGACTATCGTGTTGGTGAAGTTTGGGATGGACGCTATAATGGTAATGAGTTACCTTCTGGTGATTATTGGTATGTTGTAAAAACAAATGATCCTAATGTCGATAGAGAATTTGTTGGACATTTTACACTTTATAGATAAGAATAAGCATTATAGATAGCTATAGACCACAAGGGCTCTATGTACAATCTTTTAAAAATACGAGAAGCGTCATGTATCTCGTTACCGCCATCTCGAGCTTTACGGAGTGACGACGACAACCAGATGCGCTCTGTTTCTTATTAGTTCCTGCATTATGGGCTTATTCATCTATTTTTATTGTCATTAAAATTCATCCATGCTACCCATCCACATCCAGCGTTCTCACCATAACAGTGCCATTAGAATAAGATAAAGAGCCAAGAACTAAGAGCTCCCAAAGCAAATTAGACAACAAATAAGCGACACCATATTCCGACACCGTCGGAGCCAACGATTATAAGAAATAATAAACAATGATCTTACAAATACAGCACGAGATCATTTTCAAATTTTAACCACTAAAAACGAAATGTTAATAATTATTAAAAGTGTTTTTAAAAATCTATAAATCTTATTAAATTTGTAGTATTCTTAATTTAAACCGTTTTAATTATGAAAAATCTATTACTTACAGTATTATTTTTTGGATTCTGTTTTTTAGCATCTGCACAAACGACACCTCAAATTGGTGATGAATTACGTATTAAAGCACCTACATCACAGACCTATACCTATGTAAAATTTCCAAGGCCGAACATTTTAATAAAGCGTGGTGTTGTGACCCGTTACAAATCTGTATATGGGAATGCCGTTGTTATTGACGACGTCGTGACTAATGATAAGGGAAGTACTTATGTAATGTTAAAGAAAAAAGATGGCACTAAATTTTTTGGTTTAGTAACGACAGTAAAAGCAAATTACACCAAAGCGATTGCGGCAAATGAAATAGCTGTGTTGCACTAAGTAAGCTACCAATTTATTCTAATGAATTAAAAATGCTCTGATGATTCAGAGCATTTTTTTTAGTCTTTACTGAAGGTAAATAATCCGTCATCGCGAGCTTTACGAGATGCCGACGGCAACCTGAAGCCATCTGTTTACTGTTAGGACTCCCTTTAATGAGATTATGCTCCCTAGTATTGTTTTATACAAAGGTAGTTTTGAATGCTGTGCTTTTGCTTCGTGCCTCGCAGTGACGCTAAATTATTATGTCCCGCAGTGCCGATAGCTTATTTCCGCTTCCCTTTAACCACATCTTCTTTAATCCGAACATAAATCAATTTCATCCGCCCACGTGAATCTTCACGTCGTTCAATTTCAAAATTAGAAATCGATTTAATCAAAGGTGTTAATTTCTGAAAGCCATAATTCCGAGAATCAAAATTAGGCTGTTTCTTTTGTAGTAAACTCCCAACATCCCCTAAAAAAGCCCAGCCGTCATCATCAGCAACATCATCTATAGTTGCCGCAATAAACCGAATCTCTTTTTGTGTGATCTTATCGTAGTCATTTTTAGTTGTGTTGATCACATCTGAAGCTTCTGATTCACTTTCTAAAGCCTGTTGTTTCAAAATCTCTATATAAATAAACTTATCGCAAGCGACTATAAACGGGTTAGGTGTTTTCTTTTCGCCTATACCAAACACTTGCATGCCTGCCTCCCGTAAACGGGTTGCCAAACGTGTAAAATCACTATCACTAGAGACCAAACAAAACCCATCGACTTTCTCTGAATACAAAATATCCATAGCATCGATAATCATTGCGGAATCCGTGGCATTTTTACCTGTGGTATACCCATATTGCTGAATGGGTGTCACCGCATTTTCTAATAATACGTTTTTCCATTTCGATAGATGAGGCTTGGTCCAATCGCCATAAATACGCTTTATGGTGGGATTGCCATACTTCGCAATTTCTTCCATCATTTCTTTTACGTAAGCCGATGGGATGTTATCGCCATCGATGAGTACTGCTAATTTTATATCCATTTTGTTTAAGTAGTAAGTTATAAATATCCCTAAAGGTAAGGGCTTTAAACAAAAAAACCACTCAAACTAGAGTGGTTTTATTATACGATGCTTAAGCTATTACTGACGCGTCGCCTTTTTAGCCAATTTAGCCGCCTTTTTTTCTTTAGGCGATAATGCGGCTTCTTTTTTTACGTTTTTCTTTGAGTCTTTTGATTTTGCCATGGTGTTATGTTCTAAGATTATGTTTTTAAAATATCCTATAAATGTAGTAAAAAAAATATTATTGCGAGTGTGGTACATGCCTAACAAATGAATAGCTTAACATGAGATCTAGATACTAACACTATCTGCTTGTTAACATTAATTAAATCTGAAATAAGAACGACTAGCACTATTTTAATATAAACCACAAAAAAACCAATAGTACCATCACAGTTACCATTGGTTTTTTTATGTACTAACCGAGTCGCTTTGTTTGATTTAAATTAAACACAACAATCTCGACTATGACTCATTGCTTGTATTAGAACTTAACCTTGTAAGTACATACCAAGCAGAAAATTTATTTTGAATTTTTAGAGATAGCAAGAATGATCAATTACCTATCGCAATTGCTATAACCCGCTATTTTTTAATTATCTTTTTACTTATTACTTCTTTATCGGTGCTTAATTGTAGAAAGTATACCCCACTATTTAGAGTGCTAAAATCGATTTTATTAGCATTCGCTTCTAGAACCAATTGCCCTAAATTATTATAAACTTTAGCAGAATTTAGATTTGAAACATTCTCTAAATAAAGAAAATCTTGAACTGGATTTGGATAAATCATTGCGCTTTCTAAAAAATAATCTGTACTCGATAAACTATCATCATTAAGGAATAAGTTATCAAACCCAAATAGAGAACCTGAAGAAGTCACTGTAAAAGATGTAACACCAGCCCAATTTAAATCAACCAATTCTCCACCAAATTCGTCACCGCCTAAAGAAGCCATAACAACAGAATTAGACCCTCCTGAAGGCGTAAACGTAAATTCGCTTGAACCCGACCATATCGCTAATATTGAATTTATATTTACAGCTTCGCTAAAATTAAAAATAACCGTTGTCGTTTCATCTCCATTTAGTGAACTTATGATAATATTGCCAGAAGATCCCAATTCATCTTCAGCATCTACAACTCCTGGGTCATTTGAGCCGACCATTGTAACACTCGTCGTAATGCCATTAATAGTTTCTGTCAGCACTGAAGCAGTAGTTTCCCATCCAAAATTTGTGACATCGTTAATGAGTAAGTCATCAAACCCAAATGCAGCACCTGCAGAAGTTACGGTAAAAGAGCTGACATTTGTCCAGTTTAAATTAACCGCAGCAATACCTTCAACTAAAGAAGCGACAACAATAGCATTAGAGCCTCCTGAAGGCGTGAAGGTATAATCAATATCAGAAACAAAACCTTCTAAAGCTAATATTGAATTTATATTTACAGCTTCACTAAAATTAAAAATAACAGTTGTCGTTAGGTCTCCATCTAGTGAACTGATGAGGATATTGCCAGAAATCCCAAAATCACCTCCAACATCAAAAACTCCTGGGGTATTTGAGCCGACCATAGTCACAGTGGTAGTAATGCCATTAATAGTTTCTGTAAGCACTGGAATAGCGGTGTCCCATCCAAAATTTGTTTGAGCGGTTATTGTACTAAAGCAAAATAGAGTCAGTAGAAATGTAATTTTTTTAATCATAATTATAGTGTTAGTCGTTAATTTATTACTTGTTTAAAAATGTTACAACAATTTAATTTATTTTAAGCACATGCCTGCATGTTGATAAGTATTGTTGAGCTATTTGGGTATTTGCTTATTCTAAAAGGCCTCTTTTAACTGCTTTGACCGGTATATGAAATAAAGCTCGAAACCCTAAGATTAAAATCGCTTACAGCGCATAAAATTAATTATATCGCAGTTTTAACGCACAATTATAAACCTTTTAACTTAAATAAGACACACTTCAACTATTTTTTTTATTTTAAGAGGTCGTCATGAATGCTATCGCATTTGCCACGTTCGTAGCTAACTCACAATCACAGTTCATTTTATTCGTTTCTTCAATGCATCTATGTATTCATAACCAGCGCCTACCTGGCGCATACCCGAAATAGCGTTTGTTGGATTGCAAAATAACATCTAAAACATTGTTAAGTAGATTTTTATGTATAAATATATTAGACAACGTATTTTTACGAAATTCGTCAGTTCGAATGGGTTTTACGATTGAAAATGCGTAACATTTGTATCGAGAACAAGAATTTCATTACTAATTTAGTCCACGCTACATCTCGATAAAAAAATCGGGCCACTCGAACTGACGTCAAATTGAATTATTAAAGTCAAAATGTACAACCTGTTAAGATGCTCTAAGTGCAGTAAAAAAGAGCTTAGGTATCGTCCCCCTTATTCCTTTATCATTTTAAAGCTATGCTGTTGGCCTTCTGAAACTAATTTTACAACATACATGCCCACAGCCAAAGACGCTACATCTAAATTTAGAGCTGTTGTGACTGTGCTTTTAGCATACACAGCATGTCCTAAAAGGTTATAGATATGAACCGCATCGATTTTAGAGGTATAGTTGATATTTAAAATACCTTTTGTAGGATTCGGAAATACAGACAAGGCATCGAGGTCAAAGCCCGCAACACTCAAAGCTGCTTCTACCTTCAGAGTAAAATCGAGAGCCTGTCCAAAGCTTGCAAAAATGCCTTGACCAAAAGGATTAAACAATATACCACAAGGGTTTATTTCTGCAGGAGATTGTGCATTTTGATAGGTTTTTTTGTAAGTCTAATTCGCGTGGTTCCTATAACCGCATCTGCAGGTACTGTATTAGCGAGGCTGACGAGCACACCATCGTTTCCATCGGAATTAACCAATGTACCTACCGCATATATTTCACCCTCATCGTCTAGTATATCGTTCTGATTCCAATCTATAAAGGCCACAATATCAGTGTCAAAATTACCGTATGAATTGCCTGCAACTTCAATGGTGTAGGTGCCGTCTTGGTTAACCGTTGCAATAGTTGTTGTTTCATCAATTAAAACACTTTCGGTATCGGCATTTGCAATCGTAGTGTCTGTAAAGGCAACCGAAGTTATTTCTTCTACAGAAATGTCCTCCGCCTCTCCCAGCTCACAATACGGTGCTGGAAACGATTGTGCTTGCAAACCAATAAATAATACCGCAATAGCTAAAGTAATTTTTTTCATAAGTTTTATGCTTTTGATTGAGCAACAAGCTATATAAATAAATTCCAAAAACCGGTAAACTGTAGCTTTTTGAAAGAGTAGATAAGGATTCTGATTGTTGTGGGCTGGCGCAAGGGCATTCTATAAAAATTGCTGCGACTGGATAACCCTACAAATTAAACTGTCATTGCGAGCATCGCGCGGCAATCTATTTTATAATCCCCTATGGTTTTGCTGTATGGGATTTTTTTAGCGCTCTTTATTGCGCTCTACGTGCTGTGATTTATATAAACAAAAAGGCAGCCTCTTCCTTTGAAAATCGTTTTGAGATTAATGTCTTCGTTTTAGAACCTTCACCCTTTAGGTTGTTTTTTAGTGGTTCTGCTTTAGATCGGAAAAGCCCTTTAGTAATTCCCTGTAATAATTTCATAGCACACAATTTTAGTTATGTTAAATGTACGATGGGTTTTATGCTTTTGGATGTCAACTCTGGTCACAAACTACTTAATTATCAAAGATTTAGCATTTACTTAACAGTAAATTAAAGTTGAGGTCGAATTTGATGAGGATTTTAGTCTTGGTAAGGTCATCGCGAGCTTTACAAGGTGCCGCCGTCAACCTGAAACAAATGCATAGAATTAACCGCTTCAGCTAACAAACAATACGAGCTGATGCGTAATCTGTATGCTGGCAAAACTCTTTTTAAAGAGATTGCCACGCTACGCTCGCAATGACGATTCATTTTAAGACTCGAAATGCCGGAATGTTGTATGCCTCGCAGTGACGAAGTAAACCTGGAGCGATCCGTCATTGCGAGCGAGGCACGAGTGCGGCAATCTGCCCATTAATTCCTTTTCCTTTATGAGATTATTCATTCCCTGTTATTGCCTTTTAAAGGTATATATGAATGCTGGGCATTTGCTTCGTCATACTTCCTCGCAGTGAGGGTTTAATTGATGGTATGGGCATCTCAAAGTAACATTGCAGCACTTTAATCGTCTTAATAAAATAACACAAGCAACCAATTGCTAATTTTTTACGTCTTTATAATAAACGACCCTATTCATGACATCACTTATCAAATATGTAGTTGCATTACTAGTCACTTTTAATCTAGGTCAGTTAGCCGCTCAGAACTTCTCAGCGCAGCTTTTAGATCAAAAAACCAATGCGCCTATTCCTTTTGCGAACATACAATACGGAACCCACCGTGGCGTCATCACCAATGAAGACGGCATATTTAATTTCACCTTAAGGGCAACAGCAAAAGCATCGGACAGTTTATATGTGTCTTCTATGGGCTATGAGAAAAAAGCCTTCCCTTTACAAAGTCAACTGGATAGCATTATCTATTTAGCACCCAAGGTTTTTGAACTTAAAACCGTGTTTGTATCGAGCAACCCACTGGACGCTAAAGAAATCATTGAGAACGTAAAAGCCAACCTTGCTGTAAATTACAAGGTGAGTCTCTCCAAGAAAAAAATATTCTTTAGGCAATCAGATTTGAGTCATATGAAAAAAGTAGATTTTGGGTTTCAGAAGTCTACCATTGCAGAACTCGACAAACCCCTTATAGATAGTATTGCCGATTTGGTACCAAAACAATCTTCCTATTATCGCGAAGCGCTTGGCGACTTTTATGGCGATTACGCCAAGCATAAATTTCACATCGATAAAGCGGCCGAGCTTTATGATAAAAACAAGGACGTCTCTATGGATGGTTTGTCTGATAAAATGGAAGGGATCTTTAAAGCGAATGTAAAGCCAGACTCCTACCTTAAGATAAAATCGGGCTTTTTCAGCACTAAAGTGCAACTCGACTCCTTAAAAAAGGAACATGAAGAAGAAACTGAGGCGTTTGTAAAGGTTGAAGACACGGATAACCAAAACTTCAATCAAGAAATGACCGATCGAATCTCAGAATTATACGACCAGTTGTTTTTTAATGAAGACAGCAAGATTGATGTGTTAAGTAAATCCAATAGATATGAATTTACACTAGACGGCTACACCTATATTGACGAGACGCCTGTATACATCCTAAAATTTGAGCCCAAAGGTAAAAAGGATTTTAAAGGCACCATGTATGTCAACTTTGATGATTATGCGATACTGCGCTTGGAGTTTCATAATGTAAGACCCATCCAAACGTTTGGTTTGTTAGGAATTTCCTATCGTCATAATGTGTATAAGGGGCGCATGTTATTTCAAAAAGATGCTGCAGGTGGGTATAGTCCAAAATATTTAGAATTAGACAGCGGTGTCTACTTTGGTCTTAACAGACCTTTGAAGGTGATTGAAAAAAACAAGCATGTTAGAGGCCGACGCAAACAGAATGAACTGTCCTTAAAACTAGATATAGAAATGACGCAACGCAACACGTACGAATTGGTCGTTTTTGATTCTGAAAACATCGACACATCCACCTACGACAATGCCACTGAGAACACAGCCATTAAAGCCACCTATTTATCGCAATACGATGCCAGCTTCTGGCAAGGGTATGCCATTATGGAACCTAATGCCGCTATTCAAGCTTTTAAAGTTGTGGAGTAAGACGTAAAATAAACCGTCATCGCGAGGCACGAAGCGATCTGTTAATTGTTTAAGTCCGAGGCAGGAAACAATCTCACCATGTTACTGTCATTGCAAGGACGCAGGACGCCGCAAATGCAAAGCATTCATGAATACCTTATTTATAAGCACAGCAGCAGCTCCTTTTAATTTTTTTTAAGGCATGTCTAAATTCGAGATATTTTAAAACCTCGTGTTTTGGCAGGTATACATAGGTAGGGGTGAAAATTAAGTTAGAAAATAGGATCAAATTAATCATAAACTTCTAAAATGCAGTTAATTATATACGTAATTAACCAAATTATTTCGTATATTTAGTGTTATTAATTTTAAAAACTGTATGTCATGAAAATGTTAGTTAATGTGACCTTTCCTATTGAGCCATTCAATGCAATGGTTAGAAAAGGTACCGCTGGAGAAATTATTAGTCGAGTGATTGATGATATCAATCCAGAAAGTATTTATTTTACAGAACAAGACGGCCATCGCGGTGCCGTTATGGTAGTCGAAGTTGCCAAGGCAGTGGATATACCTTCTGTTTCTGAGCCTTGGTTTTTAAATTTTGAAGCGTCTTGCGAATTTAAAATCGCGCTGACCTCAGATGATTTAATGCAATCTAATCTCACTAAACTTGCCGAGAAATGGAAAGAAGTGCAGATGAATTAGTCTAAGCTGTAATTTAAAGAACCACTTCTAAAGCCTAGCGGTGGTTTTTTTATGTTTTAATGGCTACTATTTCACAAGTTAATATCTAGATGTTAAGCAGGTTTTGAGAATAGTGATTAATAGAAATAAGAAAGTCAACCAGAATGCCACCCATTACTATTTTATTTACCTCCGCTAACATGCGACATACGTTTCATTTTATCAAACAAAGCAGTTTTAAAAGCTTCGTCCTTTGCATATAATCGCTGTACGCCTTATCATTAGACGACGCCTTGTAATTAACAGATTGCAAGGCGTAAAATAAGCCGTTAACGCGAGTAAGCATGACGAAGCCAACTCACCATGTTACTGTCATTGCTAGGACGCAGGACAAAGCAATCTGTTTATAATTAGTTACCAATACTAAGACTGCTTCAGGTTTACGTCGTCTTCCTCGTAAAGCTCGCAGTGACACCTCCACCCCATCCGTCATCATCTTATGTACCGTCATTGCGAGGACGCAGGACAAAGCAATCTGTTTATAATTAGTGACCAATACTAAGACTGCTTCATGCCTCGCAATACCGGTTGCATACCTCACTCGCAATGCCAGTGCTGAGCATTACTGAAAACTAAATATATTTTGTATTGAAGGTAGCAACCGAAGTTTGCCGAATTAAAACCTGATACAAGCCACCCGCTTTTTTTATTAAAATATACGTAGAACTACGTATATGAAGGTGCTAAGAAAAGCACTAACTTTATCATAGCATAAATGTAAAAAAAAATCTGTAATATTAGTGAAGTGCAACTGCGGGATCCCGTAACACTCCGCTTTGTATTATTTATACTATTGTACAGTAAATTAAGTTACGTGTTTTATGATAATTATCATAAAACACGTACACTGCTAAGTTTATGTTTTAAGTGAACAGTTACAATACTAGTGTAACTATAAAAGATATATATAACATATGTTCAATATATCCTATATTTGGGTGTATATATAACATATGTTATATATACCATTGTTGGCACCAATTTGACAAAAAAATGAACATATTGACTAAAAGCATACTTTTTGGATTTTTAATTTTGGCTTTCTCTTGCCAAAATGTGAAAGAAAATAATAACCCGATAATTATCAATGAAATTCTTAACCCTGAACTTGATGTGGAATTTCGAAAAAAGGATTTAAAAACATTATATCCAAAATTATTAACACCTCAAAATTTCAACGCTGAAAGAGATACAGTTCTTGTAAGAAAAATAAATACTTTTCAGGATGAATTAGTGAGCGGACTGAAATCGGAAAAAATTAATTGGAATGTTGATGAATCTGAAATTCCAATTCTAACGAGAATTTATTTTGACAGTATTGGTCGAATAGAATATTTTGCGTTTAAAGTTAATAATGACAAAGTCAGTTTACAGGCTATAGAGAAATTCAGTAGGCTTTTAGAAAAGAATATTAATGATTTGAATTTAGGAATAAAAAGAGAAACAAAATACAATTATTGCGTGAATTTCAAACTGAAATCTGAAAAGTAAAAACTGGTGCCAACAAAGTACTGTGCTAAAAAACAAGTAAAATTCCATTAATTTTTGACTAGAGTACTTTTATATTCTTTATCAAATATCAAACCTGATTTAGCGATAGCAAAGGCCTGTTTTAATATCTTATTACACACCGCGATTAATGCTAATTTCTTACTCTTTCCTTTGGCTACTATTCGCTCATAAAGATCTCTGCATGCTTTGTTGTATTTGCATGCTGTAAAACTGCACATAAATAATAAATTACGTAGTTTTTGATTGCC
>JAWUVW010000090.1:0-8470 GCA_034112185.1 Flavobacteriaceae bacterium | reverse complement strand
GGATGCTAACACTTGTATGATAACAGTTTATAGCTTTATACTTTACAGTAGCTATTCCGTTTTATAAAAGTGGCTAAAACACACGTACTGGGTCCAAAACTTAGTGTTAGTTATTTGTTAATGCATAAGTGATAAATCACTGTTATTTTTCTTACATTTGAAAATTATTTTAGAAAATAAATTGATACTTGTAGACTAAAAACACACTTTAACATGAGAAATTTTTACGCTTTTTTAATTACACTTTTAATTGGTGCCCTAGGGTTTGGGCAAACTAGCATCTATCTTGAAGAATTTTCTCGAAGCAACAGAGGCTACAATCAGAATACAGATATGGTAAACTTAAATGGTGTGGACTGGACTATTGATATTAGCAGAGTTTCAAGCGCTACTCTATTGAATAGTAGGTTTAGGTTCAAAACAATAAAAAATGGAACGATGCCATTATTCCAAGCCAGACGCGTTAGAGGTGGTACTGATTGGATTTCACCCATAATCGATATCTCAAACGATACCGATGTGACCTTTACCATCGATCTATCTCAAGGAGATGGTAGTCTTGAACCTGATGATATCGTAACAACAACATACAGCATTGACGGAGGCCCGTTTTCACCGGTTACTACCAATCATACTGTTGCCGGTACAATTGCTCCTGGCACTATAGTTAGCCAAGCGGCGCTTAATGGAGCAACATTGCAAATAAAGGTTACTTTCATTAGCAATAATAATAATGACCGTCAACAGATGGACAACGTTAGTGTTATAGGATTCCCTAAGACCTATACATTTGCCAATGGTAGCTGGTCCCCAACAGATCCTAACGGCAAGGCAACCAATGAAAACAGAGGTAAGATTCTTGTAACTGCTGGTGATACTGTAATTTCGGAAGATACAAATATAAATACCGTTGTTCTAAATCCTGGGGCAAGTTTAACTATAGATTCTGACACTACCTTAACCGTTGGAAATGTAACTAATGGCCTTACTTTAGAATCCACCTCAGCACTCTATTCTAGTCTCATCAATAATGGCGACATCTCAGGCACCGTAAACTACGAACGTCACGTTAATAAAATAGGAGAAGTAGCAGAACCAGGGAATGACTTAATAGCACTACCACTTATACCCTCTAGCGGCCTCACTTTTGATGTCTTTATTGGTCTAGGGACACCCGCAAATGCGAGTAAGTTAGCAACTAATGGTTTTGTTTATGCGTTTGGACCTTATAACACTACAACACCTGCCTATGAAAATTTTACTGTTGGCGCAACAGCTGCCTTAATTAAAGGTAAGGGGTATAGAGCTGCAACTACCTCAGAAGATACGTTCTTAACGTTTTCAGGCGCTGTAGAACCGAATAACGTGAGTATTGTAATTGGTACCCCTATAGGTGGAAGCCAATGGAATTTAGTTGGAAATCCTTATCCAAGTTATATAAATTCTCTTGCATTTCTTACTGCTAATGCTGCGGTATTGGATGATGCGGCCATAGCTATATACGGATATAACAGCAATACTCGTGATGGAGCCGGAGAGACTACAGGTAATTTCACCATCATAAATAATGCAACTAATGCTAGCCTTAATATTGCACCTGGACAAGGTTTTTTCATTGCGGCAAATGCTACGCCTGGTTTCACGGGTAGTCTCGTTTTCAATAACGGAACTGCAAGTACCACAGATATGAGAACACTTATTGGAGTTGATGATTTTATAGTGGGAAGAACACCTATGAATTACAATCTTAAACTCGATCTTATTGCTTCAAACACGAGCAGAACAAGTTTTTATTTTAACGAGAATTCTAGTCTTGGCTTAGACCCAGGTTATGACGCCGCAGTATATGGAGCAAATGGAAATGACTTTCTTATTTATTCACATTTAGTTGAAAATAATACAGGAAGAGCTATGGCTTTACAGTCGTTAAATACCTCAGAATTAAATAACGTTACCATTCCTTTAGGTGTTAATGCTCATCAAGGGGAACAATTAAGGTTTACGATCTCAGACGCTAACTTACCAAGTACTGTAAGTGTCTATTTAGAGGATACAACGACAAACACGTCAACCCTATTAACAATTTTAGATTATGTTTTAACACCAACTACAGATTTGAGTGGCACTGGGCGTTTCTTTTTACGTTTTGCTGATAGCGCCTTATCAGACGTTGATAACACTTTAGATGCCCTGCGTATTTACACTAACGACAGTGATAAAACGATTGTGATTACAGGTCAGCTATTAGAAGCGACGACAGCTAATGTCTACGATTTACAAGGCCGTTTGGTTGCTGCTTCGCAATTAGAAACTTCTAAATCTAGACAGTCTATTGATGTGAGTAACTTAAGTACTGGCGTCTATGTGGTACAATTAACAGATGCTTCTAACAGTAAATCTCAGAAACTAATAATTAGATAAAAATATCAAAATTTAGAGTCTTTAAAACCTGTACGTTTTATTTTAGCGCTATGACATTTAATCTGTGTCGGACGTCATTACCAATTCTATAATAAAGCGTTATGTCTTTAAAGAGCGATAGAAAAAATCGAGAACTACATTATACTATCGATAAAAAATATAGTTGATAATGAGGTATTTAACTTATATTTACTCTATATTAGAGGCATAAATATTTGTTTTTACAAGAAACCTTTTGATAAATTACTTGAGTAAGTAAATAATTTTATTAATTTTGAATTTAAACTTAGGGCAAACGCCATGAAGAAACAAAATAACCTAGATAAAATCACTCGAAAAGACGCCATTGAGAAAATGGGTAAATACGCGGCATTAACGGCTGTGGGAACATTTGTGATTTTAAACCCGCTTAAATCTCACGCATCTTCTACTCCTCCACCAGATCCAGGAGGCCAGATCTTTCCTAATTCTTAATTTATAGTTCTTACTTTGAATACTAGTTTAGCGCCGACATACAAGCGTTTGTTCGGTGACCATTGGATATTATGGTATGATGTATCTAATAGCTATAGTGTTATCGATAACACCTTCAAAATAGTCTTAGATTATTATTTAGAATCTGATACTATGGAAGCCTTTGAAGCTCAATTAATACTCGAAGGTAAAACGTCAGATCCTACAACTATAGCACATACTCTAAACGACTATCTTAATAGTTGCAACACGCTTACTGTTCCGTCTAAAAAAATTCTAGTGGCGATCGATGTATCACATCGTTCTATTGCAAAACACTATGCAATTAGAGGTCAAATAATTCAGATTTATTACGCTTCTGAATTGGTCTTAAAGACCATACATCCGGCCTTGGCGCACCTCTCCGTTGAAGCAACTGCTTCTAGCGATATTACTTTCGATATATACATTAAGAAAAAGCACTTATATCTTTTTAAAAATGAGCAGTTAATTACTTGCGTACCGCAGGGCGATTATCACCTCATGCAAGGGCAATTTATAATGCATTTAATCTGTTTGACACATCATAAGGTGGAAGACGACTGGATAGGTACATTTCATGGTTCTACTATAACCGATGGAAATTCATCCCTACTATTTGTTGGTGCATCTGGAAAAGGAAAAAGTACATTATGTGCTTTATTAGTAGCCAGTGGTTTCGATTTACTTGCGGATGATGTGTCTCCAATGCTTTCTGAATCTAAAAACATATACTACAACCCATCGGCAGTCTCCATTAAAGAAGGCGCTTTTAGCTTACTGCAGTCCCTTGTAGACGGTTTTAATGATTTACCACTCATCCAATTCAACAAGAGCAAAGGCCTTATAAAATATATGCCCTGTAAGCCACCAAAAGAGGACTTCTACCCTTGTCGAGGCATTATTTTAGTCAATTACAAAGCTGAAGCACTAACAAAGCTCGAAACTATTTCTATTAAAACAGTTTTAGAAACGCTAGTGCCGGAGTCTTGGTTGTCTCCAAACCCAGTTCATGCTAAAGAATTTTTGGATTGGCTAGACACTGTGAACACCTATCAATTAACGTATAGCGACACCAAAAGTGTAGCCCAAGAGGTATCTCAACTGTTTCATCAACTTAATAAAAACTAATAATACCTTATATTAGGGTTCAACCGCATTATCCATGGGTAATCTTGCCATAACATATAGACATATTGCAGATATACTGAGTTTTGAATCTTCAAATTCTAAATTAGAGCTTTTATTAAACGATCCCTCATTTAATTGGGATGTGATTGTTGTTGAAGGGAGTAAGCATCTCGTTCTGCCTGCTATCTATTGCAGACTAAAAGCCAAACACCTCTTACATCTACTACCTGAAGGATTAGAAACCTACTTGGAACAAATTACCAGTATAAACAGAAATAGGAACACATCCATACTTAAGCAAGTACATTTTATAGCTCAACTCCTTAAAGAGCATCACATAGATCATGTCTTCTTAAAAGGTGCCGCCCTACTAGCCTCAGGTTGTTATGAAGATAATGCAGAGCGCATGGTTGGTGATATTGATATTTTGGTCTCAAAAGATCAATTGACAACTGCTTTTAACCTTATTAAGCGCAATGGATATCCTAAAACTTTTGGCTTTGCTTACGAAACTATAGGGTTTAGGCACCTTGATCGATTGATTGCACCTAATGAATTGGCTGCAATTGAATTGCACGACGAGCTATTAATCCAAAAATATGGCGACATCATTGATATTAAAAAAGTTATACGTTCAAAAAGGTATGTAGATCATATAGCTATTCCCAGTTCCTATTATCTAGGCTTACATCAAATATTGGCCTGGCAACTCAATGACAAAGGTGGTTTTTATCATACCGTACACTTTAAAACATGTTATGATAGTATTATTTTAAAAGTTCACACTAATACATTGTTACTGTTGGACTTATCAAAATTAAAGTTCGGACCGTCGTATTTAGCCATTGCTAGCTACTATTTTGATGATTTCCATAGCATTTTATCAAATAAAAAAATGGAATCGTATAAAAATTCTCACCTGAAATATTTAATAAATCCGGTCTATAAGCTAGGTTTAAAACCAATTAAACAGCACTACATGTACATCGCAACTCGCTTAAATTTAATTATATACAATAAGTTTTATACACGACATGTATTAAAAAAAATATTTTTCAAAAGAATCAATGTATTTTAAAGAGAATATACTATTTTTGACGTTAATATTTTTCAGTTTTAATTCAGTAGCACATGAAAAAAATATTTTTAGCATTAGTAGTGTCATGCTTTACTTTAGCAATTACAGCACAGATCGACAGATCCATTAACATGGATGAGTGGTATGTATCTGTTGGTGTCAACACAATAAATTCCTTAGGATCAAAGAACCCCCTTGAATCTCCAGGTGATTGGGCCTTTAAGACTCCCATCTCGGCTAGTATCGAAACAAGATGGACTGACTTATTCGCTGTTGAAATAGGATTGAGTCTAAACGGTTTTGAAGCAGGCGAACGACTCGATGCCGCAGGCCCACCGCAAGAAGATCTTACCTATTTTGCTATAGATACCTCATTTAAATATTATTTTGGAGAATATATCTTACCAAGACAGGAATGGGTAGACTTTTATGTCAATGCCGGTTTAGGTTTATTTATAATAGATGATGCAAATCTTTCGATAAACCTTGGTGGTGGTGCCATATTTTGGCTTAATAGAAACCACACATTTGGTTTAAAACCTCAAGCTTTAGCCAAATTTGCTGTCAATCACAGAGACGCAGGTCAAATATATCCAAACAATCATTTTCAATATAGTTTACAAGCTATATTTAAACTATAAAAATTCAAACTATATCCTAAAAAAAGCCTCTATAGAGGCTTTTTTTAGGACTAATAACCCACGAGATTAAAACTCAATATGTGCCCATATAGTTATAAAGATCAGGTAATTTATCTTGAAACTCTAGAGGAATCTCGATAACATTTTCCAGAAGCACAGCTAATAACTCATACTAATAGGTATAGGCATAAGCTCTAAATTACAACGTATTAATATACAAATAACCCATACAATTCGTCTCTATTCTCCTTATTACCTGCCTTCGGCAATTAGCTCTCATTAGACAATACCCTACTCGACTTTTGAAATCCATATTTTTACGAACACACAACACTCTTTTAAAGAAAATGTTTTTCATAACTCCGTAACCGAAGATTCACGACTACTTTTATTCCAACTATCAAACAAAGAGCTATGCGAAAATAGATAAACCAAAGGAGCATTCTTCGCAACAAAACGGGTTGTATCCAATGAAAACATTGCTTATCACAAACCACAGGACGCCTACAAATATCCCGCTTAAAAAGTACTAAAAACTTTTGGAAGCATGCAGGAAAACATACAGTTACAAAGGCTTTTATAGGCTGTACGCTAAGAGACCAATACTCTCAAAAGAACACCAGACGTTTTATTGAATGCTATATATATTAAGAAGCTCTGGCTCAAACCAAAAAAAGAATCACCCTAAGTCCAGAATATTAACCGCTAAGACCACAAATAGCCAAACATCAATTTAGAACTTTAAACATACAATGGCAATTTACCTGCATACGTATGAAAGGTAGAGTAAATATGTTCTTTGAAGTTAATTTGATGATAATTTGTTATCACCTTAAGAGGCATATGTCCATTTTACTAAGAATAAGGTATAATGTAGGCATGGAAGCTCTTAAAAGCTGTGTTCTATCCAAAATAGATCCTGTTTTAAGCCTCTTACTGACGTTTATTTCCAAAAGAATGATAAGATATCCATTAGCCTTTACTATTTTTAAGTCTCCTAAAAGATATATGATTTTGTGTAGAACTTGCGGGTAATTAAAAAATGAAGTCTATGCGCAGACTCGCGTTTTGCTGAATAAACTATGGAGAAAGCAATATATTTTAAAGGCTTAAACGGAATTAGAGCAATAGCATCACTAATTGTAGTTATATGGCACACAGACCAATTTTCTAGTTTATTTAATTTATCGGAAATAGGTTTTCATACAAACGGAATGGATGGAAATGCAGTTGATATGTTTTTTGTTCTCAGTGGATTTTTGATTACATATTTATTATTAGTTGAAAAAGAAAAAACCAAATCAATACACCTTAAGAATTTTTACTTGAGACGAGTTTTCCGAATATGGCCCTTATATTATCTTTCACTTATAATTTCTATAATTTTAATTTATTTAGGTATTGTTCCTAAAACATCTAACCTAGCCAGTTCTATTTTTCTTTACACCTTTTTAATGGCTAATGTTGCATATCTTTTAAATCTTGCTATTTCAAGTATTATGCCGTTATGGTCCGTAGGTGTTGAAGAACAGTTTTATTTAATTTGGCCACATATCATAAAGAGAACCTCTAAATATCTTACCGTATTTATCTCTTTATTTCTACTTTTTCTAATTATTAAGTTATCTGTATATCTTCTCTTGTCACCAAAATCAATTCTTTTTTATTTTCTTTCTATTACACGAATTGATATTATGGCTCTAGGGGCTATTGGAGCGTATCTCGTTTATTCAAAAAACAAAATACTTAAACTTATTTATAGAAAAGAAATTCAGATCATATCTTGGCTCATACTTATAGCATCAATAATTTATAAGCCAATACATCTATTCAGTTTTATAGACCAAGAACTGAATGCCCTGTTTTATTTGATCCTAATTTTAAATGTATCTTCAAATAAATTTAGTTTAATTTCATTAGAGAATAAGTTCATGGATTTCATTGGAAAAATCTCATATGGAATTTATATTTATCATATGATTATAATATATCTACTTTCATTTACGCTATCATCTCTAGAGTACGAATTAGAACATTCTTTGCTCTATCCAGTAGTTCTAATTTTCACGATTTTGACAGCTACACTATCTTATAAGTATTTTGAAACACCTTTTCTAAAGTTAAAAAACAAATATTCTATTGTTAAAAGCACAAATACTAAGAACAACACTATGTAAAAAGCATTAAAACGCCTTTTTACACAAACCATTACCATCAAGCTGAAACATTTAAACGTAATTTTTTCGATGGCTTATTTTTTTACCAATTTTAAACTAGTATAATAGAAAAACAGTCTTAGGGTTGGTTTCTTTTAAGATACTTCAGTTTGTTGAAGGTAGGTTAAGGCAAATGGTTACAAATAGAAAATAAAAGTCTGCTCTAAAAAGATTCAGATTTCATTTGAAGGGTATTGCGTTGCACTTACAAATTAAAACAAAACACATGGCAGGAGATTGTAGCTCAAAACGTTTCTTTTTAGGATTGCTGTGCATCCTCTAAAGCTCCGCTTTGAAAATCAAAAAGTTGCACTTACAAATTAAAACAAAACACATGGCAGGAGATTGTAGCTCAAAACGTTTCTTTTTAGGATTGCTGTGCATCCTCTAAAGCTCCGCTTTGAAAATCAAAAAGTTGCACTTACAAATTCAAGCGAGCTTGATTTGACATGCAACTTTTTGATTTATTCGTGACCTCGAGAGGATTCGAA
>JAWUVW010000089.1:0-7827 GCA_034112185.1 Flavobacteriaceae bacterium | reverse complement strand
AATTCATATAACTCCATATCTAAAGGTGGTCTTCCGACTGGGGTAAATTCATTTATTAAAGTTTTCTGCCATATAAAATTATTCTTTATGGCGACATTTACACTTCCAAAATTGTCCTTATGTGCAATTATTTGAAGTGTTTTTAATCCTAACTCATTGAACGCGTATTCTGATAGCAGTGTGATGGCTTTAGAAGTTAAGCCTTGCCCTTCAAAAGGATAACCGATGCCATAGGCAAATTCACCTTGCTTTAAATCCCAATCGAGTTCCTTAATATAAATAAGGCCTGCAAGTTCTCTGGTTTTAGAATGTTTTAATGTGAATAAAAACTCTTCTTTGCTTTCAAACTGCTTCAGTTTTGTTTCAACAAATAGCTGTGACAATGTAGGATTTAAATTCTGAGCTAAAGTGCTAGGAAAGTAACTTTTAAAACGATCGGCATTTGCAATCATAAGATCGCAAATTTTCCAAGCGTCACCGCCATGAATTGGGTTAATTTCGAACGCGTTAAATTTTGCTATCATTTCACCACTATTTTGTTATGAAGCCGTAATTTTTCTTCTTTTAAAAGAGCTACAGTGCTTATGGATGAAGCCGTTACGCTCATTGGTAAAACAAGAATAACACCAATAACAGGAATCAATAAAAACAGCATAAAAACAGTTCCGTTTCCTATTGCAACACCTCTATACTTTCTTACAAATTGTACACTTTCTCTATATTTAAAATGACGTTCTAGTGTGTAATCCATATTACCAAAGCCAGCATAATACGCCTGAACTAAAAACAACAAAACGATTGAAAATATATTGACGACCGGAATAAATTTTAATAAAAGAATAGGCAAGGTAATTAGTAATTCCTTTCCTAAATTGCTGATATTTATTCTAATGCCTCTCCATAATTGTGCTTTAAAAGAAGTGTTTCTATGATTGTGTGGTTCTACTCCCGTTAAATGCGCTTCAATTTTTTCTGAAACAGGACTCATAAACGGTGCTGAAAGTGCCATTATGATATGCTTATATAAGATTAAGCCAATAGCCAAAACAACAATTCCACCTATAAATGTTGAGATAGAAGTAAAGGTGCCTTTACCGAATTCCCAAGGCCATATGTTAGCTATGAAACGTCCAATATTATCAGATAGTCCATAAGCAGATACGGCTATTATTGAAGCTGTTACAACACTTATTAATATGGGAATAGCAAAATATTTCCAAAGCTTAAGTTTTGATATTAGACTTAATGCGCCAGAGTATGCTTGTATGCCTTTTAATATGTTATTTATCATAAGCCTTTCCCTAGCCCTTTCCGAAAGAAAGGGTACTTGTTTAGTGTTCCTATATAGCCCAGTAGGTTTATTTCAAAGTTAAGGATTTCGATGGGCATTTTCAAAACCACTAGTGTATGAGTAAACCATCCGAGTAAAAGTTCCTTCCCTCTGGGAAGGTTAGGATGGGCTTTTAACTTTTATATTCCTTTACAGCATCTATAAATGCCTTAGCATTGTCTAATGGAATATTGGGTAAAATACCATGACCCAAATTTACAATGTATTTGTCTTTCCCAAAATCATTAATCATTTGATGCACCATCTTTTTAATTTCTGATGGTGGCGAAAATAAACGTGTAGGGTCAAAATTACCTTGGAGTGTAATATTGCCTCCTGTTAAATAGCGTGCATTACGTGCAGAACAAGTCCAATCTATACCTAATGCAGAAGCTCCTGATTTCGCCATGTCTCCTAAAGCGAACCAACAGCCTTTTCCGAAAGCAATAACAGGTGTTTCATCTTTTAAAGCATCGATAATTTGTTGAATATATTGCCAAGAAAACTCTTGGTAATCTACAGGAGATAACATGCCTCCCCAAGAATCAAAAACCTGAACAGCATTAACTCCCGCTTTTACTTTTTCCTTCAAGTAAGCTATAGTTGTATCTGTGATTTTTTGTAATAATTGATGCGCTGCAATCGGATTTGTAAAACAAAATTCTTTCGCCTTATCAAAGTTTTTAGAGCCTTGGCCTTGTACGCAGTAGCACAAAATAGTCCAAGGTGAACCAGCAAAACCAATTAATGGAATTTCGTCATTAAGCTTTTCTTTGGTCGCTTTGATAGCTTCGTAAACATAGCTTAAGGCTTCCTTTACATCTGGAACGATAACATTATCCACATCCTTTTGAGAGCGCACAGGGTTTGGCAAGTAAGGTCCAAAGTTAGGTTTCATCTGTACCTCAATATTCATAGCCTGTGGAATCACTAAAATATCGCAAAACAATATCGCAGCATCCATTCCATAGCGACGAATAGGTTGTACCGTAATTTCACTCGCTAATTCTGGTGTTTGGCAACGTGTAAAGAAATCGTATTTGGCTTTGATTTCCATGAATTCAGGTAAGTATCTGCCTGCTTGACGCATCATCCAAACTGGTGGACGTTCAACCGTTTCACCTTTTAGTGCTCTTAAAAATAAATCGTTTTTAATCATTGTAGCCTTTGGCTTTTGGCTATTAGCTTTTGGCTTTTGGACAATTACTATTAGCTATTTTTAATTTTATTTATTAAACTGTTTATCATTTTAGCCTCTTTGCTCAGAAGCTCAAAAATGAATTTCAAGTTTTCTTCAGAAATGAATTCTAGTTCTTGTACAATGATTAATTGTGTTTCAACTTCGAAAAGAGAGCCCATTGCAATTTCAAGAAATCTTTTAAATTCTTTATCACTATTTCTACTACAACCTTCTGCAATATTTGAAGGAATAGAAACCGCAGCTCTGGTTATTTGACTTCTTAAAGCAAATTTTTCTTCAGAAGGTAATTCTTGTGAGAGCATGTAAACTTGTTTTACTAACTCAATTCCGTTTTTCTAAATTTCAAGTGTTCTAAAATTTCTCATTTTACTGAGGTTTGATTAGTTACACTATTTGCCAATAGCTAAGGGCTAAGATCTAAAAGCTAAATGTAAAATTCATTCACCAATTCAATAACACTCTCTACCAAAGGTACTTTAGCGACACGAACTTCTTCAAAATATTTTTTAGCTTCCGTTGCAGTGGTTTCGCCAATGCAAAACGCAATACCTTTAGCTTTGTTCTGTTTTAAGAAACTTTGAACTGTCGATGGACTATAAAATAGGACTCCATCTAAATCGCCTTCAACTTTATCAGCATCAAACTTAGTTTCGTAAGCTTCAACTTCATTTACTTTAATATTGTTTTCAGATAAAATATCAGAAATAGTGTCTAGCCGCAGATTACTGCAAAAATAAGTCACTTCAGTACCATCCATAAATTCCACCATGTGCGCCGCTAAATTTTTAGCATAAGTTTCGTGATGCTTTACTTTCCCTATGCGCTTTTCGACCATACGTTTGGTGCGTCTGCCAACGCAGTATATATTTTTGAACTGTAATTCTACAGCCGAAAAATTAGTGAGTAAGGCTTCAACAGCATTTTGACTCGTGATGATTACATTCTCAATTTCATTTCTCACCACACTTTTAGTCAAACGATTTGGATTAATCTTAATGTCATCGTTACTTTCCGCAATGACATCGTCATGGAATGACATTAACTGATCGTCAGTTAGCTTTTTAGTTGAATAAATATTCGTGATTTTATCTCCACGCTGTAGTTGATCTATTAATACCTTTCCGCCTTTGCCAATAATATAATCGGCACAGAACTCTGCTAGGTTATGATGACTACCAAGAGGAACAACTTTAGACACTTCTATTTTCTTAGTACCATCAGTACTTAAAAGAATGGCTTTAAAGTTAACTTCTTCATCCTTTATATAAGCAAGGGCACCTATTGGTGCGGTACAGCCACCTTCTAGACGATTAAGAAATTCGCGCTCAATAGCCGTACTAATTTCTGTTTCTTCGTGATTGATTTCTTCTAATATGGCTCGCGTTTCCTCATCAGATTCTAAAGCGGCAACCATAACAGCACCTTGCGCAGGAGCGGGAATCATCCAATGCAGATTAATCGCATCTTCTGGTGTAAGATCTAAACGACCTAAACCGGCTCCAGCGAATATAGCTGCATTCCAATCTTCATTCGTGTCAAGCTTTTCTAATCTAGAATTCACATTACCTCTAAGTCCAACAATAGTATGTGTAGGATAACGATTTAGCCATTGCGCTCTGCGTCTTAAACTTCCTGTGGCAATAACTGCATCTCTAGCTGATAAAAACTCTTCATTTGTTTTAAAAACAAGTGTATCATTAACATTTCCACGTTTTAAAACTGCAGCTTGTACAATACCTTTTGGTAAGATTGTAGGTACATCTTTGAGTGAATGTACTGCAATATCAACGATACCATTTAGCATGGCTATATCTAAGGTTTTTGTAAAAATTCCTGTAATACCTAATTCGTACAAGGGCTTGTCTAGCTCTAAATCTCCAGTAGATTTCACAGGTACTAAGACCGTTTTATGTCCCAAATTCTCGAGTTGAGATTGTACGGTTTTTGCTTGCCACATAGCGAGCTGGCTGTCGCGTGTGCCAATGCGAAGTGTTTTAGACATTAGTGGTAGTTTCTAACTGAAATATTTTTTTGATCAGCTCAATGCTTTCATCTGAAGTGTTACTGTCTTCTTTAAGGTGATGTGCAAATTGATTCGTAATTTTCTGAATTAGATTATTCGTAATCAATTCGGCTTGATCCTCATTAAAATCAGCTAATTTTTTACGTTGTGTATTAAATTCAGAGATTTTATAATCTGTCAATTTATGTTTAATGGCTTGTATGGTTGGTACAAACTTGAGTGTATCTAACCACGAATTAAATTCCGACATAATTTCAGAAATAATAACTTCAGCATCTGGAATAAATGCTTTACGCTTTTCTAAATTACCATCTGTAATTTTTGCCAAATCATCTAAATGTACTAATGTAATATTTGAGTGCTCTCTAATATCTTCATTAACGTTTTTAGGAATAGATAAATCTAAAACCAATAAAGGCTTTGTTGTAGAAATAAGTGATTTGTAAACCGTAGGGCTTTGCGCTCCTGTTGCTACAATAACAACATCCGATTCATTAATTTCTTCTTCTAGATTGCTATAATCTTTAACTACGAGATTAAACTTACCTGCAACTTCTTCTGCTTTAGTTTTAGTTCTGTTGATTAAAGTAATATGTGGGTTTTTAGTGTGCTTCACTAAGTTTTCACAAGTATTTCTTCCAATTTTTCCGGTCCCGAAGAGTAAAATATTTTTATTTGAAATATCCTGAACGTTATTCATAATATACTGCACAGACGCAAAAGAAACAGATGTTGCACCAGACGATAATTCGGTCTCCGTTTTAATACGCTTACTGGCTTGAATCACAGCATTAACTAAACGCTCAGTAAATGAATTTAGTAAGTCTTCTTTTTTTGAAGCTCTTGCCCCAAATTTAAGTTGACTAATAATTTCAAAATCACCAAGAATCTGACTATCTAATCCAGAACCTACACGGAACATGTGATTAATGGCTTCTTTGTTTTTGTGAACATAAGCGACCTCTTGAAATTCTTCAACCGTTCCTTTTGTGTTTTCACACAATAAATGAATCAATTGATAAGGGTGTTCTGCAAAACCGTAGAGCTCGGTTCGATTGCAAGTAGAAACTACTAAAACACTTTCAATACCATTTTGTTTCGCTTGAGACAGCACATTTTGTTTCGCTGTATCACTTAGACTAAAATGACCACGCACTACGGCGTCAGCTTTTTTATAGCTGAGTCCTATTGCGTAAAAGTATGTAACTTTTTGTTGTTGCATGTGCTCGTTTACCTGACAGAGATTACTACGGAACAAAAATATATCTGTTATCCATAAAAAAGTAACGCTAGAAGAACTTAAAGTATCGTTTGTGGTTTTTTAAGTTTCTTTTTTATGAAAACATGATTTTTATCATACTTTTGCATTGAAATCAACGGCCTTTTAAGCTTTTGTTTAGAACGAATCTAAATAATAAATATATGAATTTAGAAAAATCGAGTTTTAAAAGTAACGCTAAAGGTACTTTTGACGAAACTTTTATTGAAGATGGCTTTTTTGTATTGACACACAAGAATGATAAGGATACTATTAAAATTCTTGAACGAGATATTGACAGTAGCTATATTCAATTTCATTTTTGTACTAAAGGGGCATCTGCTTTTGTATTTAACCAAGGGACTTATACCCTGAACATCAATGAGGATACCTCTTTATTACTATATAACCCACAACGCGATTTACCAATTCATCTAGAAATGCAGCCACAATCATGGTTGGTATCTTTGGTGATTTCTATAAAAAAGTTTCATGGCTTGTTTTCTGAAGATGCTAACTATATCACATTTTTAACGGACGATAATAGAAATAAAAAGTACTATAAGGATGGGAAGTTTTCGCCTTTGATGGCTGTGGTGTTAAATCAAATGATAAATTTTAGTTTAAATAATTCAATCAAGCCCTTATATTTTAAAGGTAAGGCTTACGAGTTATTAAGTTTATTTTTTAATAGAAGTGAAGATGCGGATATAGAACAATGCCCCTTTTTAGTTGACGAGGTTAATGTGGCAAAACTCAAGAAAGCAAAAGACATTATCATTGCTAATATGGCTGAACCGCCAAGTTTACAGGAATTAGCCGATACTATAGGTTTAAGTCTTAAAAAACTTAAAGAAGGTTTTAAACAGATTTATGGAGACACGGTTTACAGCTTCTTATTTGATTATAAGATGGAAGTCGCTCGTAAACTCTTAGAGTCGGGGGACCATAATGTTAATGAAGTGGGTTTAAGAGTAGGCTACAGTACCTCTAGCCATTTTATAGCGGCTTTTAAAAAGAAGTTTGGAACGACACCTAAGAAATATATTACGGCCTCGAGTTAAGTTATTAGGTTCGGTAATTTAACTTAAAAAGTATTAACTGCGATAGCAATCTGTATTCAAATTAAAAGCCAAATTTAAGGTTTAGATCATAGGATATGGCCTTTTGATTATCAAAATTGAACTTAATACAGGCTAGTTACCTCTTCTTAGTTAAAGCTATCATAATATCAATCTTGTTTTTGCGCGTTCTCTTTTTCTTCCCATTCGTATAGCGCTTCTTTCTGTGACCAGCGCTCAATACCTACCCACGAGTCGATGATCGTGGCTCTGTCTAATTTAGCTTTTATTCTGTTGAGTGATTCTTCTAATTTTGTAGATTCAATTTCGGTAATGAAGGTCTTTAACGCTACTGCTTTACTAAGGTCCGGACTATTTATAGTGTCCTTAGTGTTTAATTTTATTTTAGTCGCTCAGTAAAAAAACATATCCTTATCATCTTTAGCTTCTAGGATTAACCCAAGAAGACCTTGCAATTTCCATGGTCCAAGACTTAATGGAATGGCTTCGGTAAACCAAACCTCATAGGTTCTTCCGCGAAAGTAACCAATCGCCTTTTAACAGCGCAAACCACTGAGACTTTTGTACTCTGATGTAAACTCCCAAGCAATAACAGGTAAAGTTTCTGTTAGAATATGATATCCGCGAAACTTCCAAACTTTAGTAATGAGCATATTATTCTCTTTATCTGTAAAAAAACAGGTTTTTTAGAGCTATCTTTATTTACTAGGTAATTTTGGGTATTGCCTTCTGAAGAGATAAGCTTGGACACTGAGTCGTTTTTGCTATCTTCTTTAAATGTTCTGAAATTAGAATTATTGTCGTTAAACTTCAGAACGTTCTTCGTTTTGTAGTCCATACTGTGTATCACACTATAGCTGTATTCTACGTAGCCACTAATTTGCCCTTGTAGTGAATTACAAATTTAGGATTAATATTTTCTTCATAATATTT
>JAWUVW010000088.1:0-15812 GCA_034112185.1 Flavobacteriaceae bacterium | reverse complement strand
ACACCTCCATCTAAAATTAGTGTTTCTGGAAAGAAATTAAGACAATACAAGGTTTCAAAATCTGTTTCAATATTTGGTAATTCTAAAACAGTTAGTTCGATTTGACTAATACCATAACAGGCATTAGAATTTTCGACACGTACATAAATGATCTGATTGTATGGAATAGTGTTTGTAAATGTTGTACCAATCACATTGGTTTCTAACAAAGCATCTTCGTAAGTTTCAAAATACTGTACATCTAATCCAGCAGGTGCACTAGCTAGCACAATGGCATTGGTGTCATTTAGGTTAAAAGCCATAAAGCCATCTTCAATTCCATCTGCGTCGCATAGCTGTAAGCTCGCATTATTAGATGAGGTCGTGCTGACCTCTAATGAAACTTCACTAAAATTAAAACAACCTGTGTTTGTATTTGTAACTCTAGCATAGATTATTTGCGGATTAAAATAATTGTCAAATGAATTACCATCGATAGCATCTACTTGATTTTCTGCATCAGTTTGAGAGGTGAAGAATTCAACTGATCTTTCTGATGTTCCGTGTGTGATATCCTCTAAAACCTCATTAATATTAAAACTCGTAAAACCTTCGGGAATACCATCTTCATCACATTGTACAATGGCGACATTATTGGCTATAGGAGCATCGTTTATGATTAGTTCAAAGCTTTCCGTGTTGTAACATGTCGTATTGCTGGCGTTTTCTATTCTAACAAAAATAGTTTCGTTAAAAGCAGTTGTATTCGTGTAAGACAAGGGTAGAGGAGAAGTGTTGTTGTCAGCATCATTTTGAGTAGGATGAAATGTAATGCTGGTTTGTGTTTCATCTTGTGAGCCAAGAATAGAAGGTATTAAATCTCCTAATTCGAGGATCGCGATACCGTCCATTATATCACTAAAGTTATCGCAAAACGCGATAGTATTTAATTGAACAATTTGTGGCGTATTAATAACCTCTAATAGGAACGAATTAATATCAAAACAGTTAGGGTTTTCAGTATTGGCTACACGTACAAAAATGGTTTGAGGATTACTGATATTTGTGTATGGAAAGATAATTTCATTTCCCCCAGTATTAGCATGATCTTGAGTCTCGAAATAGTGAACGCTAAATTGGTCAGGGTCTTGGGTTAAAAGAGCCTCTGCATTTTTATCTGTAAAATCTAAAGTAATGAATCCGTCGTTGAACCCGTTGTCGCAGGCAATAACATTAGTTAGCGAATTTGCTACAGGGATTTCAAAAACCCCAACGACGGCATTACCTTCTATTGGGCAGTCACCATTATTAGGCTCTACAAAAACTTCATAAAAACCAGGCGTATCAATAAGTAATTGTGAAGAAGTCTCTGTGAGAATAGTACCCTCAAAAGTCCAGGTATAGTCTGCTCCCGGAATATCATCTGCCTGCAAAGTGTATGATTCATTTGTGCACAATTTCAGTTCTGTGGTGCTCTCTCCATTTCTAATAATATCAGTTTGTGAATTAAATAGCGATTGAATAAAAGGAGGTAAACCAATACGACTTGTGTTTTGATTAAAACCAGTAAGATCTACAAGTACGCCTTGTTCGTCATAGTTCGTGGCTAGGCCATCGGCTTCAGGATTAGTTATAACACCCAAATATCTTGACACATTTGAATTGCTATTAAAGCTAAATTGTGCTCTATATATACGTCTATCTATACCCAATTGTAAGGCTCCTGCACTTATAGTATTTGATGTGTGAATTACTTGTTGTGAATTAGGAATATCTGCACTTTCTAAATTCCATTGCGCTACTTGACTCCCACTACCTCCACCGGGGCCAATATTAATTGTGGCATAGACTTTTCGGTTTTCAGCTGAAAACTCAACACCATAGGGACTATTATCATTTTGCGCACTGTATAATTCTAAGCTATTAGATACGATGCCAGTGTTATTATCGAAATCGAATAAATAAATACCACCACCTGCGTCACCAGCAGTTATTGTAGATTCACCGAAATGCGCTGCTACTAATTTACGACCGTCTGGAGAGGCTTTTAAATAACCCAAAGCATTTCTTCGGTAGCCTTGTACAGGGATATTAGGTCCTACAGCTGATATAACAGGAGTTGTACTAACACCATCTATATCAATTTTAAAGGAGTAAAAACTATTTGCAAAATGTGTAATTAGCCAAAATGAAGAACAGTCGTCGGCTTTTACAGCCGTTATTTTCTCAGAGCACTTATACGCCTCATGTAGTGAAATACTAGAATCGTAGGTGACTAATGGAATGTTTTTTTCTGTAGCATCGACGTCACCTAAGCCACCATTTAAGGTTATATCTACTAAAGAATAGCGGAGGCCATTATTAAAGCCATCATCCTCATATGGCAAAGTTCCACCAGTATCATAAATGCCTGTAAATTGATTTGGGAAAACACTAGCATTATCATGGTGAGGTTCATCAACTGTAAAAAGATAATATTTGGATGGATCTTGTGGCTTCGGTACGATTAGTCCAGATGATGTGCTTGAAGGATCACCTAGAAGACCAGTGCCACCAAAATAGTCGCCATTAGGCATAATTTGATGGTTACGATTCCAAACTGTTCTACCATCCGAATAAAACAAAAGGCTACCATCGGTGTCAGATATAGAAGTACAGCCTTCTAAGGTATTGATTCGTCCGTCAGTAATTCCCGTTACCATACCAGATTCAGCATCAAACCGCAGTCCAGCATTTTGGCCAAAATACCAAAACGAGGCTTCATTCTGCCCCGAAATTGTGGCATTAGTAAGAAGTAGTAGCAAAACAAAACCTATCTTTTTCATAGTAACTTTGATGTACAGCCTAAGGGTCAATGCTATATGCCAACGAGAACTCAAAACGTCTCAGTTTTAATAATGAAAACTACATAGCAAAGGCTATCAAAGATATTATAAATCTCTCTTTTTTAATAATCGATAGGATAAAAAGATAAAAAGTGCAGTCCAACCAAGAACAACCGCAATCTCGTACCAATGCACTGCATAGTCATAAACTAAATCTCCTTTTTCTGGGAATTTCGTCATTACGATGCGCTGTACTGGCTGGTCAATTAGTTTGTACATGGATTCTAAAGGCATAAAATTCTTAACTTTAAAAGCCGTTTCTGTATTTCCTAAAACTTCATAGGCTCCCCAAAATATGATCCATTCAAAAATATAAAGTATAACTAAGAACCCTAATGCAAAGGCAGAACGTTTAAGCAACATTCCAAATAATAAACATAAACTAAAGAAACCAACAAGTTTAACGAAATAGGCAACTAAGAATTCTATTTCTCTAAAGATTATAGAAGCCTCTGTGTAACTAGAATAATAGAGACCAATTAAGAATGTGGCAACACCAATTAACACCGTAGCACACAAAGAGAAGAACACAATTGTATAGAACTTAGAGAGTATAAATTCCTTTTTACTCAGTCCATCGATAAGGTTTTGTTTTAAGGTTTTATTACTGTATTCATTACCAATCATGCTAACTACAACTATCGCGAAGAAAAATTTGAAATACGATGCGAAAAATGTGGTAATATGCCAAATAATTGGAAAGTTGAAAATACCAAGTTCACCTAATTCTAGGGTAAAAAAACCAAAGAAATTAATTTTTATAGATGATAATATGAGTACTGTAAATGGTAATATAAAGGATACAAAAATTAATACACGACTCACTTTGTTGAGCCATAGTTTTTGTAATTCTAATTTAATAAGACGTAACATAATATGGATTGGTTTTTGATTGGTTCTTTATTTAAAAGACACTTTGACTGCACTGAATGCGTTACTTAGAATTAATTATATTAATTTTCTTGACTGTCAGTTAATTGCAAGAACTGCTCTTCTAAGCTTTCTTTTCGTTTTACTAAATGTGAAAGAAATATGCCTTTGTCGAACATGAATTTGTTGAATTCTGAAGCGGACATCGGTTCGATTAAAAATGCTGTGACTAACCCGTCTTCAACTTTGATTTTTCCAATATTTGAATGGCCTTCCAAGGCGTCTAAAAGCTCTTGATGATTTTCTGCTTTTAATTCAAAAAAGCCATGACTATTGATCATCTCATCCACACGACCCGAATATAACTTTTCACCTTTACGCAATACCACAACGTGAGAACATACTTTTTCAACTTCATCGAGCAGGTGAGATGCTAAAAGAATGGTTGTGCCCTTGGCTGCGATATCTTTTATTATTTGACGAATTTGATGGATGCCTTGAGGATCTAAACCGTTAGTTGGTTCGTCTAAAATTAAAATCTCAGGATCATTAAGTAAAGCTGAAGCAATCGCTAAACGTTGCTTCATCCCAAGAGAATAGGTGTTAAACTTATGGTCTTTTCTGTCTAGTAGACCAACGATTTCAAGTTTTTCTAAAATTTTACTATGTTCAACCCCTTTTATTCTACAGACTAGTTTTAAGTTCTGCTTAGCGGTCATATAAGGGTAAAAGTTAGGATTCTCTATAATGGCACCAACTTGCTTTAAGGCATCATGCGTTGTGGTATTGCCATCAAACCAATGGAAGTCACCATTTGTTTTATTGACGACGTTTAAGACGATACCCAAAGTTGTAGATTTCCCACTTCCGTTAGGCCCTAAAATGCCATAAACATTGCCTTTATTGATAGTGAAACTTAAGTCTTTAACAGCGGTAAGATAGCCGAATTTTTTCGTGAGATTGTTGATGGTAAGGATTGGCTCCAAAGTGATTGATTTTAAAGGTTGATTGGTCTAACTAGATACTGAAAAACTAAAATAAATGCAGCGAAAACAAATCTAGTAAACGTTGGTTATGTAAGTAAGACGATTAGCTCCTTTATTTGTTACACTGAAACAAAAAAAGCATCGTAATGATGCTTTTTTATGTGTTCTAGTGTATGGTATTAGTTCCAATTCTCATCAAAATCTAGATTATCGTAATCGTTAGGGTCTAAATCGTCTTCAAACTCATTAAAATCATCATCGTCCTCTTCAGCTTCAAATGTTTTCTCTGGTGCTTCATCAGGAATTTGCCCATGAACAAACATTAAATTAGGGTAATCTGTGCCTTCGGCTTCTTCAACAATTTCACCAAGTTCTACGTAAAACGTCCATATATTCATAAAATCGTAAACGTAGATTAACCGTGTTGATGCTTCATGAACCACATCTTTTAGAATGGTTGTTCCCATCATCTTCACCACATTACCAGCTTCGCTAATATCCATCATAGTGATTTCTTCACCTTGGTTCCATTGCTCATCACATATGTAAAAGGATGCCATTTCCATACCATCAAATCCAAAAGATTGGGTAATAACATTATGTAAATCTTCCATAGTATCTCCTTCGCGGATTTCTATATCGCGTAACACATCGTCTTCGGTATTATTATCTAGTATGACTCTAAATCTGTAAATCATTGTTTAATTTTAATCGTTTTGCAAAGATACAATTTATGTTGTACCTATTGTGTTTTTTACTGTGCTTCTGTGGTTGCTTTCTAAGATAATGTAAAACTGGATTCCGACCATTATGGTAGCAATAACGAGATGTAATGGTTGTGTTGAAAACGGAAAATTGAAATAGTACATGGCCATTCCAGTAGCAATTTCTAATCCAATACATACCATAACAAATTTATATTTTCCGTAGCCAAGATTTAATTTTTTATTAAGAAAAAACAACCAAGCATTAAGTGCTAAAACCAAAATAGATAAGGTGCGATGAATGTGGAATTTTAGTGGTGCAATTGAAGTGATATCCCAGTTAAAATAGCCGTTAATTTTATTTTGAACATCGACAAATTGACGGACTTGTGTTCCCAAAATAATTTGAATGAGTGTGAGGATAGTTGCAAAAATCAAAACATGTCTAAATCTTGCGTCAAATGTTTGAGCTTTAAATTTAGATTTTGAAGCAAAGATTAGATAAAGGATAATAGCAACAATTACAATGGCCATTACCATATGAGTCGTTATTTTGTATGGCGCTAAGTTAGAGTCTACAACGGTTTTACCTAACCACGCTTGAAAAGCCATGGCAAAAACAGTTACGACTGATAAAATTAAAAAGCGCTTTTTGTCCTTCCATAGCCAAATTGACATAATGGTAAAAATGAGAATAGGAATTCCTGATAATGCACCAATAAGTCTATTAATGTATTCTATCCAAGTTTGTATTGGGTTGAAAATAGCATAATCATGTGCTGTGTAAGGTTCCCAGTTATTAAGGTTTAAGGTTTGGGAAGATTTGAAATCTTGCGCAGCAACTTGCAGTTCTTCATCAACAATAATAACGATTCCTTTTTTATAGTCGTGATTAGGGTGAAATTGTAATTCTGAAATATCGGTAGGCGGCACGTAGTATCCAAAGCATTTAGGCCAGTCTGGACAACCCATTCCAGAACCCGTCATACGCACAATAGCACCTGCAATTATCACGAGATAAATAAGTACTAAAGTTACCTTTGCTGTTTTTCTAAATAATATCTTCATTAATTTTTTATTATTTTTTGAAAGCAAAGACTATTCTCAACACCAATATATTGACCATAATTTGGAATATTTTTATATAAATTCTTCTTGTAAAATCGTATGGCGTCAGTTTGTCTTATTCCTGTTTCTAAAATAATGGATTCATAGTTTAACAACTTCGCCCACTGCTCTAACTCAAATAATACTTGAGTAGCAATACCTTTTCCGCGAACTTCTTCAGTCGTAAACATCCGTTTTACTTCAGCCTTTTTTTTTGATAAGTGTTTAAGAGCACCACAGCCAATAGGTTTTTTGTTGAAATAAGCTATAACAACATGTTTTAAGGCACTTATAGAATTAAATTGATTGTAAAAATCGTGTTCATCTCCATCGGTAATTTTTAAATAGGCGTCAAGTTGTTTCACCAAATGGATAAAATCTTCGTTTTCAGAATTTGTTCTAACGATTTTTAGCATTACTCAGTTGTTTTTAGTCCTAAACCTTTTCCTTTCTCTAACATTAACTGAAAAGCAGCTTCATGTTCATTCGGAATCTGACCCTCTAAAATGGCTTCTTTTATAGCTTCTTTAATTAGTCCTATTTCTTTTGAAGGCTTTAATTTAAAAGCCTTCATAATTTCTTCACCAGTAACTGGAGGTTGAAAATTACGAACCTGATCGCGTTCTTCTACTTCAACAATTTTATCTCTTACTTTTTTAAAGTTGTTATGATATTTCTTAAATTTATTAGGGTTTTTTGTTGTAATATCTGCTTCACAAAGGGTCATTAAATCATCAACATAGTCACCAGCATCAAACACCAAACGTCGCACAGCAGCATCAGTGACATCAGTGGCTAAGACAATTGGTCTCGAACTCATAAACACCATTTTTTGGACAAACTTCATTTTGTCATTCAGTGGCATTTTAAGACGTTTAAAGAGTTTGTAAACCATTTTTGAGCCAACAAATTCGTGTGCGTGGAAGGTCCAGCCAATTTTTTTATGAAATTTTTTGGTTGGTGCTTTACCAATATCGTGCAATAAAGCAGCCCAGCGCAACCAAAGATTATCCGTTGTTTTAGAGATGTTATCTACAACTTCTAAGGTATGGTAAAAATTATCTTTATGTCTTTGGCCTTCGATTTCATCAATACCTTTGAGTGCTGTTAATTCTGGTAAAATATAATCTAAAAGTCCAGTTTTTTCTAAATGAATAAATCCTATAGAAGGCACTTTACTTTCAAGAATTTTATTGAGTTCAACAGAAATTCGCTCTTTGGTAATAATCTTAATTCGGTCTTTATTATCGGCAATTGCTTTAAGTGAAGCATCTTCAATTTTAAAATCGAGTTGCGTCGCAAAACGAATCGCTCGCATCATTCGCAAGGGATCATCACTATATGTGATATTTGGATCTAAAGGTGCTCGAATTATACCTTTATCTAAATCGCTGATACCATTAAAAGGATCTAAAAGTTCACCAAAACTATCTTTATTTAAACTTAATGCTAAAGCATTAATAGTAAAATCGCGTCGATTTTGGTCATCTTCTAAAGTGCCATTTTCGACAATAGGATTTCTGCTGTCTTCGTTATAACTTTCTTTCCGTGCGCCAACAAATTCAACCTCAATATCATCATAGCGCAACATAGCTGTGCCGTACGTTTTAAATACTTGCACCTTGGGTTGGTGAGGTAAGTTTTTAGCAACCTGTTTTGCTAATTCAATACCACTACCAACAGCAACCACATCAATGTCTTTTGCATCACCGCGTTCTAAGAGATAATCGCGTACAAAACCACCAATCACATAAGAATCAAGATTCAGTTCTTTGGCAGAATCAGATATGATTTTAAAAATAGGGTTTTGTAAGGCGTTTTTGTAATTCATTACTTCAATTTCAAATGCTTCTAATAAATTTTACCGCCTATTTAAACAAGGTAAATAAAGTTTATTATAGTTGACAAATTTACAACATAGTCCACTTCTATTAAAATGTCTTTATGTTTATTTTACAGACAAATCCGAGTATTTAAAGAATACTTCAGGTCTCGTTTGCTAATGATATTTAATATGAATTGTGCAACACACTTAAACGATTTATATTTGTTTTAATGTTTTTAAGGTTGTTAACTTTTCTTAATGATTAATGTTACTAAATCTTTTCTTCTAGATCAAGTAGAGTACAACGCTATTTTGAAAACGTCATGGGATAAAACCTGGATTACGAATAGAGGCGCTTTAGTAAAGGAGTTAGAGCAAAAGGTTAAAGACAAGTTTGATATGTTTCATATTATAGCCACGACAAATGGAACTTTACCATTGCAAATCGCTATAAAAGCTCTAAAGCTCAAAGGTGAAATAATCACTACGCCTTTTTCTTATATTGCAACAGTTTCAAAGATTGTTTGGAAATCTTGTACGCCTGTATTTGCAGATATTGAAGTTGATAGTTTTAATATACCCTTTAGCAATTGAAGCTAAGATTACGGATACAACCTCTGCAATTATTGCGACACATGTTTTCGGTAACCCATGTGATTTAGAAGCGATTCAAAATTTGGCTAGAAAACATAATTTAAAAGCTATCACTTCCACCAGTTTATAAAGATGCCGAAGCTATTTTTATTGCAACAGATATAAAACAACGCACTTGGTCTGGTAATACATTTGAGATTGATGCTGATTTCTAAGAATGGTTAGAGCGTTTTGATACGGACAAAAAAAGCATATTTTATAAGGATGATTTTTACATCCCGGAATTGACCGCATTACAAAATGATACCAGAGAACGATATATGTTGTTTTTAAAAAGGGGTATAGGCAATTGGTGAATTCAGGTAGATTTAGATGAAATATTTATTGACTTTTCGGCCTTTATAACGGATTTAAGAAAATGTGATTCTTACTTAGACTCCCCTCATAAACACCCAATTCAAATTGCAGGGTTTTCAATTATTGTATATAAATATTTAGATGATGGTCTTCTTTATGTCGATGAGCCAACCAAAGTTCAATTAGCTACAAACTATCCCAATTACAAAGTTGCACGAAAAACAGATGAAAGAGTCATTTATACGCGTCATGCTTTACTTCATGGATGTTTGTCAAGATCAGAAGAGGAATTGCATTTTAAGCTTGATAATTGGTCACATAATGTTGATATAAACGAGGGTTTTTTAGAAAAATGGAAACGAGTTAATAAGAACAATTATAAAACAATTAGAGATGTGTATTATATGGAACCAGAAAGATGGAAAAAATTTGGTTTTTTTTGGATCAAAGGATTTGGAAGAGATTAAAGAACTCATAACTGAAAAGCCAAATTTAAATATGTCAAAATCATATTTATTAAGTAAAAATTTCGGGCAGTGGTTTAAACATTTAAAATTGTTTATTGGAACAAAAAACACGATTTTGAAAGTTGTTTTAAATAAGTTTTTAGGAGAAAACACCAAGCTAAAACACTAGATTATAATCTCATATTTGATTTGGTGTTGAAATATACTCAAGACTTTCAAAATAAATACTACAGACGGGGTAGATTGAAAAATAATTTAAAATTCTAGATGAGAAGGCTTAATTTTTTTGTGTGTGTAATTCTCTTAATTTGGAATATTTTAGAAAGGTAATATGAGCAGTTTGTATACAGATTACAAAACCATTGAAGCCATCCAAAAACCCAAAGCGTAGTATGTAAGATTTAAAAAATGCCCAAGTCGGATTCAAAATAATGTTCCATAGCAATGCTTTTTTTCCTTTATCAAAATAGGCTTGGGCGGCAATAGTAGAAAAGTACTCGGTTTTTTGATTAAACTCAGAATAGGATTGATAGGTTTTATGAAGAATATCACCTTTCAATCGTCCTGTTTTTGCATTTTTGTCATGCAGTAAAATAGTGTCATGAGGATTTATACCTTTCCATTCACCCCTGCGCCTATCAAAAATACGTAACTTCCTATTAGGGTACCAATCCGAATACTTTATCCATTGTCCACAAAAATTATTAAATCGGTTGCAATAATAACCGTCTAATTTCCAATTAGATTTTAAAGATGTTATGGAGTGTTGAAGCTCTTCGGATAAGGATTCATCTCCATCTAAAGACACAACAAAATCATGGCTAGCTTGTGCTAGTGCAAAATTCTTTTGTTCTATATATCCGAGAAAGGTTTGTTCAATAAAAGTAACATTAAACGGAGTGCAAATCGTTTTTGTTTGGTCCGTAGAAAAAGAATCAACCACTATAATTTCGTCAACAACACCAACTAAAGATTGCAAACATTGCTTAATGTTGCGTTCTTCGTTAAAGGTTATAATGACTCCTGATAGTTTTATCATTGTTGCAATTTAACTTCTGTAAAAATACTGTTTTTGCACTTATATAATACAATCTTGAGGCATCTGTTATTATTACAACATACAACCAACCATAGGTGTTAAATTTGTTTTGTATGGTTATGATACTAAGAATTTTGAATTGATTAGCGTTGATCACTCAATATTCCGATACATCGTCCACAAATATAAGTAACGTTTAAAAACGGCGAATGAACTTGTGTAAGCCAATATGAAACCTTCTTTACCATCAAGAAAACCCAATTGAATTAAATAGTGATGCCAAAAACGAGACCAAGGTTTTAGTATTAAATGAAATAAATTAGGTCGCACATTTTTAGTGTACAATGCTTCTGCTTCTAGCTTGCTGTATCGCGTTAATTTGTTGTTATAATGATCAAAACCTTTATAAGAATAATAGTCTATTTTATGCTTTAAAGTTTTTATTAATCCATCAATTTCTAAAGTTTCGTGGACTAAATTAGTGCCATAGGTAGCGTTATTTTTTTTAAACACTCGAATCACTGCATCGTTTTGAAAACCGCCATACTTTATGCACTTCCCCATAAAGTAAAAATTCCGTTTTACTTTAAAAGCATTAGCAGTTTCAGAATTTGCAATTGAGGATTGTATGTCTTCAGTCAGTTCTTGTGAAATCGTTTCATCCAAATCAAAAAACACAATCCATTCATAGTTGGCTTGTTGTATTGCATGGTTTTTTTGCTTAGAAATAGTATCAAAATCTCTAACTAGAACGTTTGCACCATGTTCTTTTGCGAGTTTAACAGTATTGTCAGTACTATTGGAATCAATAATGATGATTTCATCAGCAAATGATAAACTCTTTATGAATTTTTCAATGTAAGGGTCTTCATTGTAAGTTATTGCTAAGGCACTAATCATTTATAGTTGTAAAATTATGTAGATTTATTAACAAAAGTAATCAATTTTGGTTCACAGATTTAAATCACTTTTTAATATATGGTGCGCTTACCTATTTTAATATATCATATCATGAAAGTGATAGTTTTGGACTGACCATTTCTCAACACAATTTAGAAGTACAGTTTAAATATTTGAGCGACAATAATTATAAAACTTTTCATTTCTCAGAGCTTGAAATTTTAAAACAATCAAACAGTTTACCAAAAAAAAAGCGGTGATCATTACATTTGATGATGTGTATGAAAATCAATTAAAACTTGCGTATCCGTTGCTACAGAAGTATAATCTGAAAGCTAGTTTTTTTATTCCATTCGCTTATGTAAATGGAGTGGATGATTGGAATACAGCACCAGAACCTATTATGTCTATTGAGTAATTACAAGCATTGGATTCAAAAGTGGTTGAGTTAGGATTGTATTCATTTTTACATTAAAATTATGAAATAATGACATCCGATGAGGTTCATGAGGATTTTGGTAAGTGTCAATAATTTGCGCGAAAACATAACTTGAATGTTCAGAATATATTAGCTTATCTTTATGGTAAGTATCCAAAAAAAGGTTGAGTTTTTCAATAGTCTAAAAGCGAACGACATTGGTTATGCTTTAGGGATTGGAAACAGAATCAATACCTTTCCGTTTAAGAATAATTACGAAATTGAGCGTGTTGATTTCAAAGGTAAAGATTCTTTTTTGAAATTTAAGTTGAAGCTACGTCTTGGAAAACTGAAACTATTTTAAGCCTTTTTGTAGTAGGATTAGTTTGGTATATCTTGAAAACACGCCATACGCATTGATGCTAGCAATAGCCAGTCCTGGGATGCCATCACGAAACCCACCACGCAACACATAACTACTGAAAAAACGATAAAATGGTTTGAACGCTAAATGAAAATAGGTTGCGTTTTTGCCTTTCACGTGCATTTGCTCCGCTTGAAACCAAGCGTAGCTGTCTTTCTTATTAATATAGTGTTGTAGTCCTTTGTAAGTGAAGTGCAGTACTGGAGTATCTAACTTTCCGATTGAGCCATTTACAATTAACTTCTCATGCACACTTCCTTCAAAATGACATTCTACTCGTTTGACTAGACGTGTTACATAATTGTAATGATGGTACAAAAATCGATTGATAAAAAAGTGTGGAAACTTCAACTTGTAACCATTGTGCTCTCCGGAATTAATGGCAGCTAAAATTTGATTTTGTAGCTGGTGTGGTATTCGCTCATCAGCATCAACAAACAAAACCCAATCACATTTAGCAAATTGCAAGGCATGATTTTTCTGATTTGAAAAATTGTCAAATTTTCGTTGAACAACTTTACAATCAAAAGTGTTTGCTATGTCTACTGTTTTATCAGTGCTAAAGGTGTCAATTACAATAATTTCATCAGCGAACTGAACCGAATACAAACAGTCTTCAATGTAGTGTTCTTCATTGTAAGTTGGAATAATTACTGTAAGTCTAGACATGTTGAATTGTAAAGCTCAAAATTACTAAAATAACTTTATATTTGCTTGCATTATGACGATTGATACTTCTATAATAATTAGTACATACAATTCTCCTCATTGGCTTGCCAAGGTTTTACATGGTTATAATAATCAATCATACAGACAGTTTGAAATTGTTATTGCTGATGATGGTTCTAAACAAGAAACATTCGATTTAATTGATGAGATTAAGAAAGAGGTTTTTTATCCAATAGTACATGTATGGCACGAAGATAATGGGTTTCAAAAATCTCATATTTTAAATAAGTCTATTGAAAAATGCAGTACACCTTATATTATTATGTCTGATGGTGATTGTATACCAAGAAAAGATTTTGTTGAGCAGCATGTAAAATATCGTGAAGAAGGTTACTTTTTGTCAGGAGGCTATTTTATGTTGCCTATGAATATTTCAGAGGCTATTACTAAAGAAGATATTTATTATGGAAACTGTTTTGATGTTAAGTGGTTAAAGCGGCAAGGTTTGAAATCATCTTTTAAGAATAATAAACTGAGTGTCAAAGGTTTTACATCTTGGCTTTTAAATACGATAACACCAACCAATGCTAGTTGGAATGGACATAATGCGTCTGGCTGGAAAAAGGATATTGTTGCTATCAATGGCTTTGATGAACGTATGCAATATGGGGGTCAAGATAGAGAATTGGGAGAACGCCTATTTAATAAAGGACTAAAAAGCAAACAATTTAGATATACTGCAATTTGTGTTCATTTAGACCATCCAAGAGGTTACAAGAATCAAGAGTCCATCAATAAAAATCTGCAAATTAGAGATACAACCAAAACCGAAAACAAAGTTTGGACAGACTACGGAATCGTTAAAAAGTAATTGAAGATGAACTTTGAAGTGTCTGTTATCATTAGTACTTATAATCAAATAGAATGGTTGAAAAAAGTGTTAATTGGTTATGAGCAACAATCTTTTAATAACTTTGAAATCATTATTGCAGATGATGGCTCAACACAAGAAACAGAGGTGTTGATTGAGCGATTTAAAGAGAATTCAAATCTAGAGATAACTCATGTTTGGCAAGAAGATAAAGGCTTCAGGAAAACTAAAATCCTCAACCAATCTATACAAAAAGCGCAAGCATCATATTTAATTTTCACAGATGGGGATTGTATTCCCAGAGCAGATTTTGTAGAAACGCATTTAAAATTAAAGAAAAAGAATCGTTTTTTGTCTGGAGGCTATTTTAAGTTGCCAAAGAATATTTCGGAAGCAATTTCAGATGACGATATTAAAATGCAGCATTGTTTCGATAAAGTTTGGCTTTTGAATCAAGGACTTAAAAATAATTTCAAAATAAATAAACTCACAGCTTCAGGTTTTAAGGAACAATTTTTAAATACGATTACGCCCACAAAAGCCACATTTGATGGTATGAATGTATCCGTCTGGAAAAATGATGTTATTGAAGTTAATGGTTTTGATGAGCGTATGGAATACGGTGGCGAAGACAGAGAGCTTGGTGAACGCTTAATGAACATGGGTATAGAGTCAATACAGATCCGTTATAGTGCAATTTGTGTGCATTTAGACCATGAACGTTCTTACGCAAATGAAACAGCTCTAGAAAAAAACAAAGCCATTAGAAAAGAAACCAAGAAAAATAAAAGTGTTTGGACAGGTTTTGGATTGATTAAGAAAAGCTAGCACTTTTTATAAGCACCAATCTTCCAATAGGTTTTTTCTTCAGAAATGGTTATAGTCTTAAAATCTATTTGCTCTAAATCGTCTTTTTTAAAATATTTCCAAGAACCAAAACCTTCTCTATAAATTGAGTTTGTAATCACACCATTTTCTTTTAAAGCATCTATCATAACCTTTAACATATTGGCTTTTTCTGAATCATGGACATAATAAAAGGCCTCATTAAAAACGATGACATCATAAGTCTTTTCTGGTTTAAAGTAATGTCAGTCTGCTACTTTAAATTCAGCATTTTTAAGGTTTTTTGCAACAGCTTGTTTGATGGATTCAGAGGAGAAATCTATTCCAATAAATTCACTATAACTTCCTTTTTCCATGCGTTCGTGCAAAATACCTTCGCCACAACCTAAGTCTAAAATTGAAGGGTTTTTATTACTATGGTTATTTATGAATTCAGTAATCATGTTCTAGCGTGCACGCTCAATATCGTTTCCTAAGTTTTTCCATCGACCACTTTTATACTGCTTGTTCTATCACTGTTTACGTCTCCAATTATGAAATTTATCAATGAGGTTCATATTTCTAAGATTTAATATGATGTTTTAAAAACGCATCTAATCTTTTAATTATCATTGCAGGCGTTAACTCACGATATAGTTGTGTTGGGTCTTTTTCTATTTCTTTACGTTGTGCTCTACTTGTAGCAAATAGGTTAGGTTTTTCTTCTAATAAATGAATGGATTCGTGCTGGATTTGATCCTCAAAACTAGCCCAATGATCTTTTAAAATATAAGGGGAGTAAATAGTAAATGTTGCTTTATTTAAAGCTTTTGCCATGTGTACAATTCCACCTTCATTAGCTACCAAAATATCGCATTTGTTCATCAGCTTA
>JAWUVW010000087.1:0-17301 GCA_034112185.1 Flavobacteriaceae bacterium | reverse complement strand
AGTACTTATCTTTTACCTTTTATTAAATCATCAGAACATGTCAAAAAAATCAATTCTTAATAAGTTTGAGACCGTCTTTACGCTAAAATATTTTGCACTAATTATCTCTTTGATGATTATGCTGTCAGGTTTTGTAGCAGTGGTCGTTGGTTCTATACGGTTATTTAAAAGTGTTACGGAATTAATAGGTATGCAAGAAGGCGATGGCAGACCAGGTGTTCATTTAATTGAAGCTGTAGATACCTATTTATTTTCTCTAGTAATTTTAGTGTTAGGAGGAGGAATTTTCAAGCTCTTTGTTGGTAATGAAAATACATTTAAGGGAAGTGCTGTATTTTCAAAAATTAAAACCTTTATGGATTTAAAGATTCTTCTTTGGGAGACTTTATTATTAACGCTTACCGTTTGGTGTGCCTTAGGCTTTTTCTCTCATCCAGAAGATTTACGCTATGAACAACTGATACTACCTGTAACCATAGTTCTTTTGGCCTTGGCTCTAAAATTAATGAGAGGAGTTAAAAGCTAATTCTAAAATAAAATTGATAGTGTATTTTCAAGCTATATGTGCGTGGCAAAAGCTTTTTTTTTTAGGGATGACACTTTTTGTTTGTAACACCGTATTTTCCCAAGATAGTATAGTAGACCAAGCCGTAAAAGTGAATCAACAATTTTGGCTAGATTATAACTTTACCACTGTTTTTAACGAAAATCAAAACTTAAATACTCAAATTGGTTTTCGAAAAATAACCCCTGAAATTTATAATCGGTTTTTAGTCCATTCAACTTTAAATATAAAAAACGATACAAAATTAATAGATTTGAAAAACAAGGAGCCATTAATTAAATCTTATCATTTGGGTTCAGGATTAATCTACACTCAAAATTATGATGCTAATGATAATTTAGAGTTTCGATTAATGCAAGGGATTAAATTTGAAATCCCTACGATAAAACCAGTCACTTTATACAATTATGTGCGGTTAGAGGAGCGGTTTCAAAATGCATTTAATAACTCAGGTTGGACTAGTGCATTAAGGCTGAGATATAAGATATCTACAATTTTAAGCTGGAATAAACATTATTTATCATTTGCAAAAGGCTTATATATCCCGCTACAGGCCGAAGTGTTTTTTAATTTAAAAAAAGCAAACCGATTTAACGATTTACTTAGAATCTCACCAGGAATTGGGTATCGATTAGAAAACGATTTGAGGTTCGAATTATATCTTATTTTTAATAGCACCAAAAACATTACCGAAACAAATAATAATTCAAGTGATTTTATTTTAAGGTTCCGAGTGTTCAAAGGAAATTCTAAAAAAGAAGAATTAAATATAAATGAAGAGGATGGATTTTAAATTCATATATTAAAAACAAGTAATCATAAAAAATTATGAAGCAGACACAAAAATATCTAATTTTAACTTTGATTCTTTTAAATAGTTGTATGACTTATGGTCAGGAAGAAGAAAAAGAGGACGTGTATGAAGAACATACGGAAGCGATTAAAAAGCATTCATTAGCTTTGTTTTTTACACATAGTTATATAAGGCAAGGGGTTTCTGATGGTGATAAAAATTGGTTAATAGTGCCGTCATTGGCTCTAAATTATAATTATAGTTTTAATCATAAATGGACCCTCGGTTTACACACCGACCTAATTATCGAGGATTTTGTAGTAGAACGCGCAGACTCTAATGAGGAGGTTTTAGAACGTGAATTCCCTGTTTCTGCACTTATTGTAGGCGCTCATAAATTATCAGAAAGTTTCGGAATTGCTTTGGGTTGTGGCGTAGAATGGGAGGCAAGTGAAAGCTTTGTAGTTGCTCGATTTGGAGCAGAATACGGTATAGAAATTCCAGTGAATGAAATGGAAGTGATTTTTGCGTTTAATTATGATGTCATCTTTAAGGCATATGATAGTTTTAACCTCGGTATTGGAATCGCGAAAAAATTTTAATTCTATAATTGGTGTTATCTGTGTTTTTATTTGCCAAAAAAATATCTAGTTAAATCAAACAATTATATAAATTTATTTTTATAATTTTAATACCTATTTATTTTTATGCGTTTTACTCTCTAGAAATCCAAGCGGTAATTGGAGTAATAGCTATGGTTCTTTTTTGGACTTAAAGAATGCATAAGTTTAAGCACGGACATTGCCCTTGGTAGAGATGGAAATACGGATGTGTATTTTGATATCGAAGTGGGCGTTTTACGATTTTATAACCTTGAAGCTATAAGAGCAAAACGAAATTGCAATAGTACCAACTGAACCCTGAGCGTGCTTTGAAGCATACTGCACCTTTGAAAACCGAAAAGCAATACGTGTTTGTTTATTTTTGAATCATAACGATTGGTGTTCTGTCTATCGCCATGCGAGACCAAAGCGGGAAGCATCAAACACGGCAATGGAACATGTAGAATTTCGCTACGGAAGAGACATTATTGATTAAATATAAGTAGAGTCTAATTTTAATACACAATACTAATTATGACACCATTTGAAGCCATTACGCAATTAAAGACCCAAATGTCTCAAGCAATCATTGGACAGGATACTTTAATAGATCGGATCGTTTTAACCTTGCTTGCCGATGGCAATATGCTGTTGGAAAGCGTACCAGGTTTGGCAAAAACAAGAGCCATTAAATCTTTGGCAAAAAATTTAGACTGTGGCTTAAGTCGTATTCAGTTCACACCCGATTTATTGCCTTCAGATGTCACAGGTACCGAGATATATCTTCCGGATGGTAATGAAAAATTCGTTTTTCAAAAAGGCCCGATTTTCAGTAACCTCATTCTTGCGGATGAGATAAACAGGGCACCTGCAAAAGTACAATCATCGCTATTAGAAGCTATGGAAGAACGTCAAGTGACTGTTGCTGGGAAAACCCATAAAATGGAAAAACTGTTTATGGTAATGGCAACTCAGAATCCGATTGAACAAGAAGGGACTTACCCTTTGCCAGAAGCTCAAATGGATCGATTTCTTGTGCATACCATTATTGATTATCCAGATGATGTTGCAGAACTCGCTATTATGCGACTGAATAAAGCAGAAGCATCACAGTCAAAAGACAAGGTCTCAAATAACACCATTTCACAACAAGTCATTTTTGACGCTCGCAAAGAAATTTCAAAAATTAAAGTAGCTGAAAATATTGAAAAGTATATCGTAAGTCTCATATCTGCAACACGATATCCTGAAAAATTTGACACTGAATTAGCTAAATTAATTGAATTTGGTGCTAGTCCAAGAGGAACCATTGCATTAGAGCGTTGCAGTAGAGTTAACGCTTGGATGCAAAATAAGGATTTTGTAACACCAGACGATGTTCAGGACGTTATTAAAGACGTATTACGTCACCGAATCGCATTGAGTTACAAAGCTCGTGCAGAGGGTGTTTCAGTAGATGTTATTATAGATAAACTTATTCAAGTGGTTGCCGTAATAGGATAACTATATTAATGAATTCATGAAGGTCGAAAACAAAAATCCTAATGTATTTCTCACTTTAGATCATCTTTTAGAGCTAGAGCGATTTAGTGCGTCCTTGAATTTAAAGGCCGGAAAACAAAAATCGAATAGTGTGTTGTCGGGGAATTATTCGTCAAAATTACGAGGTAGAGGCTTGGATTTTGAAGAATCTAGGCCTTATATAATGGGAGATGACATTCGCAACATTGATTGGAAAACTACAGCAAAAACAGGGAAGACACATACCAAAGTATTTACCGAAGAAAAAGAAAAACCAGCATTTATCTTGGTGGATCAATCAGAAACGATGGGCTTTGGGTCACAGCATAAAACCAAATCAGTTGTAGCAGGAGAATTGGCCGCCATTCTTGCTCACAAGATTAAAAAAAGTGGTGACAGAATTGGAGGAATGGTTTATTCTGGAGCTGATTATGACTTGGTAACTCCAAAAAGGGACACCAAAAACATTATTCACTTTTTGCAAAAAATAGTACTAGCAAATCAAAATATATATAACCAAAAACCCTTTGATTTCGAGCTTTCGCTAACAGAGGTGATGAGCAGGCTACACCACATCATTACTCATGATTATCTCGTGTTCATCATAAGTGACTTTCATCGGTACAATGATACTGTATTACAATACATAAATCAGTTGACATTGCATAATGATGTTGTTTTAATAAAAATATATGATCCATTGGAAGAAGAGTTGCCATCAAAAAAAATTGTGCTATCCGACAAGGAACACCAAATAAGTATTAATGGGGAAAACAAAGACTTACAAAAAGAATTGCAGATTGATTTTGAAACCAATTATAAAACGTTTAAATCAAAATTAGGAGCGTTAGGAACGACGATTTTTAAAATTAATACGGTGGATGCGGTAGAAGATCAATTGATGGAATTATTTAACAATTACAAATTATAAATGCAAAACGAACCCGCCAACATATCCAATCAGACCGTTGAACTTGGTGCTTTACTCGAAGCAAGTCCAGTGCCGTTCTCTATGGACACTATGGGTTGGAAGATTCTTTTTGTAATACTGCTACTGTTAACGCTAGGTTTGGTTTATAGATATTATAAATTTTATAAGAAGAACGCTTACAGACGTACCGCTGTTTTTAATATTAAACAGATAGCAAAGACACATCATAACAATGATGTATCTCTCATTTCAGAAATAATGTTTCAGCTAAAACAAACAGCATTGCAAACCTATAACAGAACAGAAGTGGCCTCATTAAGAGGTTTGGAATGGCTTCGTTTTTTAGATAAAAAAGGAAAGACAACACATTTTTCAAAGGATGAAATTATAATCACTCAAGCACTTTATAATAATCAATTAGATGCAAAAAGTCAATTTAGAAGTAACGTGTTTGTCCAATCTAGTATAAAATGGATTAAAACACATGCCTGAAAATTTTCATATAGCCTATCCATATGTTGCCTTTTTGGTGCCATTACCTATTCTGATATACTGGTTATTGCCAGCGATTAAAAATAGAACCTCGGCATTGGTATATCCCTATTTTCGACGTACAGCAGAGGTCTCTAAAAATAAACCACAAAAAGCGGCATATGTTAAAAAGCAAAGTTGGTTTTCATTTGTGGTACGATACACCATTTGGTTATTGTTGATAGCCGCATTGGCTTCCCCTGAATTAGTTGGTAAGCCAGAAAAAACAATTAAGACCTCACGTAACTTTTTGATATTGGCAGACTTGTCTTTCAGTATGGCGACCAAGGATTGGGTTGCAGATGGCAAACCTACCACGCGTTGGAATGCTGTTAAAGGCATTATGCAAGATTTTATCATTGAACGAAAGAGTGATAAAATGGGACTCATATTTTTTGCGAGTAATTCGTATATACAAGCGCCATTCACAACAGATCTGAAGGTAGTGCAAACCATGATGGACGAAGCCGATGTTGGTATGGCAGGGCAAATGACCAATATAGGAAAAGCGATTATAAAAGGGATGGACATGTTTGAGCGTGACTCCATACCAACGAAAGTGATGTTACTACTAACGGATGGTGTAGATGCAGGCACAAGTATTGCGCCTTTAGATGCAGCTACAATTGCAAAAGAGAGTGGTATCATTATTTATACTATTGGAATTGGCAATCCAGGACGTAGTTCTTCTGATTTGGACGAACGCACACTTGCGGAAATTGCATCACTAACGGATGGAAAATACTTTAGAGCAAAAGATACGGAGGCACTTGAAAACATTTATAAAGAATTGGAGTTACTTGAACCTGTCGAATATGAAGAGGAAAGTTATGTGCCAAAAACACGACTTTATTATTACCCGCTTGGGCTGGCATTAATTCTAGGTTTTATTGCTGTTTTTATAAATATAATACTTCAAGTTATTAAACGATTTCGTAACGGACAATGATGGAGCAAGTCGAACATATTGATTGGGAAAAATTCCACTTTCTGAGGGTCGAACATCTTCAGATGCTTTGTATAGGTCTTATTTTGATTGTGATCGGCTTCTTTTTTTATAGAGAATCCAATACCTGGAAAAAAAGCATAGCCAAGCATTTGCAACCCTATGTGATACAAAAAGGAACAGCATGGAAACCACGCTTAATTAAATTGTCGGTCATTGTGATGTTTGTACTCGGGAGCATCAGTTTTTTAGGACCAACATGGTATCAGGTGAAGTCGCCTGCAAAGAAGATAAAATCACAATTAGTAATTGCACTAGATCTTTCAAAGAGCATGTTAACGGAAGATATTTCACCATGCAGATTAGAACGTGCCAAGTTTAAAATACACGATTTCCTGCAGGCAAACCCACGAGCAGAAACCAATCTCTTAGTATTTTCCGGATCTACACATACTGCAATTCCATTTACGACAGATTATCGAATTATCGAGGATCAAATTGATGGATTAAAGCCTGCTATGATGCCTGTTCAAGGTACCGAATTCAATGCGCTGTTTCGGAAGATTGACACCATTTTTACGGATAACATAGCTGAAGGTAAAGTATTACTCATCACAGATGATTTGGAAGATCTATCTATAGAAATGGTAAGTAACTTTTTACAACTTAATAATGTACAACTTTACCTGTATCCTTTTGCCACACAAAGTGGCAGTGTTATTCCGAAAACGAAAGAGAGGTCTGCGCTAAATCTTCAAAAACTAAATAGTTTAGATGCGATGGAGAAAGTAGATATACTAGAAATGACTTTAGATAACAGCGATGTAAAGGATTTGGCAGAGGCAATCAGCACTACGATTTTGTTTGACGATAAAAGTGAAGAAGATCAAGAAGACTGGCAAGATAATGGGTATTGGTTGCTATTTCCATTGGTTTTTATCTTTCTATTCAGTTTTAGAAAAGGATGGTCTTTAAGTATCGTACTTCTTGTGTTAACCCTGAATTCTTGTTCAGATAATTCAAGTCAAAAATCAAGTAATTTCGAGTTTAAGGATTTGTGGTACACGCAAGAATATCAGGCGCAGCAAGCCTATAATGAAGAAAATTATCTTAATGCAGCTCAAGGTTTTTCTAAGCCTTTACGCAAAGGTGTAGCCTATTATAAATCAGGTGACTATTTAAGTGCGCAAGTCGCTTTTGAAAATGATACGACGACATCAGGTCTCTATAATTTAGGGTTAACCTATGCAAAACTAGGAAAGTTAGAGGAGGCAAAAGCTGTATTTGAGAAAGTTTTAGAACAAGATCCGAGCAATAGCAATGCATCAAACAATATTGATCATTTGTCTGGTGCCATAGCAGAATTAGAGCAAATGGCTATTGAAACCGTGTCATCAAATGAAGATGGTGAAAAAGCTAAAAACACTCAAAACGACTCGCCAGAAGATTTAAGTGGTGGTGGACAAGAAGCCACTAAAAAAGACATGGAAAAAGAACGTAAAGAAGAGACTCAAGAAACGGATATGCGCAAAGGTAAAGAGCTCGACGAATTACCAGAGGATTTTAAAGCAGGAAAAGGCGAATTACCAAAAAATATTTTGTTGCGAAAAGTAGATGATGATCCAGCATTATTTCTCACTAAAAAATTTCGTTATCAAGTGCGTCGTAAACTCGTAACAGTAGAAAAAACGAATCATAAATGGTAAAACAAATTTACATAGCGACTTTTTTTTTACTGCTATCATTCAGTATGTTAGCGCAAAACCTATTAAGTTACGTTACAGTTAACAATACGAGTCCCTATGTTGGGCAACCCGTGCAGGTTAAGGTTAGCGTCTATACAACAACATGGTTTACTTCAGGTATTGACGTCGGAAATATTCAAGTAGATAAAGCCCTTACGGTTTATTTTCGATCAGTCAGTAGCGTTAAAACTATTAAAGGTAAAAAATATGCAGGTGTAGAGTTTTATTACAATGTCTTTCCTACCCAAGAAGGAAGCGTTGTCATACCAAGTTTGGAGATTCATGTCGAAACACCAAAAGAAGGTGATTACAAGGGGGTTAAAAGAGTTCTTAGAACCAAGTCAAAAAGCATCACAGTAAAACCCGTTCCTTTGGGGTATGATCCACAAAAATGGTTAGTATCCAGAAGTTTATCAGTCAATCAAAAATGGTCAATTCCTTTGACGGATATCAAAGTTGGCGATGTCGTTCGGCGCAGCATCTATCGTTCTGCTCGTGGTACCTTGTCCGAGTTTATTCCTGCAACCAAATGGGACAGTATTGCTGGTGTTAGCCTGTACCCAACAAGATCCATTGTAAACACAAATAAGTCGAGAACGGGTGTATCGTCAAATCGATCGGAAACTGTAAGTTATTTGTTTGAAAAAGAAGGGGAAATAATTATGCCAGTAATGACCTATATGTACTGGAATCCAACAAACAAAAAATTCTATCAAAAACAACTGGATTCGATTAGAGTATTAGTAAAGCCTAATAAGGACTTGGTGATGTTAACCCGTATTAAGAAATCCTTACAACAAGAACATCTGGAAGAGGCCAAAACTGAAGTTCCATTTTTAATTTTTGGGGTAACGCTAAAAACATTTATTAAATACGCGTTGTTCGGTTTAATAGTTTTAATACTTTCATTCAAGACACTTATAATTATATTTTCGGTTTTAAAAAAAACGTTTTACAGTTATTTAACATCCGAAAAGTATGCTTTTAATCAAGTTTTAAAAGCTATTAATAATAGTGATTATGCGTCTTACTCAAAAACAGTGCACGTGTGGTTGGAGAAAATGGGTAACCCATATCCATCGGTTAGGCAATTAATTGAGGCTTATGGGGATGAAGAATTACGAAACACATTTAGTATCGTAAATGAAGCACTTTTTAAACATAAAAAAAAGAATGACAATCTTAATAGAGCAGCTATGAAAAAGGGTTTAAAACAAGTGCGAAAGATATACATAGAAAGCCATAAAAGCAAAAATGAAATGACCAAAACTAACACGAATTGGTTAAATCCAACAAGAAGATAATTATGGACTGATATAAATAAAGAGAAAGCTGAACGTCATAAAGAGCCGTTAGGGAATTATAAATTGATGATGTTATGATTAGAAAAAGGTAATATGTAATTATATTTTATCGGCGTCAACTTGAAACATTAACGGGCAATAATTTTGAAGTATGAATGGGCTTTTCCATTTTCAATGTTATAGTAACGTCGGGTAATTCCGATCTACGCGGGTTCATTATCTTCAAACCCACTTTTAAGTTCGTTAGATTTTAATTCAGGTTTTATTTTCGTCAAATGTGCTACAGCGTATTAGGTTAATTTTGCCTGTGCTTGTAATGCATAATTAGCTTACTCGTTTCGGAAGTATTCATTTATAAAAACAGCAGTATTTCAAAATATTTTTCGATGTAAGTGGATGTTAGTCAAATAAATTGCTGTTTTTATATTACTTTTGACAGTATAACTAATTTGATATTTTTAATAAAGTATAATTATGAAACACATGTTTTTAAAAGGAATAGCATTCGGTGGTCTATTTTTATTGATGGGGTCTTGCAATTCCAATGAGGAAAAATCAACGGCGGTAGTAATTGATAAGGAACAAATTAAAATTGATATTCAAGCTAGAGAGAACGAATTTGCTGAAATATATAATAGTGGAGAGCTTAAGAAGATCGGTTATTACGATGAAAACGCTGTAACTTATTATCAGAACATGGCACCTATAAGAGGTAAATCGGAACGGATAGAGTTTTTTAAAGCAGATATAGAAGGAAATAATGGGAACAAAATCTCATTTACGACTACTGAAGTATTTGCAGCCAATGATGGCGTTCAAGTATTAGAAATAGGGTATTATACCGTGGTTGATTCTACGAGTACTGCTATTAATACAGGAAACTATATGAGCCTTTTTGAAAAAAGAGATGGTCAATATGTATGTCTTAGAGACATGAGTGTCTCTGATATGCCATTGGATTAGAGCTATAAAGTACAATTAAAAAAGGAGGCCATTTCATTTGAAATGGCCTCCTTTTTTATGAGATAATGTACTGCAAAATTAATGTCGTCTTCGACCGCCGCCACCTCTGCTTGCAGTTGAACGACCTGCGCTTGCACGACTTGCACTTGAAGAACGCGACCCCATTGATCTAGACCCAGTAGATTTATTAGCTGTTGACCTATTAGCTGTACTTTTTTTAGTAGTTGATGGACTCTTACTCTTTGACGCTCTATTATTTGTAGACGCTCTATTGTTTGTAGATGCTCTATTATTTGTAGATGCTCTATTGTTTGCAGATGCTCTATTGTTTGTAGATGCTCTATTGTTTGTAGATGCTCTATTCGAAGGACGTGACCCTCTTTGGCCCGACGTTTTGAAATTCCCGTTTTTAATGTTGTTATTTACGGTACGAGAGCTATTTCTACTGTTGTTATTGTATCTGTTATAGCTGTTATGATTATGAATAACAACATTTGTATTACCACGACCACCATGATAATTATTATGATGGTAATAATGGTTATGTCTATAAATACCAATACTTATTACAGCAATTGGAGCCCAATAGTGAGGGTAGTATCCGTAATAATAAGGTGGAGCATAAGGTATATATGCAGGTGAATACACATATTGAACTACCGGTGCCGATTGCACTACCACAACTTGAGTCGTTGCTGGAACACTCACTATAACCGGGTCTTCGCCGACATATGCCGGATTAGACGTTACTGCTGCTACAGCTTCTGTACGAGGTTCAACAACATAATCTTTTCCATATAATTTTTCATCTCCAATGACCTGCATGGTAACTTTACCTGCAGCATCTTTTGAAACTGTAATAACGGCAACGTCCTGAGTTTCTTTTTCACTTATTGGGTCCTGAAGAACAAATAAGAAATCATCTCCGTCTTTTTTAGTTTCAACTTTAATGAAATCAACTTTACCATCGTTATTAAGATCCAAATTGACTAGCCCTGCTTCTGTATCATTTAAGGACTTTTCAAAAGCCTCAATGGTCTTTGATTTTTGAAAAAGATCAAGTACAGCATAAAGATCTAGGTCATCCCCTGGTAAGCCTAACAGAGCTTCATCACTATCTGTTTGAGCAAATGAAGAAACGCTAATTAAACTCAGCGTTAGCAGTAGAATTGATAAATATTTAGTTTTCATAATATATTTTTTTATTTTCCTAAGATGTAAACCAGAGCGTAAAATTTTGATACAGCTTGATCATGTAAAGTGCACACATTCAAACAAGCAAAACTTCAAACTGATTATTCTATTTCTACAAATATATGAGAATTCACATTATATCTCGTTTATTTGGATACATAATTGGAGTACTGTCTAATTTAAATCAGGTCACTTTGATGTAAAATTATTCTATTGATTAATTCTACATGGATAGATATACTAAAGTTGAAACTTATCAAGGCAAGAGTAATTTTTTTGTGCTATAAAGTACATGAGCTCAAAAGAGTGTTTAATTAGTTTAGAGAGGTGATTTGTGAATTCACGGATAGCGATTTATTAGTTAGTCATCAATTCCCTTTAACACGTTCCCATAAACTAGCCATCAACTTTTTAGCATCGCGAGGAGTTTTTTCTAGTGCTATAAAGCTAACATATCCTGAGGCATCGACGTCAATTTCATACTTAAACACAAATTCTTGAGATTGTGGTTCTACGCTCATTAATCCAAAACGTAAATCATTATAATATAATTTATCATCTATTTTAGTTATGGTAAACCAACCTTCAGAAATAGCTATCATACGTTTTACTTTTTCGTTATCGATAAGATTTCCTAATAGTTCATGATTTTTAGGGTAGCTTTCAAACGCAATGGCTTGGGTGTCAAAAAAGGAATATGAACCCAATAAATAAGCCTTTTCAGTAGCAATATTTGCATTCCATAAAATTGTATTGAGAGGGGAAGGTCTTGTATCTATTTCCTCATAAGCTATATTTTGGGTTTTTAGAGCCACTTCGAATTTCGTAAACGCCAAACTTTTTAATAAAAAAGTAAGTCCTAAATACATAGAACTAATGATTAAGCCTAGCGTATTATAAGTGCGCCTTTTTTTTGATGTTCTTTTTTGAAACATCGCTAAAATTAAAAACACTAAAAACGGAAAAGTATAAAGTGGGTCTACGACAAAAATGGTTTTAAATGCTAACCTTAAATCAAAAGGCCAAAAAAGTTGTGTTCCCCAAGTGGTAAATGAGTCTAAAATAGGATGTGTTAAAAACGCCCAGAAAAACAGCCAAGCCCAACCCTTAAAATTTTTATAGGTTTCGTAGCGCGAAACGAGCCAACCAAAGAGAGGTCCGAAAATCACAGAAAACACAATAGAGTGGGTGAAACCACGATGGATATCTAAAGCCGAAACCGTATCTGTAAAGTGCGAAGCTAAAACATCTAAATCTGGAATGGTACCAGCAATAGCACCATACAATATAGCTTTATTACCTATTTTTTTTCCTAAAACAGCTTCGCCAACGGCAGCGCCTAAAACAATTTGTGTGAGTGAATCCATATGATATGCAAAAATAGACTTTGAAAATCATAATGGAAATATGTTCATGAAAATAATCAATGATTTTCATTGAACTCAACTTGTCTTTTTAGTTTTAAACCGATACGTTTCGCTTTTGTGCTGTAATGAAGATATTTTTTCTCAACATAGCATCGCTAAGCTATAAAAAAGAGCCAAATTATAGTGTAATATGTGATTTTTGCAGGTAAAATAAAAAGTCAAGATGAGTTCCCTAAATAAATCTCATATTACCTATTGTTTTATATATTTAAAACTAAATTGTAATAAATACAACTGAATTTGTTTCAAAGAAAAACCTTAGTTACCCAATTAGAAGCCACCAAGCATTGGGATGTCATCATCATTGGAGGAGGTGCAACAGGATTAGGAGTGGCATTAGATTGCACTACAAGAGGTTATAAAACCTTATTATTAGAGCAGGTTGATTTTGCTAAAGGCACGTCTAGTAGAAGTACAAAATTAGTGCATGGTGGTGTGAGGTATTTGGCACAAGGCAATATAGATTTAGTACGCGAAGCTTTGCACGAACGCGGTTTATTGCTGAAAAACGCGTCACACTTAGTAAGAAACCAATCTTTTATTATCCCAAATTACGGATGGTGGGACAGTTTTTTCTACGCAATTGGGCTAAAAGTTTATGATTTTTTATCCGGAAAATTGAGTTTTGGGAAATCCATGCGAATTAATAAAAAGGAAACTATTTCAAGATTATCTACTTTAGAAACTCATAATTTAAAAGGTGGCGTGGTGTATTACGATGGACAATTTGATGACTCGAGACTGGCGGTAAATATAGCGCAAAGTTGTATTGAAAATAGTGCAACAGTTTTGAACCATTTTAAGGTGAAAAATCTTGAAAAAGATGAAAAAGGTCTAGTGAATGGTGTTGTGGCTATCGATACAGAAACGGACAAAGAATACAGTCTAAACGCCAAAGTAGTTGTTAATGCTACAGGTGTTTTTACGGATGAAATTTTAAAAATGGATAATACGTCTGCCAAAGAGCGCATTAGACCAAGCCAAGGCATTCATTTGGTATTTGATAAATCCTTTTTACCAGGAGACGATGCCATTATGATTCCTAAAACAAATGATGGTCGTGTGTTATTTTTAGTACCGTGGTACAATAGAGTAGTAGTTGGCACAACGGATACCTTGTTAGATACGCACAGCTTAGAGCCAAAACCTCTAGAAAAGGAAGTTGATTTTATTATAGAGACAGTCAATCGCTATCTTAATAAAGATGTGACTAAAGATGATGTGTTAAGCATTTTTGCTGGCCTTAGACCTTTGGCAGCACCCAAAGATAAATCTGAAAAAACCAAAGAGATTTCTAGAAGTCATAAAATCATAGTATCAGATTCTGAATTAATAACAATTACTGGGGGTAAGTGGACCACTTACAGAAGAATGGCTCAAGATACTGTGAATAAAATTATAGAGTTAAAGAAGTTGCCTAATGAGAAATGTAAAACTAAAAACTTGCTAATTCATGGGGCTAATGGAACTAGCGATCGGTCAAGTCACCTTTGTATCTATGGAACAGACCAAAAAGGGATTGAGAAAATTAAAGAGGAAGATCCCAGTTTTGCTGAGCCTTTACATCCAAGATTGGAGTTCACCAAAGCTGAAGTTATCTGGGCAGTTCGACATGAGATGGCAAGAACCATAGAAGATGTTTTGGCTAGACGTGTGCGAATCCTATTTTTAGATGCCAAGGCTGCGATAGAAATTGCACCTGACGTTGGTGAACTTTTACGTAAAGAATTAAAGGAAACCGATGAATGGTGTGCTGATCAGATTTTAGAATTTATACAAATTGCGGAGCAATACATTTTAAAATAATACAATTATGGAGAAATATATTTTGGCATTAGACCAAGGTACAACAAGCTCAAGGGCGATTGTGTTTGATAAAAAAGGTACTATCGTATCCATGGCTCAAAATGAATTTACCCAACACTTTCCTAAGCCAGGTTGGGTAGAGCACGATCCTCAAGAGATTTGGTCTAGCCAAGCAGGTGTCGCTACAGAAGCTATTGCTAAAAAGGGTTTAAATGTTGAAAATATTGCGGCTATTGGAATCACTAATCAGCGTGAAACTGTTGTCGTTTGGGATAAACATACAGGGCAACCCGTTTACAATGCCATTGTTTGGCAAGATAAACGAACGTCTGGTTTTTGTGATGAACTAAAAGCGAATGGCAAGACAGAGCTCATAAGAAATAAAACAGGTTTAGTTATAGATTCGTATTTCTCAGGAACGAAAGTAAAGTGGATTCTAGATCATGTAGATGGTGCAAGAGCAAAAGCTGAAGCTGGTGATTTAATCTTAGGAACTATTGATACTTGGTTGGTATGGAAATTCACCAAAGGCAAAGAGCACATTACGGATGTGACTAATGCATCTCGGACATTGCTATTTAATATCAACACTATGGATTGGGATGATGAATTGTTGGAACTCCTAACAATTCCCAAAAGTATGTTGCCGAAGGTAAAGCAATCAAGTGAAATCTATGGTCACACCACATCGACGTTCTACGATACCAAGATTCCTATTGCAGGTATCGCCGGAGATCAACAAGCGGCATTGTTCGGGCAAATGTGCACTAAACCAGGAATGGTGAAAAACACCTACGGAACAGGTTGCTTTATGCTCATGAATATTGGAGAAAAACCAATCGTTTCAAAAAATAATTTATTAACGACCGTGGCTTGGAAAATTAATGGTAACACAACGTATGCTCTTGAAGGCAGTATTTTTATAGCGGGAGCCGTTGTGCAATGGTTGCGAGATAGTTTAAAAATTATTAGAACGTCGTCAGATGTGGAAACCTTGGCGTCATCTGTAGAAAGCTCAGACGGCGTCTATTTTGTGCCAGCATTTTCAGGTTTAGGAGCACCACATTGGAATCAACATGCAAAAGGAACAATTTTCGGATTAACACGAGGAACTACAGATGCACATGTTGCAAGAGCGGCTTTAGAATCTATTGCGTTTCAAACTATGGATGTTTTAAAAGCTATGGAAGCGGACTCAGGAATTTTAATTAAAGAACTCAGGGTCGATGGGGGCGCAACCGTTAATAATATGTTGATGCAGTTTCAATCTGATGTCTTAAATATTGTAAGCGTAAGGCCAGAAGTCGTTGAGACCACAGCTATGGGAGCGGCATTTTTAGCAGGTTTAGCAGTAGGATATTGGGAAAATCCTGATGAAATTCAAGATATTTGGCAAACGGAGAAGACCTTTAGTCCAACAAAAGACAGAACAGAAATTGAAACGCGTATTAAAGGGTGGTATAGAGCTATTGACGCTTTAGAATACTGGACGAAATCAAACGAAAAAATAGAGGAATCATAATTCCATTTACAGCAGAGAGTAGTGGTACAGCAATTTTGATTTTATTAGAAGGAGGTATTGTTGCTAATGTGCCTCTAAATAAAACAATAGGTCATAATAGGGGTTAGATTGTAATACTGATCGCTTTAAGTTGATGGTAAGTGCTAACAAGAAAAAAGATGGCCAAGACAATGCGTTTAATTATAGCAATTCAACCTTTTTTAAGCGCCCAAAAAGTTTAAGTACTTTTTTTTGTAACAATTTTAAATAGTTAACGTCCTATACGTGTAAACATTATAAATCATGGAATCTAATTATCATACACTCAAACGAACAGACAATCAATTGCTAGTCATTACGCACTTAGCACAATTACTGACGTATGTAACTGGTTTTGGTGGTCTAATTGTACCTTTAATTATTTGGACAACACAAAAAGATCGCGTTGATAGTATGGATACTCATGGAAAAGCCATATTAAATTTTCAACTGAGTATTATCATATATTCTATATTAAGTATTCCGCTAATTCTAGCATTTGGATTAGGAATCTTAACCTTAATATTAATCGCAATTCTGGCATTTGTTATGCCAATTATAAATGCAATAAAAGCTAGTAATGGCGAATTACCTAGTTATCCATTATCTCTTAATTTTGTTAGTTAGTTATTAAAGAAATGGAATTGAAAAGGCTCACCAATTGGTGAGCCTTTTTTTATTTCCGAAAAACAAGGAATCTGTTAAATTTCAAATTATCATAAAAAAAATGCTTATCTATTGATAAGCATTTTCTAGTATTTCTATGTTGTTCTCGGTATATGAGATTCCTGCTTTCGAAAGAATTTATTAATTATTAAGCATCACTGGCATTACAAGCATAGTGACATGCTCGCCTTCATCTAAACCATCAATAGGTGTTAAAATCCCAGCTCTGTTTGGTAAACTCATTTCTAACTGAACGTTATCCGAGCTTAAGTTGTTAATCATCTCGGTCAAGAATCTTGAGTTAAAACCAATTTGCATATCATCGCCTTGGTAATCACACGTAAGACGCTCTTCGGCTTTATTGCTATAATCAATATCTTCTGCTGAAATATTTAATTCTGCACCAGCTATTTTTAGTCGAATTTGGTGTGTGGTTTTGTTAGAGAAAATACTAACACGACGCACAGAATTTAAAAACTGTGTTCTATCGATGACTAATTTATTCGGATTCTCTTTAGGAATAACCGCTTCATAATTTGGATACTTACCATCAATTAAACGGCAAATTAATACGGAGTTCTCAAAGGTAAACTTGGCATTAGATTCGTTGTACTCCACTAAAACATCATCATCGCTTCCTGCTAAAATGCCTTTTAAAAGATTTAAAGGTTTCTTTGGCATAATAAATTCGGCAGTTTCAGAAGCACTAACGTCGTCTCTTGTGTACTTCACTAATTTGTGAGCATCAGTGGCCACAAATGTTAAGT
>JAWUVW010000086.1:0-8452 GCA_034112185.1 Flavobacteriaceae bacterium | reverse complement strand
CTTACTTTTGCTTCTTTAAAATCAATCTAAATAAGAAGAGACTTGACATTAGCAGATTTAAAGCGAGGACAACAAGGTATTATTAAGGACGTATCTTCTATTCATATTCCGTTGAAACTTCTGGAAATGGGCTGTTTACCTGGTAATTCTGTAGAACTTGTTCAAGTTGCCCCTTTTTCAGATCCAATGTATCTTAATATCAACGGATCACATTTAGCAATAAGAAAGGAAACTGCAATTCATATTTTAATAGAGACCGTAAATGAGTAAACAGATTAATGTTGCCCTAATCGGAAATCCTAATACCGGAAAAACCTCGGTCTTTAATGCACTTACTGGACTCAACCAAAAAGTAGGTAACTATCCGGGAATCACAGTTGAGAAGAAAGAGGGGATTTGCAAATTACCTCGAGGTGTTAAAGCGCATATCATCGATTTACCTGGTACTTATAGTTTAAATGCCTCTTCACTTGATGAAAATGTAGTTATTGAATTGCTTCTCAATAAAAATGATAAAGACTTTCCTGATGTTGCAGTAGTCGTCAGTGATGTTGAAAATCTAAAGCGAAATCTTTTACTGTTTACGCAAATTAAGGATTTAGAAATTCCAACCATCTTAGTCATTAATATGTCTGACCGAATGACCTACAAAGGCATTTCACTTGATATACCGTATTTAGAACAACAACTAAAAACCAAAATTGCCTTAATAAGTACTCGAAAGAATAAAGGTATCGATGAACTCAAAGAATTAATCGGAAATTTCAAAGAGCTTTCAATTAAGCCTTGTATGAATGCTTCTTCAATTGATGAGTCCTATTTTGAAAATTTAAGGAATGCGTTTCCAAATCAGTTGTTATACAAACTTTGGTTGGTAATTACGCAAGACGTTAACTTTGGTAAAACCGATAGAAAAACTATTGATGCCGTTTCTAACTTTAAAACGAAATCTAATACAGATTTAAAGCGTCTTCAACAAAAAGAAACTATAAAACGTTACCAGTTTATTAACGAAACGCTTAAAAAAGGGCAAACTATAGATCTTAAAACGGCCAAGGATTTACGCATAAAACTCGATAGAATTTTAACCCATAAGGTTTGGGGTTACTTAATTTTTGGTGTCATTCTACTCACTATTTTTCAAGCCATTTACGATTGGTCAAGTGTACCAATGGATTTTATTGATAGTGCATTTGCCTCATTAAGTGAGTGGACGAAAAACACATTGCCAGCAGGAGCATTCACTAATCTATTGGCGGAAGGTATCATTTCTGGTCTTGGTGGTATTATTATTTTTATTCCTCAAATAGCGTTTTTATTTCTGTTTATTTCTATTCTAGAAGAGAGCGGTTATATGAGTCGCGTCGTATTTTTAATGGATCGCGTTATGAGGCGCTTTGGTCTTAGTGGTAAAAGTGTTGTTCCTTTAATTTCTGGAACTGCCTGTGCTATACCAGCAATTATGGCTACGCGTAATATTGAAAGTTGGAAAGAACGTCTCATCACCATTTTGGTGACCCCTTTTACAACCTGTTCAGCAAGATTACCGGTGTATTTAATAATAATCTCTTTAGTTATTCCTGAAGGACGAATTTTAGGTTTAAGTTATCAAGCACTAACTCTAATGTTACTGTATCTTATTGGCTTTGGTGCGGCAGTTGGATCGGCTTGGATTTTAAATAAAATTCTTAAAATAAAAAGTAAAACGTTCTTTGTAGTAGAAATGCCGAACTACAAATTACCTATGTTTAAGAATGTTGCCTTAACGGTACTAGAAAAGACAAAATCTTTTGTTTTTGGTGCTGGTAAAATTATTCTTGCGATATCTATTGTATTGTGGTTTTTAGCCTCTTATGGTCCTGGAGAGAATTTTAATAATGCTGAAAGCATAGTAAATGAGCAGTTTGCATCAGATAATTTATCTGACGACGATCTACAGCAAAAAATAGCGTCTCATAAACTAGAACATTCATTTATTGGCATTGCAGGTCATGCTATTGAGCCAGCCATTAGACCTTTAGGTTATGACTGGAAAATTGGAATAGCCATCGTTAGTTCTTTTGCCGCTCGTGAAGTGTTTGTAGGAACTTTAGCAACCATTTACAGTGTAGGAAATGATAAGGTTGAAACAATTACCAATAGAATGGCTAAAGAGGTCGATGTAAAAACAGGTAAGCCTTTATTTAATCTGGCCTCCGGAATATCTTTGTTGTTATTTTATGCTTTCGCCATGCAATGTATGAGCACTTTGGCTATTGTAAAACGTGAAACAAATTCTTGGAAATGGCCAATGTATCAATTAGTAATTATGACCGCATTTGCTTATATTGTAGCCTTAATAGCTTTTCAAGTATTGAAATAAATGAATATAATTGTTCAAAACATATTAGTTTTTTCGTCACTGGCTTTAGCGCTGTTATTTTTGGTGCGTAAGTTTATTTGGTCTCCTAAGAAGAAAACTTCTAATAAAGATTGTGGTGATGATTGTGGATGTCACTAATAAATTGACTTAAGCACTACACTTTTAATACTCTATTTTATTTGTATAAAATTTACTAACTTTGTTATTGTGAGTAAATTAGTTGCCATATCACTTTCTGCATTATTGCTAATTCAAAGTTTCAATATTGGAACGGACGATATTATGCAATTAGATGAGCTTATAGAACATGCTCAATTTCACGAACAAGAATATGGGGATGATTTTTTTGTGTTTATATCTAAACATTATGGTGAACTGAAAGCAGAGCATAGTAAAAATCATCAAGAAGAACAAAACGACCATGAACAGTTACCTTTTCAATGCCAAGGTCATGCCACCACAGTAATTGCTTTTCTATCTGTAAATCAAAACTCATATCCCAATGACACTGAAATATTAGATACAACAGAATCTAATTTTCATTACTTAAACCTTTATTCGTCACTTCACGATAAAGAACTTTTACAGCCACCCAAACAGGCCTAATTCATTTCTTTTCAGTTTTTCTTTATCACAACTCATTATGCAATGAGTTGACACTATTTTTTCAATGAATTATGCTATCACATATTATAAAATTTAGCTTAAAGAATAAGTTTATTATTCTGCTATTTACGGTATTTATTATAGGTTTTGGATTGTATTCTCTTTCTCAAATCTCTATTGGAGCCGTGCCAGACGTCACCAACAACCAAGTGCAGGTTATTACGACATCTCGAAACCTGTCAACACAAGATATGGAACAGTTTATAACCTATCCTGTGGAATTAGAAATGGCGAATCTTCCTGGTGTTCAAGAAATTCGGTCAGTTTCAAAATTTGGTCTATCCGTTGTAACCATCGTCTTCGATGACGCTATTGGTACGTATTTACCACGTCAACTTATTGCAGAAAAAATTAAATCAGCTTCCGAAAAAATCCCTAGAGGATTTGGAATACCAAAAATGGGCCCAATAACCACCGGATTAGGTGAGATTTACCAATATGTTCTAGATGTAGAACCCGAATATAAAGACGATTATACAGCTGAAGACCTACGGACAATCCAAGACTGGATTGTAAAAAGACAATTGTCAGGAATCCCAGGAGTCGTTGAGGTCAATACTTGGGGAGGGTTCTTAAAAGAATATGAAGTCGGACTAAATACAGCTAAGCTTAATGCGATGAACATTACCGCTAAAGAAGTTTTTGAAGCTCTTGAAATGAATAATAGTGTCGCTGGTGGAGGCTATATCGAGAAAGTAAATCAAGCTTATTTTATTCGTGGAGATGGTTTGGTGACCTCTTTAGAAGACATCGGTAACATTGTTATTAAAAATAATTCAGGAGTACCCATTTACATTAAAGATGTTGCTGAAGTTGGTTTTGGTTACGCAACGCGTTTTGGCGCTATTACAGGAAATGGTGAAGGTGAAAAAGTTCTAGGACAAGTGATGATGCTTAAAGGAGCGAACTCTAAACAAGTGATTGAAGCGGTTAAAGAACGTGTTGCTTCCATCTCTAAATCATTACCTAAAGGGGTATACATTAATGCTTTCTTAGATCGAAGTGAACTGATTGCTAAAACAACCTTTACCGTTACTGAAAACCTAATTTTAGGCTGTCTCATTGTCGTTTTTGTAGTAGTCTTACTATTAGGTAATTGGCGCTCTGGTTTAGTCGTCGCCTCGGTAATACCACTATGCTTATTATTTGCAATAGCGTTGATGTATATTTTTGGCGTTGATGCCAATTTAATGAGTTTAGGTGCTATTGACTTTGGGATTATTATTGATGGCGCTGTCATTATTGTTGAATTTATAGCTTTTCAGATTACAAAAAAAGAAATTGAAATTTCTGCGCTTAATAAACATGAAGTCCAAGATTTTAAGGATCAAATTACTTTTAATGGTGCTTCAAAAATGATGAATTCGGCCATCTTTGGTCAACTCATCATTCTCATCGTTTTTATTCCTATTCTGACCTTAAGTGGCGTTGAAGGAAAAATGTTTAAGCCCATGGCATTAACTTTTAGTTTTGCTTTAATTGGTGCGATGTTATTTTGTTTTACCTATGTACCCGTAGTAGCTGCATTATTTTTAAGGCCAACAAAGGCTTCAGAAAAAAATATTTCAGTTCGATTAATGCGTTGGTTAAATGCACTTTATGCTCCAACTATTCATTGGGCATTAAAAAGCAAAAAAACAGTTTTAGGTATTGCAGCGGTATTGATAGCCTTTTCAATTTATCTATTTATTAACATGGGAGGCGAATTTGTTCCCACTTTAGACGAGGGTGATTTCGTTATTCAACCTATACTTAAAACAGGGACTTCATTAAGTAAAACTGTAGAAATTACTACAAGAATAGAAAACATTCTAATCGCTAATTTTCCTGAAGTAAAACAAGTCGTAACCAGAATTGGTGCTGCCGAAGTTCCAACAGATCCAATGTCCATGGAAGAGAGTGATGTCATTATTACTCTAAAACCAAAAGGGGAATGGGTTTCTGCTTCCTCTAAGGATGAACTTGCTAATAAATTTAAAGAAGCCCTTGCAATAATTCCGGGTATGGAAGTCGAATTTACACAGCCTATAGAAATGCGTTTTAACGAACTAATTACTGGTGTACGGGCAGATATTGCCATAAAAATATTTGGGGAAGATCTAAGCGTCCTTTCAAAAAAAGGAAGTGAAATAAAATCTTTGATAGAAAATGTTGATGGTGCAGCAGATATTATAGTAGAAAAAATAGAGGGTTTACCTCAGATGAGTGTAAAGTATAATCGTGCGAAAATAGCGCGCTATGGACTCAATGTTGAAGCTCTAAATAACATGCTATCTATGGGTTTTGCTGGTAGAACCGTTGGTAGTGTTTATGAAGGTGAAAAACGTTTTGATCTCGTCGTAAGATTAGATAAGGAGAGACGTAAAGACATTGATAATATTAAAAATCTATATGTCGATGTACCTAATGGAGGCAAAATTCCATTGCATGAGTTGGCAGAAATTACATACCAAAAAGGGGCTGCGAAAATATCTAGAGATGATACTAAACGAAGAGTTGTTGTAGGGGTTAACGTAAGAAATCGTGACCTTGAATCGGTTGTTACAGATATTCAAAATCTTATTGATAAAAACATCTATCTCCCTGTTGGTTATAATATAACCTACGGTGGTCAGTTTGAGAATTTACAAACGGCAAAATCTAGATTGCTAATTGCTGTGCCAATAGCGTTAGTGCTTATTTTCATCTTGCTCTACTTTGCTTTTAACTCCATAAAAGAAGCACTTCTTATTTTCTCAGCAATACCGCTGTCTGCCGTTGGCGGTGTTCTTTTACTTTGGATTAGAGATATGCCTTTTAGTATTTCTGCAGGAGTCGGTTTTATTGCACTCTTTGGTATTGCGGTACTAAATGGTATCGTTCTAATTGAGCATTTTAAAGAATTAAAAAATAAAGGTTTTAAAGATATGGAAACACTTATTAAACAAGGTACAAAAGATCGTCTGCGTGCGGTCTTACTAACCGCTACCGCGGCTGCTTTAGGTTTTTTGCCTATGGCCATTTCTACAAATGCTGGAGCAGAAGTACAAAGACCATTAGCGACCGTCGTTATAGGAGGGTTATTTACGGCTACGCTACTTACTCTTATAGTTTTACCTGTACTCTATTCATACTTTAATAGGGCTAATGAAAAAAATAAAAACTTAAGTCCTGGTAAGACGAGTATAATGGCAATACTGATTTTAATGGGATTCTCTTCAATAAGTTCTTATGGTCAAGATCATCCAAAAACACTTCAAAATCTTATAACTATTGCCACAGAAAATAATGTGGGACTCAATGCGAACAGACTGAAAGTTGAGCGATCTGAGGCACTTTTAAATAGTGCATTTCATTTTGATAAGATGCAAGTATATTATGGCTATGACCAAAATAATTTAGCCATAAATAATGAACCCATTGGCGTGTTTGGTGTGAAACAAGATTTTCTGTTTCCAACAGTTTATTTTACACATAAAAAACTAAATAATGCGAATCTTAATTTAGAATCTTCGAGTTATGCTATAAAAGAAAAGGCGCTGAAACGCAAGATAACTTCCAATTATTACAACTATTTATATGCTGTTCAGAAAGAGCAGATTTACAAAAAACTAGATAGTTTGTATCAAAATTTTTCTAATGTTGCACAAAGACGTTTTGAGTTAGGTGAGACTAATTATTTAGAAAAAATAACTGCAAAGTCTAAACAACGACAGGTTAATCTTAACCTAATAAAAGCTCAAGAAGACGTTACAATTGCCTTTACTCAATTAATGAGTATTGTTCAAAGTACAGATCGTATAGAAATTGCTAAAGCTCCTTTGATAAAAGTACCCTTAGACATTATAAGCATTAATGAAAGTCCTGAAATAGCGTATTATTCAAATACAATTTCGCTATCAGAAATGAAACGTCGTGTAGAAAAACAAAAATTATTACCGGATATTAGTTTAGAGTATTTTCAAGGCACAAACTCAGGGATAAATACCAACTTGTATGGCTATCAAATTGGGTTAAAAATCCCATTATTATTTATGGGTAACTCTTCGAAAATAAAAGCGTCAAAAATTGCAGAGACTATAGCAATTGAAGAATTTAAGAACTATGAAATTCAATTTAACACTAAATATGATGTCTTAATCTCTCAATTAAATCAACACCAAAAAGCTTTAGGCTACTATGAACAGGAAGGCACTGATCTATCTAATGAAATATTAAAAACGGCGGCTAGTAGTTTTAAAAATGGTGAAATCGATTTTTACCAATATATTTTGAGTCTAGAAAATGCTTACGACATACAATTAAATCATATCGAAAGCCTTAATGATTATAACCAAAGCGTCATCTCAATCAATTATCTAACCTTTTAAAAACAGTACTATGAAACCTATATATAAACTAGTCACATTAAGTATTATACTCACCATTTTAGGTTGTGGAAATTCTGAAAATGAAGCAGATGTGAGTATTGAGCACTCTGATGACCGCATTAAAGTTTCTAAAGAACAGTTTAAACAAAATAACATGGCATTAGGTAGTCTTAAAGAAAAGGTATTTCCTATTAGAGTTAAAGTGAATGGTATGATAGATGTTCCACCAGAAAACAAAGCCGTTGTAAATTCGATTACGGGTGGCTATATAAAAACTATTCCTTTACTAGTGGGTGATATTGTGAAAAAAGGACAACAGCTTGTGACTATCGAGAACCCAGAATTTGTGCGAATGCAACAAGAATACATGGAAGTGAAGGAACAGCTGAATTATCTAAAATCTGAATATGAGCGCCAAAACAAGATGTTTAAAGAAGATATTATTTCACAAAAAGTGTATTTGAAAGCAGAAAGTCAATATAAAACTGCAAATGCGAGTTATAAGGGTCTCAAAAAGCAATTATCAATGCTTAATATTAATCCAAGAAAAGTTGAAGAAGGTCAGATCACCTCGATAGTCAATATTTACGCACCAATTAGTGGCAGTATAACTAAAGTTAATGTGTCAATAGGGAGCTATGTTTCTCCAACAACTTTAATAGTAGAAATAATAGATAACGATCATGTTCATATAGAGTTGTTCGTATTTGAAAAAAATATTATGACTATTAAAAAAGAACAAAAAATAATATTTAGTATTCCTGAAGCATCAGATAAAACCTATGAGGCTAAAGTCTATTTGGTTGGCACAGCTATTGAAGCCAATAGAACTATAAAAGTACATGGACATCCGCAAGACGATTCTCAACATTTTTTAACAGGTATGTTTGTTAATGCAGAAATTATAACTGATAACACAATAGCAATGGCCCTACCCGAAAACGCTTTTGTTAGCCTAGAAAATGACGCCTATATTTTGGTGTTAGATGAAGAAAAGGATGCTAATTTCTATTTTAAACAAGTGAAAGTTGAAGCCGTTAAAACCGCGAATGGCTTTACCGAATTAAAGGATTTT
>JAWUVW010000085.1:0-43602 GCA_034112185.1 Flavobacteriaceae bacterium | reverse complement strand
TTATTCCATCCGCATCAACCAATGCTTCACATCAACTTCTGCTTTAATCAAATCTTTTAAATCTTCTATTTTAACACGTTTTTGTTCCATGGTATCTCTATGACGAATGGTAACTGTGTTATTTTCTAGAGTCTCATGATCTACGGTAATACAAAATGGTGTTCCGTTGGCATCTTGTCTTCTGTAACGTTTTCCAACAGCATCTTTTTCATCATAAAACACATTAAAATCCCATTTTAAGTCTTCTACAATTTGCTTCGCAACTTCTGGTAAACCGTCTTTTTTAACTAACGGAAATACAGCCGCTTTTGTTGGTGCTAAAACAGCTGGTAACTTTAAAACGGTTCTGGTTGTATTGTTTTCTAATGCTTCTTCAACTAAAGAATTTGAGAATACGGCCAAGAACATGCGATCTAAACCAATAGATGTCTCGAGGACATAAGGCGTATAACTCGCATTTTCTTCATGGTCAAAATACTGTAGTTTTTTACCAGAGAACTCTTGGTGTTGTTTTAAATCAAAATCTGTACGCGAATGAATGCCTTCTAATTCTTTAAATCCGAATGGGAAATTAAATTCAATATCTGTTGCAGCATCTGCATAGTGTGCTAATTTCTCATGATCGTGAAAACGATAATTCTCTTCACCTAATCCAAGAGAATTATGCCATTTCATTCGTGCCACTTTCCAGTACTCAAACCATTCTTTTTGTGTGCCTGGTTTAATAAAAAATTGCATTTCCATTTGTTCAAACTCACGCATTCTAAAAATAAATTGTCTTGCAACGATTTCATTTCTAAAGGCTTTACCTGTTTGAGCAATACCAAAAGGAATTTTCATGCGTCCAGTTTTCTGAACGTTTAAGAAATTGACAAATATACCTTGTGCTGTTTCTGGTCTTAAATATAAGTCCATCGCAGTTTCCGCAGAAGCTCCAAGCTTAGTGCCAAACATAAGGTTGAATTGCTTTACATCTGTCCAATTGCGACTTCCTGTTAAAGGATCAGCAATTTCAAGCTCTTCAATCAAAGCTTTTACATCGGCTAGATCTTCTTTTTCTAACGAGTGGCCTAAACGCTTAAGAATAGTATCAATTTTTTCCTGATAGCCAACAACACGTCCATTTGTAGACACAAATTCGGCTTTGTTAAAGCTATCACCAAAACGCTTTGCTGCTTTTGCAACCTCTTTGTTTATTTTGGCTTCAATTTTTAAACAATAGTCTTCAACTAAAACATCTGCTCTATAGCGTTTTTTAGAATCTTTATTATCAATCAAAGGGTCATTGAAGGCATCAACATGCCCAGAAGCTTTCCAAGTGGTTGGATGCATAAAAATTGCAGCATCGATGCCTACAATATTATCGTGCATTTGCACCATGGCTTTCCACCAATAGTCACGGATGTTTTTCTTTAGTTCTGCTCCATTTTGTGCATAGTCATAAACAGCACTTAAGCCATCATAGATTTCACTACTCTGAAATACGTAACCATACTCTTTTGCATGAGAGATTACTTTTTTGAATTTATCGTCATTTGCCATGTTGCAAAAATAAAAAACCGCTCTGATTAACAGAGCGGTTTTTGAAAAATTATGAGTTTATTTTAAAGTTAAATAGTATTTGTTTATTTTAATTTTAAACTGGTACTTCCAAGCTTCACATTTTTATTAAAAACATTAATAAAATAATAACCTTTTAAAAAGGGTTGATCTTGGTCAGCTGCAATAATTGCAGTACAAATATTTAAGTGGTCGTTGTCGTAGTCAATGATTTCTTTTTTACTAAAAATTAAAGAGGTGTCACCAAAAACAATTTCACCTTGATCAGATACAACATTGCCTTGAGGGCTCACTATTTGAATATAAATATCTTTTTTTCCTTTTTGAGTTAGTGGGTTTTCTGCAAGCGTAATACATACATCGATAGCGTTAGCGCGTTTTGCACGTTCTGTAAATCGTTTTTTTCCAGATTTTAATTTGTAAGCTTGCGCTTCGATATTACTCGCTTTTAGTGTGGCAGCATTATCAATAGTTCTGTTTAAAGAGTCATTAGCTTCTTCTAATTCGTTAATAGCTGATGTTTTCTTTTTTAAAGTATTAAGTACATAACGTTTTTCTTTCTGCAACTTAATATTTGCAGAGTTGAGCGAGTCTATGGTACTTAGTAATACCTTACTCTTAGATTTTAAAACTATAAGCTGATCTTTAAACCTTGTGATTATGGATAAATCACTTTTTAATAATCTTAAAGAATCTAAGGTATTCTTAGTTTCTAGTTTTGCCTCTTGGAGCTGTGAAGGCATTAGATTATAGTCTTGGCTTAAATCGTCGTAACTGGTCAACATTTCTGATAGTTCTTTTTCTATCAAAAACTTTTCTTGTTTTAGGAATTCTTCGTAGAATTTATTGGATTTATAATTGGTAAAACTAAATATGCCTAAAACAGTTACAACGACTAATAAAGAACTTATAATTAATCTATAGTTAAATAATTGAGGGTTAACTATCATTATTAATTTTCTTTGTTAAGGCGAAATTAGATTATATTGAGGTGTAATTTTATTTTATTCGATTAAGTGGTAAAAAATTTGTTAAACTTGTTCTTTCCAAAAGTCTGCGAAGCGTGTAATAATGTTTTGATAGATAATGAATTATTACTATGTATTAATTGCAGACATCAATTACCTGTGACTAATTTTCATTTTGATGATTCTGAAACGGTTAAGAAAGTCGTTTATGGTCGTGTAAAACTCGAAAATGCGACGGCGTTACTACATTTTTCTAAAAAGGGGATTGTCCAACGGTTATTGCATAATCTGAAGTACCGGGGTCATGAACAAATCAGCGGATTTTTAGGAAAATGGTTAGGAGCCGAGTTGAGTACGATTAAGGCTTATGAAACTATTGATGTTGTAATACCTGTGCCCTTGTATAAAACTAAATTGCGAAAACGGGGTTATAACCAAGTGACGCAATTTGGAAAAGAAATTGCAAAGGCTATAAATACAGAATATAACGATACGGTTTTAGTAAAGAGTAAGGCGACGAAAACGCAAGTGTTTAAAGGACGATTAACACGCTGGAATACTGATGAAGCATCATTTAATATTACAGAAAACGAATCCTTAAAAGGAAAACATATTTTATTAGTTGACGATATAATTACGACAGGTTCTACAGTTGAAGCTTGTGCGACGGTTTTGTTAAAAATTGATAATATTAAGTTGAGTCTTGCAACGATGGCAATTGCAGATTGATTTTTTCGTTTCTAAGTTTTAAAATTGTTTCTTTGTGCTAAATTATTTGGAGTAGATGCGTTTACCTTTCATGCGAATTTTATCTGTTGTTTTTAGTGTAACCATCCTTGGGAGTTGTGCTAATCGTGGTAATCCTACAGGAGGTGAAGAAGATATTGAACCTCCAATAATACTAAAAGTTGTACCCGAGAATTTTTCTACTAATTTTAAAGGGGATGAAATTAAAATTTATTTTGACGAATATGTTAAAATAAAGGATGTCCGCAGGCAACTCATTATTTCGCCTCCAATGGATACAGACCCAAGCATTGTTCCTTTGGGAGGAGCGAGTAAATACATTTCCATTAAAATAAAGGACACCTTAAAAGATAATACAACGTATGCTTTTAATTTTGGACAGAGTATTGTAGATAATAATGAAGAAAACCCGTATCCTTATTATCGTTATGTCTTTTCTACAGGGGAAACAATTGATTCGTTATCTATAAAAGGTTTTATAGTTGATGCGTTACTCGAAGAACCAGACACTTTTGTGTCTGTAATGCTCTATGATATTGACTCCACCTATACAGATTCTATCGTATATAAAGATAAACCGAGATATGTTACAAACACATTAGATAGTGTTACAACGTTTAGCATAGACAATATAAAAGAAGGGCAGTACAAGTTAATTGCCTTAAAAGATAAGAACAGTAATTATCTGTTTAATCAGAAGTCAGATAAAATAGGATTTAAAGAAGGTTATATTTCAGTACCAACGGATTCGTCTTATCAGGTGACTTTATTTAATGAAGACGTTAATTTTAAAGCGCTAAAACCAAAGCAAGATGCTGCGTCTAGAATTTTATTCCCTTATGAAGGGAATTATGAAGATATGCGAATTAAAGTTTTAGGTGAAACCCCTGAAGGGTATCAAACACGGATTGTTAAGGATTTAGAAAAAGACACTTTATACTACTGGTACAAGCCAAAATTTGAAATTGATACCACATTTTTTATTGTTACAAATAAAGTATATTCGGATACCTTAAAACATCGCTTTAGAAAACTCGAAGCCGATTCTCTACAATTAAAAAAGGTATCCTCAGGAACTTTAAGTTCTGAAGAAGACTTTATAATTGAAGGTAATATACCGTTTGCAACAATTGATAAATCAAAAATAAAATTAATTGATAAGGACTCTGTAGAAATTGATTTTGAAGTTAAGTACGATTCTGTTTTTAACCGGTATTCATTTCCTGTTAAAAAGGAAGAAGGCAAGAAGTACTTTTTTAAAATGCTACCTGGAACCTTCACCGATTTTTATGAAGGTATAAATAAGGATACTTTAGAGTATACATTTAGTACTAAAATGAAATCTGAATATGGTAACATTAGAGTGAATTTAAGAAATGCTAAACTTCCTTTAATTGTGCAACTAGTAGATCAAAATGGAGTCGTTCTTTATGAAAGATATGCTAAAGATTCTCCTGTAGTAGATTTTACGGATTTAGCACCGAAACAATATGGCTTGCGTGCTATTTTTGATGCCAATGGTAATGGTGAATACGATACTGGAAATTATTTATTAGGGATTCAACCAGAACGTGTTAGTTATTCAAAACCAATTGATCCAGTTCGTGCAAGTTTTGACTTTGTTATCGAGTTTATATTTTTAGACTAAAGTCATCTCTGTCGTTTAAGAAATTGAGTTTTTCTCGGTATTTCTTAATATGGTCTCTTTCTAAAATGACGATTTCAATGGCTTCGTTATCTTCGGGAATGGCGTCGATTCTATGCCCTAAAACATCATAAGTAGCAGAGTGTCCAGGATATTCGTAATTATTTCCATCTAAGCCAACACGGTTAACGCCAATGCAGTAACTCATGTTTTCTATAGCACGCGCTTTTAAAAGTGCATCCCAAGCATTGATTCTTATTTTAGGCCAATTGGCGACATAGAGTAAAAGGTCGTAATCTTGGGTGTTTCTTGCCCAAACAGGGAAACGTAGATCGTAACAAACTAAAGGACAAATTTTCCAACCTCTATAGTTGAAAACGACTTTTTCAGTTCCAGCGGTATAGACTTTATGTTCGCCTACGAGTGTGAACGTATGGCGCTTATCATATTGAGTTATATGACCAGAAGGTTCTACACAAACTAAACGATTGTAATAATTATCGTTTTCTGAAATGACCAAACTCCCAATAATTGAAGCTTGTTTTTCTTTTGCTTTTTCCTTTAGCCAAGCCATGGTCTCGCCATCCATCGTTTCAGCTACAGAATTAGCATTCATGGTAAAGCCAGATGTAAACATTTCTGGTAAAATAATGAGGTCAACCGCCTCAGAAATAGCGTTTATTTTTTCTGAAAAATTAACTCGGTTTTGAATTGGGTTCTCCCAAACTAGATGTGCTTGAATAAGCGCAATTTTTAATTCGTTTTGCATGTTTTAAAATTACACAATTTGAAAGAGATGTAAAATTAAATCTGTATTTTAAAGCGATACTAAGTTTATATATGATATGAAAAAATGGTCTCTTAATATTTTAGTTTTGTTAGTTTTCTTTTCTCTAGCTCCGTTAAATGCGCAAATTGATTATTTCCCTGAGCGCAATGCGGATTGGTTAGAAAAGTCAGCATCTGATGTTAGTGTGGATTCGATCTGGTTGCATACTACCGTAGAATTTGCAAAATCTAATGAATATTCTGGTTCCAGAGATTTACGTATTGCTATCTTAAAAGGTTTTGAGCGTGAGCCATTTCATCAAATTTTAGGGCCAACCAAAAAGCGTGGTGGTCCTGCTGGGTTAATTATAAAAGAGGGTTATGTTATTGCCAGATGGGGAGACACTAAACGCGTGGATATGACCTTTAGTGTCACAAAAAGTTTTTTATCTACTATGGCAGGCTTGGCAGTAGATAAAGGGTTAATTAAAAATGAGACGGATAGAGCCAATAACTATATTTGGGACGGAACGTTTGATGGTGCACATAATTCTAAAATTACATTTCAACATTTATTACAACAAAACTCAGATTGGTCCGGCGAGCTTTGGGGCGGAAAAGATTGGGCAGATAGACCACCGCGCGAAGGTAATTTAGACGATTGGAAAAACAGAAAACTTAAAGAGCCAGGGACACACATGGAATATAACGATGTCCGTGTAAATGTATTAGCCTATGCGCTACTGCAGGTATGGCGTAAACCTTTACCACAGGTGCTTAAGGATGAGGTTATGGATAAAATTGATGCATCTACAACATGGCGTTGGTTTGGTTATGAGAATGCTTGGACAACTATTGATGGAATACAAATGAAATCGGTTACAGGTGGTGGACATTCTGGTGCAGGTTTATTCATTTCTGCAGAAGATATGGCGCGTTTTGGGTTACTGTTTTTAAATGATGGCAAATGGAAGAATGAGCAACTTATAAGTAAAGATTGGATAGACAGAGCAAAAAAACCATCAATACCAAATGTAAATTACGGATATATGTGGTGGTTAAATAAGAAAGGACCTCGTCATTGGGAAAATGTATCAGAAGATATTTATTATGCGGCAGGATTTGGTGGTAATTTTATTGTGATTGATAAAAAGCATAATGTAGTCGTAGTAACGCGTTGGTTAGAACCTTCAAAAATAGGTGAGTTTATGCAAACCCTAACTAAAGCTTTAGATTAGATTCTATTTAAAATTTCAGTAGCTTTAATTAAAGTGTCATCCGTTTTGGCAAAACAGAAACGTAGCACTTTATCATCTTTATTGTTTTCATTAAAAACGGATAGTGGAATTGAAGCGAGTTTAAAATTTGTTGTTAAGCGCTTTGCAAAATCCACATCATGTTCGTTAGTGATCTCAGTATAATCTAGAACTTGAAAATAAGTGCCTTGTGAAGGTTTAAACTTAAACCGAGACTCTGAAATTAAGCTCAAAAACAAATCGCGCTTTTGTTGAAAGAATGCATTTAAACCCAAATAGGTTTCAGCATCTTGCATATAATCGGCAATGCCTTTCTGTGATGGGTGATGCACAGAAAACACGTTAAATTGATGCACTTTTCTAAATTCAGACATTAAGTAATCTGGTGCACAACAATAGCCAATTTTCCATCCTGTATTATGAAATGTTTTTCCGAAAGAAGCCGTAATAAAACTACGTTGTTTTAAATCTTCAAATAAACAAACGCTTTGGTGTTGGGCATTGTCAAATACAATATGCTCATAAACTTCGTCACTTAAAATAATAATATTAGTATTTTTAGTTATTTTTTGAAGTTGAAGCATATCATCTTTAGACCAAATGGTGCCACTAGGATTATGAGGTGAATTTATCATAATCATTTTGGTTTTACTAGAAATTTTTGATTGCACGTAGGTCCAATCGACTTTATAATCTGGAGCGGATAATTGTATCGGAATGGTTTTGCCACCATTGACTTCGATGGCTGGTTCATAACAATCGTAAGCAGGTTTGAAAATGATCACTTCGTCATGTGGTCTTATAAATGCTGAAACTATGGTGTATATGGCTTGAGTGGCTCCAGCAGTAACTGTAATTTCTTTTTCAGGATGATAGGTAGACTTATAAAGCAACTCATATTTATTAGAAATAGCTAGGAGTAGCTCTAAATTCCCAGCCATAGGTGCATATTGGTTATAACCATTGTTCATGGCATTGGTCACCAAATCATTTAGTTTTTGAGAACTCGGATAATTAGGAAAGCCTTGAGATAGATTTAAAGCTTTGTGCTCGTTTGCTAAAGCACTCATTAAAGAAAAAATGGTAGTGCCGACGTTAGGTAGTTTCGATTGGTGTTGCATCTTGTAAAGATAAATACTTCTCAATACAATTCCTCATTCTTCGAAATCACGTAAAGTGAAAAAATGATACATAACTATTGTTTCATAATATCATTTATAATTTTTAAATGATGATTTGTATGAAGTACAAGAAAGCGATAGACTCTTGTGGTATTAATATTACCAAATAGTGGATGTTTGAAATAGGCATTCTTATCTAATTTTACTATTTTTTCAACATTAGTTTTAGCCAGTTGAATTTGTGAGATAAGATCTTCTTTTAAAATGACTTCAGGTGGTTTTACATGTTTTGGAGCTTTTGCTTTTCCTCTAGGAAAGAAACCAAGTTTAAAGAATAGTTTTCCTAAAAAGGAAAAATTATTCTTATAAGAATTAGGGTCGGATTTATGAAGTGCAATAATTACATTATTAATAACCTTTAGGCTATGGTCTATATGCCAAGCGATATCTACATTAGATATTTTTGCGCTAGAAACACTATGATTTTCAATATGTGCCTCTAAACTATTAAGCACAAGATATATTTTTTTTGAACTCATAAAACGTTCTCTTAAAGGGTGAAGTTAATGAAAAAAAGAAAGCCCAAACTCTTTATTAAAAGTTTGGGCTTAATCCTTATATATCTAAAAGCAAAGCGCTTTTAATAATTCAATTCTCTAGAAACCTAGTAACGATAATGCTCAGGCTTATAAGGGCCTTCAACTTTCACACCAATATAATCTGCTTGGTATTCTGCCAATTCTGTAAGCTCAACACCAATTTTTTCTAAGTGTAATTTCGCTACTTTTTCATCTAAATACTTTGGTAACATATATACATCGTTTTTATACGCTGCACTATTCTTCCAAAGTTCAATTTGAGCTAGAGTTTGGTTTGTAAATGAGTTACTCATTACAAAACTTGGATGACCTGTTGCACAACCTAAGTTTACTAAACGACCTTCAGCTAATAAGATAATATCTTTGCCATCAATCGTGTATTTATCTACTTGAGGTTTAATCGTATCTTTAGTATGACCATGGTTATCATTTAACCAACCTACTTGGATTTCGTTATCAAAATGACCAATGTTAGCTACGATAACTTTGTCTTTCATTGCTTCAAAATGCTCAGCTCTTACAATGTCTTTATTTCCTGTTGTCGTAATTACAATATCAGAGTTACCAACTACCGTTTCTAATTTTTTAACTTCAAAACCGTCCATAGCAGCTTGCAATGCGCAGATTGGATCAACCTCAGTTACGGTAACTATACTCCCTGCACCTTTAAAAGAAGCAGCAGTTCCTTTACCAACATCACCATAACCACAAACGGTGACACGTTTTCCAGCTAACATCGTATCAGTTGCTCTACGAATAGCATCTACTGCAGATTCTTTACAACCGTATTTGTTATCAAATTTAGATTTCGTTACCGAATCATTAACGTTGATAGCAGGCATAGTTAATGTCCCGTTTTTTACACGTTCGTATAATCTATGAACACCCGTAGTAGTTTCTTCAGATAAACCTTTAATACCTTCAGATAATTCTGGGTAACGGTCTAAAACCATATTTGTTAAATCACCACCATCATCTAAAATCATGTTTAATGGTTGTCTGTCTTCACCAAAGAATAAAGTTTGTTCTATACACCAATCAAACTCTTCTTCCGTCATATCTTTCCACGCGTAAACAGCAGTGCCTGCAGCGGCAATTGCAGCGGCAGCCTGATCTTGCGTAGAGAAAATATTACAAGAACTCCAAGTCACTTCAGCTCCTAAAGCTTGTAAAGTTTCAATTAAAACAGCTGTTTGAATCGTCATATGTAAACATCCAGCAATACGTGCACCTTTTAATGGCTGCTCGTTTTTGTATTCTTCACGAAGACTCATTAAGCCTGGCATTTCAGCCTCAGCTAAATTCATCTCTTTTCTTCCCCAAGCCGCAAGCGACATATCCTTTACCTTGTTAGGCACGAAAGCAATTGTTTTTGTACTCATAATCTTTTTTGTCTTAAATTTTAAAATTGTACTTGCTTTTGGGTTTATGACTTAAATAGCTAAATTCGCTGTAAAAAAATTTTCATATCAGCCTAAAGCGAGGCAAAGATAACTAATAAGATTAACAATATTAAATGCCCTTATATAAATCGATTAGCGTAAACTCAAAAACTTCTGTTAAAATCTGGAAGATTGAGGAATCTTATGGAGCGTTGCTAAGTCCACTAGACTTGAAAACAGAGAGCTTAGAACGTGTTCTAAGTATGAAAAGCAATTTGCATCAACGTGGGTTTTTAAGTGTGCGACATTTGCTTAGAGAATTTGGTTATACAGACCAAGATTTATATTACGATGGCAATGGAAAGCCTCACCTTAAAGATGGGAAGCACATATCTATAACGCATTCGTTTACCTTTTCTGGCGTGATTATAAGTGATAATGAAGTTGGAATTGATATTGAAAAGCAACGCGATAAAATCGGAATTATAGCAAAGAAGTTTGTGGAATACGAATTGAATTATTTGAATAAAGACGCTGAAGACTATGTTAGAAAGTTGACTGTTATTTGGGGAATTAAAGAATCATTATATAAATTGTTTGCGACTCCAGGCATGTTATTTAAAACGCATTTTTTAGTAATTCCGTTTATGCTTGATGATTGTACTACGGTTGCTTGGATTGATTACGACTCTAAAAAACACAGATATAACACCGCCTTTTTGGAGTTTGAAGGATTTACTTGTGCTTACGTCATTTCATAATGAATAGTATTTATAAAAAGATAGTTTCAGCGTCAGCTAATAGTGAAAAATTACTAGCTGTTTTAATAGATCCAGATAAAATGAAACTTGAAAACGTTTCAAGTTTCATTTCTAAAGTCAATCAATCTATAGCAACCCATATTTTTGTTGGTGGTAGTGAAGTCAGTGGAGGACTTACTGAAACTTTAGTTGAAAATATAAAAAAGTATACCGCTTTACCTGTAGTATTGTTTCCTGGTGATGTGATTCAGATTACAGATAAAGCTGATGGTATTTTGTTTTTATCTTTAATTTCAGGTCGTAATCCTGAGTATTTGATTGGAAAACATGTAGAAGCCGTTTCGAAATTGAAGGCTACAAACCTAGAAGTGATTCCAACAGGTTACACGCTTATCGAAAACGGAAAAGAAACAGCTGTGCAGCGTGTGAGTGAAACAAAACCTATTAAAAGAAGTCACGTTCAAACTATTATAGATACAGCTAAAGCAGGTGAGCTATTAGGTATGAAATTAATCTATCTTGAAGCTGGAAGTGGTGCAACACATCCTATCGAACCAAATCTAATTTCAAAAGTTAAGCAAGAATTAAAGATTCCTCTGATAGTAGGAGGAGGTATTAGAAGTAACGACGAGCTAGAATCTGCCTACAACGCCGGCGCAGATTTGGTAGTTATAGGAACTGCTTTTGAGGAGGACGAATCGTTTTTTGATACTTTACGTAAGTAAATTATCATGCTGAACTGTTACACTGAGCTTGTCGAAGTGTCGTTTCAGCGTCTTATAAATAGAATAATAATTTTAAGAAGATAATCGCTGAAGTCTATCTTGAGCGAAGTAGAAAGACCATACTAAAAAGATGAATATATCCGTAGACTTAACCTTATCTCCATTACAGGATGATTATGAAAAGCATGTTATCAATTTTATAAAACGGCTGAGGGCTTCTGAATTTAGAGTACTAGAAAATCCGTTGAGCACCCAAATTTATGGAGACTACGATAGCTTAATGCCATTTCTAACTCAGGAAATAAAGCGTTCACTTTCAGAAGTCGATATTTCAGTATTGCAAATGAAAATAGTAAAAACAGACCGAAGCACTTATGAACCAGATTTTTGATTTTTTTCTAGAGGCTTATCAAAATACACCAAGGTTTCAAATTGTATTAGAAGCGATTGCTTTTGTATTTGGTATCGCTAGTGTTTGGTATGCTAAAAGCGAAAATATTTTGGTATATCCTACGGGAATTATCTGCACCGTAATTACAGTTTATCTTTTGTATATCAATCAGTATTTAGGTGATATGATGATGAATTTTTACTATTCTGTCATGAGTCTTTATGGCTGGTGGAATTGGTCGCGGAAGAAAAATGATGCATACGCAGTGCCAATTTCTAGGACGAATAAAAAAGAAAAATTAATAGGATTTGGATTGTTTTTGTTAACTATGATTGTAACGTATAACGTTTATAAAGCCTTCAATTACACCTTAGAAATTCCGAATTATATTGATATCGTGACTTCAGGCATTTTCTTCACAGCCATGTGGTATATGGCAACAAAAAAACTAGAAAACTGGACGCTTTGGATTATTGGTGATATTATTACCATACCGCTTTATGCTTACAGAGGTTTAGGGATGCTATCATTACAATATTTGATCTTTACAATCTTAGCAATTTATGGCTACAAAGAATGGAAAAAAAGCTTAAACAACAAACTTCAAACTGCGTAAAAGTAGTCTTGTTTGGTCCTGAATCTACAGGAAAAACGACCTTGTCGAGGCAACTAGCCAGACATTATAATTCGGTCTGGGTGCGCGAGTATGCACGAGAATATCTTCAAGACAAATGGAATAATGAACGTAAAACTTGCGAACCAAAAGATTTATTACCCATAGCGATTGGTCAAATGAAACTTGAAAATGAGCTGGCTCAAAAAACAAACTCAGTCTTAATTTGTGATACAGACTTATTAGAGACAAAAGTGTATAGTGAAGCGTATTACTCTGGAACCTGTAACCCGATTTTAGAGACATATGCTCTAAAAAATTCTTACGATATTTACTTTTTAACCTATATTGACACGCCTTGGGAAGCTGACGATTTAAGAGACAAGCCAGACGAAAGAGAACGTATGTTTAAGGCCTTTGAAACCGCATTAAAAACTAATAATAGACCTTACGTTTTATTAAAAGGGAGTAAAGAAAAACGTTTTAAATTGGCTGTAGAGCATATTGATAATTTATTAAAAAAAGCATAGATGAGTTTTACTGATAACGGCCTTCAACAAATAAAAGCTAAAGGATTAACTGTAAAAGATGTTGAATCTCAGATTGCACTTTTTCAATCGGGTATTCCTTTTACAAATATTGCAGGAGCGGCAGTTATAGGCAATGGTATCTTAGCTTTAGATGAAGAATCTATAGAAAATTCAATAGCTTATTTTGAATCAAAAAAGAATGATTTATCACTCTTAAAATTTGTTCCAGCTTCAGGTGCTGCAACACGAATGTTTAAGTTTTTATTTCAGTTTTTAGGAGAATACAATCCTACAAAGGAATCCATAAACTCCTATATCAATAAAAATAATTTAAAGGATTTGGAATTGTTTTTACTAGGTATAGAGAAGTTCCCTTTTTATACTGAGGTTTTAGAAAAACTGGCATCTCAAGATATCCAATACGAAAATTTAGCTACAAGCGAAAAAGCAAGGCATTTTGTAAATGCAATGTTAGATGAAACACAACTCAATTTTGGCAATTCCCCGAAAGGCTTGTTGCCTTTTCATAACTATAAAAGCAGTCATATTTCAACAGCTTTTGAAGAGCATCTTTACGAAGCCGCATTGTATGCTTCAGATAACAATAAAGCGTCGCTTCACCTTACCATTTCCGAACACTACAAAGGCAAATTTGATAAAGAGTTTAAACGTATTCGGGAGTACATAGAAAAAAAGACAGGAGTCTCTTTTGAGATTTCATTTTCATACCAACACCAATCTACAGATACAATCGCTGTAACATTAGAAAATAAACCTTTTAGAGAAGATGATGGCTCGCTGTTATTCAGACCATCAGGACATGGTGCTTTGTTAAAAAACCTCAATGCCCTTGATGCAGATGTTATTTTTATTAAAAACATTGATAATGTTGTTGTGAAACGATATAAAGAAGATGTTGCGAAATACAAAAAAGTATTAGCTGGGATTCTTATAAATTTGCAAACAAAGGCATTCGTGTTTTTACGTGATTTAGATAAGGAAATCATTTCTGAAAATGAACTTACTGAGATTACTGAATTCTTATCAAACGAATTAAATGTGAAGGTTACTAGGGAATATGAAACATATTCAGACCGAGATAAAATCGAATATTTACGCGAAAAGTTGAATCGTCCAATACGTATTTGTGGGATGGTGAAAAATGAAGGTGAACCAGGTGGTGGACCATTCTGGGTGAAAGATCAAAGCGGTAATCTGTCTCTTCAAATTGTAGAGTCTGCTCAAATTAATGAAAAAGACAAAGGGCAAAAAGATATTCTAAAAAACGCAACACATTTTAACCCTGTAGATTTAGTTTGTGGCGTTAAGAATTACAAAGGTGAAAAGTTTGATTTGCAGAATTATGTAGATCATGATGCGGCTTTTATTACCATTAAAACGAAGCTTGGTAAGGATTTAAAAGCGCTTGAGTTACCAGGACTTTGGAATGGCAGTATGGCATTCTGGACCACTATTTTTGTTGAGGTTCCTGTCATTACATTTAACCCAGTAAAAACGGTGAACGATTTACTAAAAGCACCACATCAAATTAAATAGTTGTGGATGTAGCATTACTTAAATCAGAATTATCTTATAAATACGTTCGAAGTTCAGGAAGCGGTGGACAGCATGTCAATAAAGTATCATCTAAAGCAGAGCTCTATTTTAATCTTGAAGATTCAACAGTATTCAATGACCTCGAAAAGTTAAAACTTTTTGAATTCCTAAAGAACAGATTAAATAAAGATGGAGTTGTGGTATTGGCCTGTGATGAAAGCAGAAGTCAGTTTAGAAATAAAGCTATAGTAACACAACGATTTATCAATCTGGTAGAAGAAGGCCTAAAGGAGCAGAAAAAAAGACGCCCTACCAGAATACCGCGTTCTGTAAAGCGGAAACGTTTAAATAATAAACGTATAAATTCTGAAAAGAAAGTGAATCGGAAACCACCAACACTGGAGTAAATCCCAATCTCTAATACACGATTGCTAAAATTCTTTTCGCAAAGGCGGAAAGAATGTTTTCACAAAGCTTTGTGCCTTTACGAGAAAAATGTAAATCGAATCAAAAAAATTCAAAATTCATAATTCAAAAATCGTAAATGCGTTATATATTTGCAGCGTTCTCATTAAAGGGGTGCTCGATTGATTGACGATTGACGATTAAAGATGTACGATTGATGACTAAAACTATTCAGAAATCTAAACTCTAAACTCTAAACTCTAAAATCCATTTGGCTGAGATCATACCCATTGAACCTAGAACAGATAATGCTGTTTAGGAACCGAGCGTAATGAAAATGTCCAGAGGACATTTTTAGCAAGTGCGATAAGGTCATCAATGTTATTTTTTTACTTCTGGATCTGATGATATTTTAAATATTCATATATAGATTCAAATTAAAAGATTAATAGTCCAATATCGTATAAGTGCAATGCTCATAATATCTAATTTTAACCAAGAATAATGACCTCTTTTTATTCGATTATAAATTTATAGTCGTATGAAATCTAGTATTCTTAAACTTAAATCTAGTTACTTTTTATTAGTAACGAGATTCAGTTTCATCCTTAAAAATAATAGGGTCGAAACTAAAATTGTATTCAACAATCTCTCAAAAGAAAGCGTCGCACTGAGCGCGTCGAAGTGTAGGCAGAGATTAACACTTTCATTTTTTTTATTAGGTATTTGTTCAATTTATGGACAAGGCAAGCCACAAGATTCTACAAAAGTTGAAAAACTAGACGAAGTTTTAGTAAAGGCAGTCCGTGTAGATGCCAAATCACCAATTACACATTCTAATGTTACTAAAGAGCAACTTGCCAAACGTAATTTAGGACAAGATATTCCGATGTTGCTTAACTTTTTACCTTCGGTAGTTACGACATCAGATGCTGGTGCTGGTGTAGGTTATACGGGTATTAGAGTTCGTGGTGTCAGTGCACAATCTACAAATATTACCATTAATGGAATTCCGTATAACGATGCGGAATCCTTAGGGACGTTTTGGGTTAATTTAGGTGATTTTGCCTCCTCTGTAGAAAGTTTACAATTGCAACGAGGCGTTGGAACCTCTGCAAATGGTTCAGGAGCTTTTGGAGCGAGTATTAATGTACTTACTGATGCCGTATCTAAAGAAGCTAAAGGTGAAATTTCTAATTCTTTCGGAAGCTTTAATACCAGAAAACATACCGTAAAATTTAGTACAGGATTAATGAATGACCACTTCGAAATTGCAGGACGTTTGTCTAATATTTCTTCAGATGGCTATATCGACAGAGCTTCGGCAGATTTGAAATCGTATTTTCTTCAAGGCTCTTATGTCGATGATAATACACTTATTAAAGCGATTATGTTTGGAGGAAGCGAGGTGACTTACCAAGCCTGGAACGGTATTGATGCTCAAACTTTAGCAGAAGATAGAACTTTTAACCCATCCGGGATATACACTGACGATGCTGGTAATACACAGTTTTACGATAGAGAAGTAGATGATTATAAACAAGATCATTACCAATTACACTGGAACGAGCGCTATAATAATAATTGGTCTACGACCATAGGCTTAAACTATACCTATGGTCGCGGCTTCTTCGAACAATTTAGAGAAGATGATGATTTCTCTACTTATGGTTTTGAAGAGTTAACGGTCAACGGAGAAACAGTAAATACAACTGATTTAGTACGTCGCCGTTGGTTAGATAATGATTTTTATGTATTTAATGCCAGTGCCAATTACAAGGATAATAATATAGACATGGTTTTTGGTGGTTCTTTCAGTCATTACGATGGTGACCATTTTGGTGAAGTGATTTGGGCAGAATTTGCAAGTCAAAGTGAAATTAGAGACCGCTATTATGAAGGTAACGGAAAGAAAAATGATTTATCACTCTTTTCAAAAGCGAACTATATGTTAAATGATAAAATACAGTTATATGGTGATTTACAAGTTAGAAACGTTAATTACGAAACTTCTGGTATTGCTTCAAATTTAGCAACATTTACTGTAGATGAAAACTATACGTTTTTTAACCCAAAAGCCGGAATTACTTACGAATTTAGTATCAACAACGATCTCTATTTTTCTTATGCTAGAGCAAATAGAGAACCAACAAGAGACGATTTTGAAAATAATGAAAATGTAAAACCAGAACAACTTAATGATTTTGAATTGGGATGGCGGCATAAAAAAGGAAACTTTAGCTTTAATGCCAATGGCTATTTAATGCTGTATAACGAGCAATTGGTATTAACAGGACAGATTAACGATGTTGGAGCACCCATCAGAAACAATAGTGGAGAAAGTTACCGTTTGGGTTTAGAATTAGAAGCTGTAATTCCAATAACACCTCAGGTAACCTTGCAACCAAATTTAACACTTAGCGCGAATAGAAACAGAGAAACGGTAGTTTCGCTAAATGGAGAATTAGTAAATCTAGGTGCTACTGATATTGCATTTTCACCAAATATGGTTGCCGCAAACGCCATAGTTTATCAGCCTATTAAAAACCTTCAAATGTCTTTGTTAAGTAAATTTGTAGGCGAGCAGTTTATGAGTAATACTGAAAATGCAGACTCTAAGTTAGATAGCTTTTTTGTAAATGATTTTAATATCACTTATACCTTAGAAACAAAAGCTGTTTTTAAATCTATAGTGTTTACAGGACTTGTAAATAATATCTTAAACGAAAAATATGTAGCTAACGGGTTTTTTGGATCTTTCGATTTTGAAGATAATACGAGTCCAACAGGAACAACAACCGGGTTTTTCTCAGGCTTCTATCCACAAGCAACTACTAATTTTTTGGTTGGTGTAACGCTCAATTTTTAGTTAGTAACCAAATAGGTATTATTGCCAATATCATCAACCCTGTATATTTGTAATGTGCAGGGTTGTGTGTTTTCCCCAAAGGCTTGACCCGTAGCTAAACTGTATTGATTACCATCGTCACAACCACATTCTACGATATCACCAGTACCTGTATCTTCTAGGGTTGAACACCCAGACGGCTCATGACTAGGATCAGCGGCATCCCAAGCATAAAGGATAGATGAATTTAAACGCCACAACCAAATACCATTATTGCCTTGATTTGGAACATAAACGCCATTTCCGGCAAATTGTAGTTGACTAAATTGAGGTAAATTAGTATTCACAGTTAAATTAACACCTGCATCAAATAGAAAGTTGCAGTTAGCCCTAGCGTTGTCGTCTCCACTGCATGCAAATAATAGAAATGGAAGAATTGTTAATATTTTTTTCATTGATTTTTTGATGAGCAAATTACGATTAATTTAACTATGCCATAAATATTTTATATCTTTGTAATACACTCTCGTCAGCGCGAGATTTTTTCTTTAGTCCCGAACTGGTTTCGGGATCTTTTGAATTTAGCGACCAGCGATTACACTGACTAAACGAATGAATTATGAGTAAAGTATCTTATTACACTGCTGAAGGATTAAAAAAATTAAGAGACGAGTTAAGTCAGTTGAAAGATATAGAGCGTCCTAAAGCTTCCCAGGCTATTGGAGAAGCTAGAGATAAAGGGGATTTAAGTGAAAATGCAGAATACGATGCGGCTAAAGAAGCTCAGGGTATGTTAGAGATGAAAATTTCTAAAATGGAGGAAACTTTGTCTGGTGCCCGTGTTATTGACGAGTCTCAGTTAGATACGTCTAAAGTCTTAGCTTTATCGATAGTAAAGATTAAAAACCAAGTAAATGGTATGGAAATGACCTATACCTTAGTTGCAGAAAGTGAAGCTGATTTGGCTACCGGTAAAATCTCAGTGAATTCACCAATTGGTAAAGGCTTGTTAGGTAAGTCAGTAGGTGATGCCGCAGAAATCCAAGTGCCAAATGGTACGATGAAGTTTGATATTTTAGAGATTTCTAGATAACAAATTCCTACGTCCTCATGTTGCCATAGCTTTGTCTACTTCACCATGGTAGAAAGCTACGAAGGCTAAAAACGGAGGCGTAAAGAAGGGATGTTATTTTATTTTAAGTGATTAAAGATTCCTTTTTCCAGGAATCTTTTTATATTTAGGTCGCAACAATGATCTAAATTATGGCTACACTTTTTACAAAAATAATTTCAGGAGAGATTCCTTCCTATAAGGTGGCTGAAACCGAAGATTTTTATGCTTTTTTAGACATCAATCCAAATTCCAAAGGTCATACACTATGTATTCCTAAAAAAGAAGTCAATAAAATTTTTGATTTAGACGAAGCGACGTACACTGCATTAATGAAATTTTCTAGACATGTGGCTTTAGCGCTAGAAAAAGCGGTGCCTTGTGAACGTATTGGAATGTCCGTCATTGGACTAGAAGTACCACATGCACACGTTCATTTGATTCCCTTGCACACAATGGAAAATGCCCGCTTTACGCACAAAGAGAAATTAGCTCCAGAAGAGTTTGAGGCTATTGCAACTAAAATCGCATCGTATTTAGATTAAAAATCAAACCGCTTTCAAAATAATCTGAATCGTAGACCCTTTTCCAATTTCAGAACTAAGGACTTTTATTTTTCCGTTGTGGTAATCTTCAATAATGCGTTTTGCTAAAGATAATCCAAGTCCCCAACCACGCCTTTTTGTGGTGTAACCGGGTTCAAAAATTTTAGTGAATTGTTGTTTAGAAATGCCTTTTCCCGTATCCGAAATATTTATAAATACTTGTTTTTCAAGTTGTGTTAATTCTAGTTTTATATCTCCTCTTCCTTTCATAGCGTCAATAGCATTTTTAACTAAATTTTCTATAGTCCAACTGAATAGTTGCGCATTGAGACTAACAAGAATTTCGGTTTCAGGAATGTTACTTTCAAAATTTATAAGTTTAGAGGAGCGTGTTTTTAAATAGTCATACGATGATCTGGTGGCTTCGACAATATCGACCTCTACTAAAGTTGGTGCTGAGCCAATTTTACTAAAACGATCGGTAATAGTCTGCAAGCGATCAATATCTTTTTCAATTTCTACAATATAATCGGGGTTTATGTTTTCAGATTTTAGGATTTCTGTCCAGCCAACCAAAGAAGATAAAGGCGTGCCAATTTGATGAGCAGTTTCTTTAGCCATGCCTGTCCATAGTTTATTTTGTGCGGCATTTTTAGAACTGCGGTAAAAGAAATAAGCAACTGCAGCAAACAGTATAATGATTAACAAAAGTGCTAATGGATAATACTTCAGTTTGTTCAATAATGGCGAATTACCGTAATAGAGCGTTGATAAAACTTTACCGTTGTATCGTATTTCTATCGGCTGATTTTCTCTTTTAAACTTTTCTATTAGCTTAATAAGGTAAAGTGAATCTTTAGCTTTTTCTTCATCGATATTTTTGTGTTCCAAACTGCCATCATTACCTACTTTAATCATAGGAGTTGTGGTGTTACTTTTTAAAATTTCGAGTGTTAAATCGCCAATATCTGCATTAAGATCATAGGTTTTTCGCATTTCCTTTTGAGCAGATGACCAATTTTTCATCTTACTTCGTTCTTCGGCTTTAAAATTTTGGAAGAATACATAGGTATTCCAAAGTATAAGAGAAATAATAATAAAGGAAGATATTATAATAATCCAGCGGATTACATTTCGGTTAGAACTCAAGGTCATTGGTAAGTGTAGTTGTTAATTTTAAATATAATGCAATTATGTTAATAATATTGTGTCAATATGCAGACAAAATATTTTTGCTTGCAACCTAATATAATTATATTTGGTAAAAATCAGATAGCTACATGATTTCATTTCACCCTAAAGACCTTTCTACAGCCAGGTTACATGGTTATTTATTAAGTGCTGTTGCACCAAGACCTATTGCTTTTGCAAGTACCATAGATGCTGACGGTAATCCTAATTTGTCACCTTTTAGTTACTTTAATGTCTTTAGCACTAATCCGCCAATACTAATATTTTCACCAGCGAGGCGTGTGAGAGATAATACCGTTAAGCATACTTTAGAGAATGTAGAGGCCGTTAAAGAAGTGGTGATAAATGTGGTGAATTATGATATTGTACAACAAATGTCTTTAACAAGCACGGAATATCCAGAAGGCGTTAACGAATTTGAAAAAGCGGGGTTAACCATGTTGCCTTCAGATGAAGTAAAACCATTTAGAGTTGCCGAATCACCAGTACAATTTGAATGTAAAGTGAATGAAATCGTTCATTTAGGTAAAGAAGGTGGTGCAGGTAATTTGGTGATTTGTGAAGTTGTAAAACTTCATATTACGGATGAAGTCATAAACGAGGATACCACTATTAATCAAGAAGCATTAGATTTAGTTGCGAGAGCCGGTGGTAGTTATTATAGCAGAGTTAAAAAAGGATTTTTTGAAATCCCTAAGCCTTTAAAATCCATGGGAATTGGCGTCGATACGATGCCAGAACATGTTAGAAATAGCATGATTTTAACAGGAAATAATCTTGGCATATTGGCTAATGTTGAAGCTTTACCTAAGGAAGATGAAGTGAGTCAATTTATGAGCGATATCAGCGAGCGTTATCCTGACATAAAAACGGCTTCGCACAGAAAAAAACATAAATTAGCTCAAAATTATTTGAGCTATGGGGACGTGGAAAGTGCATGGAAGTTATTACTTTCGTAGCCTCAAAAACACACAAATATTTAATAATTATAGATTAAGCAAAATGGAAGTACAAGGACAAATTAAAATGGTAGGAGAGACTCAAACTTTTGGGAGTAATGGGTTTAGAAAAAGAGAAATAGTATTAACTACTGAAGAGCAGTATCCACAGCACATTATGGTGGAGTTTGTACAAGATAAAACTGATTTGTTAAATAGCTACCAAGTTGGGCAACAGGTTAAGATTAGTATTAACCTAAGAGGAAGAGAATGGGTAAACCCACAAGGCGAAACTAAATACTTTAACTCTATACAAGGTTGGAGAATAGAAGCTTTACAAGCAGAAGCTGCAAGTGGTGATATGCCACCAGTACCACCAACAGAAGCTTTTGAACCTGTTAGTGATTTAAAAGATGAGGATCATGATGATTTACCGTTTTAAATAACCAATAAGTTATTGGAAGAAAGACTTGTTTTTATTTAAAACAGGTCTTTTTTTGTTTGTAAAAAACTGAAAATAAAAAAAGTCCTGATGGTTAATCAGGACTTAGTACTGTGGTTTTAGGTTTGACCTCTATAAACAAACTTAAAAAAAGCAATGATGAACAAAATTTATTGCATAGAGATCAACTCAAATATCTATAAAATTAGGTTACTATCAAAGTCATTAGCCTTATTTAATATCAAAACCCTAAAAAAAGGGTACTATAATTCATGTTTATGCACTTTTTAACTGAAAAAATAGAGTTTCCTGATGTTTCTGAAGCTACTATCGATGGGCTTTTAGCAATTGGCGGTGATTTATCGTCAGAACGTTTGATACATGCCTACTCCAGTGGGGTATTCCCATGGTTTGAAGAAGAAGACCCTTTGATGTGGTGGTCACCGGATCCGCGATTCGTTTTATTTCCTGAAGATTTAAAAGTCTCTAAGAGCATGAAACAAGTACTAAAAAAGAAACAATTTAAAGTCACAGAGAATAAAGCGTTTAGAGATGTTATTGAAAATTGTGCTATCGCAAAGCGAGAAGGACAAAATGGCACTTGGATTACAGACGCTATGTTAGAAGCTTATATAAAATTGCACAAATTAGGATATGCAAAGTCTATAGAAGTTTGGCAGAATGATGATTTGGTAGGTGGGTTATACGGCATAGAATTAAAAAACAAGGTGTTCTGTGGAGAAAGTATGTTTGCTAAAGTGAGTAATGCAAGTAAGGTTGGGTTTATAACTCATGTTCAAAATTCTGACTATAAATTAATTGATTGTCAATTACATACCGATCACCTTGAGAGTTTAGGTGGTAAACATATTTTACGATCCCATTTTTTAAAGTTTCTTTAAACCTGAGTTCGACCTAATATTTGTTTTCAGTTTGAATGAATTTTTATTCAATTTGCAGTTATAATTTTAAAGGACTAACTCGTTAATTTGAGAAATTATGACAATAATTGGAAAAAATTCGTCAAACCTATCTGAAACCCTGGTAAAATGCAATCTTACCGTGTAAACTATTTATAATATCTCGATATTATAAATAGTTTAATCTTCAAATCTCACCTTTTCTCAGGATTCTGAAAGTTAAATCTTGGGTCGAACTCAGGTTTTAGCCTTACATCTTCAGATTTGAAGAAGTTAGAGCATTTTCTTTTTTTTTAGGTTTTAATGTTACTTCAATATCTTCGATAATGTTTGCGGTATTAAACTCGAGACGGTAGCGTTATTTTTTATATTTAAATTTGGCTTCAAAACGTTGTCTAGACCCTATCGTTTCCTTGCATAACTTTAGCGCTTACAATCCTCTGGAGGCGTTTTAAGAACTTCGATGGCTTTTTTAGGATAGCTTTTTAATTCGATTTTTTCTTCTTTTTTATTTTTGGTTTGGCGTACTATTAATTTTGAAAATAGTAACTACAGCCGCTTAAGAATAAGGATTTTATGTTTAGTTTAAACATTATTTTTAATTAGACTTCATTATACCTAAAACACCCTATTTCGTGATCATTCACTATGCCTGTGGCTTGCAGATGTGCATAAACTACAGTCGATCCTACAAATTTTAAACCACGTTTTTTTAAATCTTTACTTATGATGTCGCTAAGTGGTGTGTTAGCAGGCGCATCTTTATAAGTTTGCAACGTGTTTTTTATAGGTTTTCCATCGCTAAAATCCCATATATATCTTGAAAACGACCCAAATTCATCTTGAATTTTCATAAAGGCTTGCGCATTGGTTATCGTGGCATTTATTTTCAATTTGTTTCTAATAATTCCAGCATTTTGTAAGAGCTCATCGACTTTAGGTTGCTTATAGTTTGCAATTGTTTTATAATCGAAATTATCAAAAGCTTTTTTGAAATTTTCACGCTTTCTTAAAACGGTAATCCAGCTTAAACCTGCTTGAAAGGTCTCTAAGATTAAAAATTCAAATAAGGTCGCATCGTCATAAACAGGAACGCCCCATTCTTCGTCGTGATAAGCTTCGTATAAAGAATCACCAGCGCACCAGCCACATCTATGTTTATTCATAATTGTAAGGAATAATTATAAGTACCACTAATGTAACAACTGTTGCACAAAAAACGGCAATAGAAGCTTAATTTTGTACTAGGAAACGAGCATGTTCAAAATTTTATAACAAGAAAATGATTAATAGCGAACAGTAGGTGACCATTGAAAAACAATACACATCAACACATGAAAATTTTAGATAAACCAATGATAAACGACATAATTTCTAAGAGCCTTAAAAAAGGGATATCTTATTCAGATTACCGCAATTTAGTATCTAATTTGGTGGAAGAAAAATCAACAACTGGCAACGAAAAAACCGAAGCTTTAGCGGATTACACACAACTTAATGACAGACGTATGAGACGTTGGGATAAAACATTGAAAGTCTCGGAAGCGATAAAAAGTAATGTTGAAAACTTCAATAAAAAAGTAACTTGGTTAGTTATTTCAGAAAGTTGGTGCGGTGATGCTGCCCACGTTATGCCAGTGATTAATAAAGTAGCAGAACTCAATGAAAACATTGAGTATAAGGTCGTACTGCGCGATGAAAATGAGGCGCTTATGAATGCGTTTTTAACGAATGGAGGTAAAGCAATCCCTAAGTTAATCATGATTGATAATGAAACGAACGAAGTGCTAAATACATTTGGGCCTAGACCAACTGTCGCTACTGATATGGTAAATGACTATAAAACTGAGCATGGACAGTTAACACCTGAATTTAAAGAAGATTTACAACGTTGGTATAATAAAGACAAAGGGCAATCTTCGGTTGAAGATATGATTAAATTACTAAGTTAAAATTGCCAACGGAGGCAGACCGAAGTTAATTTTTACCCTTAAATAAAAACGTAATTGTTCCTAGCTGATTTTTGCGTTGTGAGCCATCAAATTGAACAGATTTAGCATAGGCCATCGCATGATCAATTAGGCACTGATCGTTAGAATTTGATGATCCATTAAGAGTCGCATCAGTGACATGACCTGTTTCATTAACACTTATACTTACTACTATTTTTCCACCGCTTTCACACAAGTATCGCGGTATTTCATAATAGCCGAGTGTTCTGCCTTTTAAAGAATACGTTAAGGTGCTTTTGCTTTTGGCGTGTTCATCTGCTATTTTTTTATTCTCTAGACGCTTTTTTAATTCGTCTTGAAGTTTTTTATAAGACTGTGTTTCTTCAGAATTTAAAGCATAGGCATTGCTGTTGGCGTAAGATTTATTGAGACTGGTTTCTTCTTCTATTTCACTTGCTTTAGCATCTGCAATGGCTTTTGTTGTGCGCTCAAAATCATTAGCACTAACGGTCTTAAAGTTGCGCATCATCTCCTTGTATTCTTGGTCTTCATTAAAAGCTTTGTTTGTAGAAGGCGCGTTTAAGTCTTCGATTTTTTGAAGTTCTTCTTGGGTCTTTTCAGGCTCTGGTTCGATCAGGAAAAAACTTTCGGTAATGAGTTTATCTTGTTGTTTTAGCTGAATACTAAACAGACCAAAGACCACGATCCCTGAGATAAGAAATGTGATGATTAAGGCTTTATGTTGTTCTATCAAATTCAAAAGCAAAAATGGTTTAGTCCACGAAGAATATACGAATATAACAACGAAATAGTTTTAATAGCAATCTTAAACCCCTGTGAAATGATTATACCTTCGGAAGATTTTCTATAAAACCTTCAGGTGTTAAGGCACTTTCAACACTAAATTCACCAATGCGTGTTCTTCGTAATTCAGATAAATGCGCTCCAGAATTTAAGGCTTTTCCGAAGTCATACGCCAAGGATCTTATGTAGGTGCCCTTGCTGCAAACCACTCTAAATTTTAATTCTAAGTCCGAGATTGAAGTAATTTCAAACTCCGTAATTTCTACTTGTCGCGATTTAATTTCGACCGTCTCACCGGCACGCGCAAATTCATACAAACGTTTCCCTCCTTTTTTAATAGCAGAAAAAATGGGAGGAAATTGTTCGATTTTACCAATAAATTGATCTGTGGTTTTATGAATTAATTCTTCGGTGATATGGTCAGTCGGGAAGGTTTCATCTATTTCCGTTTCTAAGTCAAAGGAAGGCGTTGTACCTCCCAAAGTAAAAGTACCTGTATATTCTTTTTCTTGACCTTGAAAGGTATTAATTTGCTTGGTCATTTTGCCAGTACAAATAACGAGTAAACCGGTAGCTAAGGGGTCTAATGTGCCAGCATGACCAACTTTTATTTTCTTTATAGAAAACGCTTGACGTATAGCCCAACGCAATTTATTGACGGCTTGGAAAGAGGTCCAGTGTAATGGCTTATCTATTAATAAGACTTGTCCTGTTTTAAAATCATCTTCGGTTTTCATCTATACTAAAGACCAAGTTATAGCGACCAAACCAACAACGACGCAATAGATTGCAAAATAAGATAACTTACTTTTCTTTACCAATGATATCATCCAAGTACAAGCAAACAAACCAGCTATAAAAGCGGCAATAAAACCTGCACTAAGCGACACAAAACTGGAGCTATCATAAGTTAATTCGCCACCTATAATATCCTTAGCGATTTTCCCGAAAATTAGTGGGACAACCATGAGAAAAGAAAAGCGAGCGGCTTTAGTTTTATCGTTACCTAGAAGTACAGATGTAGAAATTGTTGCACCCGATCTTGAAATACCGGGGAGCATGGCAATAGCCTGTGAAATTCCAATGATAAAAGCATTAGAAAAAGTTACTTTTTTCTGTGTGTCTTTAGCTCTATCTGCTAAGAATAATAATAATGCTGTCACTAGAAGCATACAACCAACAAGTAAGATATTACCACCAAAAAGTTGTTCCAATTGGTCTTCAAAGAAAACGCCAACGACTACCGCAGGTAACATGGATAAAGCAATTTTACTTATAAACTGAAGATCTTCATTCCATTCCAACTTTAGAACCCCTTTAATAATTTGAAGAATGTCTTTTCTAAAAATAACGATAGTACTTAAGGCTGTAGCGAAATGAAGGACTACAGTGAATAATAGACTTTCTTTCGGTACAGAATTATCACCTAGTATCGCTTTTCCTAATTCTAAATGACCACTTGAAGATACCGGTAGAAACTCCGTAAGTCCTTGAATAATACCTAAAATAACAGCATCTAAAATTTCCATAGGGCAAAAGTATCAATTGGGGACATGATTCGTGGCAAAAATAAGTAAAATCAGTTTTATTTATGAGACTTCTTATTCGGATTCAAAAGAATCGCATACACCTGAATTCCGAATCCAATGAGGACTAAGGTAGGTGCTAAACGAATACGTCTCCAACTAAAAATGGACGGGTCAAAAACATTTGGATCGTCGCTACCACCTCCTGACATCAGAATAAATCCAACAGCAATAAACGCTAAACCAATAAATAGCCATTTGTAGTTTTTCTGTCTGAAGATAAATTCAGCTTTATTGTCTTCTTTGCGTTTTTGTTCTCCCATGATGTAATGTTCTGTAAGCGACTTTTAAGGGTTGCAAAGTAAAGGTTTTATTTAAAACTTTTGTCTTAAGAGTCTCTAAAATTAAATGGTGTGCTATGTTTCGGTTAATAAGGTATTTATTTTGTTTCTCTAGAAATAAATAGCTAAAGCAGAAATTGAACTTAGCTTAATCGTGTTTAACGCTACAATTTCTAGTGTTGCAGCTATACCACTTTTAAGGCAATCTAAAGATATTTTATATCCAACCATCAACCATCAACCACTAACTAAAATCTAATAATACAACTGGTCGGTCTTCAAATTCAAAAAGCGTTGTGTAGCAATGAAGGTACTAATCCAAGTAATCACAATGCCTAGTAAGAAAATCCCAACGAATAAAGCAATAATTAAAACCGTATTCTTTAATAATTCTAATTCCGGAAACGTTATATCTAAGTAATATAAAACTACAGCCATACCAGCCAAAGCGACAAGTGCTCCAACAATGCCTAACCGTACACTTTGCCAAACAAAAGGTCTGCGGATAAAGGTTTTTGTAGCACCAACCATCTGCATCGTTTTTATAATAAACCGCTTAGAATAAACTGCTAAACGAATAGAGCTATTGATCAATAGCACCGCAATCAATGTAAATAAGCCACTTATAATTAAGACCCAAAATGTAATTTTTTTAACGTTATCGTTCATTAACTCAACGAGGTCATTATCATAACGAATTTCTTCAATAAAGGCTTTGTTTGATAGACTTTCTGTAATTTCAGTCAATTGTTCTGTAGTGACAAAATCTGCTTTTAAATGCACATCGATTGAATTCTTCAAGGGATTGTAACCTACGAAATCCATAAAGTCTTCACCAGTTTCGGCTTTCATAAATTCAGCAGCCTCCTCTTTAGAAACGTATGCGGCGAGCTTTGTATAATCGGCCATAGCCAAGCTCTTTTTTAGTTGATTGACTTCGACGTCTTTTGCAGTATCATTCAAATAAATAGTCATTACGACTTGCTCCTTAAAGTGGTCGGCAACCTTTTTTGAGTTGATGACTAAAAGCCCCAAACAACCTAAAAGAAATAAAACCAATGCAATACTTATAACGACAGAGATATACGAGGATATGAGTTTGCGCTTTTGATACTTGTCAAATGATGATGCCATGGATATTAATGCTAATTAATGCTGTAAAAATAATAAAGAATTTACTTCTGTGCAGTATTACAACGTTTAGTTTTTTATTGTGTTGTAATACCTTTAAATTTGCCCACTGAATACGTCATTGCGAGGACGAAGGACGTGGCAATCTCATAAATTGAAGTTCATATCAAAAGATTGGCACTGCTGACAAAAATATATCAGCATCGTAATGATGAGACTATTGAAAGTTTACACTATGAAATACAATTTCAACGACATAGAAGCCAAGTGGCAAAAATATTGGTCAGATAACCAGACCTTTAAAGCTTCAAATTCTAGCGACAAACCAAAGTACTACGTATTAGATATGTTTCCTTATCCAAGTGGCGCTGGCTTACATGTTGGTCATCCACTAGGTTATATTGCAAGTGATATTTATGCGCGCTACCAACGTCATAAGGGTTTTAATGTATTACATCCTCAAGGTTATGATAGTTTCGGTTTGCCTGCCGAGCAGTATGCGATTCAAACCGGTCAGCATCCTGCAGTAACGACTGATGCTAATATAAAAACCTACCGTCGTCAGTTAGATCAAATCGGATTTTCTTTTGATTGGAGTAGAGAAGTACGCACCTCAAATCCTGAATATTACAAATGGACACAGTGGATTTTCATTCAATTATTTGAATCTTGGTATAATAACGATTCGAATAAAGCAGAAGATATAAAAACTTTAATTTCGAAATTTTCTTCGGAAGGAAACACAACAGTGAATGCGGCATGCGATGATAATATCCAACCGTTTACAGCTCAAGATTGGAACAGTTATTCCTCAGAACAACAACAAGAAATACTATTAAAATATAGATTAACCTATTTAGCGGAAACTGAAGTGAACTGGTGTCCTGAACTCGGAACGGTTTTAGCCAACGACGAAATCGTCAACGGCGTTTCCGAACGTGGAGGCTATCCTGTAGTTCGTAAAAAAATGACCCAATGGAGCATGCGAATTTCGGCTTATGCAGAACGTTTGCTTCAAGGTTTAGATACGATTGATTGGACAGATGCGCTAAAAGAAACCCAGCGCAACTGGATCGGAAAATCGGTTGGAGCAACGGTAAAATTCCCCATCCTATCCTTCCCCAATGGGGAAGAGAACGCTAGCTCTAAAACTCCTGGTTATATGACTGGTGGTAATAATTCTCATTTGTTAATTGAACGTGCTCAAGATATGCGCGCCAATCCAACGCCAGCTGAATCTGCTCTATGGTATGAATTGAGAGGAAAAAAACTGAATGCAAAATTTCGACAGCAACATTTAATTAATGATTTTATTGTTGATTTTGTTTGCCTTGACAGGAAATTAATTATTGAAGTTGATGGCAAAATTCATGATAATCAAATCGAAGCTGATGCGTTAAGAACTCAGAGATTAGAAAATGACGGCTACAAGGTTATTCGTTTTAGAAATGAAGAAGTTTTAAGGGATACGAATAATGTTCTCGAAGAAATTAAGCGACAACTTTCACAAAGAAAGTCCCTTAAAAATGAGAAGGTCCTTCCCCCAGGGAAGGATTTAGGATGGGATAAAAATTCAGGCTTAGAGATTTCAGTATTTACAACGCGTCCTGATACGATTTTCGGTGTTAATTTCATGACCCTAGCGCCAGAACACGAACTCGTTTCACAAATCACAACGCCAGATCGAAAAGAAGCCGTCGAAGCCTACATAGAAAAAACAGCCAAACGAAGCGAACGCGAACGTATGGCAGATGTAAAAACCATTTCTGGTGTATTTACAGGTGCTTATGCGGAGCATCCCTTTACTAAAGAGCCCGTTCAAATCTGGATTGGTGATTACGTATTAGCAAGTTACGGAACAGGAGCAGTCATGGCAGTACCATGTGGTGACCAACGTGATTATGATTTTGCAAACCATTTTGGAATTGACATCCCTAATATTTTTGAGGGTGTTGATATTTCTGAAGAAGCCTATGGCTCTAAAGACAATGTGAAGATTGCTAATAGTGATTTCCTTAATGGTATGAACTATAAAAAGGCAAGCAAACGTGCTATTTATGAGCTTGAAAACATAGCACAAGGCGAAGGCAAAACGAATTACCGTTTGCGTGATGCGGTATTCTCAAGACAACGGTATTGGGGAGAACCCTTCCCAGTGTACTATGTGAACGGCATGCCACAAATGATAGACAAAGCACATTTACCGATTGTATTACCAGAAGTTGAAAAGTACTTACCAACCGAAGAAGGCGAACCCCCTTTAGGACGTGCAAAAAAGTGGCATTGGTTGCAATATGGAGACGATGTTAAAATTGTTTCAAAGGAGGCGTTTGAAAATTCCTCCCCTTTGGGGAGGTTAGGTGGGGAATTAGAACTCAACACTATGCCAGGTTGGGCAGGCAGTTCTTGGTATTTCTTCCGTTATATGGAAGATGCGATGCGCAAGGATACCTTTGCAAGTGAAGAGGCTCTCAGTTATTGGGAAAATGTAGATTTATACATTGGCGGAAGCGAACACGCCACAGGCCATTTATTGTACTCGCGTTTTTGGGTAAAGCTTTTAAAAGATAGAGGTTTTGTTAATGTGGAAGAACCGTTTAAAAAGTTGATTAACCAAGGGATGATTTTGGGTACTAGCGCTTTTGCTTATGGATTTGGCGTAGGTTTGAAAATTAAGAATGAAGAGAAAATCCCTGAAGCGGTTGAAAAGGGGTGTAAAATTATTTCAAAATACATCATACCTAAAGAGTCTTATGAAAAAGCTAAATCAGGAGAATACGCTGGTTTAGTTGAAAGTGTAATTAATAAAAAAATGTTAGAACTCAAAGATTATGGCTTAGATGCTGAATTTGATGAAGAGTTATCAACATTTATTCCTTTTCATGTAGAAGTAGAATATGTCAATTCTTCTGATGAATTAGATGTCGAAGCTTTCAAAAAGGGATCCAGATATAAAGGATTGGAGATTGATGAAATTTTCACTGAGGAAGAAGGTGTTTATAAAGTAGGTCGTGACGTTGAAAAAATGTCCAAATCCAAATACAATGTTGTCAATCCAGATAACATTGTAGCAGATTACGGCGCAGACAGCCTAAGACTCTACGAAATGTTCTTAGGCCCATTAGAGCAATACAAACCATGGAATACAGCAGGTATTACAGGGGTGCACAATTTCCTTAAAAAGATGTGGAAATTATATGTTGGTGAAACGGGCTTAAACGTTAACGAAGTAGAGCCTACTAAAGACAACTTAAAGACTTTACATAAAACCATAAAGAAAGTAGCAGAAGACATTGAAAACTTTTCGTTTAATACCTCGGTGTCTACTTTTATGATTGCTATTAATGAGTTAACCGCGCAAAAGTGTACAAGTAAAGACATCTTAGAACCACTATTGGTTTTAATTTCACCTTATGCGCCACATATTGCAGAAGAATTATGGTCGCAATTAGGAAATAGTGACTCTATTTCTACAACGGCTTTCCCAATATTTGATTCGAGTCACTTAGTGGAAAGTAGTAAAAACTATCCCATCTCCTTTAATGGTAAAATGCGTTTCACCTTGGAGTTACCAATGGATATGAATAAAGAGGCTATTGAAGCTGCTGTCTTGGCCAATGAAAAAACCATTGCGCAATTAGATGGACGTACACCTAAAAAGGTGATTGTTGTTCCTGGTAAAATTGTAAATATTGTTGGATAAATTCAATAAAAGACTAATGCTATGTTTTTAGAAAAATCATCACCTAAAAAGAAGTATAGAGGTCTTAAGGGTTTTTTTGATTTTCGTAACAATCAGAAGAATCAAATTGGTTTATTATTCTTTATTGCATTTGTTGCAGGCACCATATTGATTTATCAATTTGAAGAACGCTTTGATGAAAATATTTGGAGAAGTGAACCTGCAAGACGTTATAACCTGGTAGACGATATTATTGAAAGTCAACTGTTAATTGGTAAAACTAAAGATGAGGTTATAGCACTCTTGGGCGATTCATATTCGACCCTGAGTTTAAATCAAGAATCGTTTATCTATAGCTTAGGTAAACCGCCAAGTTTTTTTGAACCTAAGGAGGAATTGCTTGTCATTGTTTTTGTAAATCAAAAGGTTAAAGAAGTGACCCGTTTGCAAGACTGATTAAGAGTCAACTTTCACTTTATCCAAACGATGTCACCTTCGTCTATTACGGTATTTATTTGAAAATGAAGCATATATTGAATAATTTTTAAAATAATGCTTTCAAAATAATAATTTCATAAAAATCACTTCAATGTCATCGTCAAATCTGGACTGCTAATTTTTTTGATAGTACTTTTACAAAGCTATTAATAACCTCAAAATCTACAAAGAGCAAAATTAGCCTCATTAATTTGGTTGTCATCTTTCAATCTTATTATGGTGAATTTTATCTGACAGATTTATTAAAACCTTTTACAGATGAAAATTGGAGTTCCAAAGGAAATCAAAAACAATGAAAATAGAGTGGGTATGACGCCTTCTGGAGTTTTCGAACTTACAAAAAAGAATCATACCGTATATGTGCAAAAAGATGCTGGATTTGGTAGTGGTTTTTTTGACAAAGATTACAAAGAAGTTGGTGCCACAGTTTTAGATACAATTGAAGACGTATATGCGTCTAGTGATATGATTGTAAAGGTAAAAGAACCTATTGCAGAGGAGTATCCTTTAATTAAGGCACATCATGTGGTGTTTACGTATTTCCACTTTGCTTCTAGTGAGCCTTTAACCAAGGCAATGCTAAAAAGCAAGTCGGTTTGTATCGCTTATGAAACAGTTGAAGATAAAGATGGTTCTTTACCATTACTAACACCAATGTCGGAAGTTGCTGGTCGAATGGCCATTCAACAAGGTGCAAAGTATTTAGAAAAGCCTATTAAAGGTAGAGGTGTATTGTTAGGCGGAGTCCCTGGTGTCCCTCCTGGAAAAGTGTTAGTGCTTGGCGCTGGTATCGTTGGTATTCAAGCGGCTAAAATGGCTGCTGGTTTAGGTGCTCAAGTGACGGTTATGGATATTAACATGAAGCAATTACGGTATGTGAATGATGTTATGCCTAGCCATGTGGTAACTGAGTTTTCGAGTGAATATAATATTAGAAAACGTATTAAAGATCATGATTTAATTATTGGAGGCGTGCTCGTTAAAGGAGCAAAAGCACCAAAATTAATCACAAGAGATATGCTTAAAGACATGCGACCAGGAACTGTATTAGTAGATGTCGCAGTAGATCAAGGTGGTTGTATGGAAACGACTAGAGCAACGACGCACGAAGATCCAACATTTATAATTGACGATGTGGTGCACTATTGTGTAGCAAATATGCCTGGTGCTGTGCCATATACATCAACTCTAGCACTGACGAATGTTACCTTACCTTATGTATTGCGATTAGCGGATCAAGGTTGGGAAAAGGCATGTGAAAAAGATGAAATGCTAGCTAAAGGGCTTAATATCGTTAATGGTAGAATTGTCTATGAAGAAATTGCAAAAGCCTTTAACTGGTCGATGGATGCGATGTAATTTACTTTTGTAATGGCACATCTGACACACAAAATATGACGTAAGCCAAATTTTAGTTAAGAGCTAAAATTTGGCTTATTATTTGCTTTTCATTTAGTAAATTTACATTTCAAAAAATTTAAAATTATGTTTGGATATTTTATATTAATAGGCGCTATTGCTTTAGTGAGCTGGTTGGTAAGTAATCAATTAAAAAAGAAGTTTGCGAAGTATTCTAAGGTACACTTGCGAAACGGTTTAACAGGTCGTGAGATTGCAGAGAAGATGTTGGCTGATAATGGTATATATGATGTTGAGGTCATTTCTACTCCTGGGCAATTAACAGATCACTACAATCCTAAAAATAAAACGGTAAACTTAAGTGAATCTGTATATAATAAAGCAAATGCAGCAGCAGCAGCAGTAGCGGCTCACGAATGTGGACATGCAGTACAACATGAACAAGCCTATAGTGCTTTGGGTATGCGTTCTGCTTTAGTGCCAATTGTAAGCGTTACTTCTGGTATGTCGCAATGGGTTGTTATTGGAGGACTTCTTTTAGGAGCAGCAGCTGGTGCAGGTATGGGGTATTGGGTTGCGGTAGCTGGTTTAGGGATGATGGGTTTTGCAACATTATTCAGTTTTATTACTTTACCTGTAGAATACGATGCGAGTCATAGAGCACTTGCTTGGTTAAAGAATAAAAACATGTTAACCCCAGAAGAATACACAGGATCTGAAGAAGCTCTCAAATGGGCTGCAAGAACGTATTTAGTGGGGGCCATTGGTTCATTAGCATCTTTACTATATTGGGGACTTCAAGTATTTGGTGGAAGAGATTAAGACTAAAAATAAATATACTTAAACGAAAAGCGCTGAGACATCAGGGCTTTTTTTGTAGGATCTAAAAAAAATTAGCAACTTTAAAATAACCATTGACATCAAATGGTAAGCAGTTAATTATAAACCGAACTAGGTAAACTAATTAAACACAATAATTAGACGCCGAGCTGAGTAGAATAAATGAAAGTTGGAATTGAACGAAAAGCTAGTGTCTTTGCACTATCTAAATTTTTTTTAATTTTTTATTAACTTTGACGTACTAAACATTTGGATAGTGCAATTAAATCTACAAGACATTCCGCGTGTTAAAACGATCACTAAGGACGATTTTATAAAACACTATTTTAAGCTACAGAAACCTGTGGTAATAGAACACTTTATAGAAGATTGGCCTGCCTATTCGAAATGGAATTTAGACTATATGAAAGCTGTTTCGGGCGACATTACTGTGCCACTTTACGACGATAGACCTGTAGATTATAAAGATGGTTTTAATGAAGCACATGCTACGATGAAAATGCGTGATTATGTCGATTTATTAAAAAAAGAGCCTACCAAATACCGTATTTTTCTTTGGAATATTTTAAAAGAAGTCCCTCAACTTCAAAAAGATTTTAAGTATCCTGACTTTGGACTTAAGCTTATGAAGAGTTTGCCAATGTTGTTCTTTGGTGGTAGAGATTCGCACACCTTTATGCATTATGATATTGATTTGGCTAATATTTTTCACTTTCATTTTGAAGGCGAAAAGCAATGTATATTATTTGACCAGAAACAGAATAAATACTTATATAAAGTACCACATTCTTTAATTACCAGAGAGGATATTGATTTTTCTAATCCAGATTTTAAAAAATGGCCTGCACTAAAGCATGCTCAAGGTTGGATTTGTAATTTAAATCATGGTGAACTGCTTTATATGCCAGAAGGTTATTGGCACTACATGAAATATATAACACCAGGCTTTTCAATGAGTCTACGCGCAATTGCACGCAACCCTAAAAATTTAACAAAAGCTGTATTTAATTTGTTTATAATGCGTAATTACGACAACCTAATGCGAAACGTAAAAGGGCAGGAATGGATTGATTGGAAAAATGAAAAAGCCATATCTAATACCAACAAGAATGTTTTGTAATGTGACTTCATTTTGAAAACTTATAATATATTTGCCAATTCAATTTTTAGAATAAAAATTTATGAAAAATTTAGTTTTAATTATCGCATTAATTTCATTTTCATTAGCGACCTCTCAAGCATTTAAGGGTAAAGGAGATCAAAAATTTCAGATTGGTGCTAATTTGCAAGATGAAGCAACTGGGATCAACTTGAGTTACGATTATGGCTTAGGTGAAAATATATCAGTCGGCATCTCGTCTTCGTACGCCTTAAGTATCGATAGCCGTTTAGATGCAGATTTTGGAGACCGTTTCGATTTAAAAGGACGGTTTAATGCCAATTTAGGAAGTGTTTTAAACATTGATGAAAATTTTGATTTTTATCCAGGTCTAAGCTTAAGCTTAAAGAATTTTGGTGGGCATGTTGGCGCACGTTATTTCTTTTCTGAAGGCTTTGGGATTTTTACCGAAGCGGCATTCCCAATAGCAAAATACAGCAATGACGAAACTGAAATAGGATATTACATCCACAATCAGTTTGTTTTAAATATAGGTGCTGTTTTTAATTTGTAGGAGACGCATCAATACGCATATTCAAAAAGCCCTTTCATAATCTTGAAAGGGCTTTTTTTATAGGTATTCATTTAGCTTTTCATAAATGAGCTGTGATTCCCAGCCTCTGTATAAAAGGTAATCCAAAACCTTTTTTTTCTTCTTGTATATATTTTTCTCGTTAACCTGTGCAATTCGTTTTTGTACGAGCGCATCTAAGGTCTCATAATAATCATCTAAATCAATTTCTTTAAGGGCACTATCCATACTGTACTTAGAAATCTCTCTGAATTTTAGCTCGCGTACCAATCTGTTTTTCCCCCATTTTTTAATCCTGAACTTCCCGCTTACAAAAGCCTTTGCAAAGCGTTCTTCATTGAGATAGTTATGCTGAATTAAATGTACCATAATGTGATCGGTAGCCTCAGGAATCATTCTCAAGTCTCTAAGCTTTTGTCTCGCTTCTTTATGACAGCGTTCTTGATAAGCACAGTAGTGTTCTAGCTTTTTTCGTGCTTCGTCTACAGTATAGGTTTTGATTGCATCCATAATGTCAAAAATACAATAGAATAGGAATAGTGTCGATTTATTTCTTCCGCACTTCACCAAAATTTAGCATATTACTGATGTTTTCTGGTTTTTGAGAGACTATAAAAAACAAATAATAACAATGTGTTAATAAAAATATATATTATAAAGTGCTGATTTACAGCTATTTTGATTTATACTTGTAAGTGTTATCTCTTTAATTATATTTTATGATTAAAAACTACTATTTATTTTTTCTTCTTTTTTGTTGTGCTTTTAGTTTTTGTAATGGACAGGTAACAGACTTGATTATTTCTGAATATGTTGAAGGATCGTCCTATAATAAATATATTGAGGTTTTTAATGGTACTGGAGCTTCGATAAATCTTTCAGATTATGAACTACGCTTATTTTCGAACGGTAGTTCGATGCCATCGGGAATCTCAACTACTTTATCGGGTACCTTAACCAATAACTCTACCATAGTTTATAGTAATTCTTCTGCATCAATTTATGGAGGTGCTACCACTAATATAAATGCCATTGGTTTTAATGGAGATGATGCCATCGCGCTTTATAAATTAAGCACTACAAGTTACGTTGATATTTTTGGTGTAATTGGAGATGATCCTGGATCTGCATGGACAGCCACAGGCTATTCTACAGCAAATAGAACGTTAGTAAGAAAATCAACGGTATGTGGAGGTGTTATCGTTAATCCTATAGGATCGGGCTCTGGGGCATTTATAAGACTTTCAACAGAGTGGGATGTTTTTCCTCAAGATACATTTTCTAATCTAGGCAGTCACATCGTATCTTGTTTGGTAGGTCCAGAAATAGAAGTTAGAGGAAATGGTACAGAAATCGTAGATGGAGACATAACTCCAAATACAGGTGATGATACAGATTTTGGTACAACAGCAGTTGCTGGTGGTTCCGTGATTAGAGCATTCACTATTTTAAATTCTGGAGGAGCTGATTTAACTTTAAGTGACACACCAAATCTTGTTACCGTAAGGCCAAGTACGCATTTTAGAGTAACGACTCAACCTGCAATATCGACGATACCTCATAATGGTCCAACAACCTCAACTACTTTTCAAATATTATTTGACCCAACTGGATTAGGCCCGCACACCGCAACAGTAAGTATAGGTAATGATGACAGTGATGAAAACCCATATACATTTAGAGTAGAGGGAAATGGGACTAATAGCAACCAATCATTCATATTAGACAACACCAACTACAGCACATTAGCACCTGAGTTTAATAGCAATACAGAATACATTAATTTCATAGATGGTACTGCAACGGCTGCTGGGAAATTTATTCCGATGAAATTGAGAATCTTGGATGGTCCAGATACGGATGGTTTTGACACCAAATTAACAGCCATATCATTTACGGTTGAAGACTTATCAAATGTTAACCAATTGGCAATGATAAAAACAGCCATTCTAACAACCACTGGAGGAACGCCGATAGCTGCCACTTTAAATATTGTAGGTAACGAATTGGTTTTCTCTGGAATGAATAGTGCCTCGTTAACAGCAACTGATGATGATACAAATGGACAAATATTTCATTTAAGAGCGTCTTTAGAAGAAACGCAAGTAATAGACAGAACGAAACTGATTTTTAAAGTCACTTCAGCTACAGCAGATGCAACTGGTTCATCGTTTGCAGCATCTGATGCTGGTGGTGCAGAAACCGATACAGGAAACAACAACAGAAACCGGTTAAATGTTACAGCAGATAGATTAGTATTTGCAACACAACCTTTAGATATATATGTAAGTATTAATATGTCACCTGCACCTTTAGTAAGTTTAACAGATGAGTATGGTAGAATCGATTTAAATATAGCAGGTAGTATTTCTATGACCTCTACAGGACTGCCAAATACACAACCAAATGGTACTATTACTAATGGGCAAGCTTTATTTAATAATGTGAATCATACAGTAGCTGGTGGTCCGTTTAATTTAACAGCAACTTATTCGGGATGGAGTGTCACAAGTACCCCCTTTTTTATAATTAATGTAGTTAGCGGTAGTTATAGAACAACCTCTAATGGAACATGGCATAGTGCGACTGGCAGCGGTACTGCAACGTGGCAAGAATTTACTGGATCTTGGACTAATATGGCTCATCAACCTTCGGCAAGCACAACTAGCCCTGTTTTTATCAGAAATGAAATAACTTTAGTAGGAACCAATACAGCTTCCGATTTAACTGTAGATAATGGTGGTAATTTTAGAACAAATACAGTCAGCGCTGCGTTTACAAATATTTTGGTTAAAACTGGAGGCATCTTTAAAAAAGAGGCAAATGGCATAAAAATAAATGGAATTTTGGAAGTTGAAAATGGGGGGACAGTTACATTTAAGCACACTAACACAATATCTAGAACGACGAACTTTTGGAATGGTACAGAACGGTTTCATGAGGGTTCTGACTTTATAATTGAAACCACTGATAATGCGAGTAATTTCTTGGTTATTCAAACCAATGCCGAAGTTTCAGAATTTAATGGAGGTTGTTTTGGAAATGTGATTATAGATAATTCAGCTGGACAGCTACAATTATTGCCCTCAGGATTTAATAAAACACTTTGTAAAGGCGATTTGATTTTTAGAAACCATACGGACAATTTAAGAATTTCTAATGGCAACTATTCTACTACAATAAAAGGCGATCTCATAGTTGAAAGTACGTTTAATGAAGACATTACCTTTTTGACAACCAATGGAACTTGTACTATAAATATTGAAGGTGATTTATTGCATGAAGGCCCACAAGATTTGCGTTTAGCTAATTCACAAACTTCTAACGCACCAAACGTGACACTTAACATCGATGGTGATATTGTTTTAAATGGAGGTATTTTAAAATTTGATATTGGTTCTTCAAACGCTAGTTTTCAGACTGAAATAAATTTAAGAGGAGATATAACTGTTTCGAACTTTGGGTTAATTTATAATGATAATCTTAGCCAGGGCGGACAATTTAATTTTTCTGGGATAGGTGACGGATTAACGGAAGCCACAACACAAACTATAGATATAGCCTCTACTAATAATACACTTGAAAATAAAGTTATTAGCTTTGATATTTTGAATGGTGCTTATGTAAAACAAATTAATAGAGATTTTGAATTAGGACAAAGTAGTTCTTTAGTTGTTCAATTCGGGGCTACTTATGATTTTGGATTTAACGGCACTACCGCGTTAAACCTTACTGTTTCTGGCTCTCAACCTGGCACAAACTTTTCTTCGCGTTCAGGAAGCACTTTAATAGTCACTTCACCAAATGGAATTACAACCACAACTAATCTGGGTAATGTACAAACTTTGCCTTCAGGCAGAAGTTTCAATCAAACCGCCAATTTCTATTATATAGGTAAACAGAATCAGGTCACAGGGAATGCTTTAACTGTTGGCTCTACTGTTAAAAATGTTTGTGTAATTTTAGACAATAACAACCTAGAGTTGAGACTTACCAACAGAACAGGGATAGCTGATGGCGGAAAATTAGAGATCAAACAAGGTATTGTAATAGGTGAGGAAGTTGGTGTAAATGATAATGATTTTTACGGGCCAGATGGTCAGTTAATAATGACAGGTGGTGAGTACCGCATTAGCACAATTACAACAAATCAACTCACTGATTTTTTACCTCAATTGAGAAAATATAATAGTTACGCTTTAACGGGTGGAATTATTCATTTAAACGGTGCAGGATCAGATAATACACAGATTTTATCTGGGGTCCCAAATTATATTAATTTATCCTTTAGTGGTTCTAATAATTTGGCAGGATTACCACCTCTGCCACCAGGATTACCGACCTACAAGGGTATTAGTAGTGGAGCAAATGTTTCAAACAACATTACAATATCAGAAGACGCGATATTAGATATTAAAGATAATTCCTTAGGTGGTACAGGCACAAATTTAATTATGGAAGATCAGTCTCGGTTTATAATGGCAGGTGCTTCTACTAAACCTGATGCAACTGGAAGTTATACGCTAAGTCAAAATACAACTATTGAATTTAATAATATCGGAGGTTTTCAATCTATTAGATTAACCAATCCTGTGCCTAGTTATGCCAATATCGTTGTTTCTGGTGATAATGTGGGAACAACTGCCTTAGGTACTGGTTCTAATTCATTTATACAATTTCAACCGAACGGATCTTTTACCATTACTGGAGATGGAACTTTTAAACAGTCTAATAGTTTTGGTTTTTCTGGTGCGACTAATACGTCTATTAGTAGTGCAAATAATCCAACTATCGCATTGCTAGATAATTCTACAGTGGAATATGCTGGCGCAGATCAAGTTATTACAGCCTTAATAACCACAGAATATAAAAACCTTGCGATATCAGGATTTGGAATAAAATCTTTGGGTCATCCAACAGATATTTTAGTGGGTGAAGATCTAAATATTATTGATATTAATAGTACACTTGTTATTGATAGCAACGAAGCCTTAACCGTTGATGAAGGAGTTAAAATCTCAGCAGGTAATTTAAATATTGAAGATTCTGGTAGCCTTATACAAATCAATGATACAGATACAAATAGTGGCAATATAACTATGAAGCGTAACTACACCGTAGATAGTAGCTACGATTACATATATTGGTCTTCTCCTCTTACGGGTTTCAATACAAATTCTCTCCCTGTTAGCAATAATCATGTTTACATTTGGAATCCAACTGAGCCAAATTCTGGTAATGGACAAGGGAATTGGGTTTCTGCGATTGGAGAAACTATGTTAGAAGGTGTAGGTTACGCCGCTAGAGCACCTGGCCCTTCCAGTATCCCAACTATTTTTAGTAATGGCCAACCAAATAATGCTGATGTTCAAATTAACCTCAAACGAGGTTCTGACAATAGCAGTATTGAAGATAACTGGAATTTAGTTGGCAATCCATATCCTTCATCTATTTCTGCAAATACTTTTCTAATAGAAAATGCATCTACTATTACTAGGATTGCTGGTTATATAGATATTTGGACTCATGGTGCTACACCCTCTGATATGATTAACGATCCGTTTTACGAAAATAATAATGGCTATAATTACGACCCGGAAGATTATGTTCGCTATAACCTAATGGGGCCTACAATAGATTGTACAAACTTACCCTCACCTTGTTTTAATGGTAATATTGCAGCTGGACAAAGCTTTATGGTTAACATGACAAATAATGGTTTAGCGACCCAAAATAATATTACTCTATTTAAAAACTCAATGAGAAGTAAGTCTTACAACAACTCTGATTTTTTCAGGTCTTCTAGTACTATAACAGGGAATTCTGAAGAAAGTCATGAAAAGCATCGTATTTGGTTAGGTTTAGCTTCAGAAAATAACGGCGTAAATAGAATTTTAGTAGGCTATGCTAAAAATGCTACCATGGAAGAAGACATTTTGTATGATGCTATTGTTTCTAATACTGGCAATGTTCAAAATTTCTATTCTATAATAAACGATAAGCCGTTTAATATACAAGGAAGAGCAGTACCATTTACAGATACAGATACTATTCATCTAGGTTTTAATAGTACTGTTCAAGACAGTTACACAATAGCTATAGGTGCAGTAGATGGACTGTTTGATGATGGTCAGCAGATTTATTTAAAAGATAATTTATTGAATTTCACACATAACTTAACTCTTAATCCTTACACATTTACTTCAGAAACTGGCGAATTCAACAACCGTTTCGAAATTGTGTTTAGAGCTGATGCGCTTTCTATTGATGACCAAACTGTAGACTCTACTGACTTAACAATTACAGAACTTTCGGACGGTAATGTGGAGTTTAGGATTGGCAGAAACTATACAATTACCACTATTGAAATTTTAGATATAACAGGACGGCTCGTCTATCACCTTAAAGGTAATGCCTCAACTGAAGTTTATAATTTATCCCAACTAAGCAAAGTGGCTTATATTGCAAGAGTGACCTTGTCTAATGGACAAGTCATTAGCAAAAAGGCGATAAAACAACACTAGTATAACTTAAAAGAACCTATATAAGGTCTTCTTTTTTAGATGAAACTTTTTTACAAAGTATATTTTACTGCTAATATGAGGTTTCGGCCTGCAGCACTAATCCCAGAAGAATAAGGTCTATAACGTTGATCTGTTATATTCTCTAAACTTGCTGTAAGGGTCAGCCTATTATTATACTGATATTGTGTTCTAAGGTTTAGCGTATGCCAAGATGGAGCGTAAGGATTGCCA
>JAWUVW010000084.1:0-15444 GCA_034112185.1 Flavobacteriaceae bacterium | reverse complement strand
GGAATTGGCACCTTTATTGGTCTTAAATTTTCTCAATTAAAAAGCAAAGGGGACAAAAGCACGCTCGAAGAACGTCAACTACAGCTTAATAATACCATCGGAGAACTAAAACAAACGGTAGCTAAAATTGAAACCGAACGCGAAGACATCCGAAGAGAAAAAGACTTTTTAAACACAGAACTTTCGAGACGTAATACAGAGTTTGAAAATCTTCAACAACAAAATCTGAAACGTGATCAAGAATTAGAAGAGCGACAGGAACAACTTCGAAAAGACTTTGAGTTATTGGCTACAAAAATACTAGATGAAAAATCTGAAAAGTTCACACTTCAAAACAAAGAGAACATTAAGCAGATATTAAATCCGTTACAAGAAAAAATACAACTCTTTGAGAAAAAGGTAGATGATACTCAAAAGGAAAGTATTAGTATGCATTCGGCTTTAAAAGAGCAATTATTAGGTCTAAAAGATCTTAACCAGCAAATGACCAAGGAAGCCACGAATTTGACTAAAGCTCTAAAAGGTGATAGTAAAATGCAAGGAAATTGGGGCGAATTGGTCTTAGAACGTGTCTTAGAAAAATCCGGATTAGAAAAAGATAGAGAATACTTTGTACAACAGAATTTTCAGCGCGAAGATGGTTCTCGTGTATTGCCAGATGTGGTATTACATCTTCCAGGTTCTAAAAGGATGATCATTGACTCTAAGGTATCGCTAACCGCCTATGAGCGTTTGGTTAATGCTGAAGAGGATGAGGATAGAGCTCTATTTTTAAAAGCGCATGTCAATTCTATTAAAAAGCATGTGGATGACCTCTCTGCAAAAAACTATCAAGATTTATATGATATAGAATCCCCTGATTTTGTTTTAATGTTTATTCCTATTGAACCTGCCTTTGCCGTCGCGATAAATGAAGATAATAGCTTGTACAACAAAGCTTTTGAACAAAATATAGTCATCGTTACGCCTTCCACCCTATTAGCTACACTTCGTACCGTTGATTCGATGTGGAATAACGAAAAGCAACAACAAAACGCTATTGAGATCGCAAAACAAGCTGGCGCGTTATACGATAAATTTGAAGGTTTAGTAACCGATTTAACTGGTGTTGGAAAAAAGATTGATGCGGCTAAAAGTGACTACTCATCCGCTATGAATAAACTCGTTGAAGGGAAAGGCAATCTTATTTCTCGTGTGGAAAGAATTAAAAAAATGGGAGCTAAAGCCAATAAATCCCTTCCTGAAAGTATCATAAGACGTGCTTCTGAAGACGAGTCGCAAGACATTCCCTAAATAAGGCATAATTATTAATATTATTTAATAAAGGCATAAATTAGATTATTCCCTAATAAAGGAATATATTTACTTTAAATATAGCTATTATGACTAGTATAATAACTGGAGATATTATAAAATCTCGGAAAGCTTTAAGTGAAGACTTATGGCTTACGCCTTTAAAGTCAGCATTATTAAAGTTGTCTAACGATGCGTCATTTTATGATATTTACAGAGGCGATAGCTTTCAGTTAGAGTGCACTACTATTGAAGACAGCTTCAAAACAGCAGTATATATTAAAGCTGTTTTAAAGTCAGTAAAAGGTTTGGACGCACGCATGTCAATTGGGATTGGCACGAAAGATTACCAAGGAAATTCAGTAGGTGAATCTAATGGTGAGGCTTTCATATATTCTGGTGAAACCTTTGAAACCCTAAAAAAAGAAAAGCAAAATCTTAAACTAAAAACTAGCAACGACGTGCTTAATAAAGAATTAAATCTTTATTTTAGACTTGCACTTATCGCTATGGATAATTGGACCACTAACTCAGCCGAAATCGTAAAGTTGAGTATAGAATACCCTAATATGATACAAAAAGAACTAGCTAAACTCGTTGGTATAAGCCAAGATGCCGTAAGTAAACGACAAAAGCGTGCTTACTTGGATGAAATTTTAGAGTTAGATAGCTTATACAGACAAAAAATAGTACAACTATGATTCTATTACTCTTAAAACTTGTTCTGGCTCACCTTATCGGTGATTTCTTTTTACAGCCTCAAAAATGGGTAAAGGACAAAGAAAAAAAGAAATTAAAATCATTTTGGTTGTATGTCCATGTGGCTATTCATATTGCATTAATGTTTCTATTAATTTGGGACTTCAATTATTCAACTCTAATTTTAACTATCGGCTTGTCACATCTAATTATTGATGGTCTAAAACTGACATTACAGCGCAAAAAAACGCAACGTCTTTTCTTTTTTATAGATCAGTTACTGCATCTCATTATCATAGTAGTACTCGGGATTCTATTATATCAAGATGATTTTGAGTTCACTTTAAAATTAAGTGCAAACCATCTTTTGTTGGTCATATGCTTATCATTTTTAACTATCCCTACCTCCATAATAATGAAAACGATATTCTCTAAATGGAATATTTCTAAACTCACCAGAGACAATGAATCTCTTAAAGATGCAGGACAATATATTGGTGTTTTAGAACGTCTTTTGGTATTTACATTCATCATAGTAGGTCAATGGGGAGCTGTTGGTTTTTTAATTACTGCGAAATCCGTTTTTAGGTTTGGTGATTTAACGGCATCTAAAGAGCGTCAACTCACCGAATACATTCTTATTGGAACTTTAATTAGTTTTGGTATTGCAATATTAACAAGCCTAATTTATATAAACTCACTAACTTATGTTTAAAACTACCGAAGATTCTAGAATTCAGATTTCAGAGTTAATGCTACCATCTCATGCCAATTTTGGCGGAAAAATTCATGGAGGTTATATCTTAAGTTTAATGGATCGAATCGCTTTTGCATGTGCTTCAAAACACTCTAGAAGCTATTGTGTAACAGCATCTGTTAATAAGGTTGACTTTAGGAATTCCATAGAAGTAGGCGAATTAGTGACTTTGAAAGCCTCCATTAATTATGTTGGCAAATCGTCTATGGTTGTTGGCATAAGAGTAGAATCAGAAAATATTAGAACAGGAAAAACGAAGCATTGTAATTCATCTTACTTTATTATGGTTGCTGTTGATGAATTCGGAAAAACGGTGCTTGTACCTGGTCTAATATTAAAGACTAAAATGGATGCTAAACGTTTTATTAAATCTATTCTCCGACGTGAAAGCGACGCTAAAAGAAATGAAGACTTAGATCGTATTTATAAAAATGTAGATGAACATTTACATCAACTTAAAGACTATCGAGTTCAAATTGATTTTAAATAAAAAAACCGCTTCATTTCTGAAACGGTTCTTACAATATTGTATTTAAAACAAAGTTATTGCTTAATGAAGCGCTTAGTTTGGTTGGTTTTGTTATTAGATACTCGAACTAAATATACACCGCTTTTCCAATTAGAAATATTTACTGAAGATTCTAATTGCGTGATTTCATCCTTGTAAATAAGTTTTCCGAGAACGTCGAACACTTCTAGTTTCACATTTTCACTTGCACTTAATAATTTTATATTCAATTTATCCTCTGCAGGATTCGGTGAGATGACAAAATCCTCATCCTGAATCGGGTTATATTTCATGACAAGATCAGACGTATGTGTTGCATTGTCACTTAATCCAACCAAACTATACTCTAGATTTGTTTCACCTTCATAATTTTCAAATCGGTCTAAAACACCTTGAGACCAACCCATATTTAGGGTTAACAATGTCATTAAAAAAAGTAATTTTATTTTCATAAATAATTATAACCTATTAATGTAATATAATAAATATTAACCAATTGTACTTACCGTTCATCGAAAAGCACCTAATTATTTACTGAGATACATTTTTCGTCTGGAGTATAACTCGTAGAATTGATCATCCTTTAAACTATCAATAAATAAGATACTTTCACCGGTACTCTTCATCTCTGGCCCTAATTGCTTGTTCACATTTGGGAATTTATTGAAAGAGAATACAGGTTCCTTTATAGCATAACCTTCCAGTTGTGGATTAAAGTTGAAATCAGTAACTTTTTTCTCACCTAACATAACTTTGGTCGCATAGTTTACATAAGGTTCTTTATAAGCTTTTGCAATAAATGGTACTGTACGCGATGCTCTTGGATTGGCTTCAATGATATAAACGATATCCTCTTTAATTGCAAATTGAATATTAATTAAGCCTATCGTATTTAAAGCTCTTGCAATAGTATGGGTATGGTCTATGATTTGTTGCATTACTAAATCACCTAAATTGAATGCAGGCAATAAGGCATGACTATCACCTGAGTGAATACCGCAAGGCTCTATGTGCTCCATAATACCTATAATATACACATTACCATCAGCATCACATATGGCGTCAGCTTCTGCTTCAATAGCACCATCTAAATAATGGTCTAGTAATAATTTATTCCCTGGGATCGATTTCAATAAATCAATAACATGTGCTTCTAATTCATCTTTATTAATGACAATTTTCATGCCCTGTCCTCCAAGAACGTAAGATGGTCTCACTAATATCGGAAAGTCTAAAACATCTGCGATAGCCAGCGCTTCATCAGCTGTTTCTGCAACATCAAATTCGGGATAAGGAATATTATTCTCTTTCAATATATTTGAGAAACTTCCTCTATCTTCAGCTAAATCCAAAGATTGAAAGCTTGTACCCATGATTTTAATACCATAGCGTTCAAGCTTTTCTGCTAGTTTTAATGCCGTCTGGCCACCAAGTTGTACGATGACACCTTCAGGCTTTTCATGCTGAATAATATCGTAGATATGCTCCCAAAAAACAGGTTCGAAATATAGTTTATCTGCAATATCAAAATCTGTTGAAACCGTTTCAGGATTACAGTTAATCATAATCGTTTCATAACCACATTCTGCGGCAGCTAATACACCATGAACACAACAATAGTCGAATTCAATACCTTGTCCAATTCTATTTGGTCCAGAACCTAAAACAATGATTTTCTTTTTATCGGTTACAACACTTTCGTTATGAACCGAAACTTGTCCATCTGCAGTCTCAACTTCACTTTCGAAGGTTGAATAATAATAAGGTGTTTGCGCTTTAAATTCTGCGGCACAGGTATCCACCAATTTAAATACTCTATTTACATTCAGCTCTTTTCTTTTATTGTAAACTTCACTTTCTAAGCAACCTAACATGTGCGCTATTTGTCTATCACCATAGCCTTTCTGTTTTGCTTCTAATAATAATTCGCGATCTATAGTCTCGATTTTATAAGTAGAAATTTCTTTTTGAAGTTGAAATAATTCTTCATATTGCTTTAAAAACCACATGTCTATTTTTGTGATTTCATGAATACGACTCAATGGAATTCCCATCGCTACAGCATCATATATAACAAATACGCGATCCCAACTCGCATTTGTTAATTTCTCAATTATAGTGTCATAATCTTTATATCCCTTTCCATCAGCACCTAAACCATTTCGGCTAATTTCTAGAGATTGTGTCGCCTTGTGCAGTGCTTCTTGGAACGACCGACCGATGGACATCACTTCTCCAACCGCTTTCATTTGAAGCCCTAAAGTTCTATCTGAACCTTCGAATTTATCAAAATTCCAACGTGGGATTTTCACTACGACGTAATCTAAAGTAGGTTCGAATAGTGCAGATGTTGATTTTGTAATTTGATTGTCTAATTCATCTAATGAATAACCAATAGCTAACTTCGCCGCAATCTTAGCAATAGGATAACCTGTTGCTTTACTCGCCAAGGCTGAAGAACGCGATACACGTGGATTAATCTCAATAGCGATAATATCTTCGGCTTCATCGGGGCTTACAGCAAACTGTACATTACAACCACCGGCGAAATCACCAATACTTCGCATCATGTGAATTGCCATATCTCTCATCCGCTGAAATGTTTTATCAGATAAAGTCATTGCAGGTGCCAAAGTTATGGAGTCCCCTGTATGAATCCCCATAGGGTCCATATTCTCTATCGTACAAATAATAACAACGTTATCGTTTTTATCTCTCAATAACTCTAACTCATATTCTTTCCAACCGATTAAAGCTTTATCAATCATCACAGTGTGAATTGGCGATACTTCCAAACCATGTGCTAATAACCTATCAAAATCTTCTTCTTTATGAACAATAGCTGCGCCATCACCCCCTAAAGTAAATGAGGCTCTAATTACTAAAGGAAAACCAAACTCTTGTGCAATTTCCTTTCCTCTAAGAAAGGACGTTGCTGTAGCTTGTGGCGCCATACCGATACCTATCTTCAACATCAACTCTCTAAATTGTTCTCTATCCTCAGTAATATTAATCGCTTCAATATCGACACCTATAATATCAACGCCAAAATCTTCCCAAATTCCTTTATCATCTGCTTCAATACAGAGGTTTAGAGCTGTTTGCCCCCCCATTGTTGGTAAAACAGCATCGATTTGAGGATGCTCTTTCAAAATTTTTATTATGGATTTAGTATTTAATGGTAACAAGTACACATGATCCGCCATAGTAGGATCTGTCATAATTGTTGCAGGATTAGAATTAATAAGAATAGTCTCTATTCCGTCTTCTCGTAAAGATCGTAATGCTTGAGAACCTGAATAATCGAATTCACAGGCCTGACCTATAATAATTGGCCCAGAACCAATTAGTAATATGGATTTGATGTTTTTGTTTTTTGGCATGAGCGTATATATTGAATTGTAAAAATAGTTATCTAAAGGGTACAAAAAAAGGCGTTACACCTAAGTAACGCCTTTTAAATATTAACAATTGTTAATCATTATTTTTTGTGTCTTGTTTCTGTTGATACAGACAATTTCTTTCTTCCTTTAGCTCTTCTACGTGCTAAAACTTTTCTTCCATTAACAGAAGCCATTCTTTCTCTGAAACCGTGTTTGTTTCTTCTCTTTCTTTTGGACGGTTGAAACGTTCTTTTTGGCATTGTCTATATATTTAAAATCTGAATAATCGTTTTAATAGTTAAGAGCTATCTCAAAACTGCGTGCAAATATACAACAAGTTTTTACTTTTGCAAGCAGGTGAATAAAATTTTTACATAGAATTTTAACTAACTTTGGCCTCCACTTCCAAAACCCTTGTTTTAAAACAAAAAATGAAATTAAATTCTTTGTTTTTATTACCTTTGCGCACTTCAAAAATAAGAATAAATATGTTCAATAAAAATATAAAATTAGTAATTACTGCCTTAATTCTTGCCTATGCAGTATACCAATTTACGGAAGGCGAAATAGGGAATGGTATCATGTACATCTTACTTTCTACTATATTTATTTTCTTGTACTTTAAAAACGAGATGATATTGTTATCCTTTTTAAAACTAAGAAAGCAAGACTTTCCAGGCGCTAAAAAATGGTTAGATAAAATTAAAAACCCTGAAGGTGCTTTAGTAAAGAAACAGCAAGGCTACTTAAATTATTTAAATGGCGTTATGGTTTCTCAGACCGATATGAATGAAGCTGAAAAATACTTTAAAAAAGCAATTGAACTAGGTCTATCTATGGATCACGATTTAGCCATGGCAAAATTAAATTTAGCTGGTATTGCATTTTCCAAACGTCGTAAGCCTGAAGCTCAAAAATTATTAGCGGAAGCTCAGAAGCTAGATAAAAGAGATATGCTTATCGACCAGATTAAAATGATGAAGAAACAAATGAAAACAGCAGCTATACCAAAGCAACAGTACGGCCAACCTACTTCTGCTAGACAGAATCGTAGAAGTAAACGGTAATATTTAATAAACTTGAAACAAAAAAGGCTTAGACAGATTTAATGTCTAAGCCTTTTTTCTTTGTTATTAGACTCACTACTTATAAATCCCTTCTTTAGGAATTTCTATAGTATATGATTTTTTTGATTTATTATTTAGCTGCTTTTCTCTCAACCAAGGGTTATGTAGTTTCAAAATCTTATAATTGATACCAAAATGTTTTGCGAACTGAGAAAAATCAGTCACAGCCGAATCAACTTCAATTTTATAAGTAGGAACTCGTTTGTATAAGTCACTTTTATTAAAATTAAATCCGTATTTAACTGGATGCGATAAAATTTCCTTTAATGCCACAATTCTAAAAACGTAGCGACCAGTTTCCTCTCCTAGTAATAAATCATAATAACTAGAAACATCTTGTTCTTTTAAGCGTCTAGAAATACCTGTATTACCAGCATTATATGCGGCTGCGGCGGCTGTCCAAGACCCTAATTTCTCTTTCGCCTTTTTTAAATACTCACAAGCAACTTCCGTTGCCTTTTCAAGATTATATCGTTCATCTACATTAGCATTCACTTCTAATCCATTTTCTATTCCTGTAGCTTTCATAATTTGCCAAACGCCACTTGCACCAGCCGGTGACCTAGCATTCGTTAATCCACTTTCTATAACGGCTAAGTATTTAAAATCATCTGGAATCCCATTCTTTTTCAATATTGGTTCTATAATAGGAAAGTATTTTTGAGCACGTTTAAACATTAACAATCCATTAGATTGCCAATACGTATTCACCAATAGCTCTCTATCCATACGCTCGTAGATATCTGGACTTTCAACAGGGACTAATTCTCCTGCAAAATTTAAACCTTCTGGCATTTCTAAAGCATATACATTGTAATCATTCAAAATAGGTTGCTCTTTGCCAATGGTTTCATCAGATGGCGTTTTCTGCATTGAAAAGATAAAAAGACCTGATATACCGACCAATCCGATTGCGGCTATAATATTTTTTAAGATTTGCATGGCATTCATATTTTGGCTAAATGTAACTAATACCTCATCAACTTCAAAAGGATTAATAATAAATTAGATTTTATTCGGTAAAAACTATTTAAACCACTGTTGTTCAGTGCTTTATGAGTGTCTGTAAATTCTCGTTAAACCACTTATATTTATTAAGAATCATAACATGAGTCCCCCCTTTTATCACGATACAATCACCTTCGCACGAATGTGGAAAAATAGCATCTTTATCGCCATGAATATAAATCGCATCAGGATTTGGCTCTTCCTGACCCCAGCATACCACTTGCTTTATGGCCCAATCTAAATAGGTCTTATCATTAACAGAAAGATATTTTTTATAGAGATCCACACGCTTCTTTATGGTTTCACTAAAAGCATACTTAGCCAATAAATCAATATTACTCACCAATTGTGTTGGTAAAATTTTATAAGCTTTAGTGACTTTAATAAGTTTGAATCGCTTTGGTAATTCGTGGTGTGACTTTACACTCGAAACCACAATCAGTTTTTTCAAAGTAATAAATTTGCTCATTTCTTGTACTAAAATGCCACCAAAGGACACACCTAGTAGTACAATATTATAATGTTTAATAAATTTACACATGCGCTTTGCATAGGCCTGAAGTGTTTCATTCTTTTCAGGAATTTGCCATTCTAAATAATGAATTTTATAGTGCGATACAGGTAACTCTATATATTCGAATATAGCTGGACTAGCGGCCATGCCTGGCATGAGGTATACATGTGTTAAGTTTGAACTCATTGAAATAAAAACGATTTAATAAGACCTTTTAATTCTTCATAATTTAAGGTTTAACAACCTTAAATCAAAACCTACGCTGATTTTTTGTACCTTTGCACAGCAAAACTATATAAAATATAGTATCTACACGCCAAACGCTAATTTTAAATTAAGAAATTATGACTGAAACAGCTGAATTGATTGATAATGATTTTTTGCGCCAATTTGAAATAAAGGTTGAAAATGAAATGGCTATTATTGAATATTCTTTGCAAGAACGTAAGATATTCTTAACCAAAATGGTTATCCCTGATGCCATTAAAACAGATGAATTTGAAAAAGAATTTTTAGAATTAGTTTTTGCTAATATAAAAAATCGCGATATAAGTGTTGTACCAACAAGTCCTGAAATTGCAAAATTCGTAAGAAGTAACAGAAAATACAAGCGTATGTTACCTGTTGGAATACGTATTTAATTCTAGTAACTAAAATTAAAAAACCCGAAACTTTATAAGCTTCGGGTTTTTTAATTTAGGACACTAAGGTTTCTACAAAATCAAATCTTACCAATCCATCTTCAGCAATACGAGTTAAATTGACATCGTGTAACGTATTCACCAATTCTGGATTCCAAGGTGCTTTTACTTTTATGTAGTTTTCTGTAAATCCATAAATGTAACCTTCTTTGTTTTCGCCTTCAAACAAAACTGTGCGTCGCGAATTAAGTTGATTTTCATAAAAGGCTCTTCGCTTTTTTGCAGACAACCCACGTAACATTTTACTGCGCTTTGCTCTTATATTTTTTGATATGACTCCGTCCATTATCGCAGCCTCCGTATTGTCACGTTCAGAATACGTAAAAACATGTAAGTATGAAATATCTAGTTCATTTAAAAAATTATAGGTCTCAAGAAATAAATCATCAGTTTCACCAGGAAAACCAACAATAACATCCACACCAATACAAGCGTGTGGCATTACTTCTTTTATTTTTGATACGCGATTCACATACAACTCGCGCATGTAGCGACGTTTCATTTTTTTAAGAATAACGTTACTTCCACTCTGCAATGGCACATGAAAATGTGGTACAAATGTCCTAGATTTTGAAACCAAATCGATAGTTTCATTCTTTAATAGATTCGGTTCTATAGATGAGATTCTTAAACGCTCAATACCTTCAACTTTGTCGAGTTCAGTTACTAAATCTAAAAAAGTATGTTCATGTTTTTTATTACCGAACTCCCCTTTTCCGTAATCACCAATATTTACTCCGGTGAGTACAATTTCCTTAATACCTTGTTCTGAAATCTCTTTGGCATTCTTTAGCACACTATTCATTGTGTCACTGCGAGAAATACCCCTAGCCAATGGAATGGTACAATATGTACATTTATAATCACAACCATCTTGCACTTTTAAAAACGCTCTGGTTCTATCTCCGATAGAATAACTCCCTACATAGAAATCAGCATCTTCAATTTCGCAAGAGTGTACCTCTCCAAAGTCATTTTTTGTTAAGTCATTTAAATAATCTGTAATCTTAAATTTTTCAGTAGCACCTAAAACCAAATCTACACCATTCACATCTGCTAACGCTTCGGGCTTTAGTTGCGCATAACAACCAATTGCAGCAACAAACGCTTCAGGATTCGCCTTCTGTGCTTGCTTTACAATCGTTTTAAATCGCTTGTCTGCGTTTTCTGTAACAGAACAGGTATTGATCACATAAATATCAGCTGATTCTTTAAAATCGACACGTTCAAAGCCTTCATCTTGAAAACTTCTTGAAATCGTAGACGTTTCTGAGAAATTCAGTTTACAACCTAAGGTATAAAATGCGACTTTTTTTGTTGGATTCATTCTTGTACTTTTACCAAGTTGGCAAATTTACAACATAATAGTTATATGCTAAAACTCATTAAATTCTTATTCAACAGATTGTTGCATTATTCATTAATTTTGATGGTACTTTCCTGTTCTTCAAAAGAAAATTCTAACAAAGATCATCTCGTTTTTAAGTATAACGAGCATAAAAACATAGGCTCACTGGACCCCGCTTTCTCTAAAGACTTGGCAGATATCTGGGCGACACATCAATTGTTTAATGGTTTGGTTCAGATGGATGACCAACTTAATGTGCAACCTTGTATAGCTAAAAACTGGTCGATTACCGATAGTGCAACTACTTATACATTCAATCTTAGAAACGATGTGTTTTTCCATAAGCATGAATTATTTGATAACGATTCAACCAGAACTGTAAAAGGTTTAGATTTTGAATATAGTTTTAATAGATTAAAAGATAAATCCATCGCTTCACCAGGAAGCTGGGTGTTACAAAAAGTTAAAAGTTTTAGGGCTCTGAACGATTCTACATTTCAAATTAAATTGAAACAACCATTTCCCGCATTTTTAGGATTACTGACCATGAAATACTGTTCTGTTGTGCCTAAAGAAATCATAGAACATTATGGCAGTGATTTTAGGTCAAACCCTATTGGTACTGGTCCTTTTAAATTTAAACGTTGGGAAGAAAATATAAAACTTGTTTTTAGGCGAAACAACACTTACTTTGAAACCGATGAAGAAGGAAAGACTTTGCCTTATCTTGAAGCGGTTGCCATCACATTTCTTCCAGACAAACAAAGTGAATTTTTGCAATTCGCTCAAGGTAATATCGATTTTGTGTCTGGTTTAGATGGTTCTTATAAAGATGAAATTTTGACCGCTAATGGAAAATTAAGATCACTCTATGTCAATGACGTCAACATGATAAGAGGACCTTATCTAAACACTGAGTACTTGGCGTTTTTTATGGAAACTAATGTCAACGCCCTTCAAGCTTTAAAACTAAGAAAAGCTATAAATCTTGGTTTTGATAGAACTAAAATGATGACCTATTTAAGAAACGGTATCGGCCTACCTGCAAATGGAGGCTTTATACCAAAAGGTTTGCCTGGTTTTAATGATTCGATAGGTTTCAGTTATCAACCTGAAGTCGCAAAGCAATTAGTTTCACAGTTTAAGTCTGAAACTGGAAATCAAAATCCTGAGGTGACCCTAACAACAACCAGCAACTATTTGAGTTTCTGTGAATTTATTCAACGTGAAATACAAAAAACAGGCTTACAAGTTAATGTTGATGTGATACCACCATCAAGCTTAAAAGATGCTAAAGCTAATGGTCAACTCGACTTTTTTAGAGCAAGCTGGATTGCAGATTATCCAGATGCCGAAAACTATTTATCCTTATTCTATAGTAAGAATTTTGCGCCAAATGGTCCAAATTACACCCATTTTAAAAGTAATACTTTCGACAAGATGTATGAAGCGTCTTATCTTGAGACTAATATAACAAAACGCGAGACCCTCTATTCTAAAATGGATTCTCTCGTTATGGCTTCTGCTCCTATCGTTCCTCTATTCTATGATGAAGTGGTTCGTTTTACAAGAAAGAATGTAAATGGATTAGGTATCAATGCGACTAACTTACTAGAACTTAAAAGTGTTATGAAGACTCGTCACTAAAACTTAGAAAAGTAATATAAATCATCCCCACCTTCTCCTCGCGTTCTTCTAGACGACAAATAACCAGTCGTTAAATCATCATTTAAGAAAAATGAAAAGTCATCACCTCTACTATTAATTGGTTCCTCTAAACATACTGGTTTCTGATCTACATCCGGAGATTCTAAATCGAAACTGTAAATATCTAAGCCCCCCTTGCCTCCGCGTCTATCTGACGTGAAATACAATTTATTGTCAGCACTTACAAAAGGAAAAATCTCAGTTCGCGATGAGTTAATACTATCACTGAGCTTCGTAACTTCCCCATAAGTTTTATGATCGGTAACTGAAACTTTATACAAATCTGATTTTCCCTTTGTACCTTTTATGTCTGAAATAAAATAAAGCGTAGACCCATCTGGACTCAAAGCAGGATGTGCAAAATTACTATCTGCATCGCAGAATGGCAGTGACTCAAAGTTTGTCCAGCCAATTCCTTCGACATACTCAGCACGTCTAATCTCAAGATTATAGGTCTCTACTCCTTTCATTTTATTACTCCCAATAGCTAACTGGTTAGTTGTAAAATACATGTATCTACAATCTTTTGATAATGTTGAAGAAGACATATTAAAGCGACCTAATTCTGTCTTAATAATAGGTTCGGCTCCATTTATTTGGCTATCCTCACTGATAGGTGCTTCATACATTATGTATAGAAAACTATCATATTGATCTTTAATGGGGCGACCTCTTTTAGTAGTAAGGTTATGACTAAAAAATATTTTATCTCCACAAACACGAGCAGCAAAGTGATCGAGTTCACTGTTAATTTGGAGTTTTTTTATAGTGACGCCTTTGTCTTGAGAAAACCCATAGGTAAAAGCTAATAAAAAAAGTAGTGTAAATTGGGTTCTAAACATAGCTCTATTCTCTTCTAAATTGTTTTGTTTCTTCGAATATGTGCTCTAAAATAGCTTTATCTTTTTCTGTGAATTCTTCTTTACGTCTCGCCATTACAACTTCGGCAACTTCAAATGCTTTGTTGGTTTTATAAGTTACAAAACCTTTGCTTCCTCCCCAAGAAAAACTTGGCACAAAGTTTCTAGGAAAACCGCTTCCAAAAATATTAGCACTTACACCAACAACTGTACCAGTATTAAACATGGTATTGATACCGCATTTACTATGATCTCCCATCATTAACCCACAAAACTGTAATCCAGTTTTTGCAAACCCTTCAGTTTGGTAGTCCCAAAGTCTTACTTCTGCGTAGTTGTTCTTTAAATTACTATTATTGGTATCTGCACCTAGGTTACACCATTCTCCAATAACCGAATTCCCTAAAAATCCGTCGTGTCCTTTGTTAGAAAAATCAAATATGACTGAGTTATTTACCTCCCCTCCAATTTTACTATGTGGACCAACTGTAGTTGGGCCATATACTTTTGTTCCTAGTTTTATGGTTGCATTATTACATAAGGCCAAAGGCCCTCTGATCATAGAACCTTCCATAACTTCTGCGTCCCTTCCAATGTAGATTGGGCCAGAACTAGCGTTTAGTGTCGCAAAATTTAAAATCGCTCCTTTTTCAATAAAAATATGTTCAGGATTTATGGTATTCACGGTTGCAGGAATTGGTTGCGATTGCCTATCCTTAGTTATTAAATTAAAATCTTCAATAATAGCGTCTCCATTCTTAGAAAAAATATCCCAAGTATGCTGTATGGTTAAAATCTCACCTATAAACTCAATAGCTTCAAACGTCGAAAAATCTTTTACTTCCTCCCCTTCCTTTGCAAAAAAGGCAATAACATCTTCACCTTTAAACAAAGCTTGATTATGCTTCAAATTCTTTACACACTCAGCCATTTCCAAATTCGGCAAAAAAGAGGCGTTGATCATAATATTTTCTTCCATCTCCACCATAGGAAACTTATCGGCTAAATAATCTTCGGTAACTGTGGTTGTGGTATATTCTAAATAAGATTCCCATTTCTGACGAATAGTTAAAATACCTACTCTAATATCTGCAACTGGCCTTGTGAATGTAAATGGCAACAAGTTATTGCGATATGGACCATCAAATAAAATATAGTTCATTATAAAGTTTGAAGTTAGATGACTTAAATTGACTTAATTACTAAATCAAAAATAGCTTAATTGTATAAAACAAAAAAGCCTTTCTGATATAGAAAGGCTTTTAACGATTATCGGTAAGCTATGTTTATTTCTTAAACTTAGCGTATTTGCTTTTAAACTTGTCAATACGACCAGCTGTATCTACTAATTTAGATTTACCGGTATAGTAAGGATGTGATGTTCTAGATATTTCCAATTTTACTAATGGGTATTCAGTACCATCAACTTCGATAGTCTCACTTGTATCTGCTGTAGACTTAGTTAAAAAAACATCTTCATTAGACATATCTTTAAATGCTACTATTCTATAATTTTCTGGATGTATTCCTGCTTTCATC
>JAWUVW010000083.1:0-20163 GCA_034112185.1 Flavobacteriaceae bacterium | reverse complement strand
GTTTTCTGTAACATGGCGATTCGTTTTTTTATTAGTGATTTTTTAAAAAATGTGTTTGTAAAGGATACCGTATTGACGTCGAATACCTGGTTGAGCAAACTTTGATAATACTCTGACTTCCCATTTTGTTTTACGGCTTTTGCATCTGCAATATATTCGTGTAATTCTTTGATTCGACTTTGGTAGATATACACTAATGGATTAAACCAGAACACGATTCTTAGGATTTCAAAAAAGAGCAAATCCAACGTGTGAAATTCTCTAATATGGACTAACTCATGCTTATAAATCAATGGTTTATCAGGTTCCGGAATGCGTTCTCCCATAAAAATAGTGTTGAAAAATGAAAATGCCGCACTGCTCTTAATGAGTTTGACAATAAGCACATCACCTTGCCAATGTTTTGGGTTTTTCTGCTTTAAACTATAGAGCTTTATAATTTTAAATAGGAAAATTAACGTAGCTATGGCGATACCTATCAAAGCAATACTTTGCCAAATTGGTGTTTGTGGCTGCTCCATGACAATCCCAGCTTGCTCTGCTACTAAAATCTCATAGTCGGTAGGCTCTTTTTTACCAATAAAAACTTCTGGTAAATGAATAACAAAGTCTTTAGTGGTTACGCTCTTTAATTCTGAAAAATTCACAAAAGGCAAAACCAAAGCTAATATTGAAGTTATCAATAAGTATGCTCTATTATAATTAAAGAAGGTTTCCCGTTTTAAAAACAAATCGTAAACCAATAAAAATAACGCCTGAAAAGCGATAATTTGAAGTATGGTGTATAACATAATTATTTCTTTTTAGAGGACTTGCCACTTGGTTGATTGATTTCCTCTAACAAGGTTTCAATGTCTTTAACATCTACATCGTTCTTCTGAACAAAAAACGAGACCATACTTTTAAATGAGCCTTGAAAATAGTTGTCGACTAATTTAGTGATGGATTGATTGCTATAAGCTTCTTTTTCAACAACTGGAAAATAAATATGTCCTTTGCCTTGTTTCTCATAATCTACAAAACCTTTAGATTCGAGAATCCGTACAATAGTAGACACTGTGTTATATGCTGGTTTGGGTTCTGGTAAGAGTCCTATTACCGATTTAACGTTTGCTTTTTTCAGTAGCCATAGGATTTGCATAATTTCCTCTTCTGCTTTTGTTAGTTGTTTCATAGAACTAAGTCTTTAGTTTAAATCATTGCGTAAATATAACTAAAAAATTAGTTTAAACTAAGTTATTAGTTTAATAAATGTAACTTAGATCTGTTTATTGCGTCTAACTAGATGAATATAATTTATTGATATGGAACTTTTTTTGGTGGGTGTTGCCCTGCTTTTAATGCTATTAGGTATCGTTGGTAGTTTTTTACCAGTGTTACCTGGACCACTCACCAGTTGGGCTGGTCTTTTAGTTTTGCATTTTACTGATGGTGTAGAAATGAGTCAGACCTTTTTAATCGTCACATTTTTAGTGGCCGTCTTTATATATGTATTAGATTATATCATTCCTGCATTAGGCACAAAACGTTTTGGTGGCAGTCGCGCCGGAATGATTGGCACAACGCTCGGTTTAATTATTGGATTACTTTCTCCTATTCCATTCGGAATACTTATTGGTCCTTTTATTGGCGCACTTATTGGCGAGCTAATTCATAGAAACGATATGAAAAAGGCTTTAAAAGCGGCCTTTGGATCCTTCTTAGGATTTATAGCTTCAACCTTTTTAAAATTTATAGTAGCTATCGTTTTCTTAGGCTTTTTTATTGTAAAGCTATCGGAACATAATGCGAGTTGGTATTAATACCCTATTTTAAACATAAAAAAACCCAGTAACATAAGAGCTACTGGGCGATTTTTTTGCTATTAACTCAACAAATACTTAAAAAGGGATTAATTATTCTTGCTGACTTGGGTAAATATATATGAGTTGATTATACTTTTGTTGTGGTAAAACCGCAGACTTAATGTGGAAAAACCGTAATGTTCAGGATTAACGGCTATTACAGCTACTTTTGAAACCCATATAATAGGGAAATTATCTACAGATAACCTTTATCCCTGGCTTCATAGAGTAAAGTTTCATCCTTTCCGTCATCCACCGAGAATAATAATTTAAGCTGTTTTTTTCGCTTTTCTAATGCGCTCGTGGATAGCGAAATGTGTTCGTTTAAACTTTTGGTTTTTACACCTTGAGATAATAAGTGCAGTATCTTTCTATTCACATCGTCTACATACACTTCGCTCGTAATGGTCTTTTTTACATAATTATTTACAGTACTACTGTAGTAAGGTGGCGATTTTAAAATTTGTTGAAATGCATCGGCCAACTCCATAGATGTTAAATCACTTTTAATTAAAAAGCCATCAGGATCAATTTCTTTAATAATATTGTAAATTCTAAAGGACTCATTAAACATCGTCAATATAACAATTTTAGCATTTGGTAATACTCTTTTTGCTAACAATGCTAGGTCTTCACCAGAGGTATACTGCCCATCTTGGGATGCAGGTAAACTGATATCGAAAAAGCAAACATCATAATGCGTCCCTTTTGAGGCGCGCTCTATCATAATAACAGCGGTATCACAGTTATTAGCGCTATCAATGCGCAAGGTTTGATCATCGGCTTTGGTTGCCATTAATACATTTTGATAGCCCTCTATAATAATTGGATGATCGTCTACCATCAAGATATTAATATGTTTCATGTGTATATGCTTATTATTATTTTAAGATCACGTGCGGTTCACTATTCATCATCGCTTTTGGGTATAACGCTTTTAACTTGCGCGTTTCATGTGTTTTTATCTACTGTTTTTAAAAGGTCACATGTTGTTCGCTATGAATCATTCCTGTCGGTGATAACGCTTTTAACTTGCTCGTTTCATGTGTTTTTATCTACTGTTTTTGGAAGGTCACATGTTATTCATAGCGCTTTTCAAAATCTCGTTTCACAAGGATTGATTTGTATAGGGAATCTTGACATGAACTGTTGTGCCAATACCAGACTGCGATTTAAAAGTGATTTCTCCGTTAATATCGGCCACACGAGACCTCATATTTTTTAGACCAATGCCCTTTTTACTTTTTGCCGTATCGAAGCCATCGCCATCATCACTGATGTCTAAGCAAATTACATTTTTTTCTAGTGACATACTAATTTTTATTGCCTTAGCATTGGCATGTTTATAGATATTTTGCATCGATTCTTGAATAATCCTATAGATGTTAATTTTAGTCTTGTTAGGTACTAATTCCCAACTGATATCGTCAGTATAATCGAATTCACTTTTTAGCTCATAAGCTTGGGTTTGAGTTTCAATAAGTTCCGTAACAATACCCATGAACCCTGAACCTGAGACAAAATCTGTATTTAACTCATGAGATATTTTACGAATGTCCTGTTCAATCGTTTGAAGCTGACCGATATATTTTGCTCTCGTCATCATCGCTTCTTTCCCCTCTTTAAAATTGATACTATCTAAGCTCAAACGCACACCAAAAAGTCCTCCGAGAACACCATCGTGCAACTCTTTGGAGACTCTCATTTTTTCTTTAGCCCTAGCTTCATCAACTTTGTCTTGTTGCCCAAGCATGAGGTTATAAATATCTTCGTTTGCTTTTTGTTGGACTTGTATGAGTTTTAATTTTCTGTTCTTAGCACGTTGTGAAATGAAAAGATAAACTAAAATAGCTGTTAACAAAAGCCCAATAGACAGTATAATTAAGTATAAATTTTCTTTTGATATTTGTTCATTTTCTGATTCGAGTTGGTCTGTATCATATTTAATCCTCGCAAATTTATTCCTTACGGATCGCTCTGCTAGCTGAAGACTATCTGTTATAGCAATATGTTCTCTTAAGAGCTCTTTACTTTCGTCACCTTCTAAGACATTAGATAAGGTAATTAAAGCCTCTTGCCTAGTCTCGTTAGAAGACACCTTTTTGGCAATTTTTAATGCTTCTCTCCCATATTTTACAACTGAATCTTTATAACTGTGTTTTAAATAAAATTTAGATAAGGCTAAAGAAATAGACATCAATGAAACTTCATCATCTAAGGTCTTTACTGTGCTGTAGGCTAACTTGTACGGCTCTTCAACCTCTTCAAACACATAATTATTAGATTCGAATTTTGTCTTACTAATATTACTAATTAATACGGCATAAAACGTAGGATCCTCTTCTTCGTACCTTGACTTTAGTGGTAATAATTTTTCGTATAAGGCTATAGATTCCTTATACTTACCAATTTCTCTAAAAACATTGGCCTTGTTATTTATAGAGTAAATTTCATTTATAAATCCATTTTGCATCTGCTTTGCATATGCTATGGATTCATTATAATAGTCAATAGACTTTTCATAATTCTCCATTTCATAAGAGATAATGGCTAATAAATTGTATAGACTCCAATACATATCCAAGCGGTATTCCGTTTTTGGTAGTCTATTTAAAATTGCGAGTGCTTTTATGGCATCATCTTCCGAACCTGAATAAATTTTTTCAATTTGTTGCACATCTGCCGTGTAAAGCAAAGCATTTGCCTTTTCTTGTGACACTTCATTTTTGGCATGGAATTCTAGCGCTTTAGAGTAAAAATAATATGCGCTATCGTTCTGTTGTGTATACCTATAATAAGATCCTAAATTGGAAGCCGCTATAGTAATTGCAACCGAATCATTTAACGCTTTCGCCAGCGCTAAGTTTTCTCTATTTAGAGGTATATATGGGTCATACATTTCATTTTGAAAATACACGAACGCCAACTTTAGTTGTGCCCTAAGACGAATGGAGTCAATATCTAATTGCTGTGACAGTTTTAACGATTTAAGCGCATAATTTAGCCTCTCGCTCAAATCATATTTTGAATTTTGAGAAAGCGAAATATATTTATTTATAGAATCAACTTGTTCTTTTCTTTGAGCATTAATAGTACTCAGAAATAAAAAACTACAAATGGTTAAGAAGAAGAATTTTCGCAAGGTCACATTTTTTTGAAAATTAAAAATAGACAAATTACGCGACATAAAATAAGTAAAGCCTCTATACTCGTATAAAGGCTTATATCTTAAAATAAGATGAATTACAATTATCCGTTACATTGTAATTTCAGCTTCTTTTTATTTGTAGCTAAAAGGTTTTGGCTATTATATTCTTTGTAGGTTGGCTGCTCATCAGCAAGCTTTACATCTTCTGATTTCACACCAGAAACAGTTAATAAAAGTACGCCTACTAGGGCTAAAGTAATTTTTAAGGTCTTCATAAAGTATGAATTTAGGGTTTACAAAATAGTCAACATTAAATCTTGCAATACAAAATATTGCGTTGAGGGAATAAAATGGATTATTAACTATTTTAGGGTCGAACCTAAAACTGTACTAAATTAAAAACGAGGGACGTTTTTCTAGACAAACACGTGTCTAATAGTAAAATGGATTAAAATTTTCCTTGATAAGCGATTTGAGGTCGTATTGAAGGCACGTAAATATAAAACCATTAAGACTGAAATAAAAAATAATATCGATTAAAAGTATCTTTTAATCGATAAAGTGCATAATTGCTGTTGATAACTTACTGAGAACTTGTTGAGAACCACAGGTGATCCTATCTAATTGTCTTTAATCTCTTTATGGGAAATAAAAAGGAGTTATAATTTCTTGCAACCCTCTTTAATGGTTATGAGCATAATTAAGACACCAAAAAAATAAAAGTCACCTTTAGCATAGGAACAAAACAAAAAATAGCCCTATTTATAAGCGGGATAACTTCGCTAAAGCTTCGGTGCACTGATTAAAAAAGGCTTCTCATCGGCAAGTTTTCAACTTGATTGAGAATCCTATAATGACTCCGAGATTTCTCTTGTAAAAAAACTCCAATTTCTTAGTCCGTTTTTGCTCCAGAAGTTAGGGTTTTCGGTCTGATCTAGACTCTACGGCACTTATGTATGCACTAATCAAAGTTTATTTTATAAAAACGAAGACGATTCAATTCAATTCAAAAATTGATAGAACTATCATATGCTTCCGAAGTCTCATTTTTTAATTTTGGCATTATTGCTGCCAATAAACAATTACTAATTCTAACTCCAAGTAACAAATTAAAAAATAATCTAAGTGGCGCTTGTAATGATGAGAATTATGAATACACAAAAGGAAATGATCTATAGTGCGGTTTACAACAAAGCACTGTGGTAGATGGTTATCCAAAAAGCAATGTTTTTATTGACGGCTTGCATGCGCTCGCGAACGTATGATATATTGAACTCGTAAAGGCTTATTTAGAATAGTATAGATTTATAACATAAACCCACTTGAACATTTGGTCTATGCATTATTGTTAGCCATAAGCTAAGAACATCTAGAATCGTAGCTTCATTACTATTTAATTACATCACTGATTACTCTACAAATAATAGGCGACCAAATACATCAGAATTTATATAACCCTCATCATTATTATTGCCGTGTGTTTTTTTTGAGCCCATAAAGTTCTCTCTGCTATTTTGTCCATCGTTATCACCATAGGCAATTGAAAATCCGATACTTTTTTGCGCACTAATTTTAACAGGTATATTATTAGTCGTGTTTTCATCAAATTGATTATCAAAAAGTTTAATAGCCATTTCCCAAAGATACCTGTGACCTTCTTGAGATCGCCTAACTTCAACATGATCATCGAAAAAAACAGTTTCCTGCAACGTATTTTTATCAATGGCATGACCTTCTGTGGAAACATGATAAGCAAAAGCTTGATGGTTAAACTGGTGATTTCCTCCCGATTTATCTTCATCTATAAATACCTCCACGTAATCCCCTTTCCAATAGTTCTCTAAACCATTTCCAAGAGTCGGATTTAATTTATCATCGATTACTTCAACCAAAACATATAAATATTCAGTATCCCAAGCTAATTTAAATCGTCCATGATAATCCATAGAATCCACGTCGCTCCCCATCCACAAATAATTCATACCGTACCAATCCACATTAGACCATATCGCATCTTTACTACAACCGTCAATTTGTATTGGCAAACTTGTTTTATGTGCCTTAAAAAGGCCATCTTCAATAGCTTGCGTTAGTGTTGATTCTGAGCCTATCTGACAATGAACCGATTCTATAGACGGGTTTTGATTTACTGTTTTAACATTCTTGCAACTCATTAATAATAGAATACATATGAGTGCGAGAAAATATATTAATTTCAATTCTTTTACTTTCATGCTATGCGTTGTTAAATTAGAAAAATTTATATTGTTTTGCTAAAGTAAAATTTTTAAAATAATATCGCTAGTGTGACTAATATTTCTTTCTATATTGGTAATACAAGCCTGTATAAAGCCAGCTGATTTTTGTTCATCATTTTGGCACAAAAAAATGCTACACAAAAATAAGCTTGATAAAATGCGGACTAATTTTACCGAATCAAATCCCGAATTCAAAACAGACGAACTACCAGACGCTGATTATTTTCATAATAACGAAACAGACGCAAATCGGCTAGCGACATTGATTGTAAGTGAAAAAAAAGCAAGCAGGTTCCAATTTATATTATTTCTATAAAGAAGCTAATGCCGATTTACCAAAAATAGGAACAAAAAGTATCGTAACGGATTTTGATGGAAAAGCACGAGCAATAATTGAAATTAAAAAAGTAGATACAATTTCATTTAATCAGATTTCCAAAGCTTATGCGGCATTAGATATGGGAACGCATATTGAACCACTCAAAAAATAGAAAAAAGTCCATTGGGACTTTTTTGCGAGCACAATTGAAGAAGGCGGAAAGAAACCGACAGAAAAAATACTCATAGTTTGCGAGTGGTTTGAAACCGTCTGGACGGAAAAGCACTAATGGCAACACTGTATATGCAATTCAGAGTGTAATTATTTCCTTAAATTCGTCTATGTATTTGCCTTTCGACTAAAACTGTCTTTGAGAACCACTAAAAAAACCTATATGAAAAGAACTACTCATATTATTTCATTAGTTATAATTTTAAGTTTAACGTATTTAAGTTTTTATTCTCTAGTACCAAAAGAGATAAGTGACCTCAATACAAATGAAACTTCCTTTTCTACAGAGCGTGCGATGAGACAACTTGAAGTGATTGCAAAAGAACCTCATTTTGTTGGAACTAGAGCGCATACAGAAGTAAGAGCATACATTCTAGAGGAATTGGTAAAACTGGGATTAGATCCTCAAGTTCAAGAGGGCTTTACCTTCGATGATTGGGGAGGGTATGGTAATCTTGTGAAACCAAAAAACATTCTAGCTCGCATCCCTGGAACAGGAAGCGGAAAAGCAGTATTACTAATGTCTCATTACGATAGTGCACCTTATAGCTCATATGGCGCAAGTGATGCGGGATCTGGCGTAGTCACTATTTTAGAGGGTTTAAGAGCCTATCTTGCAAGTGGCGCGACGCCTAAGAATGATATTATTATTTGTATTACAGATGCTGAAGAATTAGATCTTAATGGGGCGAGTTTGTTTGTAAACGAACACCCTTGGGCAAAAGACGTCGGGATAGCACTTAATTTTGAAGCTAGAGGTAGCGGTGGGCCTTCAAATATGATTGTAGAGACTAATAATGGGAATGCAAATCTTATTAAAGGCTTTAAGGAAGCGGGCGTAGATTATCCGGTGGCGACCTCACTAATGTATAGTATTTACAAAATGCTCCCCAATGATACAGATTCTACAGTTTTAAGAGAAGATGGTGATATTGATGGTTTTTTCTTTGCTTTTGTCGATGACCACTTTGACTATCATACGGCAAATGATACTGCGGAAAATATTGATAAAAGTAGCCTTGAGCATCAAGGAAGTTATTTAATGCCTTTAATAAAATATTATGCAGATGCCGATTTATCTCAAGTAAAAGCTACAGACGATTATGTGTATTTTGATGCAGCGATTGTGAAATTTATGGCCTATCCCTTTTCTTGGATTTGGCCTATGTTAATTCTTGCTTTTATTCTTTTTATAGGACTTATTTTTTATGGTAAAAAAAAAGGAAAACTTAAGTCTACCTCTGTAGGCAAAGGATTTATAGTTTTTCTTTTAAGTCTTATATTATGTGGAGGGTTACTTTACCTTTTGTGGGAATTAGTAAAATTAATCTACCCTTCGTATTTAGACACACTTCCTGTCTTTATTTATAATGGTCACTGGTATATTATAGCTTTTGTTATGCTAGCTCTTAGTTTAACTTTTGGACTATATCACAAGTTTACAAAACCTCAAAACACACCTAGCTTGCTTATCGCTCCCATAACTATTTGGCTACTTATTAATACCGCGATTGCGATAGAATTGAAAGGTGCTGCCTATTTTATAATACCCGTATACTTTGCACTACTGGCTTTATATATGACGTTAAGGCAAGAAAAGCCATCTAACATCGTATTAGCACTCATTTCTGCTCCAGCAATTTTTCTACTTACACCGTTAGTGCAATTTCTCCCAGTAGGTTTGGGTCCTAATATACTCTACGTGTCTTCAGTTGTTCTAGCATTAATTTTTGGATTGCTACTCCCTGTTTTTGGTTATTATACTAATAAAAAGTTCCTTGGGATTTTATCTTTATTAGCGGGATTGTTCTTTTTAGGTATAGCGCATTCAAGATCTGATACGCCTCCAGAAAGACAGGTTCAGAACAGTCTTATCTATTATCATAACATGGATGAAGGAAAAACGTATTGGGCAACATATAATAAGGATATGGATGACCGGACAAGAGCCCTTTTGGGAGATAATCCAGAGGAGGCCACGCAATATATTAGCAATGCAGCAGGACGTAAATATAAGACACCATATGCTTATGCAAAAGAAGCTGTGCTTATAGATTTACCAGAAACAGCTATTCAAATAGAGCGCGATACAGTTATAAGCGGTCTGCGCTATACAACAATGACTATAGCGCCTCAGCGTACTGTTAATCAAATTCGGTTATATACTGGTCGTGATATTGATTTTAGACACTTAGAGTATAATGGAAAAGTATTTGAGCCAGACAGTACAGAAACGTTATATAATAAACGACGGAGTAAAGGGATATTAAGTTATTATATTGGAGAAGGGGATTCTCTTGTGTTTAGTTATGTTGTGCCAGACGGCGTGCAACCCAAGTTTACACTTAAAGAATTTTCATATAATTTATTAAATAACCCAAGCTTTAAAGTTTCTGCTCCTCCAAACACAAGTATGCCTAAATCATTCGTTCCACATGATGCTGTAATTGTAGAGCGCACAATAGATATGGCTACTTTTGTAAACACAGTACAAGACACCATAAAAACTCAAAATATGGAGTAACCAATGAGACGCGCCTAAGGCGGTCCTAAACTAAAGTATGAAATTACGTTCCATAATTCAAATAATGTTTCTATAAATGGATTTCATAAAATAATATTAAATAGAGATGGATTGGTAAGTTCAACCATTGCTAGTAGCTCTTCTCCATGTTATAGTATAGGTGAAAATTCTAGGTGTATCATACGTTTTGATGAAGAAGAATCTTTGGATATAGGAATGATAAATTGAATTAGTTTCAGTTGACTATACTTTTGAAAAACGATTTGCGAACAACCTACTGTGCTAAAAAACAAGGAAAACTTTATTAATTTTTAATATTAAAAAGAGGTTCACCTCTTCCCTTTAATTTCTCCACCTATAAACTAATACCCTGTCTAAAATCTTACCACACCTATCTTAATTAGCCTGTATTTATGTCCCATAAGTAATCGGCTCAAATATGTACGAGACCTATCCATATGTCAAAAAGTGTCATGAATTGAGTATACCCATTATTAGGTATATGATGTTTCAATCTTTTTAATAATTATATAGCACTATTAATCAACACAATAGAATTTCATCAAAGAAAACCCTTAGGTTTATCTAACACGATTGCGCTTTTATCGCTAACAAAGCCAAATATTTACATAACTTTAACACAATAAATGAGAACACTAAAACCTTTTGGCAATCTACCTTGGACGTATTAGATTATTTTGTAAAACTCCGAAAATTTTCATAAAATTCTTATTTTTCAACTTGACCACATTGTTTAGGTCGCCAACTAATTTAAAATTAAAAAGACTATGAAATCAAAACTATTACCTCTTTTATCAGTAATTACTATTTGTTTAGTGCTGTTTGGCTTAAACTATAATTCTAATGTTCAAACAAGTGTAGAATTGAAGACTAGTAATATCCAGACAAAACAACAAAAAGAAGAAGCTACTCAAAAAATTAAAAGTGAGGCTATTACACTAGTGAAACCATTTTTCGAAGCATCTTTAAAGCAAGCAATTCAACAAAAGCAAAATAATCCCCAAGGTATCATAGAATTCCCAGCAACTTGTTTTGCGCCAGATACGGATCCAGCTTATATAGAAAAATTTTACAGTACTAGAACGGCTATTAGAAATAGTCTAGGAATTTCAGAGGTGGAAAATAGTTCTAGATTTAATATCGGGAATCGATGGTTTGAAACGGCATCTGACGGAGTAGGGCTCGGCCAAGGCGATCTTACCACATTAACATGGAGTTATGTCCCAGATAGCACACCAATTGGAAATGGAGGGTGCGGGAGTGAAGATGAGAGTGATGATGATAGTGATTTTATTGCCTTTTTCAATGGTATATATGGACCACCTACAACGCCTGGCGATTTTACAACCGCACCCTGGCATACTGTTTTTATTGACATGTTTGAATCTTGGTCTAATACGAGTGGTATAATTTTTGTTTATGAACCTAACGATGACGGTACAACTGTTGTTACCGGGGGTCCTGGAATATTAGGAACACGAGGCGATTTTCGTATTTCAGGGCACGAAATTGATGGAAATAGCGGTATTCTTGCCTGCAATTACTTCCCTCAAAATGGTGATATGATTATTGATACTGCAGATAATTTCTTTGGCAACAATCCTACGCTCGGCACCACAAATGTGTTAACCCACGAAATAGGTCACGGCTTAGGTATTGCTCACGTATGCCCCGTTAGTCAAACTAAATTGATGGAGCCTTTTGTAACTGGTGCCTTTCAGGGGCCACAGGAAGACGATATTTTAGCAACAAATAGATCTTATGGCGATCCAGAAGGTGTAAATGATACTTCTAATACGGCTACTTTTCTAGGAGCAGAGGCCATTCCTACATCATATACTAAATCACAACGCAGTATTGACGATAATAGTGATATGGACTATTTTTCGTTCACCACTAGTGCGTCATCCACAGTATCTGTAACACTTACGCCAACGGGTACAACCTATTTAAGTGGCGTCCAAAGTAATGATGGTAGTTGCACTCCTGGTAATTCGTTCAATGCGCTTACAGTTTCAGATTTAATGGTGGAAATTTTAGATACCGATGGAGCAACCATACTTGCCACGGCAGATGCTAGTGGTCTTGGTTTGGTTGAAGGTACAGTGAAGGCTCTACCTGTTGCAGGAACTTATTTTGTTAGAGTGCAACAGCAAGGGGGCGCTATTAATAACGTCCAGATGTATGATTTGGATTTGAATATAAATGGGGAGACATGTACATCTAGCCTACCTACAAATTTACAGACTTCTGAAGTGACAGATGCTACGGCTAACCTTAGTTGGGATGCTCAGACCAACGCACTTTATGATTTGCGTTATCGCGAAAGCGGGACCACCGATTGGATTGTGACTGAAGATCTCGGACCGACAAGCTTCACCCTCACAGGCTTAACAGCCGTAACTGAATATGAAGTACAGCTGCTTAGCAAATGCGACGAGGGCACTGCATCTGAGTATTCTGCTTCTCTGTTTTTTACAACAGATGAAGAACCAGACCCAGTATTTCCTGCTCCATATTGCGGTCCTTTAAGCTTTACTCAAGATATTGAGCCTATTACTCTGGTTGAGATTGCAGGCATTAGTAATGTATCTGATACCACCGTAAATGGCAGTCCTGGTCACGAAGACTTTACAGCTATTGAAGGGGCAATGGAAGAAGGTATGAGTTATCCAATTATTTTGGAAGGAAATACAGCTGGTGATTTCGAAAATAGATTTGCGATTTTTATCGACTGGAATCAAAATGATGTGTTAGATGATGCTGGTGAAGTTTATGAGATTACAGAAATCCTTACGAACTCCACCGGAACCGATGGCACGCAAGTTACTGGCAACATTGAGGTACCCGCTGGTGTTACTGCCGGAACGACTAGAATGAGAGTGAAAAAAATATATAATACTGACGATTATTTAGATCCTTGCTTAGGAACTGGGTATGGCCAAGTTGAAGATTATACCATTACCGTTTCGGAGGAGGTACTTTCCTTAGACCGTGCGACATTTTTAAGTTTCGACGTATATCCTAATCCTGTTCAAGAGCGTCTCAACATAAATGCACAACAAGCTATCGAGCAAGTCACCATATTTAATACATTAGGTCAGATTGTATTAAAGCAGAAGTTAGGCGTTACAAGCGCACAACTAGATGTAAGCACTCTTTCTGCTGGAAACTATTTCATGCAAGTGATTATAGATGGACAGAAAGGCGTTTATAAACTACTTAAGAAGTAGTACTCCTTTTTAATACATATCAAAGGTCTCCAATACATATATTGGAGGCTTTTTTTTTGTACCCTGTGCCTACCATAAATCTATAAGGTGCAATGCCCCGAAGTAGACTTCCAACGGCAAGCGTTAACCAATAGCAAAGGTATTTTTAGTTAGGTATCCCACCCGATCTACTGCATCTTTTAGTTTACCATTGTTGTCATTAAAATCCTAAAGAAATTGTCGATGCTCCATGTGAAAGATTACCTGCGGACCTTTGTGAGAAATTTAGATTAGAATACAAAGATGTCCTTGTATTTAGGGCTATTGGTCAAAAAACTGAACACCTTAATGCCTCATGGCAATCTGTAGACTAACCTCTAATAACGAGAACACCGACTACATTTCGCTCTGTAATGCGGTTAATTGAGACAAGGTAAATAGTGACATCTGTTTTTCACTGATTACAAAAAAAGCCTCACATTTCTGCAAGGCCCTCGTTAATTCGGGTAAATGGATATCGGGATTTACCCCTCTCTATTAATAGCAGTATAAAGAAAGAACTATTTTAATCTTACTGCAATGATAATAATCAGCTATAAAGATTATGTATGCAACTCCAATCTGAGTTTTGCTATTTAATTCTTCACTTAATCGCCGATATTAAAAAAATTACAGTCTATTTATCTAAAAAAATAGCCCGTATTAAAACGTCTTACTGCTGTTATGGTGTTATGTTCTGCATCAAAAACGACCTCCACAAATAACACATCTATTGCCTAGCGTCTACAAGCTACTTTTTTAGCACTATTATTATCTAAGAATGCGGCATTGTTTAACGGCTTACAGTCGTTCGTTAAGCTAGAATAAAGTCCTCTTCTTTAATGTTTTTATTTATTATTCATATGTTCAGAAAGCCCCTTTCGAATCCTGTTCTTTGGTTGTTATGCTAAGACGTTTTGATATATTGACATACCTATGATTGCGATTATAATTAACGGGATTGTGATTGACACTATTTTTAAACTCAAATCGTGACTCTTTTGATTTTCCATTTTGTTTCTGTTTTTAACTGTTAACTCATTTCGCTACAACAAATTAAAAGCTTACCCACCGTTTATTTTGAGACATCTTATGCTATATACTGCCTTGCTTAGGGATAATCGCTTGAATGATTTTTTTTTCTTCAAAAGACAATACTTTACCATTTATATCTTCTAAAACTTGAATGATTTTATGATAAGAATATTCAGGAATAACTTCAGTTCTAAAATCTATCTTTAGTAATGTGTTTTTAAGGGATGAAACTCTATTTAACTTAGATGCATTCTTCACCTTATCTTTTTCTAAAGTACATTCCAATTCTTTTATGTTATATAAAAGCATATATGATCTTATCACTTTTTTTATGTTTAATATAAAAGTCTATTTATGATTAAAATAATATAAGTAGCGAAGCCAAAAGACCTATTATTTGAATTACACAAAGAATTATAATCCTGTCCATCATTGTAGTATTAGAACGTTCAAAATCTTTAATTTTCCTTTTAAAATCATTGCCACCTTTCTTCAGCATTTTTAGCTTTATCATCTTTAATGGATTCTTTTTCATTAATATCTTTTCATTGTCAAAATTAGTATTTGACTATTGTTTATTATGCGACACGGTATGCCCTAAAAACATTTTATTTATATTTACTAGTATTAAAGAACACTGAATGAAGAGGTACAATTACATTGGAGAACTTTTTACTGATTATAGAAATTTCAATAAACTATCTCAGACGGAATTTGCTAGCATTTTAAATGTAGATTTAAGAACGGTACAACGTTGGGAAAAGGATTTAACGCTTATTAAATCTGAAAAAGAAGAAGATATAGTTCTTACCACTTTGATGCCTTATCAACTTATCCATAATTTAAATGCTACCGTTCCAATACCAACTTTTTATGATTTTAATACCCGAAAATATTCACTTTCACAACAAACCAATGAATTGCCTAAATTAGGTTGGTACCTAGACCAAATTGACATCACAACACATAATCTCAGAACTATTGATTTTGATTTTGATATAAAACACTTAAGCCAATTTATTGATTCCCAAAAGAGGGATAAATCATACGTAAATAATGATTTAATAAAAGAAGCTATACGCTTATTACCCGAACTTAATTTTGTGTTTACAGGAAAAGCCGGATATTATGCAGGGCATTGTATTGTGCTCCCTTTAAAGGAAGATATTTATCTTAAATTAAGAAACAGAGCGTTGTCTAATAAGGACCTTAGGGCAAGCCACTTAACTAATTATAAATTAATAGAACAACCTATATTTTACAGATATGACATCACTGGAGATTGCAATGACACCATTTTTTATGTGATGGCTTCCTTTTTTAGATTCTTTAGAGATTTTGAAAACAAAAATTACCTTATGTGTGGTTATACAGAAAGAGACGATAACTATAATTTAAACCTACAAGTCGGACTTAAAGTTGTTTGGGAAGATAAAGTGTTGCAGGACGCGTTGGGTTTAAAAGCACCTCCTAGATTTGTTGAAGGTAATTTTAATGCGTATTTGGCGAAAATTTAAAGGCCACTGCAAATCATCAACTTTCAGTAGCCCTTAATCCATCTAAACCAATCAATCTATAAAAAACACTAACTTTTATTACTAATTACGTTACAAATATACGAGCGACATTCAGATTTTAATGCGACATGCTGTGTCGTTTAAACTCATCTTATTGGAACTCAAATAGTAAGGATACTCATCCCATAATTGCCCCGTCTTAAAACTTCGCACTTCAATTATACTCAAGATAATAAACCATTTCCACAAATAACATATCACATCCGTAGACCTTACAACACTCTGTTTTTTTAGTGGCTCTACTTTACAATACCTAGTTAAATACGGCATAAATTACATCCCGTTAGTGTTGGCCAAAAGCCCCCTTAACTTTCTTCTAGCTCTAGGCGTGGAACTAGCACACTCATAGGCGTACTTCCCCTTGCTTCCAATATACAGTCTAGCTTCAACATTAGTATCGTGGTCAATTATTTCAAATTCCATAAAAATATGATGCAACAGTATTATTTGACACTGGAGACTTACAAGAGGAACTTGAGAAACTTACTGATGGATTAATGCAAACAGAATTTAATTAGCATAGTATCTTGCGCATATGGAATTTACCTAAATTACTAAACGGGAATGCAAATCGCGTGGCTAATTATTGCCAAAATATTCTGTCGGGAAAATAAATACGGTTTAAAACAAAGTACTGTGTTAAAAAGCAAGTAAAATTTCATTATTTTTTTATCAATATACTTTTGTAATCATTATCAAATATTATTCCTGATTTAGCAATTGCAAAAGGCTGTTTTAAGAGCTTATTACATACCGCAATTAAGGCGAGTTTTTTGCGCTTTCCCTTTGCTACTATTCGCTCATAAAGATCTCTGCGTGCCTTGTTGTATTTGCATGCTGTAAAACTGCACATAAATAATAAATTACGTAGTTTTTGATTGCCCATTTTGCTAATTCGTGGGCGTCCTTTTACACTGCTTCCACTTTGTCTAATCACTGGTGTTAGACCTGCGTAACTACACAATTCACTTGCACTTGAAAAACGCTCAAATCCACCTGTTAGAACCACTAACATAATCGCAGTTTTAGGACCAATACCTGGTATAGTTTTTAAACGAGTAAAGAGATCTTGATGCTCTTGTTTCCCCAAAACCGACAATCTATCTTCTAAAGTTTTCATCCCTTTGTCTAGCTGTTTCAAGCTACGCTTTAAGGACCTCACAACAGATTTACTAGGCGCTCTCAATACAGATTCGCCATGTAGTTTATTCTTTATCATAGTGCTCTGCTTTGCAGATACAGAAAGGACTCTAGTAATCTAATGACACTCTTGCACACCCTTAAAACTACCTTTCTAAAGCTTTAATTCTACTTATTAAGCGTAAGCGCAAATAAGTTTTGAATCGCTCTTATCTGTCTTAATTTTAGACAGTCGCATTTGGATAAAACGTTTTACTGATAAAGGGTTCTCTACAGATACTTTTATACCAGACTCTAGCAAATGATAAGCCAACTGATAATGGTAATAACCTGTAGCTTCCATAACACAATGACTATCCGAATTTAAGAGCTTTTTAAACTTCTTAAAACCTGATAATGTGTTTTTAAACGGATAGTAATTACCATCTCAATCTGTAACATCAAAAACCAAATAACTAATGTCAATTTAGTCATATAGCTTCTATTATTTTAATCGGTATTCATGATGTGCTCCGCAGTTCAAAATATTTAATAGCTTTATTCATAACAAAATGTTTTTTTTGAAAGGACACATTACGCGAGTTTCAACGACTTAAAATCGAGGTCTAAAAGCCTCACAGAACTGTTCGAAATCTGTGTAGAAACCGAATAATGAGGCTCTTGAATACCTTAAAAAAATCATTAACAAATGAAAAAAAAGAGGGGATTTACAATGTTGACGAAGTCTTAAGTTTCTGCGTATATATTAACCTTATTCCTCTCTTTTGTGTTTTCTGATGATATTCTAAATTTAATGAATTGGAAACTTAAGCCGTGTATAATTAATTGCTTGGTCACTGCCGACTTAAGAACATTGCTTACGCCAGTTCGCTTCGCTCGGGTCCTACGGAATATTCTATCTGTGATTTATTTGCTACCTTAGTTGCTTAATAACGTATCACCCGAGCTTAGCGAACAGGCGAAGTAAACCATACACAACAATGTTGTCTGCAATTCCTCTTATGGTACTTTCCTGAAATAGGTTGACTAAAAATTAATTACTTTAAGCTAACGTTTAAGGAGGAAAAAACAAGACTGAAAACAAGAAACGCTAACAGCTGATTTTCAGAACGATATAAAAGCATTAGTCAGAATTAAAATTAGATAAAAATGAAAAGAATAATCCAAAAGTTAGTTCGAAAACTTGGACTTGATATTATTCGCTATAGACCTGAAAGCATGGGACTAAACCCATATTTTGATATGTCTAAATTTATAAAATCAAAACAACCTATGATATTGGATGTAGGTGCTAATAAGGGGCAAACTATAAATACTCTTAATGATGAATTTAAAAGTTGTTTTATACATTCTTTTGAACCAAGTCCAAGTACTTTCAAAATTTTAAAAGATAACACAACTAAAATGAAGAATGTTAGCGTTTGGAATTGCGGAATGGGGTCCGAAACAAATAACCTATTCCTAAATGAAAACACATATTCTGATATGAGTTCCTTTCTAGAACTAGATGCTCAAGGATGGGGTGAAATTAATAGTAAAACATCTGTTAAAGTAACTACAATTGACGATTTCTGTAGAGAACAAAATATTGAAAAAATTGACATCTTAAAATTAGACACTCAAGGATTTGAGCTCGAGATACTTAAAGGAGCCAAGTCCACTTTTTTGAAAAATAAAATTGGATTACTCTATTTTGAAGTAACTTTTATTGACATGTATAAAGGACTACCTTCTTTCTATACCTTATACGAATTTTGTATTAATCATGGATTTGAATTAGTCAGTATTTATCCTATTCATTATAATAATCAAAACATGGCAGGTTGGACTGATGTTCTATTTAAGCATAAGAGCTATTAATATATATATCTGCAACTGCCAAAATGAAAAAGCAGGTAACAATCTATAAAAATAATTGCTCAATTTTGGCCTTAACCAAAGAAAGGTAGTTGCAAGTTTAGTACGTCTAATTTTCCTGCGGAAAATCATCGCACGTCAACCCGCTACTATTCTTATACGAAACCATTTCCACAAAGAACATATCACATCCGTAGACCTTACAGCACTCTGTTTTTTTTAGTGGCTCTACTTTACAATACCTAGTTAAATACGGCATAAATTACATCCCGTTAGTGTTAGCCAAAAGTCCCCTTAACTTTCTTCTAGCTCTAGGCGCGGAACTAGCACACTCATAGGCGTACTTCCCCTTGCTTCCAATATACAGTCTAGCTTCAACATTAGTATCGTGGTAAATTATTTCAAATTCCATAAAAATATAAGCACATTTATTAAAGATTTATAACGCATAGTACGCACTACAAATCTTTAGAATTAAATAGAATAATGCCCCAAACTAAGGACCTAATCATATCTAAATTTACGCTATATCTTGATCGTGTGTAATGACATCTATCATGTTTAATAAAAGATTTTCTTTAACTTCTTTAGTTATTTTTTGCACGACATTGCCTTTTTTAAACAGTTTCATTTAAGCCTTTAAATTTCTGAATTTTCAACAAGTGAGTTCAAAACACCCTTAGGCTCCATTCTACTGGTAAGCTTATTTATTCTTCTTTCTATAGCATCAACTTTAAGCCTACAAACAAACTTTTGGTCATTCTGTGCTGCTTTATTAGCAAGATCATTTAACTGAGCACGGCCCTCTAAATGCACGATATTCATGTATAAAGCGAACCTATCTGCGTTGAGATGAGGACAAGCATTTGCCTTTAAATGCGGCCTAAAATAAGCGGTGTATTTCATGTAGACCAAAGCCATTTCATACTTAGTTGCAAGCTTGCTTATAATTGTAGTA
>JAWUVW010000082.1:0-23702 GCA_034112185.1 Flavobacteriaceae bacterium | reverse complement strand
TCTTGAATAACACTTTTTTCTTCTGTGTCTTCTTCTTGAGAGAATCCCACAAATGCGCTCATCACTACTATTACTAATATACTCAACTTTTTCATTGCTCTTTTTTAGTTCTAATTTTTATTTATTGTTTGTTTACACTCCAGTTATATGAGAAATAACTGAGTTTAAAATTATCTGATAGTTTTTCTGTTCTGTACTTATTTATAAAGTCAATTTCAGTAGTGCCATTCATTCTAAAATCATCCTTATACCATTCCATAATTTGTGATGCTTCTACACGTTTCTTTTTAAGGTTTACCTTTAAAAAAGATCCGTTTATAGCAATCTTTGTTTGTATATCTAATTGTTTATTTAAAGTATTTGGCATGTAAGCTTTATTAATTAATGGTGGACAACCTAATGCACCACAAACTAATACAAAATGAAAACGAGCATCATTAAATTGTGCACGCAACAACTTATGCTCTATATCATTTAACGTTATTTTTTTACCGCCTAAACTATGTGTTGTCTTTTCAAAGAAACCTTTATGGTCTAATGGTGATTTTGTTGGATAATGATCAATAATACCCTTAATTACGGATAAATTATAAGCATTAATCCAAAAGGCTTGGTAGTTATTCGCATCACTCTTAACTACGGTTATACTCTGAGCTGTTTTTAGAACTTCATTTAAAGACGTTTCATCTTTTTTAATAGCATCGTAAGCTACCTTTCCGTTCTTAACATTTGCTTTAAAAAAAGCATCTGCTTGTTTATAAAATATCTGTAAACTTTGAGCTTGAGTAGAAAAGTTTCCTAAAAAAGCTAATGTCACTATAAATACTATTTTTTTCATAAGTTATTTATTCTTTAGTTCTGACATCTTCCGAAAGATTTCGAAAAAGAAATTAATTTATGTTAGAACTTTGGCTTCAGTCTGAAACATTTCAGTAAACTTTCAAAAAAAAATAAAAATTTAATGAATTAATTATTTGTAAAAACTTACACCTTATCTTTATTTATAAGGGTTCTAAATACAGTTTCAGCAATTAAGTTTTTATCTTTAACCACGACCTAAACAAATATTAAGATTTAAAACCCAACTAAAATTATGGAGCATATAGTAATAATAGGAAACGGTATTTCGGGTGTAACAGTAGCAAGACATATTAGAAAATTGTCTGATACTAAAAGAATTACTATTATCTCTTCTGAAACCGATCACTTTTTCTCGCGTACAGCATTAATGTACATATATATGGGTCATATGAAGTATGAACATACAAAACCGTATGAAGATTACTTTTGGAAAAAAAATAGAATAGATCTTAAAAAAGGGTATGTAAAAAACGTTGAAACTAAGTCTAAAACGCTTCATTTTGCTGAAGGAGACACATTACAATACGATAAATTAATAATTGCGACAGGTAGTAAGCCTAATAAATTTGGCTGGCCAGGACAAGACTTAAAAGGAGCACAAGGTTTATATAGTAAACAAGATTTAGATAATCTTGAAAACCACGCACCTAATAAAGATGTATGTAAACGTGCCGTGATTGTTGGTGGTGGATTAATTGGAATAGAACTCGCTGAAATGTTGAATTCTAGAAGTATTCCTGTCACCTTTTTAGTAAGAGAATCTAGTTTCTGGAATGGTGTTTTGCCTGAAGGTGAAAGTCAAATGATTAATAGACATATAAAAAATCACCACATAGATTTACGTTTAGGTTTTAATTTAAAAGAAATAAAAGCTGATGAAAACGGGCATGTAAAATCGATAGTTATTACAGAAACTGGAGAAGAAATAGATTGTAATGTCGTTGGCTTGACTGCAGGTGTTTCACCAAATATTAATTTTATAAAAGATTCTGAAATTGAAACCAATCGTGGTGTTTTAGTAAATAGATATTTAGAAACTAATATTCCAGATATTTACGCTATTGGCGATTGTGCCGAGCAACGCGATAGCGGTATTGGGCAACGCAGACCCATTGAAGCTGTTTGGTATACAGGACGAATGATGGGAGAAACCTTAGCACAAACCATCTGTGAAAATCGTATGGAATACAAACCTGGACATTGGTTTAACTCAGCAAAATTCTTAGATATTGAATACCAGACTTACGGCTGGGTATTTGCTAAACCAAGAGAAAATGAAGCTCATTTTCATTGGAAACATGAAGACGATACCAAATGTATTACTGTTTGTTATGATACTACAGATAATAAATTTCTAGGAATAAACACCTTTGGAATAAGAATGCGTCACGAAGTATTCGATCGATGGTTAACCCAGGAACGTGATGTTGATTTCGTAATAAAAAATCTTCCTGAAGCGAACTTTGATCCAGAATTTTACAAGCATTTTGAAAAAGACATTCTTTCTGCTTACAGCAACAAACTACAAACCGCATAATCCAAAATAAAATGAGTAATAAAATAAATCACAGTATGTCTTTAGCAACTCCAGATGCTTTAAACATAACTACAAAACAAAAAATAGCCTTAGCTACTGGCTTAGTTGGATTATTAATATTTGTCTTAGCTATTTTTAATATAAAATTTCCTAATAGAGCAGTATTCTTAGCTTTATCTTTAGGTCTAATTGCTGTTGGAACTGTTATCTATTCTAGAGATGCTTATTTAAATAAATTAGAAGGCATAAAAAACGATGGCGTTTGGTTTAAATCTATTTCATCTCGGGGTATTTTAGGCTGGTCATTAGGTATTGTTTTAACTGCTTTTTACATCGTACTTTATTTTTATGAAGAGCTATTAGGTTTAGGACAAGGCGTTAACGGAACAAATACAGGGTTAATATCTCTTTTCGATCCATTAAGCAACCTTTTAAGTGGTAGAGATGCGAGTCAATGGTTTGTTTATGGTACACTTTACACATTAGCAATCGCAGCTTTTGGTTATAAATTCATATTAAAATACCGACATAATAAATACCAACAAATACGTACGGTTTCAGTCATATTTTTTCAATTAGGTTTTGCCTACCTGATTCCTGAATTTATGCACGTAATGAATAGTGATTTACCATACTACGATTTAAAAAGTGTATGGCCACTTAACTATTATCTATTTCAAGATTATCACCTAAACGAATTTCTTAATGCTGGAAATATTGGTACTATTTTAATAATTTTTGGTGTTGTTTCAACATTAGTTATTACTCCTATTTTAACTTATAAATACGGAAAACGTTGGTACTGTTCTTGGGTTTGTGGTTGTGGTGGTTTAGCCGAAACTGCTGGAGATTCTTTTAGACACTTATCGTCTAAAAAAATGTCTGCTTGGAAACTAGAACGCTGGTTAATCCATGCCGTATTGGTTTTTTCAGTGATAATGACTGTTGGAGTCGTTAGTTCTTTTTTAAAAGGAGGTTGGGTAGAAGGCGTATTTGTAGAAGGCAATTATTGGTTAACTAACGAAGCATTTCTTATAAGTGTTGGTGTATTTCTGACTGTTATATTTGCTGGAGTAATGATTTTTAAAAGAAATGAATTAGGCAAAGACGCACTTTATGGCGCTATTGGATATGCATTAGTCATTCTGTCTTTATTTGTGGTTTATTTTACAGGAACTAATGAAGAAATATTTTTCATTAAATCGGGCACTCTCAAATCGGCTTATGGTTTTTACATTGGCTCTATATTTTCAGGTGTTATTGGCACTGGTTTCTATCCTGTTTTAGGAAATAGATCTTGGTGTCGTTTTGGATGTCCAATGGCGGCAATTCTAGGATTTCAACAGCGTATGTTGTCAAAATTCAGAATTACAACAAATGGTGGTCAATGTATCTCTTGTGGTAATTGTTCTAACAGTTGTGAAATGGGAATTGACGTAAGACACTATGCTCAAAAAGGTGAAAATATTGTACGTTCTAGTTGTGTCGGCTGTGGTATTTGTGCGGCAGTTTGCCCTAGAGGCGTGCTAAAATTAGAGAATGATAGTATGAAAGGACGTATTAATCCGACAGAGATATTATTAGGTAATGATGTTGATCTTATGGATTTAGTAAATCAGAAATAATGCGTTTAATTTTTATCTTTTTTGTTTTTTCATCTTTTGTATTTGGACAAAAAATCTATCAAAAAAATCAGTTTGAGAATGGTAGCATAAGTTCAAAAGGGGGGCTTGAAAACAATCTTAAAACAGGCTTTTGGAAATTCTATCAAAAAAATGGGAAACTTTCAAAACAAGGGGCTTTCAAAAATAATAAAAAAGAGGGCTTTTGGTATTTTTATGATACTGATGGTAACATTTCAGAAAAAGGACCTTTTACAAATGGTAAAAAGACCGATTACTGGAGACAGTTTACTAACATCAGACTCGTTACAGAAGGTCATTTCAAAGATGGAAAACGAATAGACTATTGGACGTTCTATCATTCCAATGGACAAGTAAAAGAGCAAGGGTATTATAGAAATGGTTGTAAAACCAAGTACTGGAAATCATTTCATTCTAATGGTGTAGTCGCAAATGAAGGTCATTTTAAAGACGGAAAACCTTCAGATTATTGGAAATTCTATCATCTAAATGGCCAATTAGAAAAAGATGGTGAATTTAATTTAGGAAAACTCACCAGCTATTGGCAATTTTACAGCCCAAACGGGAGAAAAACATCTGAAGGACATTTCTTAAATGGTAAAAAACGAGATTGGTGGTTATTTTACGACAAAAATGAGCAAGTTAATCATAAATGTCAATTGACTAATAATCAAAAAAACGGATATTGCTTAATGTATAAAAATGAAAAACTGATTTCTGCTGTTAAATATTCTAAAGGTGAAAAGATTAAAGCATGGACAGATTTAAAGTCGTTTAAAAAAGAAAACAAACTATCAGATTTAAATTAATGACCAAAATCAAAGTTATCATTCCTGCCTATAATGAAGAGGAATCCATTCCTCTTGTTATAAAAGATATTCCTTCAATAGTTAATGAAATTATTGTTGTTAGTAATAACTCTACCGATAATACAGAAGCAAATGCGAACAATGCTGGTGCTACTGTTTTAGTCGAAAACCAAAAAGGCTACGGTTTTGCTTGCTTGAAGGGTATGGATTATATTTCAAAACTAGAAGTGAAACCAGATATCATCGTTTTTTTAGATGGTGATTATAGCGATTATCCCGATGAATTAACAAAAATTATTACACCTATTATTGAAGACGATATCGATTTTGTTGTTGGTGCTCGTGTAAAAGAACTTCGAGAAGAAGGTTCTATGACAACTCCACAAATATTTGGAAATTGGCTAGCGACAAGCTTAATGAAATTATTTTTTAAATCAACTTTTACAGATTTAGGACCATTTAGAGCTATTAAATACGAAAAACTTTTAGGTCTTAAGATGGAAGACAAGACCTATGGATGGACGGTAGAAATGCAACTTAAAGCCCTAAAACAAAAATTAAGTTATAGAGAGATCCCTGTAAACTATAGAAACAGAATAGGTGTCTCAAAAGTTTCAGGTACCATAAAAGGTGCTATATTTGCAGGCGTAAAAATCCTAGCGTGGATTTTTAAATATAGCTTTAAGTGATCTATCTTCAATACACAATAATTGTAATCTATACTATAGCCATAGTACTTATTTTCATGTATGCATTGGCGCAATTGAATCTACTTTATAATTATCTTTCTTCAAAAAAAACAAGAAAAAATTGTGACATTTTCGACTTTTCCAAGCCTGAAGAAATCCCTTATGTCACCATTCAACTTCCTGTTTTCAACGAAATGTACGTTATGGAACGCTTGTTAGAAAATATTGCTCTGCTTGAATACCCAAAGGAAAAATTAGAAATTCAAGTCTTAGACGATTCAACAGACGAAACCGTTATAACCACTAGAGCTCATGTAAAAAAAATAGCAGCTACAGGATTAGACATAACCCATATTACGAGAACAAATAGAACAGGTTTTAAAGCAGGTGCTTTAAAAGAAGGTTTAGAAATCGCTAAAGGTGAATTTATCGCCATATTCGATGCCGACTTTTTACCGCAACCAAACTGGTTAAAACGTACGATTCCTTATTTTAAAAATAAAAAAATTGGTGTCGTTCAAACACGTTGGGGACATATTAATAGAAACTATTCTATACTTACTAAAATACAAGCCTTCGCTTTAGATGCACACTTCACTTTAGAGCAGGTAGGAAGAAATAGCAAAGGCCACTTTATTAATTTTAATGGCACAGCCGGTATTTGGAGGAAAGCATGCATTATCGATGCTGGAAATTGGGAAGGAGACACACTTACTGAAGACCTAGATTTAAGCTATAGAGCACAACTTAAAAATTGGGAATTTAAATACCTCGAAAATGTCGAAACTCCTGCAGAATTACCTATCGTCATTAGTGCGGCACGTTCTCAGCAATTTCGCTGGAATAAAGGTGGTGCCGAGAACTTCAGAAAAATGCTTTGGCGTGTTGTAAAGTCTAAAAATATTTCTACAAAAACTAAAATACACGGCATACTCCATCTATTGAATAGCACTATGTTTTTAAGCATATTTACGGTTGCCATTTTAAGTATTCCGATGCTGTATATAAAGAATGAATATGCACATTTACGCGATTACTTTTACGTGATGAGTTTCTTTGTAATGAGTACTATTATTTTCTTTGTATGCTACTGGTTTATGTACAAAAACATCTACGGTAGTGGCTTTAAAAAGTTCTTTGGATATGTCGGTATGTTCTTTACATTTTTCTCAATAGCTATGGGCTTTTCACTTCATAATTCTATTGCAGTAGTAGAAGGTCATATCGGAAAGCGCAGTGAATTCGTAAGAACTCCAAAATTTAATCTCAGTAAGTATAAAGATAATTTAAAAAACAATAAATACTTACGTAAAAACATATCTCCTAACGTTATCATAGAAGGTGTTTTGATGCTTTATTTTGCTTTTGGAATGTATAGTGCTTTTGTTGTTGGAGACCAAGGTGGAGACTTTGGGTTGTTTCCATTTCATCTAATGCTTTTTATTGGTTTTGCTTATGTATTTATTAGTTCTTTAAGATCTAAGATTTAACCCCTTTTTTCTAACGACAATTTCTCCGTTTTAAATAATTCTATCTTTGACACCATGTCTGTGTTAGCAAACTTCTTTAAATATCATAAAGTACCGCTTCTATTTATTTTATTGAGTAGTCTGTTTTATCTATCATTTGCCTATGACTTAGTAAGAACAGATATTACAAAGTTGCTCTTATTATATCTGGCATTGTTTGTATTTGCTTATCAAATTATAAAAACAACAGGCTTCTATTTCAGACTTCTGGTTATATCGGCAATACTCTTTCGGCTTTTATTTTTGTTTGCTATTCCGAATTTATCTCAAGATTTTTATCGTTTCATTTGGGATGGACGTCTAATTTTAGAAGGCCTTAATCCTTACCTCTATACACCAGATTCTTTTATCAATAATGCGCAATTCCCTATTGCTCAAGCTCAAGAATTATATAATGGCATGGGTAGCCTAAGCGCATCTCATTACACCAACTACCCACCTTTAAACCAACTCTGCTTTGCTATTGCAGCCTTATTTTCTGGCAAAAGTATATTGGGTTCTGTAACCGTAATGCGACTCATAATTATTGCCGCAGATATAGGAACTCTATATTTTGGCAAAAAGCTTTTGGAACGTCTAAAACTACCATCTAATAGAATCTTCTGGTATATCTTAAATCCATTTATATTAATCGAACTCACAGGTAATTTACACTTTGAAGGTGTGATGATTTTCTTCTTTATTTGGAGTTTGTACCTATTGCACTCTGGTAAATGGAAATGGGCTGCAGTACTTTTGGCTTGCTCCATTTCTGTGAAGCTAATCCCGCTTATGTTTTTGCCTTTGTTTTTTTTGTGGTTCAGAAAAGAAACAAAAACAAATGTCATAGCGAACGAAGTTAAGCAATCTGCTTCTAAAGATGAGCGGGCCATACTTCAACTGCACTCCTCAAAGGCTCAAAAAACGCCTCGCTATGATGTGTCTAAATTAATTTTATTTTATGCAATTGTAGGTTTCATAACGCTACTTCTCTTCCTCCCATTCCTCTCAATGGAATTTGTGAACCACTACTCAAAAACAGTCGGACTTTGGTTTGGGAATTTTGAATTTAACGCAAGCATCTATTATCTCATACGAGAAATTGGTTATATAATCACTGGCTATAATGAAATTGCCATCATCGCTAAAATTTTACCGATTTTTACTGTACTTATCATATTAGGATTTTCATTTTTCAGAAAGAATAACACGATTCCTAGATTAACGACTTCAATGCTTTTAGCTTTTACTTTTTATTTATTTTTGAGTACCACGGTTCACCCTTGGTATATTGCAATGCTGGTAATGCTTTGTATCTTTACCAACTATAAGTTCCCCCTAGTTTGGTCTTTAGCTCTTGTTCTAAGTTATTTGGCTTATGCTAGTGCCCCTAATTCTGAAAATCTATGGATTATTGGATTAGAATATTTGATTGTATTTACAGTTTTTGTTTGGGAAGTCATACGAAGAAAAAGAATTGAAAAATTTATCAATGAAAAAACAACCTTATAAACTAAGCTAATTTTTAACAAATGAGAACTATTAGACTTGCATTACTAGTGTCTTTATTAGTCACCGTATCATGTGCCGTAAATTTCGCAACGCTTCAAAGCGAAGACAACGTATACAAGTTAAGTACAGAAGAGCAATTGAAGAACGAAAACTATATTGAGGCGATCGAAAACTTCTATTCGAGTGGAAAGGAAGGCTACTTTACAGGTAAAACTAATATTCAAATTTATTATAAAATATTTAGACAGCCTAAATTAGAAAGCCCAGCTATTCTTATTTCTTCGGGTAGAACCGAAGCCGCAATAAAGTATAAAGAGTTAATTTTTGATCTTTATAACAATGGTTATTCTGTTTATATCCACGATCATAGAGGCCAAGGACTGTCTGGCAGAATGACTGAGGATCCAGATATGGGCTACATTGACACCTTTCAGTTTTACATTGACGACATGAAATATTTTTATGACACTACGCTTAAAAAAGCAAATCATAAAAAGACATATTTGTTGGCACATTCATTGGGTGGTGCAATTGGCATGACTTATTTAGAAAGAAATCCTAATGATTTTAATGCCGCCGCTTTTTCTTCACCAATGTTAGGTTTTGTTGCACCAACATGTGTAGCAACTAAGCTCTTGACTGGTAAAAACCCAAAATATGCTCTAGGCCAAAGTAAATATCAAGATGATAAATTGACATTTGAAAAGAATACGCTTACAGGATCAGAAATTAGATACAATAGAATGAATGCTGCCTTTGCGAAAGATACTAAAGCAAGATTAGGTGGCGCTACCTATCAATGGGTATATAAATCCTGTGAGCAGTTCGATTATATGAATGATAACATAAATGACATTCAAACTCCTTTTATACTATTCTCGGCAGAAAATGAAAAAATTGTGAATCCAAAAGCACATCAAAAATTTATAGAAAAAGCACAGAAACTAGGTAAAACATGTGAAGCTTTTCTTATCGAAAATGCACAACATGAATTGTTAATCGAAAAAGATGAACAAAGGATTGAAACTATTAACCATATCTTCAATTATTTTAATAGGTATTGATTACAAAGAGGCACTAAAATGTAAACGGTGAATCACTAATTTCTTTAGTTACAGATCACATGTTTAAGAGTAGGATGAAAAGCTATTTGAGAAAAAAAACCTAACATAATGACCCGTCTTAAAATAAGGCAATATAATTCTAAACAGTTGGGCATAAAAAGGAGTTGCCATGTAATAGCTGATATAAATGGAGTTCACAGAAGTCCATGCCCACATATTTTTACTTTAAATTTGGAAGCTTCACGCGCTCGAATACTTTAGAAAGAAGTGTTCTATAAAATATAGCCACTACTATATTGGATGCAGAATTTTAACAAACCAGTAGTTTTAAAACTGCTTAATTTAAGGGCTATTATTACCAAATTAGAGGATCTAGATTTCGTTTAAGCACACAATAACACACTTAATTCGATCGGTTAAAATGATAACCAACACCAAGAAATAAGCGTATTTTACTTACATTATTAACCCAAGAAACATCAAAATCAATAGGTCCTAAAATTGAGTTATATGACGCCGTGACCCCTGCAGTGACTAAAAAACTTGTCGTACGATCTTCATCCCAGCGACCATTTGGGGAGAAAAAACCGTTCGAATATGTATCAAAATCATCAAACCCAACAGACCCTAGATTCACATGTGGCGTTAGGTATACTTTTTCCATAGGCCTAAATTGAGCCGCCATGTTAATCATTGTAAATTGGGTAACCGCCAATTCATCTTCTTTTAGACCAGGAAGTATAAAGTTATCTTTGCGTGGTCTTACTATATTTCCTCCTAAGAAATATTTAGCAGCATAACCAAAGTCTCCGAAAGAATTTGCACTACTGTTCTCATCATCATAAAAAGTATAGCCGGTTGATGCGCCGATAATGGCAACAACATGGGGATTTAGAGGAATACGTTTTTCAAAGTGCAGACTAAACTTAGTAAAATCACTTACTTTACCAGAAACACTAGGAATATTAAGGTCATCCAAATATTGGGTATCAACCTCATTATACAATGATGTTCCTAATTTAGCTTGAAAATAAGTACCGCGATTGGCGTAAAATGCTTTGTCCATAGAATTATAAACATACTGGACATAAATATCTAGCGTTTCAAAATCGTAGCGTTTTACACCAAATGCATTATCACTTATCGTTGGGTCTATTTTGGGTTTCAATGTATTCCATTCATAATTTACGCCAAACCCAACATAGCTTTTAAAGCTATCGATGTTAAAATTAAATTGATTGTCAAATTGATAATAATTATAGTTGACATCATCCGACTGTTTGCCACTAATAAACGTTTGTTGATTTAAGTTTTGACCATAAAATTCGGATCGATACCACCATCTTTTTTGCACACCAATATGCTTTTGGTATTGTAAACGGTAGCGCAGATCTTTAGTAATATCCAAACTCACGAGCAGCCGCGACGAATTACCAATCACATTTCTGCCCGTATAATTTACAAATAGCCCTACCTCCTGATAAGAGTCATAGTGCAACGCTCCTTTAAAGAGATGACTGGATTTTTCTTTAGCTTTTATTTCTAATCCTAAATTTTCATCCGTATTAAACAGTTCAAAGGATACAGCCTCAAACAAGTTGGTTCCAAAAGCATTATGTGAAGCTGCCATAATTTCGGACATCGCATAAAGCGTATTCGGTTCAATATTTGTCCGCGCTTTAAACAAATCCAAGTTGTCTTTACCGATACCATTATAACGTATGGTATCAAACTCTAGCTTATTTGGTATTTTCGGTAATTTGGGTTGTTTTTGAGGGAAAGGCTTTAGTTGTTTTGCCAATGCTACCAATTCAGATAAATGCACTTGCGTCCCAATTTTACCTTCATTTAAAATAGCAACGTTTTCACCAAAACTCCCCGTAGAATAGGTTAAATACGTGGTATGATCGATGAGCACATCACATAATGCTCTATTCGCTGGAATTTTTAAATTACTCGCAAGCATACCCGTTTGAAAGACTAAAGCACTTATGTTATCTAATTTATCTTTGGGTTGCATGCCACCCCCAACATCACTACCAATAATAATATCGGCACCCCAAGCTTTTGCAACGTCGGTAGGAAAGTTATTTAGTACCCCCCCATCTACCAATAAAGCATCTTGGTACTCCATGGGAGAAAAAACAGCAGGAATGGACATACTAGAGCGCATTGCAAAAACCAAAGACCCTTTGTCTAATGCAACTTCTTTACCATGCACAATATCAACGGCTATGGCTCTAAAGGGGATAGGGAGATCATCGAAATCTTTTATATCATACACAGGGTAGGTGATCTCATTAAAAAAGGCTCGCAAATTTTGATCGTTTATAATAGCGGTCTTTTTTTTCGGTAAGCCATTTATGAGTTCTAGTTCAATTAAGTACCGTTTAAATTCACTTTTTTCTTCGTTGCTAACTGCATTAATAGAGACTTCACTACCAAATAGTTTACTCCATTTCACGCTATTAGAAATAGCAGCGATGCTATCCCCCGAATAGCCCATAGAATAAAGCGCTCCAACAATACTACCCATACTGGTACCAATGACGATGTCTGGCACTATACCCAAGGAATCTAAGGCCTGGAGCACAGGTATGTGGGCAATACCTTTGGCGCCACCACCACTAAGGACAAGGGCCACTTTGGGTTTATCATTTTGTGCATAAACAACGTGACAAAAAAATAGAAATACAATTCTAAAGCTATACTTTATAATCTGCTTCATATGTTATTTTATAGCATTTTCAACTAAGAATCTAATTGCCATACACAAGGAATTTCCTTAATGAATTACTAATTATGAAATCATATACAAAATAAAGAATATTAAGCCGCTAAGCTATTTAGGGTATTTTAATTCTGTGAAATCCGAGAATTAATGGATTATTTGATTAAAACATTTAATAGTATTCACTATTTTTTATTTACGACGTCGTGTTATAAAAAGAGGACTTCTTTCCTAGTGATCTTGACTAACCTTCGAGGTCAGCTTCAACGTCCCGACATTTTCTAATTAGAAATCGTCATCATCAGTCTCTTCCGCCTGCAAATCTGGGTCTTGCACTGCATCTGGGTCATCATCTTTAAAATTCTCATAATCATCTTCATCGTAATTTTCCATAGTTTGCTCAAGTTTTGTACTGACTTTGACTAAATACTTGGTGTCTTCCGTAACTACTTCAACCGCTTCAATAAGTTCATTTTTAGCATTTTTAAAAGAGATCACGTTACCATCATCATAACCATGGGGATATTTCTCTACGAGAAGGGCTAGGATTTCGGGTGTCAATTTTTTAAAATCGACTATTACTCGTTTTAGATGTGCGTCTTTTGGTTTCATTTTATTTTTAATTATTAGAGCTAAAATTTTATTAAATATACTATTTATTCTTTTACACGAAGGACATCATTAAAAAAAAATTTATAAAAAAAAATAAGAATCAACATCTTAAAATCGTATTAAGAATCGTAATTTTTACTCCTAAAGATCATCAAAATAAAAAAACTTCTTACCACCTTTTTAACGATTACTTTAGTATTGTTCTCTTGCAAAGAAGAACCAAAAAAAGAAAATTTACCTATTGACAATTCCGAATTCGCAACCTTACTAAAGAACTACGGTGAAGAAAAACTTAAGTTAAATCCAATAGAGGCTACTTTCATTGGAGATAGTCGCTTCGATGATGCATTCCCTAAAGTATTATCAGATGCATATCAAAAAGATATATGATACATTTTACAGTACCTACGCCTCAAAACTCGAAAACTTTTATGATGCTGATCTCACAGAAAGTGAACAAATGAGCAAAGCTGTAATGGCATGGGATTGTGAATTGGCATTGGCACGAGCTAGTTTTAAAAAAGACATGTACATGCCCATTGATCAAATGTTTTCTGTAAATTTAATAATAACACAGTGGGCAACTGGCACTAGCGCCCAACCTTTTAAAACGGTTGAGAATTATGACAATTGGTTAAAACGACTCGACCAATATAACGTTTGGCTTTAATCGGCAGAAGAACGCATGAAGGAAGGTATAGATGAAGGCTATGTATTACCAAAATCGCTAATTGTAAAAGTAATACCACAGTTTGATACGCTCTCCACGGTACAAACCTCTCCAGAAGGTATCGTTGATGTTTCTGAACATTTATACTATACACCTATACTTAATTTACCTGAGCATTTTTCACCAGAAGATAAAGAACGTTTAACTGAAGCTTACAGCAACATATTAATGGTAAAGCTCTTGCCTTCATTTAAATTTTTAGCTTTCTTTTTAAAATCTAATTATCTATCCGCAGGAAGAGAAAGTAGTGGGATTTCTGAGATCCCAAATGGTATCGCCTATTACGACCATGCTATAAAATTCTATACAACGACCACTATGACGGCCGACGAGATTCATGAACTCGGCCTAAAAGAAGTCTCTAGAATTTTGACTGAAATGGACATAGTAAAGCAACAAGTTGGTTTTGACGGAGAATTAAAAGAATTTTTTAACGCTGTAAGAATCAATAAAGAACTAATGCCATTCTCTAATCCAGAAGAAGTGATTGCTAATTTTAACGCCATCCGTGATAAAATGAAACCACAATTAAAAAAGCTTTTCACTAATAAGCCAAAAGCAGATTTTATTGTAAAACAGACGGAAAAATTTAGAGAAGCCTCAGCAAGTGCTCAATATAATCCAGGATCTATGGATGACACAAGACCAGGTGTTTTTTATGTTCCTATACCAGATGCCGTTACCTACAATACAGTATCTGATGAAGCTTTATTTTTGCATGAGGCTATTCCTGGCCATCACTATCAAATTTCATTGACTCAAGAAAACGAAGACTTACCAGACTTTAAAAAAAACCTATGGTACAGCGCCTATGGTGAAGGTTGGGCTTTATACACTGAAAGTTTGGGGACAGAATTAGGATTGTATACAGATCCTTATCAATATTTTGAAATGTTAAGTGCGGAAATGCATAGAGCCATAAGATTAGTGGTAGATACAGGTTTACATGCCAAAGGTTGGAGTAGAGAAAAAGCTATAGCATATTGTTTGGACAATAAAGCTGAATCTGAGGCTGGTATTACCTCTGAAATTGAGCGTTATATGGCAATGCCTAGACAGGCCTTATCTTATAACATAGGGCAACTAAAAATAAGAGAATTGAGAGCTAAAGCAGAAAAAGAACTAGGTGATACCTTTGATATTAAAGAATTTTATGATCAAATTCTTAAAACAGGTTGTATTCCGCTGGCATTACTCGAAACTAAAATTAATAATTGGATTGCCGAGACAAAATAAAATTTAGTCTGACTATAACGAAGAACTTAAGCAGATAAAAACACATGAAAGTACAATTAACATTACATCAGCAACACAGCTTTAAAGCTTTTAGTTTTATAGGTCCTATGATGCTGACACTATTAGCACTTTATCCTATCTATAGTCAAACCAAAACAGTTACTTCTACAGAAATCACATCTAACGAACGTATAACATAAGGACTTAATCTAATGAAGATGGTCCTTTAGATGTCGCAAACGTTATCCTAAAAGGCAGAAGCAATGGAACTGTGACCGATGCTAAAGGCGAGTTTACGTTTCCTTAAAAATTGAAAACTCGTGCTATTTTAGTGATTAGTTATTTAGGTTATGACAACCAATGCGTAACAATCAAAGACAACATAACTTTGATGAAACTTACTTTAAGAGAAGATTTAGTGGAAACTATTTGATTTCGACCTATACAGTTAAAGTAAAAAACTAGACTAAAGCATCTTCAAAGTATTCACCTCTTGTTCTGTTAAGTGTTTCCAATGACCACGAGGAATATCCTTTTTGGTTAAGTGTCCAATAGCAACACAATCAATCTTTACAATATCGTAATTAAGCTGATCAAAAATAGTACGTAGAATGGTATTTCCTGTGTTTTTAATTTTTATGCCGACTTGGTTTTTAGATTCACCTTGTATGTAACTGATCTCTTCAACGGCAACGAGCTTCCCTTCAACTTTAAAGCCTTCTTGAATCTTTTTTAAATCCTCAAACTTTAAGTTTTTATCCAGTTCTATTTGAAATAATCGTGCAACCCCATTTTTAGAATTGGTAAATTTCTGCACAATAACATCATCGTTTGTAAACAATAATAAGCCTAGTGAATTTCTTCCTAAACGTCCTATAGGTTTAATATTTGAATTGGTTGCATTGGCAACTAAATCCATAACCGTTCGGCCTTTTCCTTCTGAAGTAGTTGTAGCAAATCCTTTTGGTTTATTTAACAACACATATGCTTTTGCCTCTGGCGTGATACGTTGACCGTCAACACGAACTTCGTCTGTACGGTTGACTTTATAACCCATTTCACTTACGACTTTACCGTTTACAGAAACTAACCCAATAGCAATATTCTCATCAGCTTCACGACGCGAACACAACCCAGAATTAGCGATGTATTTATTTAAACGCATTTCATCTGGATTAGATGGTTTCGATGGTTTCGATGGTTGTGAGTTATTTTTGAAAGGAGCACTCCCTCTGTCAAAACTTTCGGTTTTGCTTTTAGCATTATGGCTTCCCGAAGGTTTTCCTTTTCCCTTGCTATCTTTCTGCTTGCTCATGTTTGTAATTTTTTGCAAATGTATAACAATAGTTTACATTAACTATTTAATTTCCACAGTAGTTTGTCGTTCTGTATTGACTATCAGTTTTGTGACATCTGGCCTCGAATAATGCCCAACAGGATCGAAATTATGACGTTCCTCCAACACCCGATTAAAATCTATAGATTGAATAATTAAACCTTCTTTATGCAAAACAGGTTCTACAATCCATTCGCCATCTGGTCCTGCAATACAGCTACCTCCGTTGGCCAAAGTATCTGGTGCGTTTTTAAGAATGGCATCGATATGTGGCGTGTTTTTTGGGAAATCAGTTTTTGCCATTAAACAAGATACTGACACCACATAAGAACGTGACTCTCTCGCAATAAAGCGTGTTATATCTTTAGTGTTGTGATCACTTCCTGGCCAAACCGCAATATGAAGATTCTCTCCCTGGCCATACAACGCAGTTCTTGGCAATGGCATCCAATTCTCCCAACAATTGAGACCTCCAACAGTAAAAGCTTTTAAAGGATGGACTTGTAAACCGTTACCATCTCCAGGAGACCAGGTTAAACGCTCATCGTAAGTGGGTTGCAATTTTCTATGAACAGACTTCACTTCACCTTTTTCATTAATATAAACCAACGAAGCATAAATACTATGACCACCTCTATCTGTTGGACGTTCTATTATGCCTAAGTAAATAGCAATTTTATGTATTTTTGCCAATTGACAAACTGAATCTAGCTCTCCCTTTTCGATGCAAACAGAATTACGCACATAATGTGCATGTAATTCCTTATTCAGATCGGTGTTCCATTCTGCACCACCTGATAAGGCCAACCAAAACGGATAACCTGGCAACAAGGCTTCACCAAATACAATGAGCTCACAATTTTCTTTTGCAGCGTCTTTAATTGAATTTTCAATCTTCTGTAAAGTGGCACTTTTATCCAACCAAACTGGTGCGATTTGAGCCATAGCAATTTTTAAAGTAGTACGCATTTAAATTCGGTTTAAAACGATAGATACATCAATTAATAAAATGGAAAATATTCCAGCGACAATAATAAACTTCAATATATTATGCAGTAGAAGGTAATGGTTTTTTTTGTTAGATTTCAAAAGTAGTATGAGATACAGCAGTAGAAATACAATACTGAGGTAAAAGAAGTAATACATGTATCCGATTTTGAAAAACAGAATCAATATAATTGCAGATATCATAGTTAAAACGGCAACAATAGTAAGCATTAGCTTAGATATTTTTTCGCCATATACCACAGGGACTGTGCGATAGTTTAAGGCTAAATCACCTTTTATATTTTCTAGATCTTTAGTCAATTCTCGCATCGAGACTAACAAGAACAAGAAAATAGCATGCGCAAAAACGACTAATTCGAAATTTTGATAATAAATAAAAATGGCAAAAAACGGAGTTACTGTTAATACCGCTGAAACAATATTCCCAGTCATAGGCTGTTTCTTTAAACGATGTGAATAAAACCAAATCGCAAAAATATACAGTGCAAAAAAAATGACAGCTCTAAACGATACATAGCTCGCAAAAACCAATGCTAAAAAATTAAGTACAAAATAAAACGACAGCTTCGTATTTTGACTCACCAATCGATCGAGCATCGTCTTTGTTGGCTTGTTAATTAAGTCTTTTTCTGAGTCGTAGAAATTATTAATAATATATCCAGCGGCAATGGTTGCAGAAGAGGCTAAAACGAGCATCAATAAATTCGCATCAAACAGAACAGATTTAATCGTTTTATCTGGTGCAAAAATATAAATAGAAGCTAAATATTGAGCAATAACAATTATGAGAATATTGTAACCTCTAACTACAGAAAAGAGACTGAAAAATTTTAGGAAAATGTGTTTCTGCCGTCTTGATAACATGATTATATGAAAGTAGATTCTAAAAGTGCCCTTCGACTGCGCTCAGTGTAAAAAACACTAAAAATTATAAACGATCTCTAACTTCTGACCTTTTAAGGATTCTTTTGCTTTGTCTATATTCTCAGTAAAACCAAGGATATAACCTCCACCACCAGAACCGCAAAGCTTTAAGTAGTAATCGTTAGTGTCTATACCTTTTTTCCAAAGTTCATGAAATTGAGATGGTATCATTGGTTTGAAATTATTCAATACCACTTTAGACAATTGTTTTGTGTTCTTAAACAACGATTTCATATCCCCTTTTAAGAAATCATCTACACAAGCATCTGTATGTTTTATAAATTGGTCTTTAAGCATACTGCGAAAACCTTCGTTTTTCATGCTTTCCATAAAAAGACTTACCATTGGAGCCGTTTCTCCAACAATACCGCTGTCTAATAAAAACACAGCGCCTTTGCCTTCCGTTTTTTGAGATGGAATGCCAGTCGCTTCAATATTATCTTTAGAATTTATTAAAATCGGCAAGCTTAAATAGCTGTTTAAAGGATCTAACCCAGAAGATTTACCGTGAAAAAAGGATTCCATTTCAGAGAAAATCGTTTTTAACTTTAACAACTTTTCACGAGTTAAATTCTCTAAAACTGTAATTTTATCTGAAGCATACTTATCATATATCGCTGCTACTAATGCACCACTACTTCCTACGCCATAACCTTGTGGAATAGAAGAATCGAAATACATACCAGCATCTACATCATTTTGTAACGCATCCTTATCAAAAGTCACTAAACCTTGATCCAAGCCCTTTAAATACGCAACAAAACGTTTTAAACTTGCATTAGAATTTCGGGCTTCTAGAGTCGGATTTTCGTCCACTTTTAAAGCACCATTATAAAAATTATAAGGTATAGATAAACCTTTAGAGTCTTTAATAATTCCGTATTCTCCGAATAACAAAATTTTAGAATAAAACAGTGGTCCTTTCATAACACATTTTAGGTTGAATTGGGTTACAACCGTTTGGCACCTTTACCAACACTGTCGCAAATATAGTGACCGTTTTGACAATATGCAACTAACTCGCTCTTAATGAATTCATAAACCGACTCTTTTTCGGTCTTTGGGAATAAAACATGGACGTTTGCACCTGCATCTAAAGTAAAACAAATGTTAGACTTATTTTCCGCTCTATACTGCCAAATTTTATTGATGATTTCTAGGGTGTTTGGTTTCATCAATATGAAATAAGGCCTGCTCGTCATCATCATGGCATGAAGTGTAAGTGCTTCACTTTCTACAATTTTAACGAATGCTTTTAAATCTCCAGAAGCTAGAATAGCTTTAAGTTTATCTAAATTATCATGGGCCTGTGAAAAACGTTCTTGTGCAAAGGGATGGCCAAACATTAGTTGATGACCAACCGTACTGCTCACTTGCTTTTCGCCTTTATCCACCAACAAAATGGCGTCTTGGTATTCGTTAAAATTAGGATGCACATCCCCTTCAAATTTTACGCCGTATAAATCGGAACTTTCGGTGCTTTCATTTTTTCCCCAAACTACGAGTTCGCCTTCAATGCTTCTGCATGCACTTCCTGAGCCTAAACGTGCTAGGAATGATGCTTTTTTGTTAAAGAAAGACTTCTCGCCTACGCTCGAAGTGACCGTATTGGTTAATTTTTCTTCAATACTCATGAAACACAACGCAATAGCACTCATCCCAGATGCTGAAGACGCAATGCCTGAACTATGAGGAAAGGTATTAGAGGTTTCAATTTTGAAATGATAATCTCTTAAGAAGGGTACATAAGTTTCGATACGCTCAAAAAAGGTTTGAATTTTAGGTTTGAAGGCTTCGTTCTTTTTACCTTCAAAATATATTTCGAAACTAAAATCGTTGCTTACTTTTTTAGTGTAAGTTACCTCAGTAATGGTTTTACAATCTGAAAGTGTAAAACTGATTGAAGGGTTTTCTGGAATTTGATGCTCTTTTTTTCCCCAATATTTCACTAAAGCAATATTACTTGGTGATGACCATTTTACGGATCCGCTTTGAATATCGGAATTGTATGATTTGAGGATAAAATCTTGTTCTGTCATGCTAATCATTTGTCTGAGACAAAGATAATAGTTTTACCATTGTTTTATAGTTTCTGACAGTAGCATTGACTTTTAATTTTTCTTCAAAATAATTAAGTTTGAATTTTGCACGTCCATAACCCTTGGCACAAAATAAATAAATGCAGTCGCGTAAAACTACATAATCATCATCTAAATAACTTTTTTGACCCGCTTCTTCCACCAAATTTCTATCAGGAATTTCGCTAAGCATTATAAAATAACCAAGGACTTTCTTCGCTTCAGGAAAAGGGCAGTCATCCAAAATAGTTTTAATTTCTTCTTTAGTCCTAACCAAAACAGGAACCTCAAAACCAAAGTGAACGTTAATGGCCTCTTTAATAATAGCTTCTAATTTGCGTTTATTCTCTTCTGAAGATTTAAAAATAACATTCCCACTCTGTATATAGGTTTGTACATTTTCTAACCCAGATGTAGTCAATAGGTCTCTAAGCTCTGCCATTAGTACTTTCTTGTGCCCACCAACGTTAATTCCTCGAAGAAGTCCAATGTATCCTTTCATGATTTAACGATTGACTGTGACACTATATAAGCACCTGTCCAAGCATTTTGAAAATTAAAGCCACCTGTAACAGCATCAACATTTATAACCTCTCCTGCAAAATATAAATTAGGAATCCGTTTGCTTTCAAACGTTTTAAAATTCACTTCTTTCAAATCGACTCCACCAGCAGTGACAAACTCTTCTTTGAAGGTGCTCTTACCAGTGACTTCAAAAACGGCTTCAGTAAGTTGTTTCGCTAAGTCTTCCAATTGCTTTTTATTAATGTCAGCCCATCGTTCTGTTTCATTTATATATGAAGCTAAAACCAATTGTTTCCATAGGCGTTTTGGCAAATCGAATTGTGCGGAATTCAAAACTGTTTTCTTTGAAAATTCTTGTTTGAAACCTTTGATTTTCTCTACACAAGATTCAAAATCTAATTGAATAAAATTGACTTCAATTTGAAAATTATAATTTCGTTTAGCTAACTCAACAGCACCAAATGCAGACAACTTTAAAATAGCTGGTGCACTCATGCCAACGTGTGTAATTAGTAATGGTCCTTGAGACACTAAATCAGTTCCGACAACCTTTACTTCTGTATGTTTAGCAACGACGCCGGGTATATCTATGATGCGTTTATCCTTAATATCGAATGTAAAAAGTGAAGGGACAGGTTGCACAATGGTATGCCCTAAATTTTCTAGCAACTTCCATATTTTGGGATTGCTTCCTGCAGCTATAACTATTTTTTTACATTCAAAAACACCTTGGGATGTTTCAATTTTAAAACAATAATCATTTACTTCTTCAGCACTTCGACTGCGCTCAGTGTGACCATTTTCATCTAAAAAAATAGATTTTACGGAATGATTATACAAAACGGCAACCTTATGTTTTTCTGCTTCATTTAAAAAGCAATCTACAATAGTTTGAGAAGAGTTAGAGACAGGAAACATTCTACCGTCATCTTCAATTTTTAGTTCAATGCCACGCTCTTCAAACCATGAGATCGTATCGCCTGTCATAAAACTATGAAAAGGGCCTAAAAGTTCCTTTTCTCCTCTTGGATAATTCAACACCAATTCTGAAGGTACAAATTCTGCATGGGTTACATTACAGCGTCCCCCACCCGAGATTTTTACTTTTTGAAGACCTTCTTTTCCGCGCTCTAAGATGGCGACCGACAATTCAGGATGCTGCTCTGCAATGTTAATAGCTGCAAAAAAACCTGCTGCCCCTCCTCCAATAATTATAATATCTTTGCGTTTATTCAATGTGAAAATTTGAAGCCATAAAATTACAATGATATACTCCAAAAGACTAATATTATTATTTCTTATAGTTAACGCATGCCAATCTTTTGGCTTACTGACTATTGAGGCTTCAATAAACAATAGTCTAAAAGAAGTTTCTGCTGCTGAATTCGATCTAAATTCTGAATTAATTTGGGTTATTGAAGATGCTGGTAACGACAATCATCTTTATGGTCTTAATAAAAAAGGCCATATAAATAGAGATATCGTAATTAGCAATGCTGAAAATTTAGATTGGGAAGAGTTAACTTCTGATGCCAATGGTAATATGTATATCGGTGATTTTGGAAATAACAATAGAAAGAGAAAAACCTTTAGAATCCTCAAAATAAAACACGAGGACCTAATAAAGAGTTCTGCGAATGCAGAGATTATAGAATTTACTTTACCTAAAGACCAAGACTCAAAAGATTTTGAATCCTTCTTTTTGTTTAATAATTCCTTTTATTTAATGAGTAAAGAGCATAAGAAATTTAAGGTCTTTGAGGTTCCAAATGTAATTGGTAATCACGAAGCTGTATTAAGATCTAGCCATAATCTCAAAGGAAAGCATAATAGAATAACCTCTGCAGACATAAGTGATGACGGAAAAACGGTCGTCTTACTCAATCATTCAAAGCTCTGGAAAATAAGCAACTACGAAGGTGATGATTTCTTCTCAGGAAAAATTGAAAAAATAGCATTTAAACATGATTCTCAGAAAGAAGGCATTTGTTTTAAAACTAAAAATGAAGTCATTATTACTGACGAACGTAAGGGCTCTGAGGGTGGTAATATTTATAGCTTTAAACTAAATAAAAAGTAAACCTCCTAGTACTATTCAATAAACACATTCTAGCTTCTTGAAAAGCCTATGCGTCCGTGCTAATCCCATTACACATTAACATCTTAATTATCAAGCTAATGCATTAATGAAACTGATAGAAATAGACGTTTAATCCAAAACCTTTTGAGTCTTATTTTTAAAGAAGTGTTATTCATCGAATAAACCTGCGAAACAACTATGATTCAGTAATTTACAGATTTTTATTCCCAATTTTATATAATATTAAAAGTTAATTATAATTAACGCAGATAATGCAATTGTAGTCTGGTTATATTTTTATAAGATTTGTAATAGTCATCCATACTTAACACACCTGATTTTCACGTTATGTCGTCTAAAGCTAAAACAATATTTATTGGTTTTTTGATTATTCACTTTAATTTACAATCACAATCTATTAGTTTAAGGTCTTCAAATTTGATAGAAGCATCCACAAATAATTCAACGTTACCTGATTTTGAATCTAACACCAGTTTTTTTAGCGATAACTTGGAATTACCTATCTCGGAAGGCACAAAACTAGAAGCATTTATCCCTACTACCTTCATTCCAAATAGGAATGGTGGTATCAAATCAACTTTTTCAGACCTTGCGAATGACACTAAAATAAATGCATTAGTTGTTCCGTTTAATGCAGAGTTGATGGAACCATTACCCTTGTTTCGTATCAACGCCGGTGGCTCTGAGTTGACCTACAATGGAGAGCTTTTTTCAGGCGACGCTAACTTTATTGGTGGCAAAACATTTGAGAATACCAGTGCAACCGTATCTCCATTGTTCCAGACAGAACGTAGCGCA
>JAWUVW010000081.1:0-18961 GCA_034112185.1 Flavobacteriaceae bacterium | reverse complement strand
ATGAAAAACGTCCTATACATAGGAAACGCCTTATCAAATAGTAGAAGTACAAGCACTATAATAGAGACCCTAAGTGCGCAACTAAAAGAATTCTGTTCTATTAAGGTGGCATCCCATAAGTCTAATAAAGTGCTACGCCTTTTAGATATGGTCACTCTGGTACTTAAAAATAAATCTAAAACAGATCTTGTGCTTATTGACACCTATAGCACTCAAAATTTTTATTATGCAGTAGTCATCAGTCAATTGTGCCGCGTTTTAAATATTAAATACATTACCATTCTCCATGGTGGCGATTTAGAAGATCGATTGAAGTCTAATCCTGAATTAAGCCATTTTGTTTTCGGTAATGCGCATAAAATCGTAGCACCATCCAATTTTTTAAAATCAGTTTTTGAAACGTATGGGTATAACGACCTTATTTATATTCCAAATAGTATAGAGATTGAAAAGTATGAGTTCGAAAACAGAAGCATTGACGCCATAAAACTATTGTGGGTGCGGTCTTTTTCGGCTATGTATAATCCCGAACAAGCCGTTTTAGTCTTAGAGCAATTACTGAACATGAATTACGAAGCGACACTTACCATGATTGGTCCAGATGCAGATGGCTCATTATCTGAAGTGAAGAGTCTAGCTGACACAAAGGGTTTAGAAGTTCATTTTACAGGTAAGCTCACCAAACTAGAATGGATCGCTTTATCTAAAGATTGTAACGTATTTATTAATACAACAAATATCGATAATACACCTGTAAGCGTCATCGAAGCCATGGCTTTAGGATTACCTGTGGTATCTACAAATGTCGGTGGCATTCCGTTTTTGATTACCGACCAGACAGATGGACTTCTGGTAGAGCCTAAAGATGTTACTGCTATGGCTAATGCGATTATAAAATTAAAATCGGACGACAACCTCAGGATAGAATTAGTCACTAATGCACGTACTAAAGTTGAGAATTTTGCTTGGCATGCAGTTAAAAAGAGTTGGGCAGCCCTTTTATCTTAAATTAATGTCAAAAATCATTTCGTCTTATTATATTTACGGCAGAGGCAAACTTAATAATGAAGCATAATAAAGGTATACATTTCGAAGTTTCGGAGCGCAAAATTCTGCTAAGAATCGCGGACTTAGTGATGGTATTTCTAGGTTTGTATGCTTTGGGGCTTTTCTTTGATTTCGAATATGTTGTTGTAAATGCAGAGAACAGTACAGCCTTAATACTTTTAGGTGTTTATATTTCTATTTTCGGTACTATCTTTGAACTTTATGACCTTCAGAAAGCGAGTCAGTTAGACACGACGTTTAAAAATATTGTGATTAGCGCGTCTATCGTAGTCTTGTTTTATCTTCTAACCCCAGTGCTATCGCCATTCTTGCCCGAGGAGCGTTTGCAAATTGTTTATTTCTATATAACAATTATCGTTTCCATCTTAATATGGCGATTGATATATATAAATTTGATTGAATCTCCTAGATTTTATAAACGCGTTCTTTTATTAGCAGAGGTTTCAAATATCGCTGACTTAGTTGATGCATTAGATATTTCAGATCCAAATTATAAAATTGTTGGATTTATAAATAGTGAAATTTCAACGTCAGATACCGCAAAATACAATGGATTAAAGCAATTTGAACCTCAGCATTTTCTTGAAATTATTAAATCCGAAAAAATATCTGAAGTCTTAGTTGCAAGTTTTAATACCGAATTGATTACACCAGAAGTGTATCATAATTTAATGGTGCTCTTAGAACGTGGTTTTAAGATTAGAGATTATACCCAAGTTTATGAAGAGTTGCTCCAAAAAGTACCTGTTCAATTTGTGGGTAAGGATTTTTACAAGTATTTCCCTTTTAGCCGAAGTAATGAGAATCAATTATATATGCTTTTTCAGCGGACCTTTGATATCATATTCGCTGTTTTAGGGCTCCTTCTTGGGTTTTTACTACTCCCATTAATCCTGTTTGGAAACTTAGTTGCTAACAAAGGGCCATTATTTTACTCACAAAAGCGTGTGGGACGAAATAGAAAGTTATTTCGGATTATTAAACTGAGAACCATGGTTGTTAACGCCGAGAAAGATGGAGCGAAATGGGCGCAAAAGAACGATAGTCGAATCACGAAGTTTGGCAAGTTTTTGAGAGGTTCTCGGTTAGATGAAGTGCCACAATTCTATAATGTATTAAAAGGTGAAATGAGCATTATAGGGCCAAGACCAGAGCGCCCTATCTTTGTTAACGAATTAACTCAAGTCATTCCATTTTACGAGACACGGCATATCATTAAACCTGGCCTAACAGGTTGGGCTCAAGTAAATACAAGATATGGTTCTTCAGTTGATGATAGCCTTACCAAACTACAATACGATTTGTATTATATTAAGCACAGAAGTATATTTTTAGATTTTAGTATCTTCATAAAAACACTGAGCACTGTTCTATATTATCGGGGCCAATAATTCAGTTCTGATTAAAAAATCGTATCAGATATAGGTATCTTACTACTAAAACTATAAGCAAGGGGATAAGTGCAATTGCAAATGTTTGAACACCAATAACCCAATGTAAGGTCATAAGGCAAAGCATTATAATTAGGAACTTAAGGTAGCTTTTAAACCATTTTTTTACTTGCTTTTTAAATAATTGACCGATTACAATACTATTTAGTGGCACAGCCCATAGTACATTATAATTTTGTGCCGTAGCGGCGTGATCTGTGGCAAACCATAACAATAATAGGACAACACCCATAATTCCAGTTGTACCAAATAGGATGATATCTAACCATCTACTTCGGGTGTTCTTTTTATAATCTTGATACGTAATAAATAGAATTATAAAGCTCAATACTCCCATAATTATTAGAGGACTAAAACCGAAATTTGAAGATGAAACTGTTTCTTTCTTTTGAAAAATAGTAGAAGAACTCTTCACTAGATCTCTAGATGAATTTATTTTTGCACTATCAAAAAAAGCATGAATATATTTTGGGAGAAACATGTGCTCATAAGCTGTAGCTTTTGTGTCAATGACCGAGCCTAACGCGATGTCAATACCAAAACTGCCCCAAGAATTTAGGCCGACATGCTCATGGATAAGGTCTCTAAAGGTTATTGGTTTAAACGTTTCGGGTACTGAATAAATGATATCATTATTTGTTGCTGTCTGCGCTACATCTCTAATTCGTGTGGCACAATTGTCATAGAAGAAATCATAGAGGTATCCTCTGTTTTCTGGCTTATAATTAGTTTCTAAATAGTCGAATAATTTTTGTTTTTCGTCAGTAGAAAAATTAAAAACCTGTTCTTTAATCGTACGGTTATTGCTAACGTAAGCATTATAAAAATCAGAATAGTTATTTCTACTGATAAGATAGTTTAATTTGCCTTGTGTGAATTTTAAATAGAAATTAGGCGCATCAAAATCGTATGCACCATACCCATAAACGGCGTCAATTCCTTGGCTCCTATCTTTTATTCTAAAGGCATTATGTCCAAATGCATCATTTAGGGATTCTCCAGGACCAATAGTGAGTACAGATATTTTAGCTTCAGGTGTTAACTGAAAATTCTGCGAGGCGGCAGAACATACTATAAAGAAGAAAACAAGGAATGATAAGCTTTGTTTCATATGTGATATCAATTAAATTTTAAAGGTCGTATTATTAATTTGAATAATTTTTATTGAGATCCGCCTTTCGGACGGTCGAGTATGGGCGTAAAAGAAACATAATTATAGATATGATATTTTGAGGTTGAATTGATGAAAAACTATCTAAAGACACCAAAGTCTATTTTTAATGAAAATACATTAGAATACAAGGCGGCACTTTGGTCACCAATATCCGTAAATGCGTAATCTATTTGAATCCCTTTATATTTAAAGCCCACACCAAAATTAGGTTGAAAAGTGACTTGCTCAGAATTATCAATCTGTAGTTCATTCTGAAAATTACCAACTCCAGCTCTTAAAAAAACCAAGCCTGTATAGCCAAATTCAAATCCCAAAGCTGGATTTATACTTGAAAAAGAAGTAGAAATAATATCATTAGTTTCAGCAAATCGCATATTTAAATTTGCTGCGGCTAAGAATGAATAATCATAATTAAAAATCCATGTTTTAGACATACCAAACTGTAACTTCGGGATGGTTATTTCTGTAGTTTCAGGTAAGTCTTGGTTTTGCCCATCAACGGCACCACTTATTTGTTCAAACTTATCTTCGTCAATAGACCAAGCATTATAGGTTGTGGTAATATCTCTAGCCATCAAACCAAATTTCCAACCCTTTTTTCCTTCAAACTGAATGCCTGCATCAAGACCAAAACCCCAAGATGATGCAAAATCACCAATTATTCGTCTTATGATTTTAGCATTAACTCCAAAATTTAAACCATCTAAAGGCAATTTTCGAGCATAAGAAAATGTGAATCCATAATCAGCTGTAGAGAAGGTGCTTATGCGGTCGTAATTAATATTACCTTGATCATCTATTAATTGCGTCGTGTCTAATATATCATCAACACCGAATCTAATTAATGACAAGCCAATAGCACTTTCATCATCCAAAGGCATGGCATAAGCAATATAGTTGTAGTTAGCAATATTAGCGAAGTAACTCGAATGCATTAATGCCAACTGGTTGTCTTCAACGTGCACTAATCCTGCTGGATTCCAATATCCAGAATTTACATCAGCGGTCTGTGACACAACAGCATTACTCATACCTAAAGCAGCAGCATCAACGCCAATATTCATAAATTCGTTAGAATATTTTCTTGTGGTTTGAGCCGAAACGAAAAGCGTAGTAAGTGTTAAGAGAATTACATAGTAATTTTTCAATAACAAAATTTTTTACAAAGATGCACAATATTTTTCTATCTATTAAACTAGAAAAGTGGCTTCTTATTGTTTTGTTTTGAGCTAATTTGAATAAATATTAAGATAAGACTCAATTTCTTTTATATTTTTACAAAAATTAAATTCATGAGTTTAAAACGACATATTCCTAATGCAGTTACACTACTTAACTTATTGTCTGGTTGTATTGCTTTAATATTTGCGGTTTACGGTAATTTTATTGCAGCAGCAGTATTTGTTTTTTTAGGCATCTTTTTTGATTTTTTTGATGGGTTATTAGCGCGTAAGCTAAACGTACAAAGCCCATTAGGTATTCAGCTAGATTCTTTAGCAGATTTAGTTACTAGTGGCGTAGTGCCAGGCGTTATAATGTTTAAACTTATTTCACTGACGGTTGACGCTCCAGATTATTCTGAGTATAGTGATAGCTGGAATTCTATTTTCCATTGGCAAGAATTTAAAATGTCATTCCTACCCTTAATAGGACTATTAATCCCTCTGGCATCCGCGTATCGTTTAGCAAAGTTTAATTTAGACGAAGATCAACAAAGCTATTTTAAAGGATTACCAGTACCTGCCAATACCTTGGTTATATTATCCCTACCCTTAATTTTAGAATACCAGAATAGCGACATTATGAACGCCATAATCATTAATAAATGGTTTTTAATAGGCCTAACGTTTTTAAGTTGCTATTTGTTGAATTCTAATATAAAGTTGTTTGCTTTAAAGTTTAAAAACTGGAGTTTTAAGGATAATGCGGTTCGTTATATATTTTTAATATTGAGCGTGGTATTTTTGATTGTACTTCAGTTTGCAGCGATACCGCTGATTATTGCGGTATATATACTACTCTCATTACTTACAAGATCCAAAATATAAGATCACATGTTAGTATAGGTCTCATCCAAAATTTAATAAAATAACTTTCAATTAATGGCTTCAGGTTTTTTTGCATTACTAGATGATATAGCGGCTTTAATGGACGATGTTGTTGTAATGACAAAGATTACCACTAAAAAAACAGCTGGTATTTTGGGAGATGATTTGGCGGTAAATGCTGAAAAAGCATCAGGATTTTTGTCTTCTCGTGAAATCCCCGTGTTGTGGGCTATTACCAAAGGGTCATTTTTAAACAAGTTAATTATTTTACCATTGGCTTTTTTACTCAGTGCATTTTTACCTTGGGCCGTTATCGTTGTTTTGGTACTTGGCGGTTTGTATTTGGCTTATGAAGGTGCAGAAAAAATATATGAGTTTTTTGTTCCACATCCGAAAGAGCATAAGGGCATTGCCAAAGAAAACAGTTCTAAAGAAGAAATATTAACCTTAGAGAAAGCTAAAATAAAATCTGCAATAGTCACGGATTTTATTTTATCTGTAGAAATTGTAATAATAGCTTTGGGTACTGTGGTAGGAGAAACACTTCTATTTCAAATTATTGTGGTAACGATCGTAGCTATAATTGCAACGGTTGGCGTTTATGGTATCGTAGCTATTATTGTGAGAATGGATGATCTTGGTTTAAAACTCATTAATAAAAGTGATGGCAATAAAGGTTTCTTATTTGCCATTGGGACGTTTTTAGTGCAAGCTTTGCCAAAATTAATTAAAAGCTTATCCGTAATAGGAACGGTTGCCTTAATACTTGTTGCTGGTGGGATTTTTGTTCATAACGTAGAGTTTCTGCATCATTTTTTAGAACAAATACCCGCTATGCTTAGAGATTTTGCCGTAGGCTTGATGGCTGGCGGTGCCTGCTTATTACTAGTTAAGGTCTTTAAGAAATTGGTTTACGGTAAAAATTTGGTGCATTAGTGAAATGTTTATTTGGTATAAATGGTCGTTATTAGAAGCTGTTGATGTGGTCGGAAATTGCTTACAAAAATTAGATTCATACTTGTTTTTTTGTTGTTCAACGAGAATTAAAATATGTAAACAATATAAAATGTAACTTTTACATTGGTAGTGTTATACATGCATACAAAGTCTAGAAATGAGGAAAACTAAACTTAAACTTTTTTTGAAGATATTTTTTCTTCTTTTAGTAATCCAGTTGCTAATTGTTGTGTCTTATATTCTCCTTTCAAATGCAGATAGTTCTCTTGCTTCAATAATAACTTTTATTATTTCAATTTTTAGTTTTCCAATTAGCTTAATTAATAGCGATCTACCTTTTTATTCTGGAGAAGGGACTTTCGTCAAACTAATATTTTGGACTTTGAATTTAGTTCTTCAAACTATGGCTATTTATGCCGTTATTAGGATGATTAAGAGGTTAAAATAGTAGATGGCTTGTTAATGTTCTTTTTAACGGATAGAATTCCTTCATTTTTGCCATATAAATCACACCAATTAGTAAAAGGACATTTTGTTTTGTAATTGTCGATATTGTAAGTCGATATTGTAAAAGGACAAAGTTAAAAAAAAGCTGATTATAGCAGAAAGATTAGATAACTTTAAAGAAAAAAATCTAATAATTAATATTGTAAAAATATGGATGATATAAAAGCTCAATTATTAGACTTATCTACTAATGCAGAAGTTGCACTAGACGAATGAATGGTTAGTTTAGTCATTTTGCTTGTTACTGCAATTAAATGGGTGTATGTAAAACGATCGAATAAAGTGTCTAGCCGTTTGCTTTTTGCAAATACGTTTTAGGCTTTTGCCTTAGCTATATTTTTAATCATCACGTCTATAAGGGGATTATTGGCTGTATCTTTAAGTTTGATTGGCGCATTATCTATAGTTAGATTTAGAATAGCGATTAAAGAACCAGAACAATTGGTTTATCTGTTAATTATAATTGGGGTTTCTATTTCGTTAGCCGCTCACCAAGTTATTCATTCAGTCTTTATTACCTTGTTACGCGTCATGCTGGAAAATCGAAAAAAACCTTAAACATTTAGAATAAAATAATGCTATTTAACTCTATTGACTTTGCGGTATTCTTGCCAATTATTTTTATTCTGTATTGGTTTGTTACAAACAAAAATTTAAAATTACAAAACTGTTTAATTGTAGTCGCTAGTTACACCTTTTATGGTTGGTGGGATTGGCGATTTTTGTCTTTAATTATTTTCAGTACATTAGTCGATTATTTAATTGGAATAAGCTTATCAAAGCAAGAAAATCAAACTAAAAGAAAAATACTACTTTGGACAAGTATTCTTGTGAACCTTGGATTTCTTGGTTTTTTTAAATATTACAATTTTTTTCTTGATAATTTTATTGCGGCTTTTTCATTTTTTGGAACTGAAATAAATGCCAATTCGTTAGACATCATTTTACCAGTAGGAATTAGTTTTTACACATTTCAAACATTAAGCTATTCCATAGATATTTATAAGCGAAAACTTGAGCCAACTAAAGACTTTATTGCTTTTTCTGCTTTTGTAAGTTTTTTTCCTCAATTAGTTGCTGGACCTATTGAGCGAGCAACAAATTTACTTCCTCAATTCTACATAAAACGAAATTTTGATTATTCAAAAACAGTTGACGGAATACGACAAATACTTTGGGGTTTGTTTAAGAAAATGGTAATTGCCGATAATTGCGCACAATATGCCAATATAATTTTTAATAATTCAGCTGAATATTCGGGAAGTACTTTAGTTCTTGGAGCAATATTTTTTACGTTCCAAATTTATGGAGATTTTTCAGGTTATTCAGATATAGCTATCGGAACATCTCGCTTATTTGGTTTTAATTTGAAACAAAATTTTGCTTTCCCATACTTTTCAAGAGATATTGCAGAATTTTGGAGACGTTGGCATATATCACTTTCCTCTTGGTTTAGAGATTATCTTTATATTCCTCTAGGAGGTAGTCGTGGAGGAACTTGGAATAAAATTCGAAATGTTTTTATTATATTCATTGTTAGTGGGTTTTGGCATGGAGCAAATTGGACTTATATAGTTTGGGGTGCTCTAAATGCGTTATATTTCTTGCCCATTTTCATTACTAATAATAATAGAAATAATTTAAATATTGTTGCTCAAGACAAATATCTTCCAAACGTAAAAGAGTTCTTATTAATTTTATTGACATTTGGGTTAACTGTTTTCGCTTGGATATTTTTTAGAGCTGAGAATATGGGTCATGCTTTATCATATATATCAACTATATTTTCACCATCTTTATTTAAATATTCTGAGATTTTTCCATCAGGATTATTGTTGTTAATCCTGTTTTTCCTATCCATTGAATGGATTAATAGAAATAAGAAATATGGCTTGGAGCAATTCAGCAATAAAAAAAATATATTTCTAATTCTCGATGTTCTTTTGCTATTTAGTGTGTTTTGGTCAATAGTTATTTGGAATTCAAGTAAGGAAGTAGAATTTATATATTTCCAATTTTAGGTTATGAAAGCATTAAAATACATTTTATACACTTGTCTATTTTTTTTAATTGGAGAATTGATTATAAGAATTGATTTGAAGTATGATTTACTAAACAAAAGTCCTAATAAAATTGAAGTAAAAATTGAAGAATCTGAATTAAGAAATAAAATTGAACAAGGAAATTTTATACCAAATTCAAATCAAATTAGAATTCTTGTAATTGGAGATTCATACATTAATGGAGGAGGTATTTCAACTGATAATAAATTTTCGAAAAATCTCTCTTATTTATTAGAGAAAGATATTCTTATTTTAGATATATCAAGACCAAGTAATTCTACATTAGATAATTATAACTCTTTTATGTTTTATCAAGAGAAATTCAAACCTCAATTCGTTTTTTGGGCATATAATTTTAATGATATTTTATATTCGATTCCACAGATTAATCCGTCTAAAAAAAGAAATACAGTAAAATTACCGCCGAAAAGAGTAACTAAGAAAAGAATTGGACTAAAGAAATATGTTTCACAGCTTTATTCATTTTCAGAATTGATACGCTATATGTCTTCAAATACACAGAAACAACTAAAATTTAGAGGGGTAGTGTTACCCATAGGTGAGTTCTATCAACTCACTCAGAAGACATATTTAGAAACAAATAAAAATTGGATAGACACAAAAAAGAAATTGGATTCGGTGTCACAAATTTGTAAAAGGAACCAATCTAAGTTTATTCTTTATAGAATGCCTGAATTTAACCTTTTAAATCATCCTCAACTTTTTTCTATATTTGATAAAGAAATGGTTGATTATGTTGATTCTAATAGAAACATAACATACTTCAACGGAATAGAAGACTTCAATAATGAAGATGGTGATAAGTTTATGCTATCTAAATACGATGGCCATCCCAATGAATTAGCACATATGAGAATTGCCAAAAAAATTGCTGAATATATTAATAGAAAAGAAGCAGGTGCGCACAACAACGAATAGAAAAATAGCAGAAAAAGTGATTAAACCAAAGTTAAACATGAAATAAAAATCAGTTAGAAGACATTGCTAATATTAAAAAAACCGTCATAAATAAACCTAAGGTCATCTTATATGAAAATAAGTTTGATAAGGTGTTAGAGCTTTTGTTTTTAGCTCAAAACAAACATCCTCATTTATTTGATAATTTTCATATGTTCTACAATAACGTCACAAGTAAAGTTGAGCCTGTTATTAGAGACGTTTAGATTATTGATGTACTTACCTTAAAATCTGAGGACGATTTAAAAAATAAACTCGTAGAATTTATTGACTATGTAGAAGATTATAATCAGAATATGAGTACATACCTTTCATTGATGTTAAATAGGTTGGAACCTATTTTGATTAACACCCATAAACGCTCATATTTTTCAAAGTTCGAAAAAACACTCAGACTTACTATAGATAGAGAACTTAAGTTTATTTCGCCTTCAAATAAATTAAGTTATCAGTCACCAAGAACAGTTGATTCTTATAATGAGAATTTAATTAGGAGCTTTCCAGTTAACAAAAATCTAGAGAAGTTTTATAAGTTTACAACAGGAGTGCGATTGGTGCATTAAATAATATCTAAAACTCTAACTTCTTCTTACGAAGTTCAAAATTCTGTCCTAAATAAACTTTACGTACCATTTCATCACTAGCTAATTCTTCAGGCTTACCCGCTTTTAAGATACCACCTTCAAACATTAAGTAGGTTCTATCGGTAATTGCAAGTGTTTCTTGTACGTTGTGGTCTGTAATGAGAATACCAATATTCTTTTTGGTGAGTTTAGCAATAATACGCTGAATATCTTCGACAGCAACAGGATCTACACCAGCAAAAGGTTCATCTAATAGAATAAAATTTGGATCTGTGGCTAGAGCCCGTGCAATTTCAGTTCTACGGCGTTCACCACCAGACAATAAATCACCACGACTGGTTCGAATATGACCTAAGCCAAATTCTTCAATCAGAGATTCCATTTTTTCGTGTTGCTCCTTCTTATTTAATTTTGTCAATTGAAGTACACTTAGAATATTGTCTTCAATACTTAATTTTCTAAATACAGAAGCTTCTTGCGCTAAGTATCCAATGCCATTTTGTGCGCGTTTGTACATTGGGTATTTTGTAATGTTGGTGTCATCTAAATAGATATTACCACCATTAGGTTTTATAATACCAACAATCATATAAAACGATGTGGTTTTACCAGCACCATTTGGGCCAAGTAAACCGACGATTTCTCCTTGGTTGACTTCCAAAGAAACATCTTTAACAACTTTACGTCCGCTGTAGGACTTCATTAAATGTTCTGCGCGTAGCTTCATAGTATTTGTAAGAACGCTAAAAATAATAAAATCATATAGATTCTATTTAGTTTAGTATTCATTTATAAAAAGTTTAACCCGATTTATGCATTACAACGTCGTGATGAAGCTTTTAGATGCAATACAATATGACTTTTTCTAAGTTTTAGCATAGCACCGTTATGGTTAAACTTAAAAATGGAGCGTAGTTCTATATTTTGCACTAGCTGGAAGCTGTAATAGATGTTTTAATGCATAAAGCGGGTTTAATCTTGGTTTTCGAGTGCTTCCCAATACTCGTGAGCACGCCTTAAATGAGGAATTACAATAGTACCACCAACAAGTGTTGCAATACTTAAGGCTTCGCTCACTTCTTCTTTGGTTAAACCTTCTTCATAAGAAGACTCCAAATGATATTTCACACAATCATCACAGCGTAACACCGCCGAAGCCACTAAACCTAAAAGTTCTTTAGTTTTTTTGTCTAAAGCGCCTTCTTGAAAAGCATTCGTATCCAAATTAAAAATACGCTTGATTACTTTATTATTATCTGCTAAAATTTTATCATTCATTTTAGCACGATAGTCATTAAATTCTTTGACGATATCAGACATGGTTTTCTTTTCTTTTTTGGTTTCTAAGAACAATCTTAGAAATATAAATACTAACTTGATATAAAACTAAAATAGGAATAGCAACTATAACTTGGCTCGTTATATCCGGTGGCGTAATTACTGCAGATAATATCAAAACGATGACTAAAGCAAACTTTCTGTACTTTCTAAGAATTTGAGGTGTTACTAAGCCTACTTTGGTGAGAAAATAGATGATAATTGGTAATTCGAAGACGAAGCCAGACGCTATAGAGGAAGAGCGAACAATCGCAATTACAGAACTCACATCAAATTCATTAGAAATCTGATCACTAATTTGATAGTTCGCCAAGAAATTAATTGAAAGTGGCGTGATGATGTAATATCCAAATAACACACCAAGAAAGAATAAGAATGAAGCAATTATGATAAACCCTCTTGAGCTCTTTCGTTCTCTGGCTTTTAGGCCAGGACTTATAAAACTCCATAACTGATACAATACATAAGGAAAGGCTATGATGAAACCAGCAAAAATTGACGTCCAGATATGTGCTGAAAACTGTCCAGCCACAGTTCTATTTTGAATGATGAAGGGGAATTTTTCGGCACAAAAAGTGGTGTCAGTTATACCTAGAAATTGAGAGACTTTACAAAGCCCTTCATAGGTTGGAAAATTCATGTGTGTTGGGCCAAAAATGATGACATCAAAAACAAATCTTTTAAATATGAAAGCTAATGTGGCCGCCGCTAAAACGCCTAAAGTGGATCGTATTAAATGCCATCTTAAATCTTCAACATGATCTAAGAAAGACATCTCGTCAATATTTTTTTTCGCCATTATATGATGCCTTCTTTTATTAAATCATGAAGATGAACGATACCAGCATACGCGCCATTATGTTCTACTAGTAATTGAGAAATACCGAATTCTTCCATAACTTCTTTAGCGTCTACAGCCATGGCATCTTCAGTAATTTTCCTTGGATTGGTACTCATAATATCTTTAGCTTTTAAGCCCGAAAGATCATCACTTTTACTCAACATTCGTCTTAAATCTCCATCAGTAATAATACCTACAATTTTATCATTATCGGTTACAGCAGTTACACCTAACATTTTTTCCGTAATTTCTACAATGACTTCTTTTAAAGTAGATTCTAAACCGACTTTGGGCTTTAGATTTTGCGACGATAAATCATTAACTCTTAAATAGAGTCGTTTCCCTAGTGCACCACCTGGGTGATATTTCGCGAAATCTTTACTAGAGAATCCACGTAACTCTAACAAACAAATTGCTAAAGCATCTCCCATCACTAACTGGGCTGTTGTACTTGTCGTTGGTGCTAAATTATTCGGACAGGCTTCTTGTTCTACATAGGTATCTAGAATAAAATCTGCGCGCTGCCCTAAAAATGATGCTTTATTTCCTGTAATGGCAATCATTTTATTTTTGGCGCGCTTAATAAGTGGTACCAAAACTTTTATTTCGGGTGTATTCCCGCTTTTAGAAATACAAATAACCACATCATCTTCAAGAATTAATCCAAGGTCTCCATGAATAGCATCTGCGGCATGCATAAAAACAGCAGGAGTACCCGTAGAATTTAAAGTTGCTACTATTTTATTAGCTATTATGGCGCTTTTACCAATACCTGTGATAATAACACGACCTTTAGAATTGTAGATTAACTCTACAGCGTCAGCAAAATCTTCAGTAAGTAATTCTGATAAATTTTCTATGGCTTCGCTCTCTAATTTTATGGTGGTTTTTGCTGTACTTAAAATCGATTGCTTAGTGTTCAAAACTTTTGTTTAATGAGTTTTTTAAATTTAAAGAAAGTGTTATCTTTAAACTTATTGCAAATGTATATAAAATACCAATAGGGATTAATGAGTATTGCAGAAATTGACTTACACTCCGCACTAAAAAAATACTTTGGATTTTCAGAATTCAAAGGCCTTCAAGAAGAGGTTATAAAAAAGGTTGTAGCAGGTAATAACGCTTTTGTTATTATGCCCACAGGTGGTGGGAAATCGCTATGTTACCAATTACCAGCTTTAATTAAGGAGGGCACAGCTATTGTTGTCTCTCCACTTATTGCTTTGATGAAAAATCAGGTAGACGCTATAAGAGCCGTATCAGAGCACGAAGGTGTTGCACACGTTTTAAATTCATCTTTGAATAAAACTGAAGTAAAACGTGTCAAAGATGATATTGTTAGTGGCGTAACAAAATTGCTGTATGTGGCACCAGAGTCATTGACTAAAGAAGAATATGTAGAGTTTTTGAGAACAGTTAAAATTTCATTTATGGCTGTTGATGAAGCGCATTGTATTAGTGAATGGGGACACGATTTTAGACCAGAATATAGAAACCTTAAGCATATAATAAAACGAATTGGTGATGATATTCCGATTGTTGGACTAACAGCAACGGCAACGCCAAAGGTTCAGGAGGATATTTTAAAGAGTTTAGGCATGCCAAATGCTGTTACTTTTAAAGACTCCTTTAATAGACCAAACTTGTATTACGAAGTACGCCCAAAAACTAAAAAGGTAGATGCAGATATAATTCGTTTTGTAAAACAGAATGAAGGAAAATCTGGTATTATTTACTGTTTAAGTAGAAAACGTGTTGAATCTTTAGCGCAAGTACTTCAAGTTAATGGTGTAAAAGCAGTGCCTTATCATGCAGGGTTGGATGCAAAAACAAGAGTTAAGCATCAAGATATGTTCTTAATGGAAGATACAGATGTTGTGGTCGCAACGATTGCTTTTGGTATGGGAATCGACAAACCAGATGTGCGTTTTGTGATTCATCACGATATTCCAAAGAGTATAGAAAGTTACTATCAAGAAACGGGGCGCGCTGGTCGAGACGGAGGTGAAGGCCACTGTTTGGCTTACTACGCCTACAAAGATATTGAAAAGCTTGAAAAGTTTATGTCGGGCAAACCTGTTGCGGAGCAAGAAATTGGCCATGCTTTATTGCAAGAAGTGGTCGCTTTTGCTGAAACGTCTGTGTCGAGACGTAAATTTATTCTTCATTATTTTGGTGAAGAATTCGACAATGAAACAGGTGAAGGTGGAGATTTAGATGATAATGTTCGTTTTCCAAAAAAGCAAGTTGAAGCAAAGGATGATGTCGTTATTATTTTAGAAACCGTAGATAAAACCAATGAAAAGTACAAATCTAAAGATTTGGTGCAGGTGCTTATAGGTAAAGCTAATGCTTTAATTTCTTCGCACAAAACAGATACACAACCTTTCTTCGGTATAGGTAAAGAAAAAGAGGCTAGGTATTGGATGGCATTAATTCGCCAAGTTTTAGTCGCTGGTTTTTTAAAGAAAGATATAGAGACTTATGGCGTTTTACGATTAAGTGATAATGGTAGAGGTTTTATAAGTAAGCCAGAATCGTTTTTAATGGCAGAAGACCATGTGTTTGATGAAACCTCTAATGATGGTATTATCACCAATGCAAAAGGGGGTGGTGCTGTCGCAGACGAAAAATTAATGAAAATGCTTAAAGATTTACGTAAGCGTAATGCTAAGAAGCTAGGAGTTCCTCCATTTGTTATTTTTCAAGATCCTTCCTTAGAAGATATGGCTTTAAAATATCCCATAAGCATAGATGAATTATCTAATGTCCATGGCATAGGTGAAAGTAAAGCAAAAAAATACGGTAAAGATTTTGTAGGAATGATTGCAGATTATGTTGAAGAAAATGATATTCTTCGACCAGATGACATGATTGTGAAATCAACCGGAACAAACTCTGCTATAAAGTTGTATATCATTCAGAATGTAGATAGAAAATTACCCTTAAGCGATATTGCATCTTCTAAAGGCATGGAAATGCGCGTCTTCATAAAGGAGATGGAATCTATAGTTTTTTCGGGAACAAAATTGAATATCAATTATTGGATAGATGATATTTTAGATGAAGATCAGCAAGAAGAAATCCATGAGTACTTTATGGAGTCTGAAAGTGATAAAATAGACGAAGCGATTGAAGAGTTTGATGGGGATTACGATGATGAAGAATTACGCCTATATCGTATTAAATTTATGAGTGAAGTGGCGAACTAGTTTTCAGTCGCAGTTTTCAGTCTTCACTAATTAGTTGAAGTATCAGTTGTAATTAATTTAGTGAATGATAATTGAAAAAATTAGTATCGAGAATAATAGTGAGTCTGCACATACTGTTCCCGATATTAATTTTACTTTCACTCGAACCGACATTTTATTTATTCTTCTTCATCAGAAACAATATACTTCGTAAACAAAACATCATGCTTCTTAACTTTTAATTGAATGCTTTTCAGTGTGGCGTTTTCTAAATTTTTAATATCACTTTCTTCAATCTGAAAATCTACCTTAGTCACGTTTCTTCCTTTCATATCAGAACCTTCAGATTCAAATTCTGGCATGTCAGCTTCTAATTGTAGCTTAAAGTGGTCTCCACTAAAAAAAAGTTGAGCACCATTTTTAGATTTCACATACAGTTGACCAACAATAACCGTCTGAAAAAAGAAATAGCCACCTAGTTCATTTAAGCCAGCAAAAAGAACATTGTTTTCAGAAACTCCAAAAGGTTTGTTCTCTACATCAGTTATAATAGCTTCAATACTATCGCCAGATTGTATTTCAGATGTTTTTTTGCCAAAAAGTTTAGTTAACGAAAATCCCATAAATTTCAATTTTGGTGAAATTAACCTTATTAATTCAATTCTCTATAATTCAGTATTAAACTTAACTACCCACACTTTATATTTCAAACTTCTCACTTCCAACTAACTTTCTTATCTTTGCAACCTTAAACAAAATAAAACACAATGCAAGACGGTTTATACGCAAAATTCAACACCTCAAAAGGTGAGATATTAGTGAATTTAGAGTTCGAAAAGGCTCCAGGTACAGTAGGTAATTTTGTGGCTTTAGCAGAAGGAAATTTAGAAAATTCTGTTAAGCCACAAGGCACTCCTTATTATAATGGATTAAAATTCCATAGAGTTATCCCAGATTTCATGATTCAAGGTGGTTGTCCTCAAGGGACAGGTACTGGTGATCCTGGTTATAAATTTGATGACGAATTTCATTCAGATTTAAAACACGATGGACCTGGTGTATTAGCTATGGCAAACTCTGGTCCTGGTACAAACGGTAGTCAGTTTTATATCACACATATTGCAACCGATTGGTTAGATGGTAAGCATACAGTGTTTGGGAAAGTATTTGAAGGACAGGATATTGTAGATGCTGTTGCTCAAGATGATACTCTTGAAAGTATAGAAATTGTAAGAGTAGGTGATGCTGCCGAAAAATTTAATGCCATTGAAGCGTTTAGAACCTTTGAAGGGTCGCGCGAAAAGCGCATTGTTGCAGAACGCGAAGCAGCAAGTGCTGAATTAGATAAATTAGCGGCTGGTTTTAAAGAAACAGAATCTGGTTTACGTTACCAAATCCTTCAAAAAGGTGAAGGTAAAAAAGCTGAAAAAGGAAATACTGTTTCTGTGCATTACAAAGGTCAGTTGGCAGACGGAACGGTTTTCGATTCGTCATACAAAAGAAATTCGCCTTTAGATTTTCAAGTTGGAGTAGGACAAGTAATTCCAGGTTGGGATGAAGGTATCTGTCTTTTAAATGTTGGTGATAAGGCACGGTTGGTAATACCAAGTGACTTAGGTTATGGTGCAGCTGGAGCTGGAGGAGTAATTCCACCAGATGCTACATTGGTATTTGATGTAGAATTAATGGGTGTTAAATAAGTAGTATTCCAATTTTGACAAGTTAGTACAGTTAAAAGCGTGCCTATCGCTTATCCCAAATTTATTTTGGGATCTATACAACGTAACAAAATTCAAAAAAAATCGTCTCACTATTAGTGAGACTTTTTTTTTGCTCATGATCAAACCAATTAAAATGAAAACTAAATATATTCAACTTCTATTAGTATTAGCGATCATAGTATCTAGTTGTTCAAAAAGCATTGAATATACACAGGCTTTTAAAGCGGAAACTTCAGGTAAGTATTTATTTAATCAAGATGATGTGATTGAAGTATTCTATGAAAATAATAACTTATTTCTAAAATGGCGAGGTGCGTCTAAAATTGAGCCTGTCGTTTTAGGTGAGACTGAGTTTTTTATGGTAGATATGTATAAAAAACTACGTTTTGTACAGCATCCTAAAACCAAAGCGCGCTATTTGTCCATTATGCAAGACGGTAATGAAGCTATAATTACTTACGATTATTTAAAAGTCTCTAATGACTATAAGACTCCTAGTATGTATTTGAAAGAAAAGAATTACGAAAAAGCACTTACTGGATTTCTCCTAATAAAAGAAAAGGATTCAACAAGCGACTCTATAAACGAACGTGATTTCAATAAATTAGGATATAAAGCTATAAGCGATAAGCAGTATAAGGATGCTATTGAAATATTTAAAATTAATGTGGCTTTACACCCAACTAGCGATAATGTTTATGATAGTTTAGGTGATGGTTACATCTTGATAAAAGATAGTTTACAGGCTTATACTAATTATAAAAAGGCACTGGATTTGAATAATAGAAATCGCAGAGCTCAAGAGTTTGTCAAAGACTTTGAAGCTAAAAAACAATAAATAGAACTCTAGAAAAGCATCATTTAGTAGTACTTTCTTTGTCTGGAAGTTATCTAATTAAGCAGTCTACAGCTAAGTAATATACAAGTTTAGAGCCTTAATCCTATTAGTATCGCGACGATATTGTTAGGATTCTGTTCTGAGTTTTTTAAGATTGGTTTTTCTGGTAAACACGTATCCAGTCTATATACATATACTGAGG
>JAWUVW010000080.1:0-14146 GCA_034112185.1 Flavobacteriaceae bacterium | reverse complement strand
GTAGTAGTAGTAGTAGTAGTAGTAGTAGTAGTAGTAGTAGTAGTAGTAGTAGTAGTAGTAGTAGTAGTAGTAGTAGATAAGCCAAAAAACCAATGTTTACTTTTAGAGATAGAATGCTCCTTTATAACATTAATAAATATTTCTACAGCACTAAATTTACTTGGACTAAAATAAATTGTTGGGATTTGGCTTTTCTAAAACACTGTAATATAGAAAATTAAATAGTAGTTTTTGTGTGTTGTCATCATTCTTTAAGGTATAATAAATATGGAGTAAACCAACCTACTTTAACGTAGTGTTTAATCTATAATTTAATAAAAAGGTATTTTGAACAGTTTCTCTATTCAACAATTCGGCATTAAAACCTTGAATTTCTCGCTTGTAGCCCAATTCCAAATTTTGAAGTTTAAAAGGTTTTATGATGATGGAAACATCAGCTAATAATGGACTAAAATTATTTACTTCTGCAGTTGAAGAAGTAATTCCTAAAAGATCTTTTAACGTAATGTTGTTTTTTAATTATTGGAGATTATACTAAGGATATCCCTTTTAATATATCTGCCAATGACCTTTGATTTAATACACAAAGTGTTTAAGCCCTCAGTGATGTTTCTGTTGAAAAAAAGAATAGGCTAATATACGATCCTACTCCATTTGAAATTAGCACAACAATTAGATTAATAGAAACTTCAGAGAATGTTACTGTTTAAGTTTTTGATGTATCTGGAAGAACGGTAGATGTTCGAAAATTAAGTGCAGACAGCTAATCTAAAAGCGTTCTGTATACCTATTCCGAAACTAGCAAGCGGGGTGTGCAAATACAGCTTAAAAGATGCTAATAACAAAGTATTTGCTGGTGCCTTCTTAGTTAATTAACTAACTAACTAATGTTCTCTAAATAAGGGTTTGCTTATTATAAGCCATTTAAAACGTAGACCAATTTCTGCAAATGTAAAACCGGCAGCTGTTGCAGATGCAATATTACTATTAATTCCATATAGATTTGCTAAACAACGATCTGAAAATTTATACCCTATTTTACCCTGTAATCTATAGGTAATTTGACTATTATAATCTTCTATATACTGTAATCCAAAAGCCGTAGTTAACTCATAAAACCATTCCTTAGGTTTAGTTGTTATTTCATCTTTAATTAAGTTAATAAAAACTTCACCTGCATTAAACTTTTCTGGACTAAAATAAATAGTTGGAACTTGATTTTTAAATGTGATGTATTGATAATTTAATCCTGCTTTCAAATATGGTTTACTTAATATATTGTAATATATAGAAGTAAAAAATAGGTTTCTAACATTATCATCATTTTGTGAAGTAAAATAGTACTGTGTAAACCAACCTAATTTAAAATTAGTGCTAATATTATAATTTATAAAAAAGTTGTTCATTACAATTTCTCGATCTAATAATTCAGCATTAAAATTTTGAATTTCACGTTTATAACCTAAATCTAATGTTTGTAATTTAAATGGCTTTATGTTAAGAGAAAGATTAGTTAAAAGTTGAGTGTACTTATTCTCTTTAGAGTTTACAGAAATAATTCCTGTTGTACCTTTAAAAGTCGCGTTTGGTGAAAGTTGATAGGCTATTCCAAAATTAAAATCGTTTGAAGTAGCATTATTAACAACAACATTATTAGTTGTGGTTCTGTAATTATAGCTTCCTAATAATTTAAATTTAGTTGAGAAAGGGATTTCTACAATATTATTAATGGTAAATGCCTTGTTATCTCCATTATCAAAAGCATAAGAAGTTTTAATTTCATAAAATGGTGTAAAGGTTGTGTTGAGGTTTTTTATAAAGTTTAATGCATCTTTTTGATTGTCGTAAAAGCTCAATGTGTTTTCGGCAGATTTATAGGCGTCATCATAATGTCCTAAGGCTTTTAAGGTATTTGCTTTTCCTAAGTTCCCATCAAAAGAGGTGCTGTCGTTTACTAAAACTCGATTGTAATTTTTTAGGCTATTTTTAAAATTACTTTTATAAATATTCAAAGTAGCTTGTAAAGCCAAAATCCAATTTTCATTTGGTTGTTCTTGGAGTAAAGTATCTATTAACTCTTCAGATTGTTTATATTTCTTATTCCAGATTAATGCTTGAATGTAACGCTCTTGTGTTTGTTTTATATCTGATGGTCTTTTTAGAATAGGTAAGCTATCATACGATTTTTGACTTAAAATTAAAGCCTCTTTATCATTGCCGTTTAAGTGTGATACTAATGCTAAACCATTTAAAGCGGCTATTTTATCATCAATATTTTCTGCTAACAAATTATAAGTTACTTTGGCATCGTCTAGTCGATCGGTAATTAAATATAGGTTTGCTAAGTTTAATAAGGTGTCTTTATCATTATTAAAAAGGCTTAGGTTTTCTTTTAATAAAGCTTCAGCTTCATCATACTGTTGCGCTTGCTGTTTTTGATAGGCATAACCTAAATAGATGTACTTTTTAGAGTTTAATGCATTTGGATTTCCTGGTAAAATAACTAAGGATTTATTAACATAAAGTAAAGCGCCTTCGTATTCTTTTAAATTAGAAAGTGTGTTTGCATAATTTAATAAAGCCGGAAAACTTTTAGGATCTTCTTCTAACAATCCTTTAAAATAGGTTCTGGCTTTTATGAAGTTACCACTCCAGAGTAAAGATTCTCCATAATTTAATTTCACTTCAAAATCAAAAGGATAATCTGCTATCAAATTGGTGAAAAGTGTTTTGGCTTCTTCTGTTTTTCCGTTTAGACCAATAGCACGAGCATAACATAGCCGTGCAGTCTTATTTTTTGGATAGTCCTTTAAAATAGTATCAAAGAATAATTCGGCTTTATTATACTTACCTGTTTCTAAGTAGGTAAAACCTTCTTGCATGTTTTGAGCAGTGATATTCAAAACAAGTAATAAAAAGAAGCAGTGTATAAGTGATTTTAAAATTTTCATAACTGTACTTATTTTATTTACTGCAAGTTACGGACGTATATCACTTCATTCATCTATAGAAATCTACCAACGGTCGAAATCAATAGGGTTTACGTAGATTTTGTTTAGACATTAGCGTCAGAATTAAACAAATAATCATTAAAAACATACTATTATGGCCTTACAAATTATAGAAAATAACGGCACTTATGAATTATTAGGTAATTTAAATACACAGACTTCACGCTCATTTATTAAACATTTTGAATTTTTGATAAATACGTTAAAAGATGTAACCATCAATATTGATAAAATAACAGCAATCGATGCTACTGTAGTTAAAGCGTTAAAAAAACTTATTGCCATTTCTTTAAAAAACAATAGTAAATTAGATATTATTGGACAAGGCTGTAATGACATCTATGCTTATAATAACAAAACATTTGTTGCTGAGAAATAATTAAATATTAAATCAATATGTATTTAGTTTCAGTCTTAAAAAGAAATCGAATTTCTCAAGAGCAGTTATTTATGTTAAGTGCTTTAGTTGTAAATGGAGGAAATTATATCTACAATCTTTTGCTTGCTAGGGTATTAGGGCCGTCTCAATTTGCTGATGCTGCCGTTTTAATTACTTTTTTATTGATGTTGTCTTTTATTGCTATGACATTTCAATTAGTCACCGCTAAATTTTCTATACTTTTTAGAGTAAAAATATTTAAGCATTTCGTCTCTTCAATGTATAAAAATGCCTTAATTATAGGCATTTCATTAGGAGTACTGACTATCGTTTTTTCATCGGAATTACAAAAGTTGTTCAATACATCATCAGCAGCTATGTTTGTTGTTTTTGGGCTAGGAGTTCCTCTATATTTCGTTATGAGTATAAACAGGGGGATTTTTCAAGGAAAGAAAGAGTTCAAATCTCTGTCTATTACCTATATAACAGAAATGCTGAGTAGGTTGCTTGTAACACTTGCTCTTATCTTGATTTTTGGGGTAAAATCTCCTGTAATAATAGCTTTTGGAATTATAATTTCATTTGTATTTGGGTTGATTCCTTTTAGGTTTAAGTTTTTATCGATACAAAAAGGGATTAGAATACAAGCGGTGTATAAAAACCAAATAAGGAATTTTTTTTTGTTAACGGCTTTTTATGAGCTTACTCAAATTGTTATTAATAACAGTGATATATTGTTAGTGAAACATTATTTTGACTCTTATAATGCTGGATTATATGCTTCTTTAGCTTTAATAGGAAGAGTGGTTTATTTTATAGCTTGGATGTTTGTTATGGTATTATTACCAAAGGTAATTGAGTTAAAAAAAGAAGGTAAAAAAACGCACTCTGTATTGTTTAAATATATTGGCTACATCACTTTTTTATCTTGTGTTATAATTATGAGTTGTGTGTTATTTCCAGAAACTATTGTTCAGTTATTATTCGGTGAAAGTTATCTTCAAATTTCATCATTATTATGGAAATATGCATTAGCAACTTCTTTATTTGCAGTATCAAATATTTTCGCATATTACTATCTTTCTTTAGATAAGTATATTCCAGTAATTATTTCTGGTGTTTTTGGAATGTTGCAAGTGATTTTAATTATTTGGTTTCATGAAACTTTAGAGCAGGTCGTTCATATGCAAATTCTTTCAATGTTTGCATTGTTAGTTGTACAGTTATTATGTTATGGTGCACTATTAAGACCTTCAAAAATATTTTAAAATACACACTAAAGAATCAGTCCTCTTTAATAAACAAACATTCATCGTTATGTTTTTGCACTCTAACTAAATTAACAATGAAATATTCTATTCTTTTTTAACCTTTACTATGGAATCGATTTATCGTATTTAACATTGGTTTTTTAATGAATACTAAATTAAACGTCTATGAAACTAGCAATAGTAACAGCATATCCACCAAGTAAAGTAACCTTAAATGAGTATGCATATCACTTAGTAAAACACTTTAGACAAAAAAAAGACATAACTGAAGTTGTTTTATTAACGGATAAAACTGAGGGTGCAAAAGACATTTCTTTTATCGAACAAGGTTGTAAAATAACGGTTAAAGAGTGTTGGGAATTTAACAGCTATTTAAACATAATCAATGTTACAAAAGCTATTCATAATACGCAACCAGATGCCGTATTATTCAACTTACAGTTTATGAAGTTTGGCGATAAGAAAATCGCTGCAGCTTTAGGATTACTATTGCCTTTAGTTTGTAAACTACAACGAATTCCAAACATTGTATTATTGCATAATATCTTAGAAGAAGTTGATTTGGGATCTGCTGGTTTCACATCAAATAAACTTCTGCAAAAAGTATATGGTTATATTGGAACTAGTTTGACTAAATTAATACTTCAAGCAGATACAGTTGTCGTAACAATGCAAAAATATATTAATGTTTTAGAGAAAAAATACAATGCCAAAAATGTTTCTTTAATTCCACATGGAACATTTGAAGTTTCAAAAGAAAAACCGAACTTTTCTATTATAAATAGACCTTTTCAAATTATGACATTCGGAAAATTCGGCACTTATAAAAAGGTAGAGCCTCTAATTGAAGCCGTTGAAAAAGTAAGAAAAACTACAGGATTGGATTTAGAAGTTGTAATCGCTGGATCAGACAATCCAAATGTACCGGGATATTTAGCAAAAGTTCAAGAAGATTATAAACACGTACCACAGATAAGATTTACTGGCTATGTTGAAGAGCGCGATGTCGCAACGCTATTTAAAGAAAGTGCATTAGTGGTGTTTCCTTACACATCAACAACAGGAAGTTCTGGTGTCTTGCATCAGGCTGGTAGTTATGGAAAAGCCGTTGTAATACCAGATTTAGGTGATTTAGCTCTATTAGTTAAAGACGAAGGTTACCAAGGTGAATTTTTTGAACCCAATAGCATTGAAAGTTTGGCATTTGCCATTGAAGTTTTAATAACAAATGAAGCTCATAGGCTAAATATTGCTAAAGCAAATTATAAAGCGGCAACGGCTTATCCAATGGAAAAAGTCACAAATATGTATTTGAAACAATTTCAAGTGATAATTGATAAAAACCAAAAAGCTAAAAACACATATTCTAAACCTTCAGTTATTTAGAAATAAACTCGAAAGCTGGTTTTTTATCACCTTTAGTGTTGATGAAGCCAAACTTTTTTTGAGGGTTTACTCTCCAAGGACGTCTGCCAACAACCTCCTTGGGTACAATATCAAAATCATACAAAGTCCAAGACATAAAAGATATTTTCTTTTTAGTCAGGACTTTTTGTAGTTCTTTATAATACGTTGCTTGTGTTTTTTCTGAACCTCCAAAAGGTTTCCAAAATCCATTGTAAGAAGAAACACCAAACTCACCTAATACAATAGGCTTATTTATAATTTTCGATTCTAACAATTCATATGCTACTTCAAATTCATTAATGTCTTCATAATAATGAAAGGACACAAAATCAAGTTTATCTTTTAAAATAGTTGCACTTTCGGTATTAGACCAACCCACTGTTACTGCGTGATTTTTATCAATAGATTTAATTAAGATGATTAGATGTTCTAACCAAGAAATTATGTTTTCTTTTCCTCGGGATTCAAAGTCTAAATTAGGTTCGTTTTTAAGATCCCAAGCTAAAATTGCTTTATGATCTTTAAATTTTGATACAATAGTTTCTGCATGCCTATGATTTAAAGTCCAATCTAACACATCATAATTTCCATAAAAATCAAATAAAGTTACAACTACTTTTAGATTACTTTTTTCTGCGGCATCTAAAATTTGTTTTAATTTGTCAAGTTTATTTTGATCTACTTTTGCCTTTCCGAAATCTTCATAAGGAATAAAAATTCTGATAGTGTTTAAATCAGCATTTTTTAGAATTTTAAAATCTTCCGCTATTATTTTTATATTAAATTTATCACCAAACATATCCCAAGGAGTGGCTTGTGGGTAGTAGTTTATTCCTTTTATATTCAAAGAATCAATAGGAGAGGGGTTTACTGTTTTATCAAGATCTGTTGCACTTTCCTTTACCAAATGTCTTATGCGCCAAAAGCCGTCTTCTAGTAATAAAATAACTTTATAGTTGGCAATTTCGGTAGTTTCATGTATCCGTTTATTATCTTTTAGTATTTTTTTATATTCAATAACATTCTTGTCTTCTAAAACAACTAATTGACCATCTTCACTAAAAAATAAAATATTTGGTTTGTGTTCTAAAGTAGTACTCTCTATAGAAATACTTGCCGCTTTATTGAAATCTATAAAATTGAATAAATTTTCTCTAGCGCTTTCAGTATAATAATCATAAACACCATTTTTTAAATTGGTTTTATTGGCAATGTGCTTTACATACCAGGCATCTAGATAATCGTTTTCAATACTTTTTAGTATTTGTTTGTCAACTTTTCTCCCCACATTTCCGTCTTCTTTCCATGTGATTTTTGGTAAATATTGATCTATTTTTTTGACTTCAGTATGCAAGAGTTTACTTCTGTCTGCACCTGTATTAAAATAACTAAATAAAGAACTTATTAAGAATAGTATTATTGATATAATCAAAATATAGCTTAAAATTAAAGCACCTGTTAAAATGATTTTATTCGTCTTTACCATAATTTTTTATTTTGAAATGTTTTAGTAATTCCTGCTGTAGTAATTTTTAAAACATAGTTTCCATTTTTATAGATATTAGGATTTAGATTATAAACGACATAGCCATCTTTGGATTTTTCAAAAATGTTATTCAATAACTCCCCTTTCTTATATAGAGATAATTTTACTTGAAATCCATCAGGAATCATTTGATTCATAAAACTTTTTAATGGCCCAATTGTAAGAATTCTATTGTTGTCAGAAAAAACAACATCAAACTTTTCAATTACTTTTTTATATGTAATTTCTAAGTTGTTACTTTCAGAAATACCTATAATATATCCTTTTACTTTCCAGTTATCTTCCCATTCTGGATGAATCATTTTTGCATATGCAATACCATTTAAAGTAGATCCAGAAGTTTTTAAAATATTTCCTTTTTTATTGGTGATAAAAAAATCAACAAAAGTCCCGTCACTTACAATATTATTGTTTTTGTCTTTTATAATAGAAGTAGAGAAGGTTGTTATTTGATTTCCATCTGCATATTCGTGATTTCTTTTTGATGAAATTTCAAAATTCAGGCTAATTGCAGGCATTATGTTTACATCATATTCTTTAGAGTTTAGACCTAAGGATTTTGTAGAAAGTAGCATTCGTCCACTTTTTAACGGAGAAAATATGTTTTGATGCGCAATTAAGTTATCAGTAAAAACAACTTCCTCGTTTACTGATGATAAAAATTGATGTTGCATAACAACTGCAGTATTTTGTTTTAAAGGATTATCTAAATTATCTGTAACTATAACCACCAACATTGTAAAATCCGTGTTACCAGCTTCTATACTTGAAGGTCCTAAATAGGTTTCTAAAGAAGTAGGATGCTGTTTAGAAAGGATTAGTAACTGACCAAAAAAGGGTGTTTCAGTATCAATAACTTCCCAAGTTAGAATACCTTTTTTATTACTTATATAACTTGGGATCTTAAAAATAATTTTGTCATTTTTTATTTCAGAATTAATTAAGGTACTTCCATAACTATTTGTACAATAGATTTGACGAGCTTTAGTAATGTCTGCTTTAAATTCTAGAATAATACGACTTCCTGCAATAAATTGTTTTTCTTGAGTTAATAGCGTTAAAGACTGTTGAGCTGTAATCAAATTTATTACAGACCAACAAAAAAGAAAAAGAAGTTTAGTTTTTACTTTCATTATTTTGGGTTTCCTATAAAATTATTCATTTCAATTTTTACATAATTAAACAGCGGATGCGCTATTTTTTGTAATTCATTACTTGTATGTTTAAATATTCTATGTGGAATTATTTTGTTAGAAATAAGATCATTTGATAATCCATTTACATAACAATCGCTCATATCTTTATTTATAATAGTTAGTTGATCATTTTCTGTAAAATTATATTCAAAATATTGTTTTCGCTGTTGTTTTATTCCGTTTTCTAAAAACAAATGATCGACCCAAACTAGTGTTTTATCTTTATCATAATAGGTGATTAATAATTGCGGAATTGTAATTTCTTGCAAACCACTATTAAATAGGGTTCCCTTTATAGTTTTTGAATTGATTTCAATAGCACTTAAAACAACATTTTTGTAGAGGTCTGCATAGGACACATTTCCTGCTACTTGTAGATTGAATTTAGTTGGTTGTTCTTCTAATTCAATTGGTGTAAATTCATCAGGATTAAATGTTTGGGGAATAGAATCTCGTGTTTTAGACCAAGCAATACCTTCAAAATTAATTCTAAAAGAACTAATTTCTTTCGGCATCAACTTATGTTTTACGTGATATTTAGCATTGTAAGTTGCTAGTTCTTTATTCTCATCATTATACAAAGTGCCTTTTAAAACAATATCTGCCGGAACATTATCTATATTTTGTACTTCGCCAATAATTGCATAATGATTATTGAATTTCACTAATTTAGCATTGATAATTTCTAAAACAGGTTGTTTTAAAACATCTTCGTGATGCGTTTGTTCTGTAGTGATTTTTCTTCTTCCTTGATTAAAAAAACCAGTTATATTATTAGAATATAATTGATCTGGAGGTAAGTCTGAGTCCACCTTTTCTAGTTGTAAAAACCATTTTTCATTCCTGTTAACTAGGGTTTTATACTCGGTTTTACTTATTTTTTCAAGCGGCGTAATCCAGTTTGTTTGCACTTTTAAAATCACTAAACTATCTGATTTTTTATGGATTTCAGTGTCTAAAGCATCAAGTCTTGCATAAGAACTTAATAATCCATCAAAGACAGAAATCTCTAACATATATTGAGAAATAGACACATTACTCTTTGGGTCTATTAATTGATAACTTTTCTCATATTCTTTATAATCTAAGGCATCATAATATGCCTTTATAACATTTTCTGGTGTCCTTTGGGTATCATTTTTTAGATAGAATATATACAAACCATAAAATAAAACGAGACACAATAAAATTGACCAAATATGTATAGTTTTTAAAAGGTTTTTTGAGAAACTCTTATATTTTTTTTTAAACCTTAAGTCTTCAGGAATTGCTTTCATCTTTATTTTTAAACGATATGCAAAAAGCGATTGAATGTTTAATATAATTGCTAAAATGACGGTTATAAAAGGAATAATTCCCCAAACTATTTTTTGCCAAGTAGCAACATCATCTTTAGGTAAAATAGAAGAAAGAGGAGGGACGTTTAATTTTTCCCAAACCATAATACCATTTTCTAATTGTGGTAAACGCTGCCATCCGCAGAAATACAAAATAGGATCGTAGAATTTATCATTTGAAAAAATATACTTTAAGTTATACTTTTCTGGAGTTGTTAAAAACTGTTGCAAAGAACCAATTCCTGCAACTCCTTTGAATTTGGAGTTTTCTAAACGTTCTATTGATCTTGTTGTTAATTCGGGCAAACGTCTTGCAGAGTGATAATCTCCATCTACAGTCATTGCGCCTGTTTTTGTGGATAACCACGCCATCTGATCTCCAAAACCTAATGTTAAATATCTCCATTTATCATGCTGGTCTTGATTTAAAAAATTAACAAGAGGTAACATCTTAATTTTCTGTGGTTGAAAAGGTCTAAAATAGCCTAAACTCATTGTGAAAATGATTGTAAATAAAAATAAACCAGCTAATATGCCACCCATTAAACGATGATAGACTACACCAAAATTTCGCTCAATAAGGTCTTTTAAATCCCCTTCTACAAATCTATATATAAACTCACCAAATAAAGGTAAAACCATAACAGATGCCCAAAGTGTAAATCTGTCTAATGTTAAAATATTGAAAGCATTTTCACCTAAAATTAGTTTTGGAATTGCTGTAGTTCCACCAGTTCCTAAAATTACTAACATCGTAAAAGAGAGCCCAAAAAACAAGTAACGTTTGCTGAAATATCTATAAAAAAAGTAAGGTAAAAGAAACAATAAAATTCCCCAAGGAATTAAAAAGAAGACTAAGCCAGAAGACATAACTTCTAAAAAATTATCACGAGAACCATGGGGAATAGGAATTTGTGTTATCGGGTTGTTTTTAGAATTAATCCAATAAGGTAATAGGCCACCGATAATAATAGATAGAGAGAGCACACCAAAACTTATATTTCGTTTAAACTGCTTTTTGAAATTTTTAATAAATAAACTAAAAGTAACTTCTTTATAAGAGTTTACTTGTTCACGAGAAATATCTATAATTGCCATGCCTATTAAAGGGAAGATAAAGAAAACCATTCCGAAAATTGTTGTAACATGATGCGATGTTACAGTTACGGCAATTAGAGATAGAGATGTGAAAAGAAATTTATACTTACCTGTTTTTATCCATAAGTATATATCTGGCATTGCATGCATTAAAAGAGAGAGGCCTATAATGCTTGGTAGTTGCCCAAAAATATGAAGCGTTTCTAAAAAAGAGGAAGAAAAAACAGCTAATAAAGCAGTATAACCTGAAACGGTTTTATTCGCTGTAATTAATAAAGAAAAACGATAAACACCTGTTATAAATAGAATTACGCTAATAATTGCAATAGTAAAAAGTCCAAACTTTAAACCGCCAATTAAAGATAAAATGGCTATAGATTGATGCACCAGAGGGGGGTAGCTCATTACACTAAAACCTGTATACCATTTATAATTCCAAGATTCAAACCAATTATTAGCGTAATGATCTGCGAAAAAGAGATGTACTAAAGCGTCATAGGTAGTTTCTAAAGTGAAAAAGAGAGCGCTTCCATGAAAAGCAACCCCTAAAAGTATCGCAGAAATTAAATATTTTTTAGAAGTTTCTTGCATAATTTAAGTATCTCTATTTCAGCATTATAAATATAAATATTTTAAATGACACTTAAAATTTATTAGACATTAGAAAACTGCCATTGGTCTACATAAAAGCACCGTTAGAGTTTTATAATTATTTACTTTCTAGAACAAAACTATCTTAGGTGCATAAAAGAATCTTACTGATGAAAATATTAGCTATCGATGATCAAAAATTAGTTTTAATTCCTCTAGAGAGTCAATTAAAAGAATTAGGATATGAAATTCATACACAAACAAACGCCCTTGAGGGAATGGAATTATTTGATTCTTACCAGCCTGATTTAGTAATTGTTGATGTTAATATGCCAATCGTTTCAGGAATGGAAGTGGTAAGATATATTCGTAATACTAAAAAATCAGCTACACCGATAATGATTTTATCCGGTAATACAGATGATGATATGATAACAGAAGGTTTTGATCTAGGGATTAATGATTATATGAAAAAACCGTTAAGTTTAATAGAGGTTTGTGCTAGAGTAAAAAGATTAATTGGAACGCCAGAAAACAACAATAAAGTTATCATACATAAAGATGTAATAATTCAACAAAGTTGTGTAGGTGTCGTAATACCTTGTTATAACGAAGAAAAACGATTGTTAAGTAAAGAGTTTACAGATTTTATAGTTAAAAATTCTGGCTATCTTTTGTGTTTTGTAAATGATGGCAGTAAAGACAAAACCTTGAGAGTTTTAAAGAGGTTAAGAAGAGGAAGAGAAGATTTTATAACTATCTATAATTGCAAAAAAAATGTAGGAAAAGCAGAAGCCGTAAGACAAGGAATGTTATTTATGGCTCAACAAGAGGATTTAGATTATATTGGTTTTTTAGATGCTGATTTATCCACGGACTTAATAGATTTTGATAATTTGGTTTCCACTATAGAAAAATTTAATTACAAGATAGTGAGTGGTGCTAGAATTAGTAGAGTGGGAGCAAATATTACTAAAGAATCTGCTAGAAACATAATTAGTTTAATTATTAATTTTTTTATCAGAAAAATTTTAAAGATGGAATTTAAAGATACTCAATGTGGTGCTAAAGTTTTTCGCAAAGATGTTATCGAAATATTATTTGGTAAAAAGTTTATAACACAATGGATTTTCGATGTTGAAATTTTCAGAAGAATTTCACTACATTTTGGTTTGAAAACAGCAAAAAAAATGATTTGTGAACAGCCTTTAAAAAGATGGATTCATGCTAGTGGTTCTAAATTATCAATGAAAGATTCCTTTAAAATAGTTGGGCAATTGGCTCAAATTGCCTGGTATTATAGACGAAAAAGAAATGATGTTAGCATAAGCATAAAGGTTAGGCTAAAAAAAATTATATATTTCGTTAAATCTATCCTTAGTAAACTATTAAGGTGCGTTAAGATTTACAAACCAAATTCAACAGAAGTTAAATGTTCGCCGTTACAAGATAGGGAATACCAAAGCGAAGCTATGTAAAACTTATTCGGTAGCATTCGTCTAACACATAGAAAGTTCTTTGACGTGTGATGTTATCCTTTTGTTGTGGGAAGGTTGAAAAAAACCGAACTCATAAATACATAAGAAGTATAAAAACGATAATATTAAATTTAACTATTATGAAAACATATTTTTCTCTAATTATATTTGGTGTTTTTACCAATATCCTGATAGCCCAAGTAGGAATAGGTACAACAAATCCGCAAGGTGCATTGGATATTAGCTCAATAAATTCAGGTGTATTAATTCCTCGTGTTGCACTTACTGGACCAAACGATAACACAACAGTAACAATTCCATCAGGTTCTGGCGTAGAGGTTAGTACGTTGATATATAATGATGGGACTGGCGGTTTACAGCCGTCTGGCTTTTATTATTGGGAAAGTAGTTCGTGGGTTCAGTTTGCTATAACCGAGAAACAAGTTTATATCGGTAAATTCAGAATAACATCAGCTGGAAATATAAATATTTCGAGATTACCTTTTGAACCCAAGAGTATCGATTTTACAGCTTATGCGAACGTAGAAAATTACAATTTAAGTAGTGATAATAGTATTCAAGACAACAACGACATTTTTCAAAATTATTTAGAATTATGACCTATATTACTAATACAAAATTACGTTATCCCCTAACTAGATACTTTAAAAACATAATGGACATTTTCATATCCAGATCTTTCTTTGGAATATTCCTTTACGTATTCTTGTTTCCCCAATTTGGAGCTGCACAGGTAGGTATAAATACAACCGATATAGATTTTTCTGCCATATTTGAAATTAAGAGTACTAATAAAGGAGTATTGTTTCCT
>JAWUVW010000079.1:0-20734 GCA_034112185.1 Flavobacteriaceae bacterium | reverse complement strand
TTGCGCCTAGTGCATTTGAAACTTGGTTCATTTCTGATGCATTGACCTACCAAGATTTAAATGAAACGATTACCGCTGTAGAGGCTATTGCAAAAGATTTATAGAAGAGTTCATAGAAAAAGGTCTCGCGAATTGCGAGACCTTTTTTGTCTAGTCTTTTTGAACTGCATTTGGTGTAAAACTAGTTTTTATAATCCATTAGTGAAAACCCAAAACCTCGCAGAGCGTAAAGAGCTGCGAGGTTTTAAATAATGTATTCTTGTCGTTTTAACCTTACATCTTTGTTTTCGTATTCTTCATCTTACCTTTCTGGTCATCGGTTAGTATGTCGTTCATACCACTTTTAAAACCCTCGTCATCCTTTAAGGCTTTAGACACATCTTTATTCGCACCACCAGATAGTAATTGTTCTGGAGAAAAACTGCCAATAAGTTTTTGAAACTTATCAGATTTTAATTGAGAGACAACTAAATCTGAAGCTTGAGATTGTTGCGCATCTGAAAGGTTTAATTTTTTAGTCAATTTTTTAACTTGGTCACCCGCAAACTTGTCTATAAAGGAGCTTTGATCTACAGAAGATGCCGTTTTCTCAACTTTATCTGTCATTGTTTTTAAAGATTGTGCTTCAACGCTAAATGCAGCAAGCGTTACAAAAAGGATAATTAATTTTTTCATTGTGATCGTGTTTTTAGATTTAGTCAAAAGTAATGTTTATTTCTGTTTTTTTTATAATTTAAAATTAGTAGTCCTCTTATTCTGAGTTCCTTAATTCCGTTTTACAGATCAGTTTATGGCTACTTTAATTCGTATATTAGGACATAAATTAATATTATGTCGTATTGGATTTCAAGCTTTCTTTTAGTTTTAGCAATTTATATAGCCATCAGTATTGCCTTGTATTACCTTCAGGATTATATGCTTTTTAAACCTGAAAGATTGCCTATAGATTTTCAGTTCGACTATGAAAAGCAGGACACCAAAGAATATAATCTAGAAACCAGAGACGGCGCTGTTATTAATGGCTTGCGTTTTTTTCCGAAAGGAGAAAGTAAAGGTGTCGTTTTATACCTCAAAGGAAATTCTAAAAGTATTAAAGGTTGGGGAAAGTTTGCCGTAGATTTTACAAGACATGGTTATAATGTATTGATGGTAGATTATCGAGGCTTTGGTAAGAGCACAGGAAAGCGTTCTCAAAAAGCGATTAAACGCGACTTACAACTCGTTTACAATAAGCTCATGGAAATGACCACCGAAGATCGCATCATTCTCTATGGTCGTTCCTTAGGTTCTGGGTTTGCAACGAAGCTAGCGTCAATGAATAATCCTAAGATGTTAGTTTTGGATGCGCCTTATTACAGTTTAACAAAGGTTACGGCACGCTATGCACCCTTTATGCCATTATCATTGTTATTAAAGTATCCTTTACCAACCTACAAATGGTTAAAGTATGTACAGTGTCCTATTCATATTATTCATGGTACACACGATAAGTTGATTCCGTATAAATCGAGTATTAAATTAGCGCAGATTAATCCTGAGCTCACAAAATTGCATACGGTAATTCAAGGAGGACACAAGAATTTAAATAACTTTGAATCTTATCACAAAATGTTAGATGATATTCTAAATACTGAACCTAAGGTTATTGACCTAGAAACTACAAGCATTAATGTCATTCACAGTTCAAAGAAAACTTAAAAGAAAGCTTAAAACGTGCGTTATTGTACTTTTTGGCTTATACATTATGATAGGATCTGCACTTTACTTTTTTCAAGAAAAAATACTTTTTTTACCAACCACTTTAGAGCAAGATTATCACTTTGAATCTGATTATCCTGTTGATGAATTGTTTTTAAAAACAGATGACAATGCAACAATTAACGCGTTGCATTATAAAGTTGAAAATCCAAAAGGTGTTATTCTTTATTTTCATGGCAACGCGGGTGATTTAAGTCGATGGGGGAAAATTGCAGAATATTTTGTGGCAAAACAATACGACGTCTTTGTAATGGATTACAGAACCTATGGAAAAAGTAAAGGATCATTAAGTGAAGAAGCGTTTTATAAAGACGCACAGTATTGTTATGACTATCTTCTTAAACAGTATTCTGAAACTGAAATTACATTATATGGAAGATCTTTAGGAACAGGAATAGCATCCTATTTAGCTTCAGGAAATCAGCCAAAGCAACTTATTTTAGAGGCACCTTATTACAGTATTTTAGATGTGGCCGAACATCGTTTTCCTATGTTTCCGTTAGAGAAATTAATGAAGTATCAGTTTCCAACGTTTAAGTATTTACCTAAAACGAGTTGTTTAATTACGATAATTCATGGTACAGATGATAGTGTTGTCCCATATATATCAGGGAGGAAACTCTTAGATCTAAATTTAGATAATTTAAAATTTGTAACCGTTGAGGGGGGGAATCATAATAATATCATAGAGTTTGAGGAATATCATATTTTGATTCACGAATTATTACAATAAAAAAAGGCTTCAACCGAAATTGAAGCCTTTTCAAAATATATTATAAATCAGATATTATTTAGGATCTAAAACAAGATTCACACGTTCAATAGCATCCGAAATATGTATGCGACTCATGGCATCTCCACCACGAGCATTTCTTAAACTACTGCGTAATGATTTTAATTCTGCTCTTACAACAGCTCTAATATCAGACTGACTGACATTAACTGATGTAGCAGTAACGAAGCGTCTAAATTGAGCTGGTATCGTTGGTTGCTCATTTTTCATTATAAACTCCAAACGCTCAATATAAGCACGTTGTAAATTACGTCTGTAGATATCTATTTTCTTGCCAGAACGTAATTCGCTAAATAAGCCATTTCTAACATCCTTCATCATGTCATATAAGCCATATGCATCCGTTCCATTTAAAGTTTCATTCTCTAGCATACGTTGCATTCTGCCAAAATCTAGCATGTTATTTAAGGTTCTTGTTTGCACAGACCTTACACGCTCAATACTACCTGCACTTTCAATTTTATTGAAGATAGTTTCGTCTAGCATCCATGATGGCGTTGTAAACAATTGGTCTTGAATAAAATTCATTGCTTTTTTCTGGTGATCTTTAGAAACATGAGTATAGACAGCACCTTCTTGGTCATATGTTTTGTAAATTTCATAAACACCACCAATATTAGATGCAACATGCCCCATATAACGGTTAAATTGTCCAAGAACTTGACCGTACATGGTTTCTAAGTCCTCATAATTTTTGCCGTCTTCAGCTGTCCACTCAATTAGGTTTGGCACAATACGCTTTAAATTGGCAATACCATATTCAGAAGCTAAAACAGCATCATCACCTAAATCTTCCGTTTGTGAACTTGGATCAATAACGCCACGTTGTTGTCTTCCAAATCTGTACATTGGGTCACCAGCATGTTTTAAAATCCAGCTGTCTAAAGTTTTCTTTTCAGCAGCAGCAGTTTTTGCATCTAGGATAGGTCTGTAACCCCATTCAATAGCATATTTGTCATAAATACCAATATTTGGCATTAGTGCTACACCTTCGTCACCTGGTTGCGCTACATAGTTGAAACGCGCATAATCCATAATTGACGGAGCGGTTCCATATTTAGAGGTAAACTCTGGGTCTCTTAATTTCTCAACTGGATAAGCAACACTACTTCCCATATTATGTGGTAAACCTAAAGTATGACCAACTTCGTGAGCAGATACAAAACGAATTAAGCGTCCCATAACTTCATCCTTAAACGCAACACTCCGTGCATCTGGATTGATAGCTGCAGTCTGCACAAAGAACCAGTTACGTAATAAGGTCATTACGTTGTGGTACCAGTTAATATCACTTTCTAAGATCTCACCAGAACGCGGATCACTAACGTGAGGTCCATTTGCATTTGGAATAGGTGACGCTAAATAGCGTACTACTGAGTAACGCGCATCTTCAGGAGACCATTCAGGATCTTCTTCAACGGTAGGTGGGTCTTTAGCAATAATAGCCTCTTTAAATCCAGCAGCCTCAAATGCGACTTGCCAATCTTCAATACCTTGTTTAATGTATTTTTTCCATTGATCTGGTGTTGCTCTATCTATATAATAGACAATTTGCTTTTTTGGCACAACAAGTTCACCTCTCTTGAATTTTTCAATATCTTCATCTCTAACTTCTAACTTCCAACGGTCTAAATACGTCAGACGTTTGCTTTCTTGTGCTGATAAACCATAATCGGTTTGTCCACTAGTAAACCAACCAACGCGCTGATCGAACATACGTCGTTGCATTGGTACTTTGGGCAACAAAATCATTGAATTGTTAATTTCTAATGTAATCGTACTTGTATTAGAATTTGATGGAGGACTTGATGCCGCATATGTTTTTACATGACGCGATTCTATGTTCGTAGGATAAGATTTAAGACTTTCAATATAAGATAATTGAGCATCTAGACGTGTAATTTTGTATTGCGTTCTTCTTCTCTGAGGAAATCCAATAGCTTTAACATCCTTAGAAAACAAATCAGTAACATCTATAACCGTATTCAAAGAATCTTTACTAAATGCTTTTATCGGGAATGTGTAAAGTACAGGCTCTAAATTAGAGTTTACAACAGCTTCATGCACTGGTAGAGAGTCTGCGGCAACAACTTGATGAGAAACAACTCTTAGTAAAACTTTTTTACCTTTTTTTTGCCAACGTAATACTTGCTCACTTAATTTTCCACCACCAAATCCAAGTCCAGCTGCAGTCTTAGAAATACGTGTTACCATTAGCATTTCTCTTTCAAAAAGAGAGTCTGGAATTTCGTAAAAATACTTTTCATCTACTTTATGAACTGCAAATAAACCTTCATCGGTTTTTGCGTCTTTTGTAATCACTTTATCGTAAGGTTTAATATCATCCTTTCCAGGTTTTTTTTCTGGTGGTTTTGCCATGGCACTGGCATCTTTTTTTGATTCGCTGGCTTTTTTCGCGGTAGAACATGAAAACGCCAAGAAGGCAAAAACTACGAAAAGTAGTTTGATAGATAAGTGTTTCAAATTAGTCGGTTTTTTAAATTTTGCATGAAAATAAGGATTCTATTAAGAATCTATTTACAATAAAACGGACTTTAGTATTTCTTTAACGCGATTCTTAAAGCGTGTCGAGATAAGCTTGTATTAATTCAACACCTTCTGTATGAAGTAGTGTAGTTCCTATAAATGGCATGCTTAAGCCTTCAGAAACAAACGAAATTCGATATGCGATACTGAAATCTCGTTCTACAATTTTACTGTCATTTAAAGAGGTTTCGTAGGCGAGATTTAAAATAGATTCATCATCACATTGGCCGCCGGGAATATGACAATGTGCACAATTAATATCCATATAAGCTCTTGCTCTAGATGCTAATGAAAGCGAAGTGTCTTCCCAGTTAGGAAGATTTCTAACGGAAGTACTACTCGCTATACCTGTGAGTTGTTCGTTGGCAATAAATTGTTCTAATTGATTTACGCCGTCTATTTCAAAATTCAAAGTTCTTAACTTTGGGCCTATCGGTTTCACTCTATCATACGTATTATGGCAGGTTGCACAATCTGCGTCCGACGGTATTTTATAAGTTGTAGAATTACTCGTTCCGTTGACATCAATCCATGATATAGGTAATTCGCTACCAGCAAGGTCTAAAACGGCTTCAGTTTGAGCATCGTTCCATTTGTAATCGCCTGTTACCCATTCACCATTTATTTGTATTAGGATACGTGTTTCAATAAGGGTTCTACCTAATGATAAATCGCGTTCATCTAAGTTGTAGAAGAAGGTTTTGGCTATGACTGTATTATCGGGGAAAATTGGTAAGCCATCGCCATCAAACTCCATACTTGTGTTTTCAGGTAAGGCAATGATGCGCTGTTTATGCGAATAATCTGAAAAAAGAGGCGTACTGAGGTTGTATTCAAATGCTCTAGAAGAAATATTTAAATCGCTTAGAGTTCCGGTATAAATATGTAGCTCAGATAAATTGGTTCTCAATTCCGGAACCACTAACTCAGGAGACGTGGTAAAACTTTGTGAAGCTGACCATGAACTAAAATTATCGGCACTACAGTTAGCTCTTAAATAAAAGTCATAAGTCGTATTAGCTATTAAACCTGTTAATAGTGTTGAAGTCGAATTGACTTGTAGCGAAGTACCCATACCCTGCGAAAAGCCACTAATGCCATATTCTAAAGTGAAAGTAGCTCCGGTTGTCTCGTGATCCCAACTTAGTGTTGCTGTGCTAGAGGTTGCAGCATCACTGGTAATATTCGTTGCTAGATTACATTGTGGTACTAAGGCGTCATCGTCCTTTTGGCAGCTGTATGAGAGTGCAAGTATTGAAAGCAGTAATACTAATTTTTTCATGTGTTTATATCTATTGTTTTTAAATGGTCACATGCTGTTCGCTTTTAATCATTTCTTTGGGTGATAACGCTTTTAACATGCTCGTTTCATAATATGATAATTTTTCTTTCATTATAGCGACCGTGAAAGTACTAAAAATGGAACAATTATTAATAATGTGACTATTTTCAGTCTATTTAGTGGATAAACCGTGGCCCTAGTTTTAAATCATCCCTCTTTTAAATATGATTTAGATGAATAATTTAAACGACTTCTGCATCTAGAATAATTAAAATGCATAAGGTCTAACATTTATGATATGTGGCATAAAACCTAAATTAGTGTTTTAAAAATTTAAAACTTTCTGATTGATTTTGTGAATTCTGAACCTTTAAGATATAGACTCCAGAGGATAGTGTATGTATTGAAATACTTTTAGATGCATTCAATCGACCGGACGTTATTGATCTACCTGAAATATTATAAATAGAGTAGGATGTATTGGCTAAAATAACATCAGAAATAAGCCTTAATTTATTTTCAAATAGATCCGTTATGAGTTGAGTTTGCTGCTGTGTAAAACTATCTATAGATAAGGCTTGTCTTCCGTATGTAATAGCAGCGCCATAACCATTGGAAATGGTTAAGATCGATTCAGAACCACTTCCTGTAATTTCAAACGTGAATATATCTTCACCAAAATTTCCAAAAAACTCGAAGTAAGCCCTTTCAAAATTCCCTTCCTCGGCTGAAAAGCACTCAATTAGAGTCCAACCGATATTTCTTAATATAAAAGAACTCGTTTGCAATGGGTAGTCATAAGAACCTCCAAAACTATTGCAAATAGCATTACCAAAAAAGGTGCTTTGGCCATTACTGCTTTCATCAGAAAATATAATATTTAAACCTGGATCGAATGTGTTCTCAAACAAGATATCATAATCCCAGATATGGTGTATAAACCATTCGCCACTTAAGGGGTTTGTTGTGGCATTCTCACGGCTCAAATTAATAATTTCACCCAGACTATTTCTAAACTGTAAGTCGTATAAATTATTTGAAAACGAATAATCTAAAGTTCCAGGTTGCTGCAGGATGGCAAAGAATAAATTTTCAAAATCTGATTCTTCTACTGTATTACATGAGTTAGTCGTAGCTTCAAAATAAGGGATAAGCGTAATGGCGTTTGTATTGGTTTCAAAATAAGATGTAAATGAGTTACAAATCCCATTTCCATGGATGTAGTAGCCGAAATATTGATCGAAATCACCAGCAGGAGGACTACTGAAAAAACTATCGAAATTTATGTTTGGTGCTGTTGTAACTGTTGAAGGCAAGTTTATGATATTACCATTAGATTCTAGAGATACCACATTCCAATTACCTCTAAAATTTTGTGAATTTAAGAATGTTGTGAAGCATAACAATAAATAGAAGACTACGTAGTTTGGTTTCATAATAGGGAGATTAAAAATGGTGCTTCATTATTTGACTAATTAACACTTAAGATACTCTAAGATAGTTTTTTTAAACCTAAAAAAAAGGGATTTACTTGTTTCGTAAATCCCTTTCTCAGTTATCTTCAATATTTTATAAGGTTTATGGTCTAAACCAGCTCAACAAACAAACCGTCATCCGTCTTTTCAACCTTAGTTAAGCCATGTTTTCCTAAACCTTTTAGGCCTTTATCCCACCCTTTATTACTTAATCCAGATTGAGATTTTAAGACCGTTAAGTCCATACGTTTCTGAGATTTTAGAACTTCAAAAATAGCCTTCTCATTATCGCTCATGTCCACTTGCTTTCGTTCTGGTCGCATTTGTGGAAAGAACAGTACTTCTTGAATGCTCTGATTGTTGGTTAAAAACATAACCAAGCGGTCCATGCCAATTCCCATACCAGATGTTGGAGGCATTCCGTATTCTAGTGCACGCAAAAAATCGTCATCTATAAATTCAGTGGCTTCGTCATCTCCTTTTTGAGCTAATTTTAATTGATGCTCAAAACGTTCACGTTGATCTATAGGATCATTTAATTCTGAATAGGCATTTGCGATTTCTTTACCGCAAACCATCAATTCAAAACGTTCCGTTAATTCAGGGTTTTCTCTATGTTCTTTGCATAACGGACTCATCTCTTTAGGATAGTCTGTAATAAAGGTGGGTTGGATGTAATTCCCTTCACATTTCTCACCGAATATTTCATCAATCAACTTGCCTTTACCCATGGTTTCATCGACTTCGATATGCATGCCTTTTGCAGCCGTTCTGATCGCGTCTTCAGATTTATTATAAATATCGAAACCTGTAAATTCTAAAATAGAATCGCGCATGGTAATGCGCTTATAAGGTGCTTTAAAATTAATTTTATGTTCACCAAAAGTAGCTTCAGAAGTTCCGTTAACAGCATTAGCACAATGCTCTAATAATTGCTCACAGAACTCCATCATCCAATTGTAATCTTTGTACGATACATAGATTTCCATGGCTGTAAATTCCGGATTATGGGTTCTGTCCATGCCTTCATTCCGAAAATTTTTCGAAAACTCATAGACACCATCAAAACCGCCAACGATTAGGCGTTTTAGATATAATTCATTTGCAATTCGCATGTATAACGGAATATCCAAACTGTTGTGATGCGTTATAAATGGACGTGCTGCAGCGCCACCAGGAATAGGTTGTAATACAGGTGTTTCCACTTCAAAATAACCAGCATCATTAAAAAATTGACGCATGGCATTAAATAACTTTGTCCGCTTCACAAAAACTTCTTTGACATGTGGATTTACAACTAAATCCGCATATCGTTGTCTGTAACGCATTTCAGGATCTGTAAAAGCATCATAGGTTTTACCGTCTTTTTGTTTTGGTATAGGTAATGGTTTTAAGGCTTTGCTAAGCAATTTAAACTGCTTTACCATAACCGTTTTTTCACCAACTTGAGTCGTGAAAAGCGTGCCTTCTATACCAACAAAGTCACCTAGATCTAATAGTTTTTTAAAGACATCGTTGTACAACGATTTGTCTTCGCCTGTACATATTTCGTCTCTGTTAAAATACAATTGAATACGACCTTCACTATCTTGTAACTGAGCAAAAGAGGCTTTCCCTTGAATATTAATAGCCATTAGACGACCTGCAATGATAACGGGTTTTCCTTCTTTATAGTCAGATTTTATCTGTTTAGACGTATGGTCTACTGGATATAAATCTGCTGGATAAGGATTAATCCCTAAAGCACGTAATTTACCTAACTTCTCGCGTCGTACTAATTCTTGTTCTGAAAGTTGCATTCTAAAATTTATTTTGAGGTGCAAAATTACACTATTTAGAAAAATTAGTGAAGCCCTGTTTTAAAAAATTGCAAAGCAAGGCATTTAAAACAGATGGCTGAACTAATCGCGCTATTTCAGAGGGGTCTTCTAGTACATAGTAATAATTAAAGTGACCCACTTTAGAAAATGGCATGGCAATTCATTAAAATAATGCGTTAAACAAACCCTGTTGAAGAACAGGACCTCTTGTTAACTAGCGTTTATAAGCTCTAGGTTTTCTTTAAGATCCTCGTTATCTGGATGAAGTTGAATCGCGTCTTCAAGGACTTTAATCGCATCTTCTTTAAAGCCACTAACACCTAATGCATTGGCTAAGCTCATGTAACTTCTTGGTTGGTCAGGGAATAATTCTGTGTTAAGGGTATAAACGGCAATAGCTTCAGCTTTCCGATTTGTTCCATAGAGAATGCGCCCATAAGTATTAAGTTCATACATGCTTGAAACTTTTTCTTTGTAGGTTTTTAGCAGTTTTTTGTGTTTCCTTTTTAGACCATGTAGGCCTTTCTTGTTTAAAATATGATCGACCTCACTAACGATTTGATAATTTGATTTGTAATTGTTTTTAGTGATGATATGCTGAATATCGTCTTCAAAAGAGGTAATAGGGTGTTCTACAATACGATTCACTTCTTTACTATCTTTATAAAAAATCACGGTTGGGACGCGATGAATGTTCAAACCGGCTTCTTCATGTTGTGGACTTTGTTTGTACATGTCTGGTGCACTGCTGAGCGCGATCATCGTTAATTGGTCTATAGGGAAATTGCAATCTTCTAGGACTTTTAAAAATTTAGGAACTTCTTTTTTACTATCTCCACACCAAGTTCCCATAAAGAGGGTTATTGAATAGGTTTTTAGTTCTGACGCAATTGAATTTATGATGCTTGGGTTTGGTTTATAATCGTCGTGATTTTTAGTAAACCAAGATTTATAGTTGTCGCCTTCTAAGCCACTTTTATCTATTTTACCAAGTAGATAGGCTGTTTTTCCTTCCTGTGCGATTTCTTGGTTTAATGATTGCGCATTGAGTTGAAATGTAAGTACGAGTATGATTATGATTGTTATGATATTCGTTTTCATTATGATGATTTTATGGATGAAATTTTTATGGTAAAGCATAGGTAGTTGTCATTCTGAACTTGCTCGTGTGGAACTTATTTTAGTATTTCAGAATAAAGATTAGCGTGGCAAATTTAGATATAACAAACGACTACCTGAAAGATTGAATTACGGTGAGCTTTTATTTTAAAGCCACAATATTGCCCTTAATGTTAAGAATTTTATTACCGCCTTCAGCAATAGAAGTTACAGTAACAGTCTTAGCAAAAGCTTCTAATCTTTTTGTGTTGTACTTATTTTCTAATTCATCTGTTTGACCAGGGAGAATTGGTACCTTAGAATAACTAGGCACTTTACGGCTACAACTTGTTTTTACCTTGGTGATTAATAAAGGCGCTTCACCTGTATTGGTGAACATAAAGTGTCTTGTACCTTCAGAGTTTTGAGTTATGGTGCCATAATCAAGGACTTCTGTTTTAAATTTAATAACAGCGACTTTACTGTCGTATGTATCATATACAGTAGGTGCTACGTTAAAAAAACTTAAGACTAAGACTAAAAGAATTGTAATGTTTAGTGTTCGTTTCATTTGTTCTTGATTTAATGTTTGTTTTGTCAAATGTTGCATCCATTTAATCATTCTTTGTAACTGATTATACTCCGAATGATGGATGGTTCATAATACATGTTTTAAATGATTAATATGAAAGCAAACATCAATGATACAAATGTGAAATATGAAAAAAGAAGGGTTGAAATCGGTACTAGTCCCTAGGTTGATTTTTATAATCACCTAACAAACAGCGACTTTGCGTCGTCTCTAGATTGGATATTTAACTTTTTGTAAATGTTATTTGTATGGGATTTTACAGTGCTGACGCTTAAAAAAAGTGATTCTGCAATGTCCTTGTTCGTTTTATCTTGAAGTATGTGGTCTAAAACGACCAGTTCTTGTTTGGATAACTTCGCTTTTAAATCTTTAGTTTTGGATTGCTTTTGTTTCCACGAACGATAGAAAAACAAAACATTCAATAGTCCTGAGAATGCTAATAGAACATAGAGGTAAAAACTCCAATAAAAACCAGCATCACCATTCGCTGCAGCTAACATATAGCGATCAGCTTCGAGTTCATTCGTATATTGTTTTGTGTATGAAGCATCAGGATAATTAGTCATTAATCGTGCTTTTAAATTATCGTAATACGCATTAGTTTTTAAATCTTCAACATAGTAATTGTGTAAATCACTTCTACGATCCGATAAATACGAATAAATATAAAGCTCGGCAATAGGCTCGTTTAGAGCTTCCCCAAAATATTGAAGGGTTTTAAACCATTTTTTATTGTTTAGTTTACGATTGGCTTCACTTCTAAATTCGCCATAAGCAAAACGCATATCATTTTTTAATGAATCAATTTTTACAAAGGCATTCGCTTTTGGGTTATTCGATTCTACACGACAAAACACTTGATTTCCAAATGAAAACGGAAGCTTTAAAGTATCTGTATTCTTGGCAATAAACAACAGTTCCTCACTGGCATTGCAATGGCCATTAAAGTGGTTAGCACCTTGCTGAACAGCTGTACATTTATCGATATGAATGCGGTATATACGGTTTTCTAAATCGAGTATATCCCCCTTAAATTCAAAGAAACCGGTCTCGTCTGCTGTAGTTTTGGCAATAATTTGTTCAGAATAGACACCAGACATTTTCCGATAATCTTCAACAATAGAAAGATATACCGAATTTTGCGATTCATCAGGATTGATGTAGCCTGAAAACGAATATTGCGCTTCACAACATAGTGAGAAAGCTAAAAAGATTAATAAAATTCTTAGTCGCATAAAACGAAACTACATAATTTTAAAATTCTTTGAAAGCCTATAATGGGCATTAATTAAATAATGGTAATTATTATCTGCATATAATTTCTGTAGCATGATATATTGAAGTGGTTTAAACTTTTTTTATTTGCTAAAAAATCGATCTTTTGCACCCACTTTTAGTCTTTTTCTTGCTCCGTAGCTCTGCTATGCATCTCTAAAAAGACTAAAATTGGGAACAAAACGCCTAATTTTCGCTTAAACGCGAAAAGTTTAAACGACCTCATTATAATATTTACAATTTGACTTTAAAACATGTAACAATCTCGACTAAATCACGTCATATCTGTACATCAAATCATCAAACGAATTATGAGTATCTGGCGCGTTATATTGTCCATCATTTGCCCACCTTTAGCAGTTTTAGATAAAGGGTGCGGTTCTATTCTAATTACCTTTTTATTATGGCTTTGCGGTTGGGTACCTGGCGTGATTGCGGCATTGGTGATATTGAATAATCCCGACCGATAATTTTTTATCTTTGCGATATGAATAAAACAGTTCAACTCCAAGATTTAGGAACAAAGGATTTTAAAGCCACTTGGGATTATCAAGAAACGCTTTTTAAAGCTATTTTAGATACGAAGATTAAGAATAGAAGAGAAAATGCTGGCTTAGAAACTGACAACCATTTTCTATTTGTAGAACATCCTCATGTCTATACTTTAGGTAAAAGTGGTGATGTATCTAATCTGTTACTATCTGAAGCGCAATTAGTCGAAAAAGGAGCAACATTCTACAAGATTAATAGAGGAGGAGACATCACGTATCATGGTCCAGGGCAAATTGTAGGTTATCCTATTTTGGATTTAGATAATTTCTTTACTGATATTCATAAGTACCTTCGTTTTTTAGAAGAAATTATTATTCTCACCTTAGCAGATTACGGTTTAAAAACTGAACGCAGTCCGGGTGAAACCGGTGTGTGGTTGGATGTTGGAACTCCGTTTGCTAGAAAAATTTGTGCCATGGGAGTGAGAGCAAGCCGTTGGGTGACGATGCACGGTTTTGCACTAAACGTCAATGCGGATTTAGGCTATTTTGATCATATTATTCCATGTGGTATAAAAGGTAAGGCTGTAACGTCTTTGAATGTTGAATTGGGTATTGAAAAGGTTGATGAAGATGCGGTTAAAACGAAGCTTTTAAAGCATTTTGAAATTTTGTTTGAGACGAAGTTTGTTTAACTGTTATTTTGTTAAGCTATTTAAGTAACTAACAAAGATGCCTTTAATTAAAAAAGCTACTTCATAAAACAATGAAGTAGCTTTTTTAGTAGTACTTGAACTCTATTATTTAACCTCCTTTAGAGCATTATCAATAAGTGTTCTTAAATGTTGCTTGTGTGCTTTAGATGAAATATCACCTGAAGGTGCTGTCATCGCTCTAATATTTTTTAAGCAATAAATCGCCATAGACTTGGCGTTATTAGTATAGCGCCCGCTTTGTTTACCGGTTAAGGCATCAATAAGTAAGTTTGTGTACTCAATTTGTAAATTTTGTCGAAATGAATTTACATTGCCATAAATATCTGCCTTAAAAATCGCGCTATTAAGGTCAGTCATAAATGCTGATAATTTATACGCATTACCATAAAGCTCACTATCCGTAATTCTTTGTAATGTATTTGGGTGTAGAATATGTGCTAGGACATTTTTTTGGTAGTTTAAAACTTGTCTGTGTATTTTTGGATCTTCTGGAGTTCTAAAATTATAACCTCTGCGTTGCATCGCTAAATAATTATATAAATCATTAGGTGCATCAAAAGCATCTGGTGCAAAAACGTATTTACTTAAGGCATTCATAGCTCTTTTTTGATCTACTAAGCTTACTGCTGTGTAAGGTTGTGTGCCACCTTCTTGGCCAGCCATAGCACGATCTACATAAACCCCTCCAATATATCTCGATATATTGTTAGCGGCTCCAGCTTTTTGCCTACTCAATAAATAGTAAACGCGTCTTAATTCCTGATAAGACTCTCCGTTTTTTGTGAATTTATTTTTAGCATTTAGCATTAAATCATTAGAAAGTTCAATTCTGTCAATAGAATAGGCAATCGAATTGTTTGATTGGTCACCCGTCATCACTCTAGGATCAATAGCTTTTCCGGGAGAGCGCATATCGTCTGCATCATTACCAAAAACAAGTTCAGGATTTGTAGATTTATTTAATAAATCAGTTCTCTCCTTTACGGTATTAAAATGTGTATAACCAAACTGAATAGCCCAAACATCGTAAGGTCCAACGGCAACGTCGTCATATTGTCCTTGTTTACTTCTATCTCTGGTAATATTTAGTGTAGCATAATCCATAACAGATGCTGTTAAGCACTTACCTTCAATAAATGAGGCATCATTTAATTGTTCTGGAGAAAAAAGTTGACTCGCTTTCATATTATGATTTAGTCCTAACGTGTGTCCTACTTCATGCATAATTAATGCCGTCATGGATTCTTTTTTTATACGTTCCATTTCTAAATCTGATGCTCCTGTTGCAGACACTACAGCGCTAGCAAACATAACATCTTGATGAATTTGATGGCCTAATGAACAAAAGGTCACATCGTTTTTATTAAATTCTGAAGATTCAAAAGGGGCTTCTAAAGTCGATAATTCGTATAGTTTATCGTATAATACTCTATTGGTAAAATGGACATATTCAAGCATAATATCTGCTCCTAAAATCTGTCCTGTTTTAGGGTTAACAAAACTTGGTCCATAGCCACCAAAAGGAGGTCGTGGTGAAGATGTCCATCGCAACACGTTATAGTTAATATCACCAGCATCCCAATCTGCATCATCCGGTTGTACTTTAACCACCATAGCATTTTTGAAACCTGCCTTTTCAAAGGCTACATTCCATTGTAAAACGGCATTTTTAATAGTTTCTCTCCATTCTAGCGGCGTGGAATTCTCAATCCACCATGTTATAGGTTCTAGAGGTTCAGATAACGTCGCATTTGGATCTTTCTTTTGTAAGTCCCAGCGATGCACTAAATCGCGATAAGGTGTTGAGCTTGTCGATGTTTGATCATTAACTTGCGTTAAAAAATAACCAACACGAGGATCATCAAGTCTAATTTCATAATCATTTTCTGGTAGTGCAATTAAACTATGAAATACTTTAATACTCACATTACGCCCATCACTAATCGCGTTAGAACCTCCATTTAATATTGAAGTTTTAGAGTATACATATTCGACTTCTAAATTTGTGTTTTCTGAATAATTACGAATAGCACTAATCTTGGTCTTTAATTTATCTAAATTCCCTAAAGAAAATGCTACTGGCGATGATCCTGGAAATTTAGGAGGTTTAATTTGAGATAATGTTTCTTTTAAAAATAAACCATCCGCTTTAATTAGGTAAAGTCCTTTTTCTTTATCGTGTGCTTCAATTTTTACACTAGCCATGATGCCTTCACTCATATTCGCGTCTTTAGATTTAGATAAGGCACTTTCTGGATCGAAATAGAAGGATGTGTTTTGCGTTACAAATTCAATTTTGTCGAAGTGTTTTTTAATTTTAAAAACTTTAGAGCCACCATAAGCACCTCTAAATCGACCAACATCGACAACACCATTTGAAACCTGATTAAAATGAATGTACTCTTCGTTAATTTGGTCTTCCTTAACTATCATTTGCAAGCTACCATTGATTGTATCTTGATACATCGTAAATAACCCTTCGATTTTTTTGCTTTTTTTTACTAAGTCCGCGATAGACTTTTCTTTAGACGTCTCAGGTGGTTTTGGAGCAGTAGTCTCAGTTTTGTCCTTTTTTCTTTTTTTCTTTTTTTGAGCTTCAATGTTTTGAGGTGCTAAAAAAGCAAATAAAACAAAAGCCATAGTCATACACTTGATGGCGTTTAATTTTTTAATCTTCATATCTTTTGCCTGGTTAATTTAGTAATGCTTTACCCAATAAAGCATAGAATGTTCTAAGATAAAAAATCTAGAAATTAATTATTTACATAAAATGTTAAAACTTAAAAAGAGTTTTATATTAATTAAGATTTTGTAAAAAAAATATTAGTTTGTTATGCTTTTAAACTTTGAGAACAAATAGTTGTTCGGCAGTGCATGGTTTTGCACTCAATGTGGATTCAGACTCGGGTTATTCTGATCATATTATTCTATGTGTAATAAGAGGAAAAGCTGTTACTACTTTAAATAATGAGTGAGATACAGATATGCTCGATCCAACTGAAGTTAAGAAGAAGCTTTTGAAACATTTTGAAACGCTTTTTGAAGCTAGTTTTGTTTAATAATTTTCTGATAATAATTGTTTCAATATTTTTTATCTAGCTTTAATCTAAGTCAGGTGATTTTTCTGAAAAAGTTAAGCTAAGATTCAGCATTAAAAAACACCTTATAAAAATGCATTTTTTTCTCGTCATCGTAGCCACGTTCCAGATATTCTGCTGAAGCATCAGGCGCATCAACGTCGAGTTTAATCTGGATATTAGTGTCTAATTTTATCTCAGTTTTAATCTTTTGTTTTTGCTTTTTTAAGGCAACTTCCGAGACATCAAATTGGTTTCTAATGAGAACTTTGTTGTCAGACTCGTAGCTTTTTTTGTAGTCTTCAAACAATTGTATTTTATCTTCTTCATCAAAAACCTCCTCTTTAAAAGATTCAATGTTAACAATCTCATTTTCTTTAAAAAAATCAACGGTTTTTGCTAAGAAATTACTCTGCTCTTGTCCGCCAAAATTAGGTTGTAAAATTTCCTTAGAAAATTCTCTACAAAGCTCAATACAATTCTTAGTGTGTTGGTTACTATCGTCTGGATATACGATGTTTAAAAAACTTTTAATCCAATAGTGTGTGTCATACGTATTGTTATCTACACTCAATACAATTTTACCTTCCGTATCAGACGTATTCAGGATTAAACAGCCTTTATCTACCTTCTTGGCTTGTATTCCTTTCTGCACTAAAATATCGTAGCTATTTTGCTCTAAATAGGTCTGAAAAAATTCTGTTTTATTTTCAATTTTAAAAACCCCAATAGCATCGGTGAAATAGTCTTCGTATTGCACATTTTCAAAATGACAAATAAGCACATCTCCTGTTTTAATTTGGGCCGAATTACTTTGTTCAAATAAGTGGGCCACAATGTGCTTTGAGACCTCTATAAAATCAGCTTCCTCTTTAAAAAGTTGTTCGCTGTAAGTGTTAATTTCATTGAGTCCAACATCACTGTGGTGATGAAAACGATAACTTTCTGCAACGCTTACAAATGGCTTTAAAAGATAAGGTAACATTAGATTATAAGTCGCTTCATCAAAATCTACAGTAGCATCAGAAAATGCATTTTTCGTGCCATTAAATTTGTTGCCAACTTTGTGAATAATACAATGTTTTATGGAAGCTTTTTGTCGTTTTATCATGAGATATAAAAGTGTATTATTTTGAGTATACAATACTACAAAACGCAAGCCTTAAAAATAAAGAAAACGCCAAAATAAATTTGGTGTTTTCAGACTCGAGGACTTCAGATGTGGTCACGGTTATATTTTTACAAATTCCACACGTCTATTTTGAGCTTTTCCGTCTGCTGTTTTATTGTTTCCGAGAGGTTCAGTTTCGCCTTTACTATCAGTAGTTATAACATCTGCTGAGATTTCATAGATGTGAGCCAAAGCGTCTTTTACAGCGGTAACTCTTGCTTTAGATAATTTTAAATGAGTTTCGGCAACACCATCGGTATCTTTGTGGCCAATACTAGTTAATCTTATGTTTTCGTCTTGCACTAAAGCTTGCGAAATTTGGCGCACAATCCCGAGTCATTCTGGCTGACTATTGGCTGAACCAAAATCAAATTTGCTATAGATTTTTAATTTATCTGAAACATTATAAGGATTGTTTTCTTTATCATTGTTAGAATCAGTATCAGATTGGTTGGTTTTCTAGTTAGCATTATCATCAGATTTTTTTTCAGAATGAACCTCATGTTGTGAAGTCGTTGCTTCTTCACCTTTTTTATGATCCGTTCGCCGTCCTAACAACAATTCCTTAGCGGTTTCAATGCTATATTCTAAGACGTTTTAGCCTTACTTTGTTTAAAAATCCCAGCACCATCTAAATCGTCTAAATCGTCTAAAACATCTTCATCTTCTAGAGCTATTAAAGCGACTGCATAACCATCATATTTATAAACTTTGTGATACAGATCAAACGAGACGCTCACAAAACGATCTTCACTAGAAATACCAACACTGCTATCAGGGCGTTTTAGCTTTTTCGGTTGTGACTCGATCGTCGGAGCTACACAAACAAAAAGGACAAATTGTTATAATATGCTGTTTTAAAACGATGGTATATTTCATTTTAAGTGATGGATAATAGTGGTCTATAATTAAGTATAACTATCGACACTAAAAAATGAATCTATTGATTAACGAAGAAATCAATTTAGTTTGTAGACCACTATAGTTTTAGCGTCACTTTGTGTAATCAGTTCTAAACCATTGTCTTTGTCTAATTTCTGTAATTCTGCTAAGGACGTTCCAAACACAGGGAAATTGGGAATAGGTTTTGCTTGGCTATCAAAAAGATAGACTTTTTTAGACTGTAAATCTGTTGTAGTTACATAGATCTTATCGTTAATATAAAAGATTTTTGGCGCTGTATAATCTCCGAAATCTAAATCTACAGTTCGCGACTTAATATGCAGCTTGTTTTCGGTCAAGGAAACTAAGGTTTTGCTTGTGGTTGCTATCTTGTGCTTGTCGGTTAGATTTAAATTTTTTGTAGCTAATCGTCCTTTTGTATCGACTTGAATTAATTGACCAAGCGTATTGGTCGTCGTAAACTTATTTTGATACAAATACAATGCGTTCTCAGAGAAGCGAATTTTGTCTTTTACGTTGATTCTAACATGTCCTTGTCTATTTAATATTTTTAATGTTTCACCAGCACCAAAAACAATATAATCCTTAGAACCTATTCTAAAATGTTTTGGCTGGCTCGTAATTGCAGAACCATTAGTTTTATAATCAAACCCTGATACCGATTTGCCTTTAGCGTCGTACATTAAAAGATTTTTGCCTTGCGTTATGAGTAGTCTATAATTCTTTCTTTTATCATAATCAAAAACGGAAAGTGGTTGTGTAATCGCATCGTTGAATTTTAAAGGAAAAGCGGCAACATCGTTTCCATTTCTATCTAAAACATAAAGGCGATTAGAGGTTGTGAAGGCCAGTTGTAATCTGCCGTTTTTGTAGGTGTCTATTTGTTCTATATTACCAAGTATCTTACCTTGTAGTTGTTTTTTCCATAGAATGCTGCCAGAATCAGAAATGAGGTACAGCAAATTGTTTACATCCTGTACAGCAATATCATGAGCTTTGGTGATATGATTTTTTAACGATTGTGGCACAGAAATAATTTCTGCATCGAGTTGCGTGGTAAAGGCTTCAGTAACCGAATTGCTTCTAGCTCGTTTTTTGAATTTTTGAATAACACCGTTAATATGCGCGTAGTTATCTTCGTAAATAAACTGAACAGCATTAGCATTATAACCTTTTATGTTTTGTTCTAAAATTTCAGATAAACCCTCCGAGTTTTTAAAAATAAATAAAGAAGCTTCGTCACTCAAATGTTCATTGATGCTCATAAAGGCTTCTGTATGCTCTAAGGTGTTATTATTTAGAGCATTACTAAGTATAACTTTTAGCTGTGTAATGGAATTTGTAAACACTAAGAAGTTATCGTAGCTCGCAAAAAATTTAGAATTGTTAAAGCTAATAAATGGCATGAGACGAGATTCAAAAAAACTAATATCTCCAAATTCATAGATATCGATATTTCTAAACGTTTCAATATTAGATTTTTCTTCAATGGACTCTGTAGCCAAGTTTGGATCTAGTGTATGCACTACAACCGCATTATCTATTAGAGCGATTTCATTGGTAAAATTCAGAAAGGTTGCACTGCTATCAATAGTTTGTGTTGAGATTTGCCTTAGATTTTTATTGAATACTGAAAAGTCGTCGTACGTAATACTAACTAAGGAATTGGTATTAGTTGGAGCTAATTGTACTGTATTAATTTTTTGAGGAATTGTGTTTTTAAAACTATCTAATGG
>JAWUVW010000078.1:0-37674 GCA_034112185.1 Flavobacteriaceae bacterium | reverse complement strand
TGATGGAAATCAAGATGGCTGTTGGGATTTCTTAACCGTTTATAATGGTCCAGATGACACTTTTCCAGTATTAGCACAAACATTATGTGGTGAAGAGAGTGGTGATGGTGATGTGCCTTCGGATGCAAATAGTTTATTATCAGTTGGTATGTCTTTTACATCAACAGATGCTTCTGGGGCTCTAACGTTTGTCTTTACTTCAGATGGGTCTGTTCAATTAACAGGATGGCTAGCAGATATAACTTGTGCGACACTTTCAGTAGATGATTTCTCCTTAGCGGAATTTACGTATTATCCAAACCCAACTAGTGGTATATTAAATATTAGCGCTAAAGAAAATATCGATACTCTAACTGTATTTAATATGCTTGGACAAGTCGTTATGGATTTAAAACCTAATTCTAGTGCTGTAAAATTAGATTTCTCAGATTTGAGTCCAGGTGCTTATTTTTTAAAATCCTCAATAAGAGGGAATTCTACAAGCCATAAAATAATGAAGCGGTAGTAAGTATCTAATTTCTAAAGGACATACTGCACTTTAAAAGAGACCACTGAAAAAGTCTCTTAAAGATGTTGAATTAAAAGGAGTGAACACACTAGAGTGTTCGCTCCTTTTTTTGTCTTTCTTTTTGATAAACAATTTTTCGTGTTTTATTACGATGGTAAAAAATTACCTAAATTCATTTGTTGATTTATAAGACTTAATTCTGTAGAGAGAGTGTATTTTTTTAGAAAAACCAACGAATTAGTAGATTTTACTTTTTATAGATGATGAAGAGGTCATAAACCAGTATACAAACAATGATCGCAATGTATAGAGTTCCTATATAGATGTTTAAATAGGTGTGGTTGAAAAAGATTTAGACAAATTTAGATGTTGATGTTTTCGATCTAAATTCAGCACGAGATCAGTTTAAAATAGGGGGTGGGAAATAAGTTCTAACAAAAAAACAGTTATGTACTAAACCATTCATGGTTTTAGTGTTTCACACTAGGAATTGGGAACCTTAAAACAGTCACTTAAGGGCTTGTTTTTTAATCTTTTTGATAGATTTTATGCACTACGTAAAGTTTCAAAAGCTTCGCTTTAATAGTTGATGTAGTCCACAATCTCTAATCCATAACCAATCATACCAACGCGCTTCGTTTGAAGACTATTTGATAATAGGTTTAGTTTACTGATTTTTAAATCGTGAAGAATTTGTGCTCCAATACCAAAATCTCTCGCGTCCATGGCTATGCTTGGTGCTTTGACTAATTCTCCTTCCACCTGCTTCTCTTTAAGAATAGACAACCGAGCCAACAAATTCATAGAGGCCGCTTGTTGGTTGATAAATATAATAGCGCCTTTACCTTGAGAATTAACAGCATTAAACATATCGTCTAATTTTTTGTCAGCATTATTAGTCAAAGTACCAAGTATATCATTATTAACTAGCGTGGCGTTAACCCGAGTTAAGATAGGTTCATCAGATTTCCATGTACCTTTTGTTAATGCAATATGGATTTGATTATTTGTAGTCTGTTGGTAAGCTCTTAATCTAAATTTACCGAAACGTGTTTCAATTTCAAAGTCTTCTTTTCGTTCTATTAAGGAGTCGTATTCCATACGATAAGCCACTAAGTCTTCGATAGAAACAATTTTTAAATTGAATTTCTTCGCGACCTTCAAAAGCTGAGGTAAACGCGCCATGGTACCATCTTCGTTCATAATTTCAACGATAACACCAGCAGGTTCAAATCCTGCTAAACGCGCAAAATCAATTGCCGCTTCCGTATGTCCTGTACGTCTTAAAACACCACCTTCTTTTGCTACTAATGGAAAAATATGTCCAGGTCTTGCCAATTCAAATCCTTTCGTGTCTTTATGTACCAAAGCTTTGACTGTTTTAAACCGATCACTAGCCGAAATACCAGTACTAACACCATTACCTCTTAGGTCAACAGAAACCGTAAAGGCCGTTTCCATTGGGTCAGTATTGTTTCTAACCATCATGCTTAGTTCTAATTCTTCACAGCGATGCTCAGTAAGTGGCGCGCAAATTAAGCCACGACCATGAGTCGCCATAAAATTGATCATCTCTGGAGTTACCATTTCAGCAGCGGCTAAAAAGTCGCCTTCATTCTCTCTGTTTTCATCATCAACAACTATGATGACTTTACCTTGACGAATGTCTTCGATGGCTTCTTCGATTGTATTTAATCTGGTTGTAGTATTCACCTTATTGGCAATCATAGCGTTGTATTTAATGTAACAAAGGTACGTTTATTTTATATTCTGTAGACAACTCTGATAGAAGTCTTGAGTGATCTTATTCCTAAGAAAGATATATTTTATTGGATAGAGAGGAAGCGATAGCACAAGAAGAATTGGGTTAATGCGTTTGTTTTCTTTCTCTATGGTTTTGTAAAATTTTGAATAAATGATAGCATCAACAATAACATAGATTACAAAAAATACAAGAGCAACACAACTAAGGCTTAAAGATGCCTCAGCTATTTCTGTCATCTTATTGTTTTTAAATACAAAGTGAAGTCCTAATAGTAGGGCTCCAATACTAAAACTCACGAGGCTTGTTTGAGAATAATCTTTATAATCTTTTAGTAAAGTGTTTGCTTTAATCAAATTATTAGAAATTTCTAGACCTTCTAATTTTAAACCTTCCAACGGTATATTTCTATTTAATAAATTATGTAAGGCAATTTCTTTCGGCTTTTTATCTAAATCGAAGTCGTCTTGTTTTTTAATAATCGCAACCAATTCTTCAACTGAATATTTTTTATAATAGTTATAAGATTTAGTATCCGTTTCGGAAAGTTGAAACTTGTTTTTTGTTGTAAATAGGCGCTTTAATGGAACTAATACCGCATCAAATTGAAAAACACCTCTGTCATTCGTCGCTCTTGTTGTTAAATAGATACTCAAGGGGAGCATAACAGCAGTAGAAAGCCAGGAACCTAGAACTGGACTAAAACTTCCTTTTTCAGCACTATTTTTAGCGAAAATACCAAAGAAGTGGTAGGTTAAGAATAAGATAATAGCAATTACCATTGGTAAGCCAAGGCCACCTTTACGAATCAAAGCACCAAGAGGTGCGCCAACAAAAAATAAAATGATACAAGCAAATGCCAAAACAAATTTATCATGTAAGGCGATGATATGTTTATTCATCCAAACAGCCTTAATATCAAATGTTTTTATATTGGATTTGATAATTTGTCGCGTACTATTAGAGTTATTAATTGCCAAGTTTAAAATCTGTAACTTTTTACTAGTGTTAAAAATATCTAAGACGCTTTTACCTGTGTATAGCGAATCTGATTGTATGGTATCTATGCTAAGGTTTAAGGCCATGTAAGTGCTTCGGTTATATAAAGTCTTTGCTAGTGTTTTGTAATCTTCATTTCTGTTATTTTTAAGACTGTCTATTGTATAATTGAGCTGCTGTACATTTAGCATGCTATATCTGCTCGTATGATTTTTTTCATCTAAATCTTCAGAATTTAATATTTCTAAATCTACGTTGATAATATAAGTATCGAAATAACTTTTGGCATGTGGTTTCTTTGTGTTTTCACGTGCATCTTTATTAACAATTTCTTCGTAATAATTGCCGTTTATTAGTTCGAGTTGAAGAATATTAGAATCTGGGCTACTCTTTAATTCCCCTTTTTCTGAAGCTATGACTTTATAATTCCCTGAACGTGTTGTGCTTTTTTGATGTATGATAACACCTTCTAAAAATTGTCCTCTATCGCCAGTTTTTTTATCAACTTTAATATTAATGTTCCCTATTTCGTTGAATTGTCCCTCAGCAATAGCCAAGGCTGGTTTAACTTTTGCAATATTTCTACGTAAATTATAAAAATTAAATTCTCCCAAAGGAATAACGTTGTTCGCAAAAAAGAAACACCCAATACCAAGTGCCACAATAAATACGCTTAGACTGCGCATAGAACGCTGTAAGGAAATCCCTGTAGATTTCATTGCGGCAAACTCATAGTTTTCTGCGAAGTTGCCAAATACCATTATGGAAGATAAGAGAATCGTCAAGGGTACAACCAAAGGAATAAGCTTTGGCATATAGAACAAGATAAATTTCGCGGTTACCGTAACATCTAAGTCTTTACCGGCAAGTTCAGAGATATAGAGCCAAACCCCTTGCAAAACAAAGATGAACATGAATATAATAAAGACGCTAAAAAACGTCCTTAAGAATGTGATAAGTATGTACCTATCTAATATTTTCACATGTTGAAGTTTAAACCTTAATCTATTTTATTGATAAAGTAATCGCTGTATTTACTTTTGTCAAATGTAAATAAGGTTTTTGAAATAGGCTCATTTGTTTTAAAAGAATTAACGGTTAGTGTGGTTTTTGTTCCGTTATTGCCAACTTCAATTAAGTTATAGATATGTTTTGTAGTAACATCTATACCTAATAGGATATGCTTTATTTCAGAATTAGTATCTATAGGATTCAATTTTAAATACTGAATTTTTCGACCTTTCACATTTTGAATGATATCCATTTTATAAGTATAACCATCTTCATAGAAAGAGAGCATTTTACTTGGTGTAATGGTACTTTCATCCTCAGTATTATCTGAGGAAATAGTGACTTCTTCGTCTTCTGGACTAATGGTGTACAGGGTTTTGCCATCAAAAATCCGTGTCACTCCTAAGATATTAAGTTTGTAATTTTCTCCATTAATAACGACATCTCCACGTGTTTCTTGATTAATGTCTTCACTAACATTACTCAACTCGTATTTAAAATCTAAGCTAATGTTGTTATACGCTTTTATTTTGGTACTGACCTCTGTTAATAAGGCTTCGGCTTTTGCATCACTTTGCGCAAAACTTGTTAATCCTAATGCTAAGAATGCTAATACAATTAAATCTCTCATCTTTATTAAGTATAATCTTTGTTATTCTGTCTCGTTTGCTAATAATTGATCTAAGGCTACTAAATCGGGTACTAATACTTGTCTTGCTTTACTGCCTTCAAAACCGCCAACTATTCCTGCCGCTTCTAACTGATCGATAATTCTGCCAGCCCTATTATAGCCTAACTTTAATTTGCGCTGTAATAAAGAGGCTGAACCTTGTTGTGCTGTAACAATGATGTCAGCCGCATCTCTAAATAACTTGTCTCTATCTGAAATATCTACATCAAGATTTGTGCCACCTTCCTCACCAACATATTCTGGTAATAAGTGTGCATCTGGATAGGCTTTTTGAGAGCCGATAAACTCCGTTAATCTTTCAACCTCTGGCGTGTCAACGAAGGCACATTGAATACGGATTAAATCATTGCCTTGGGTATATAACATATCGCCACGACCAATCAGTTGGTCTGCTCCAGAACCATCTAAAATGGTACGAGAATCTATTTTACTGGTGACTCTAAAAGCAATACGCGCAGGGAAATTGGCTTTTATAATACCCGTAATTACATTTACAGAAGGACGTTGTGTGGCAATAATTAAATGTATACCGATGGCTCGGGCTAGTTGTGCTAAACGCGCAATGGGAGTTTCTACCTCTTTACCCGCGGTCATTATTAAATCCGCAAACTCATCAACTACTAAAACAATGTAGGGTAAGAAGGCATGACCGTCATTAGGGTTTAATTTTCTGGCTTTAAATTTTGTGTTATACTCTGCTATATTTCTACAAAACGCATTTTTGAGCATTTCGTATCGATTATCCATTTCTATACAAAGTGAATTCAAGGTATTAATAACCTTAGTGTTGTCTGTAATAATTGCCTCTTCACTATCTGGAAGCTTCGCTAAATAATGACGCTCAATTTTATTGAAAAGTGTGAGCTCTACTTTTTTAGGATCTACTAATACAAACTTTACTTCAGCAGGATGCTTCTTATATAATAAGGACGTTAAAACCGCATTTAAACCAACCGATTTACCCTGACCTGTAGCACCTGCCATAAGCATGTGTGGCATTCTTGCTAAATCAACCACAAAGGTTTCGTTGCTAATCGTTTTACCAAAGGCAATTGGTAATTCCATTGTAGATTTTTGAAACTTCTGGGATGCAATAACAGATCGCATGGATACGATGGTCGAATTCTTATTTGGGACTTCAATACCAATAGTTCCTTTTCCTGGAATTGGAGCAATAATACGAATCCCAAGGGCGGCCAAGGATAAAGCAATATCATCCTCTAAGTTTTTAATTTTTGAAATACGAATCCCAGCTTCTGGCACAATTTCATAAAGCGTTACCGTTGGCCCGATAGTCGCTTTGATACTGCTAATACCTATTTTATAGTTACGAAGGGTTTCAACAATTTTGTTCTTGTTTTCTTCAAGTTCTTCCTGGTCTATAGAAATACCTTCATTATCGTATTTTTTTAATAAATCTAAGGGAGGAAATTGATAATTGCCCAACTCTAGTGTCGGATCAAATTGTCCAAAATCTTCGACAAGTTTAGCCGCTAGATTATCAGTTTCAGATTGTTCTTCGGCAATGGTTTCAACTTTTAATTCTGGGATTTCGACTGTTTCCTCCTGAGGCTTTTCTGTGACTTCCATTGTTAGCTTTTCAGCTTTTGTTTCAGGCTTAGAATGGTTACTTATAGTTGGTTCAGATTGCTCTAGAGGAATTTCGAAAGCAGATTTTATAGCTTCAGCTTCTTCAGTTAAGCTATTGTCAAAAGTAACAGTTGGCTCGGAAGTATCTTTTTCTGATTGTAAATCTTCCTTGATATTTCGTTTAGCACGTTTAAAAAGATTTACAAAAGTATCTCCTGATACTTTAAATCGGATTGCTAAATAGGCGATAAGCCCAAAAAGTAATAAAAGGATAGTCCCTGCTTTACCTATATAGTCTTGAAGTAAATGGTTCATTTCATAACCAATAGTGCCACCAAGAAGGTCATATTTGTGCGTGAAAAATCCGAAGAAAATGGACAACCAGATGACGATTAAAGTTCCCCAAATCCAGTGTTTTCTGAGTTTGAATTTCTTTAAATTTAAAGTCACATAGACTCCAGAAAGAAACAGCAAGCCAGAAAAAATAAAAGAAGGCAATCCAAAACCTTTGGTAATAAATAATTCACTGACCCAAGCGCCAAGTTGACTAGCCCAATTTTTGTAGTCCTCTGAGCGTTCTGGGAAATTACTCAGTACACTTTGATCTTCTTTTCCGGTGAAAACAAACGATAAAAATGATATAAAAAGAAGCACACCAAGTATGATCAGCAAACTTCCAAAAATAAGTTTTTGCTGACTAGTTAATTTAAACGAAGGCGTTTTCGATTTAGCCTTTGGCTTAACTGTCGGTTTCGCTTTGGTTGTTGGTTTCTTTTTAATTACTTTTTTTGCCATTTTATGCCGAATTCATTTCGGTAACTTATTCCGACGTATCGGAATTTATTTTTTATTTATAATCTTTTGCTTTTCTAGAAATACCGTTCACATAGTCTTTAATGATCATTAAGTTTTGTGCTTGCTCGAAACCACTAAATCCATTAATATCGTCATTAATAATACGTTTATTATAAAACTCTAAATATTGACTCGCTAAAGGCAAATAGGACCAATGCCATTTTTCTAAATTATAGCCTGTTCTATTCAGGTCTTTCTCCGTGTAAACTTGATAAAAACCAAAGCCATTAGCATAGGTTTTTAACCACTCATATACCGCAAGTCCTTTTCCGCTGTGAAAATACGAATTATTTAGACTATTTAGGTCTATATCTGTTCCCCAATGATGACGCGATGAACTTGGCATAGCGCTGTATTCTAAAATTTTTAAGGCACGCTGCAATGGTTCAAGATTTTGATGCTCTTTCCATTTGCGTTCCCATATTACTTTTTGTTCTTTAAAATTTCGAGTTCCAGAAATTATTTTCAGTTCAATTCCATCAGCCTCTGCCGCATTATACATATCTAAAAACACATTAGCAACTTGGATATTGAGATACAATTCTTTTGACGCATACGGTGGAATTATTTTTAAAAATGTGGAATCACTTTTATAATCAAACTTACCTAGAACAAAATCTTTAGTAATATTAAAATTAAGTTGATCAACAGTTTTTATAGTATCTAAAGCTATTTCTGTAGTTTTAATTAGACTGATTTTTTTATCCCCCGAATTACAGCTTAAAAGCATAGCAACAAAAGCTAAGATTGTAAATATGTGTTTCATTGCTAGGTTTAGAGGGGTTGTGAAATTAGAGTTACATAAATGTACAAATATGAAACGTTTATACTATTCGTTTTGGTATTTAAGAGAATTTTGGTATGTAAATAATACCAGCAATAATGACAGCAATAACCGAAGCTATAAAAACAGCTCCTGCGGCGACATCTTTTATCAATCCTATTTTCTTATGATATTCTGGATGAATAAAATCTGCAATATATTCCATGGCTGTATTCATCCCTTCCATACTAATTACCAAACCAATCATAGCTAATTGTGCCATCCATTCGGTTTTTGAAATTTCAAAATAAAAACCAGCAATAGTCACAACAACAGCTATGAAGACTTGTGTTTTTATACTAGCTTCTGTTTTTATAAGAATAAGCAAGCCCTTAAAAGCATAGACTACGCTTTTAAGTCTGTTAATAATGAACGGTTCTTTTTTTTGCATAGCGTGATGATGCTAAACTCGTGAAAGCACTTTAATTGTTTATGAAAAATTGAATAAAGCGTTTACTGCTACTTTGCAATTAAGACACATTTATTTCAAAGCATCCAAAGCGGCTTCGTAATTACAATATTACTATTTTAAAGCAGCCTTGGAGGCTTCGTAAATACAATAAACCTATTTCAAAGCGTCTAAAGCGGCTTCGTAATTTGGCTCATCCGCAATTTCAGTAACTTGCTCTGTATATGTTATAGTTCCGTCAGTATCTATAACAACAATACAACGCGACAATAAGGTTTCAAATGCGCCTGTTGTAAAGGTTAATCCGTAATCGTCTCCAAATTTGCCAGTTTTATAATCAGAAAAGCTTTCTACATTATCAATACCTTCTGCGCCACAAAAACGTGCCATTGCAAATGGTAAATCTTTAGAGATACACAATACTGTTGTGTTTTCTAATTGACTTGCTTTTTCGTTAAACGTTCTGATGGATTGCGCGCAAGTGCCAGTATCGACACTTGGGAATATATTTAAGATTAATCTACGGCCATCAAAATCGCTATTAGACTTATCTGCTAAATCAGTACCTGTGAGTTTAAAATTTGGTGCTTTACTACCGACTTTTGGTAAATTTCCTATTGTTTCTACTGGTGTTCCTCCTAAAGTTACGTTTGCCATTTTATATGTTTTTTATAAGGGATAAAAATAAAAATATTTAAGCGGATATCTATTAAATAAAATATAATATTTAACGATTAATGATATGGTGTAATGAGCTGTTTAACTATCGCAATTCAGCACCAAGCTTAGCCTCAAAATTAGATTGTAACTTAGACATTATTTTATCAATCTGCTTATCATTTAAGGTCTTGTTTTCATCTTGAAGCGTAAAACTTACGGCGTAACTCTTTTTGCCTTCAGGCAAGTTCTTACCTTCGTACACGTCAAAAAGATTTACGTTTTTAAGCAATTGTTTTTCGGTTTGCTTTGCAATGGTATAGATGTCTTCAAATGACACGCTTTGGTCTAATAACAAAGCAAAGTCACGTCGCACTTCAGGATATTTAGAAATTGCACTAAACTTAATCTTGTTATGCTGTGCCATTTCTAGGACATTATCCCAATTGAAATCTGCGAATAATACGTTTTGAGAAATCCCGAAATGTTTTAAAACAGACTTTTTTACCAATCCAAAATCTACTAAGGTTTTCTTTCCAATAGCTAAACTCATGCCTTCACTAAGTATGTCGGACTTCGTTGGAGCCGATTTTAAACGTGTTAAGCCTAAACGTTGTAAAACCACTTCAAGCGTTCCTTTGAGGTAAAAGAAATCACTTGGAGTTGAAACCGCATTCCAACGTTCTTCTGTTTTCTTTCCTGTAACAAATAAAGATAAGTGTTTGTGCTCTTCTCTGTTACCTGAATATTGATGGTAGGTTTTACCAAATTCAAATAACTTTAAGTCCTCACGTTTTCTGTTGATATTATGCGATACAGCTTCTAAACCCGAAAATAATAAAGATTGACGCATTACTTCTAAATCGTTACTCAACGGATTTAGCATTTTTACGTTATGCGCTTCCATTAAGTCTTCACTCAACTTTATATACTTAGGTGAGGTTAACGAATTAGCCATAATCTCATAAAAACCTTGAGATGCTAATTGATTACCTATAATATTTTGAAGTTTGTAATCTTCAAATCGAGAGGAATTAGAAATCGAAGCATTTAACTTTTCAGTCGTACCTATATTATTGTAACCATAAACACGGAGAATCTCCTCGATAATATCGGCTTCGCGCTGTACATCATTTCGGTATGCAGGCACGGTGAGCCCTAAGCCCGTTTCGGTGACGTTATTAACTTTAATTTCTAAAGAGGTTAATATACTCTTTATGGTTTCCTTCGGAATTTCTTCTCCAATTAATTTTTTGGCATTTTCGAAACTCAATCGGACTTCAAAATCCTTTATTTTTTTCGGATAAGCATCTACGATATCACTGGTAATTTCACCACCTGCAAGATCCATAATTAATAAAGCGGCGCGTTTTAGTGCGTATTCTGTAAGGTTTGGGTCAATACCTCTTTCAAATCTAAATGACGCATCCGTATTTAAAGCATGACGTTTTGCTGTTTTGCGAATGCTTACTGGGTCAAAAAAAGCACTCTCTAGAAAAATATTTGTTGTTCTTTCTGAAACACCAGAATCAATACCGCCAAAAACACCAGCAATACACATCGGCTTTTCCGCATCACAAATCATTAAATCGTCTTCGTGTAATTCGCGAATAACACCATCTAATGTTGTGAATTTTGTACCTGCTTTACAGGTTTTAACTTCAATTTTGTTGCCATTAACTTTATGCGCATCAAAGGCATGTAGGGGTTGACCTAGTTCGTGCAATACATAATTAGTAGCATCCACAATATTATTGATAGGGGATAAGCCAATGGATTTTAGACGATGTATCAACCAATCTGGCGACGCACCAACCTTGACACCAGAAATAGTAACACCACAATAACGTGGGCATTTTTCCTTGTCTTGCACATCAACGTCTATTTTGAGCGATCTCGCATCAACATGATATGAGCTTACCGAGGGCGTAATTAACTCTAAGGAAATTTCATGCTGTAGTAAACCTGCTTTCAAATCTCGTGCGACACCATAATGACTCATAGCATCTGCTCGGTTTGGTGTTAAGCCAATTTCAAAAACTTGATCGTTTTCCACTTTAAATAGATCTGATGCAAGTGCGCCTACTTTTACGTTAGTATCTAAAACCATGATGCCATCGTGAGATCCACCGAGACCCAATTCGTCTTCAGCGCAAATCATTCCATGACTTTCTTCGCCACGAATCTTACCTTTTTTAATTTTCCAAGGTTCGCCTTCAGTAGTGTATAACGTTGTTCCTATGATTGCAACAGGCACTTTTTGTCCGGCAGCCACATTAGGAGCTCCACAAACAATTTGTAGAGTAGCGTCAGCTCCAATATTTACAGTCGTTATTTTTAAACGGTCTGCATTTGGATGTTGTTCGCATGTTAAAACCTCACCAACAACGATACCTTCTAAGCCACCTTTTACAGATTCGTAAGGTTCAATGCCTTCTATTTCTAGGCCAAGATCCGTTAATAAATCTCCTGTTTTCTCAGCATCCCAATCTACTTTTATAAACTGCTTTAACCAGTTGTACGAAATCTTCATAGTCTTTTTTAATCAAGCCACAAAGATAATAATACTTGTGGCTTAATGAAATGCATACTTTGCTTTTTTATGTAAGGATATTGTTGTTATTTCGAACTCTACTAAAAGCCTTTTTATTATGCGACTTATAATTACTTGCCTTATTACTTTATCTCTTTTCTCTTGTTCGGAAGACACTAAAAAGAGTACCCTTAAAAACGGAACCTATAGAGCTGTTTTAGAAGTGCAGGATAACGAAGCATTGCCTTTTCTTTTTGAAGTGAAATCACCTACAGAATTGCAGATTTTTAATGCTGAAGAAGTGATTGAAGTTGATGACGTAGTTTATCGAAACGATTCCATTTTTATTAAAACGTCTGTTTTTGAAGGCTATATCGCTGCTAAGTTTGATGGTGATAATTTAAACGGGACTTTTATAATCGAAAGTTTAGATCGTGTTGTACCATTTTCTGCGACATATAATAAAGACAGTCGTTTTGAAATAAAATCAAAATCAAAGCAAAATGTTACAGGAATATGGGAAACAGTTTTCAGTAAAGGCATTGCTGGTGATGAATATATAGCAAAAGGCATTTTTAAGCAGGAAGGTGATCAGGTCACAGGAACTTTTAGAACCATAACAGGCGATTATCGTTACCTCCAAGGCGTAATGGATGGAGACACTATGAAACTATCTACCTTTGATGCAGCACATGCATTTTTATTTACAGCGAAAGTCACAGACTCAACCATGGAAGGACAGTTTTATTCTGGTAACCACTGGAAAGAACCATTTGTTGCCAAACGAAATGAAAGTTATGAATTGCCAAGCGCGAACGAATTGACCTTTTTAAAAGAAGGTTACGATAGTTTAGACTTTTCATTTCCTGATGCCAACGGAAATATGGTTTCATTAACTGATGACCGTTTTAAAAACAAAGTGGTGATTGTACAGATTATGGGAACTTGGTGCCCTAATTGTTTGGATGAAAGTAAATATTATGCTTCCTTTTACAAAAACAATAGCGATAAGGATATAGAAATTGTAGCGCTTGCTTTTGAGTATTCGAAAACTAAGGAAAAAGCGTTTAGTAGAATAGAGCGCTTACAAAGCAAAGTTGGTATTGACTATCCCATACTGTTAGCGCAGTATGGTACTGCTGACAAAGCCAAAGCACAAGAAAAATTACCAATGTTGAATCACGTGTTGTCATATCCAACCTCAATTTTTATTGCTAAAACGGGTAAAGTAAGAAAGATACATACGGGTTTTAATGGGCCAGCTACTGGTGAGAAGTATGTTGAGTTTAAAGCTGAATTTGAGGCGTTTGTGGGTTCATTATTGGCTGAATAATAACGTCGCGCTTAACATTTGGTATATGGTTAGTTTCGCTTCGGTATGATGTGTTTAAGAAACTCATTTAGCAAACAAATCACAGATAGAAAATTACTGCGGACAAGAGCGCAGCGAACTGGCGTAGCAATTTTCGTAAGTCGTACATAAATCGTAATAAATTGTATACAGTGTTATAAGTATTTATTTTGAAGTACTATTTTTTATTAATTGATGATAAAATCGAATTGAATTTTCAAAATCACTAGCTGGCAATCGTTCATTCAATCCATGAAAAGATTTTATGTTTTCCTTATTTATTTTGATCGCAGAAAACCTATAAATATTATTAGAAATAGCATTGAAATGTCTCGAGTCTGTTGCTCCTACAACCAAGTAGGGCGCTACAAGTACAGTTGGGTAAATTTCTGAAATAGTTTTATGTAGTATTTTATAGCCAAAGGAACTTGTACTAGACACTTTTGATGGTTCGGAAACAGACGTACCTGTTTTAATTGTAATGCGTTCATCATTTATAATTTGATTGACACGATTTGTAACAGTAGCAATTGTTTCTCCTGGAATAATTCTAAAGTTTATAATAGCACTTGCTGTTAGTGGAATAATATTGTCTTTTACGCCACTATTAAAGATCGTAGGCGATGTAGTCGTTCTTACAAGTGCATTGCCTGAAGCTGATTCTTCATATATTCCAGCAATTAAAGACTTAAAAATTGATTTATTTGCAAATACTAATTTATTCATAAAGGGCATCTCTGGTCCTATATTATTAATAAATTCCTCAATTGGCGGTGAAATTGTAGCGGGAAAAGGGTTTTGTTTAAGCTTAACGATGGCATTTGAAAGCACATCTATAGCGGTTTCTTTCTCTGGCATTGAAGAATGCCCACCTTCTAAACGCACTGATAATTCTAAAGAAACAAAGCCTTTTTCTGCAATCCCTATTAGAGCAACCTCTTTTTCAATACCGGGAATTAAATTTTGTACAATACTTCCTCCTTCATCTAAAACAAATTCTGCTTCAATTTTTTCTTCCTTCAAGTATTGAGCAATTGTACTAGCGCCATTTAATCCACTTATTTCTTCATCATGACCAAGAGCAATATAAATAGTGCGTTTTGGCGAAAAACCATCTTTTAATAAAAGCTCTAAAGATTCCATTATGCCAACAACGCCAACTTTATTGTCAATAGTCCCTCGTCCCCAAATCGTATTATTTATGATTTCCCCACCAAAGGGGTCGTGTTGCCAGCTTGCTATATTTTCTTTTATAACCGGCACAACATCTAGATGTGCCATTAGAATAATTGGTTTTAAAGTTGAGTCTGAACCTTTCCATTTATATAGAAAGCTATATGAATTAAATATTTTTTTTTCTAGAAGGGAGTCTGCTAATGGATAGGTGTTTTTTAAAAAACTTGTAAAATGTTGAAATTGAATAGAGTCAAAATCTATTGGATCCTCCGGCGATATTGTTTTTATTTTTATAGCCTTAGAGAAATTCTCTTTAGAAGAGGAATTAACTTCAAGAACCGCAATTGGCTTAGGATTTAGTTGAGCTGTCTTAAAATTTAGGGTATTAAAAACGAGATAGATTACAAAAATTAAAACTACTGATAATAATAGTAGAAGTACTTTCTTTAATGATTTCATTTTTTATGGAGGTTAGATTATTATTCACAACTGAGTGATAAGAGTCCGTTTTAATGTTTTATATCCAGCATTCCTGAAACGAGTTCAGCACATGTTAACGAAGTTATAATTTTAAAATCTAAAAACAATAGTTTAGAGTTAAGATAAATTCATGTTCTAAGAACAAACGACTCCCCCTCCCAAGTAGTAAACAATTATGAACCTTAAACGCTTTTGATCTTACACTAGTAGCTGTTTTTAATGATAAAATTGGTCAGGTTATTGTGTGTAATTATATAAATAACAGACTGGTATTGATTTATTACTCGAGTCTTCTAGGTTTAATCTAGCGTTGATGAATTATAGATTACAGGCATTTGTCCTTTCCACTTATCCCATAAATCATCATCATTTATTAGTTGAGCCATAAAGTGACCCACATTGATGCGGCTGATTTTACCAGCGTTAAAAATGGCACTTCTAATTGGAGAAGCATGTATTTCATATGCTGTTACTTTTTCTTCATTGGTTAAACCGTCTGGTCGAACAGCAACCCATTCAATTAAATCATTATTTTGACCGATTTCGGTTCGCAGATAATCAGCAGCTTTTTCGTTGTCTAGGTGCGGAGGCAATAGCAAACGAAGAAGTCCAATAATACATTTTTGACCAAAGGAAATAGGTTCGCTTAAGTCGCGATTACGATTGCCTGTCGTGTTCATTAAAACGAATTTAGTTATCGTTTTCGAATTATTAGCCTCGATGGCATTACATAGCCTTCGTGTAACATCTGTGACAAGTTTTCGTGGCTGTCCATAAATACCTCTCCAAGTTATATTATGTCCAAGACAAGAGGCAATTGCATCACATCCAGCAACATGTTCGTTCATCTCCGAATTGCTAAGTTCTAAAATGCTTGCAGAGATAATTTGTAAGCGGTTATTACTTTTCCAATATTCTGGCAGCTTTTCTGGGGATCGTACAATCACTTTAACGTTTAGTCCTTGCTTTAGAAGTTGCTCCACCAATTTCATTCCTGTTGCGCCACTGGCACCTACTACTAAAGTTGTCTTTTTATTCAGTACTTTCATTTTTACAGTTAATTTGTTATTAATTATGACGCAAATGTATTTTAGTAAGCAAGAGAGAACGTTCTAAAATACAATAAGGAAGCACAGAATTATAATTCCGTACAAATTTGAAAAGAGTAGAATATGCTGGCCTTTTTTTACAGTTTTAGGAACTGTTTAGGCGTTAGACCGGTTTCTTTTTTAAAATAAGTATTAAAAACAGTTTTAGAATTAAAACCACTTTCATAGGCTAAGCCTTCTATGGTGAGGTGCGCATTTTTTGGGGCTTTGGCATTCAATTTAAAGGCTTCAATCCTGTAGGAATTGATAAATTCATTATAGTTTTTACCGAAATTATTATTGAGCAACCATGACAAATGGTTAGGGTGAATTTTAATCTTATGTGCCAATTCACGCAAGGATAAATCAGGGTTTAAAAAAGGCTCATGTTCCGAAAGATAGGCTAACAATCGCGTTGAATATGCAGTCGATTTACTAGCATTAAGTAAAGCTGTCTTTTTCTTAGCCACTCCTTCCGATCGCTCTGTTTGAAATATCGTTTTCTTAAGCTTAGCGTACCTGGAGTCCTTTTTTATAGAATTAACTAAGGGGTCTGCATAGCGCAGAAGCAGTAAAGGAGACTTCTTTTCGATCGCATGTGCTACCCATTCAAAAGCTTTGTCATTGTCACCCATAGCCGCATAGATCATGAAAAGATAGGAATCTGCAACAAAACCATTTTCCCCTTTCGACTGTGCGATTAGTTCTTCTAAATAGATGGAAGCGTTACTTGAATCCTTCTTTAAAGTATAGGCCAATCCAACAGCCCCAGTTTTATCTCCTAAAATTACGACCTCAGGTGGGATAGTATTAAAATAAGTAATGACTTCATCGTATCTGCCAAGTTTAAGGAGGCATATTGCTTTAACAGAATGCGCCGGAATATTTTTGTCATTAACAGATAAGCATGCATTCAATAATTCTAAAGATTTAATATAATCTTCGATCATATAATGATAATAAGCCTCGAAAAAACGAGTCTCTTCCGACAGCGGATTTATACTCAATGCAATTTCAAGATGAATGTGCGATTTCTCCTTTTCTCCAGCTAAAATGTATAGAAAAGATATAAATTGTTGAGCTTCAGCATTGTTTTGATTAATCTTAATTGCTGTTTTTATTTCTCGTAGTGATTTAGCATAATCACATTCAACAAAAAAAGCTTGATTTGATAATTGATAATGAACGCCAGAAGACTGACCATTGAGTTCTAGAGCTTCAGTTATATGACTATTTGTTTTTTGCCACGCCTCTTCAAACGGAATAAATGCAGTTGTACCAAGAAAACTATAGCATCCGGCCAGTCCAAGATGGGCTTCCGCATACTTTGAATCAAGTGCTAAGGCTTTTTCATAAAGAGAGATAGCGATCTTCACATCTGCAGGATTCCATTTGTTTTCATGAAATTTTGCCTCTAAACAATAGCCGTATGCATTAATATTCTCCGTTTGTTTTGTAACGAGTGTTTCATTGATTTCTAAATGACCAAAATGCTCTCTCAGTTTATCAGCGATTAATAAACTTACTTCATCTTGAATTTCGAAAACATTTTCTAGTTTTCTGTCCCAGGTATCTGACCAAAAATGGTAGTCTTCCTTAACTTGTATGAGTTGCGCTGTAATCCTAAGTGAATTACCAGATAGCCGAACACTGCCTTCTAGAATCGCAGAAACACCTAGTTTTTCTCCAATTTCAGTAATTGGTAAGTTCTTGCCCTTAAAAAAGAAAGATGACGTACGAGATGTTACTTTTAAGTTTCGAATTTTAGCGAGCGCGTTGATGATTTCTTCAGTAATACCATCACTAAAATATTCAGTGTCTTTACGGTCGCTGGAATTCACAAAGGGCAATACAGCAATTGTATTATTTACTGTTTTCTGTTTACCATTTACCTCTGAGGACGTAGGAACTTTAATTCCTTTATTAGAAATAGCGAATACTTCAGCAGGCCGATCTATGTTTTTTAGCTCAAAATGTCCTAAAGAGGTAGTTGAAATAGTCACATGGTTTTTTAGTTCATCATTTATTTTTTCAGACAAAAGGATGCTGCCCGCTGCCCCCAAAGTTTCAATCCTGGAAGCAAAATTTACACCATCGCCATAAACTTCAGTATCATCAAAAACAATATCTCCTAAGTGCAGGCCTATTCTTAATGGAACTATATCGCCTTGTTGTAAGAGACTTTGAATTTCAATCGCACAGGTCACTGCCTCTATAGCGCTTTTAAAAACACTTAAAGTACCATCCCCATAATATTGAATAATTTCTCCTTGATATAAATTGTGTTGTTGTTCGAAGACTTCACGATGCCGAGCCCTAGCGTTCACGGCAACTTTTTCATTGCCTTGCATCAAAGCTGTATACTCAACGATATCGGTAAACATAATTGCTGCAAGTTGCCGTTTTTTCCTTTCTTTCATTGTTTATTTTAAGCTTAATTTCACGCCCTTTAATTACAGGTAACTAGTGCTATGTGTGAGTTTTAAGGATCCATGGACGACGTAAAGCGAAGTTATAATTTTATAAATTAAAAATCAATGGTTTAGGGAGGAAAAGAATTTGTGCGTTATTAACATATGATTACTCTTAAATCATAAATAATTAAGATTTATAAACGTATTTGATATTACTTCAGTTTCGGTAGGTTTCTTACAGTTCTAAATGCAGATGGTAGGGCGCTTTGTACTATTCCGAACACACCATTAGTTTAAGCAATAAAAAGCGAAACACTATATTTTTTTTAAACAATTAGCAAGTGATACAGTTGTGTTTTGAACCTGTCCTACAGAAAAATTCCAATAAATTTTTAGTAATAATTCATAAATAAGTATATTTCGAGCGCATTTCTAAAAAGTAATTTTACAACGAAATAGAATGAAAAAGTTTTTGTATTTTCTCTTGTTTTTTTCCACATTTGTTGCAGCACAAATTAACGAAAGTGATACACTTAAAGTGAAAGCAAACCTTTCTTTAACTGGATTTTATCAAGGAGGAAATGTAGAAACCTTGATTTTTAGAGCAAAATCAGATTTCAGCTTTAAACCTTTGAAGAAATGGGTTTTTAAAACTCAAAATTCCTTTGTTTACCAAGCGTTTGACAAGGAAAAGGCAGATGCCGATATTTTAAGTCTTAACTTTTTGTATTTTAATCCAGAGCGAAAAATTTATCCCTTAGTATTAGGTATTCTAAGTACCAATTTTCGCAGAGAAATTGACTTCCGCTATCTGTTAGGCGCAGGGGTCAATTTTCAAATTCTGACCACTAAAAATTCTTGGCTCAAAATTGCGATTTCAAGTGAATATGAAAAGACAGATTTTGCTAAAGCCGACTTTAACCGTTCAGAGTATGATGGAAACCAATCTATCAATACCTTTCGTGGTACCTTTTGGGTGAATGGTAAATATAAATTGTTTAAAAAGAAAGTCGTTGTAACACATGAATTTTACGTACAACCTTCTCTAGAGCAAAGCAATAATTTTCGTTGGCAAGCCGATGTTGGCTTAGAACTGCCTCTTTGGAAGTTTTTAAACTTTAAAATAAACTATTTGCATACTTTCGAAAGCGTAGTGATTCAAAATCAAAAACAAAAAGATAATATTTTAACTTTTGGTTTTACCCTAAAAAGCTATTAGCCGTGGCCATGACTAATATGCTATAGTTATAATGAATGTGAAAAAACAGCATGCCTTCTTTTTGTAGGACTTTAATTAGTCTACAGTTAGTATTACTTCTTGTTCTGATAAGTATAATAAAAATCTCGCTTAATGTAAGTGATTATAGTTTTAATATCTAGATACGCTGCATCAAAATATTAATATGATATTGTTTTCTAAAACCAAAAAACAGTCCTGATAGCTATCAGGACTGTTTTGAAATAGTTTATTTACTTTAATCAATTTTACAAGTTTGACAAAAAGATTTCTTTTTATCTATTCGATGACAACCTTAAGGCTTCCTGTTGCTGTAGGCGTCGAAATTCTTGCGATATAAATGCCACTCGCAAAATCAGACACATCGATAGTCGCGCTAAGGCTATTTGGATTAAGAACGGTAACTTGGTTACCAAGAATATCAAAAAGTGCAATTGTTTTTATGCTCTTATTTTTAGAGCTTATCGTTAAGATATCTTTAGCGGGATTAGGGTAAATGCTTATATCATCTAAGTTTAAAGTCTGATCAATACCGTCACTCAATGTAGCAACTTGTTGAATGTCATCAAACAAGAACGTCGCATTGGCCGAAGAATCACTTGCTCCATTATAGCCCAACATTAATGTTAGTACATTATAAATTGGCACATCTCCATTTGAAAGATCCCAAGTGTAGGTTGCCCATCCGCCCGATACAGTAGTAAGGACGTCTTGTTCTTTTCCGACTGGAGTTTCATTACTCTCTAACTTAAATTTCAACAAGGAACCTACAGGTGCATCAGTATATATTTTCATAGAAATAGTTCCCAAAGTAGACATATTCTCAATAAAGTCTGTTAATGCTAGCTTACTACGCATAAATCCTGCGCCACCATTTCTAACAAATTGCCCAACAGTAGCACTAGGGTTGTTTTCGTCTATCTGGGGATTTGGGATGACAAATGCCATCGAACCGAAAAAATTGGTAAAGTCTGAAGTAACAACACTGTTCTCAAAATCAATTGGTAGACTGGCTGGCTCAGGCTGAAGACCTTCTTCTAGTTGTACATCGTCAAACAAAAATGTAGAGTTGGCAGTGCCATCTCCTACATTACCGAAATCAAATAAAAATTGCATTTTATCATAAACGTTGTCATGCCCACTAAAATTAAAGGTAGCAATCTCCCATTCTCCCGATACTGTAGTTAAGTAATCTAAATTAGTGCTGGGTGCGCTAGAACCTTCTAATTCCAATTTAATACGTGTGCCTACAGGAGCTGTTGTATACACCTTCATAGATATTTGCGACTGGGTAGATAAATCTATAGTGCTTTCAAAAAACAGTCTACTTGACGCAAAAAAATCGCCACCATCACGTACAATTTGCCCAACTGTTGCACTCGTATTGATACCTTCAATTTGAGGGTTCGCAATAACGCTAGCTATGGAACCATTAAAATTTAGAAAATCAGTGTCAACGATTCCAGTTTCAAAATCAATAGGTAATGACATTGGTATAGGAGCTAAAGGCCCTTCGATTTGTTTAATATCATCAAAATAAAAGGTTGAATTGGCCGAGCCGTCACCTATATTCCCAAAATCAAACATAAATACAATTTCGTTTAGCGTATTCGGTGTACCAGCAAAAATCCATTCTAAAGTTTCCCATTCGCTTGAGACTGTTGTCGTGGTATTAACGTCTGCAGCACCTTCACCTTCTAATTTAAACTTTACAAGTGTGCCAACTGGTGCAGTTGTGTAAACTTTCATAGAAATTTTAGTCAATTCTGAAAAATCAAGGTTATCAGTCAATAGAATTTTGGCTCCTGCAAAAGCAACTCCTCCGTCTCTTATAATGCGAGCAACAGTAGTACTGGTGTTGCTTCCTGTAGCTGACGGATTGTCAACTACGGTCGCAATTCCTCCTTCAAAATTAACGAAGTCTTCGGTAGTAATATCGTCTTCAAAATTGATTGGCAGGCTTTGAGAAAAGCCAAAAGAGACTGCAATTAGACATAAAAAGAGGATCGTTTTTTTCATTTTTTTTATTTTTTTTAAATTGTAAAATGTGTATCAATAATCACAATATTTCATGGAATCATAGGAATTGATACAAATTGTTGTTGTTTTTTTTAGTTTAGGCGACCGAAATTACATAAAAATATTAATTTTTATTTATTAATTATACTTATGGAAAGTATTTACTTTTGTTTATGAATTAATCTTAGAAAGCATAATTTTGGCTTTTTAATCTTACATATTCAGTTATTGCTCAGGTTACGGTCGTGGCTTTATGAAATGTAAAGTTATGTTGGTCTGAGCACCATGTCTTTTAATTGGACGTAATTTTAATGAGAAAGGAAAGATGTGGCGCAGAATACAAAGCGCAACTGACCATATAATTTGAAAGTTAACAATCCTTCTCCCAATTTTATCGACCAACTTTGATTTACGGTTTTTCCTCCGGAGAATGAATGGAAAAATAATATTACCAAAAGTAAGGCCTAGATAAGCTGATACAGATAAATTAATAAATCGAATAGAAGTAGTTTCATATGCTTAAGCGTGTGCAATGCTTTTGAATTGGTCTTGAAAAACTGAAGACTCCAAATTAAAAACTTCGGAAAGTGCTTTTAAAATATGACCTTTTGGCTTTTTATTTTTGGACTCTAGTCACTGAATTGTTCTTAAGCATAAACCTATTTTATTCGCTAACTCAGATTGTGTGTAGCCAGATTTATCTCTTGTATTTTTTAGGATACCCAATGTTGGTAAAATTCAGATTTAAATTAAGATATTGATTTTAGGCTTATATAAGAAGGGCGCGTAACATTTTTATTTTAGAACCTTCTTTACACACTTTAATTTAGGAAGCTACATTCAATATTATAACACGCTACAACTTCCCAAACGGTTTTTATAGTTTTAGATTTAATTTGTTCCGACAGTTCAGGACAATCCTTAAAGTACGTAGTTAAAGTTTTTCGTTTTAAGCCCAGTAGTCCTTGGTCTGCTCTGATAAAAAAAGAGTCATTGGCTTTTTTTAATAATTCCATAGTCATTAAAAGTGATTCGCCTTGTTCCCACCATTCTAAACGATAATGACTCAGTTCTCCATTAGTAATTACTTTTAAAAATTCTCTCTCTCCCTTTTCAAAATCGGATGTATAAATAGGATTAATAAATATAATTTTATCTGAGCTATTATCTAGCCAAAAGGCTCTATAAATTTGGTTGCTAGACCTAAAAGCTGTAATAATTTTTGTTTTATATTTTTTGCGTTTTCCGTTTCTGTCTGTGAGGCGTATTTTCTTGTAGAATTTTAGGTTTGTTCCACGTTCATCTAAATAGTCAACAATTCCATATATAGTATCTCCTGTGGTCAAGACTATATAGCCTGAAGCGTCTTTCGATTGTCCGTCCATAAACGTTGGTGATAAAAGCATAAAACACACAATCGAGGCAACTAAGGTTTTAATCATTTTAGGGGCTTTAAGGCATTCAAAATTGAAATTAGTTTTGCTACTCATTTTTTATAAAGGTATATAGATTAACATTAAAGTTTGTATCACAAACAATACCAAAAAGGAATAAACAAATACCCAATCACATCTCTGGCCTGTATTTTAATACCAGCTCCCATAACAGGAAAAACCAATAACAAATAAAAGGCCTGTATTAAATTACTTAGGCTTTCTCCATATGCTATAGACATAGAAGCTCTTGCTGTTATTGCAGTGACTTCGCTAGGTGCTAGGTTGGCACCAAGTTCGTGTACTATATTTAGAATACTTGGTTCGATCACAGCAAATTCACCTCTGGCTGAAGGCATAGCAAAATTAATGATGCCGCCTGAGAGGTAAGAAATAAAGGCGCAGGAGTGAGGTGTTGCAACAGAAACTAAGACGTCTCTAATTTTTTCGCCTAGTCTCGAAGCTAACATAATACCTATGATACCTGCATGAAATGGATTTTGAAATAATATGCCAGAGATGTTGCTACATTTAATAGTAGAGCTATAGAGCTCGAGAGTCCAGAAAACCAACCATTTAAAGAAAGATAGACACAAGCGATTAAAAAAGGGGGAGTAGACACCCTTTAACTCTTAAAGCAACTCGCGACCTAATAATGCCGTTATGACGACCATTCTAAAACTCACTAATGAAAATAACGTAACTAAAGCAACACTAATTAAATAGATCTTTGTTGGTGTTTTAATACGTTTTGCTAATTTGTCAACACCCTTTTTATTGGCGCTGATTGACCAATGCAGTAGGCTGTGATTATGATTAAGACAATCTGCATACCAAAAGTGAGTAAACTCCAAAACCCACTATGCCAGCCTTTTAAAATAATGATAACGTTATCTTCGAATAATTCAGCTTCTGAGGTAAAAAAAGGCAAAGCTCCAGTAATTAAAGTGAGTCGTAAAGCAAATAAATAAACACTTGCCATGTATTTGGTAAACGCGTCTGTGAATTTTTGACCTAGTTTAGTGAGCATAGTTTAGTGATTGGTTAGACTAAGGTTAATTTTTTAATTCAAATTTATTTTTACCCATGAACGTATTCTTAAGGATACGTTAATTAACACATATTAAATTTTCTTTAACAACTCCCTAACAAGCTTGCTTTTAAAATCTTTCTAATTTGGTGCTACTACTAATCAAAATCAAAATGAGGACAACAATTACGTCATCGGTAATGTGTTTTTTGCTCTGCATTTCTTTTTCAGCAATGGCGCAATTGAACACGCCACGTGGTAGTGAAATGGCTTCTGTAATGCAACGTGTAGGAACAACTGATCTTACAATTACCTATTCAAGACCAAGTGTAAAAAATCGCGAGATCTGGAGAGAGCTAGTGCCTTGCGGTATGAATAACTTAGGGTTCGGGACGTCTAAAGCGGCACCTTGGCACGCGGGAGCGAACGAAAACACGACGATTACGTTGACACACACAGCGAAAATCGAAGGAAAATCTATTGAAGCTGGTACTTATGGCTTACACATCAATGTAAAAGATGCGGATAACGCTACCATTATTCTATCTAAAGATACTGATGCTAGGGGAAGTTATTTCTACGATCCTGCAAATGATGCTTTAAGAGCTGCTGTGAAATTAAAAGAAAATAAGCATACCGAATTATTGACTTACGAATTTAATGATGTAGACGCAAATTCTACAACTGCGGAATTAGCTTGGGGAAAGAAAGCGATTCCTTTTAAAATTGAGGTAGATGTAACTGATATTGTATTAGAAGATATTAGGGGGCAATTTAAAGGTTATGGGGAGGCTATGGACGAAGCCGTAACTATAGCTAATGCAACTCAGATTAACAGAATGGGTTACGCTATGATAACGGCTAAGGATTATGATAGAGCGGTTAAATATGTTAAAAGCGACCCAAAAAGCGCGAATTGGTACGACAGTTTAGGCGAAGCTTATAAAGCAAAAGGGGATAAGAAAAATGCTGTTAAACATTTTAAAAAATCATTAGTATTAAATCCTGTGGCAAATATTAAAGTCAATTCTGAAAAGAACCTAAAAGAACCTAAAAGAACTTGGAGCAGTATAAGAATTTCTTCAATAAAACATATTTAGTTATGTTTTGAAAGGTCTGGTTGTTGGTTCCAGGCCTTTTTTTTATGGATTACAAAAATCGCAATACATTGGGTCTTCAACTTTTTTGTTATTTGGATACAATTCTTCGCTGTGATACTGACATTTTTGACAGGTATGTATTAAACTTAAGGTTGATTGTGTAGGAGCACCACACAAATCACATGGCAAGCCTTTTTTTAAGTCCGTGACACCAAAGCCTGGTGTGCGACATTCTGGGCAAGACGACTGAATTTTAGTTACTAATTTTTTAGTAGTAGTTTCTATAACAGCCATTCTACTCGGATTATAAAGCGCACGCATATCGGTTTCAGCAAATACGTTTTGATGTTTTTTAAGTAAAGTATGAAAAGTATCTTTTAAAACTTCAAAACTAGTAATGGCCTTAACCATCCCCTCAGTGGCTTCTTTTGATTTTTTTAAAATGAGTGCATGAGACGGAAATTTTGCCAATTCAGCAAAATCCATTAAGTCTTTTTCGCTTTTAATGTCGTTACCATTGAAGTTCGTTTCTGTACTGAGTTCTCTGGCAATGATTTCTAAATCATTTTTTTTATCAATAAAAATTAAAAACTCATCGTCGGCACTAGCAAAGAATAGGGAAGGATGCGCACCAAAAGAACCTTCACTTGCAACACCCAAATCACAATTATTAAGTTCCATAGCCTTCAAGCACTTTATACGGGCAGTGCTAACAGGGTCTTGCTCGCGCTCAACTTCGCCAGAAAACGTACCTAACATATCTGTGTCAAATGTTTCATCCACAAAGCAGGTAACGCCAAAAGCCTCCTCTAAAAGTGGTGCTATGACTTGTTCTTTTTGGTGTTTTGTGGCAATTATTAAGCGTCTTCCTTCAAACATAGTTGCAATTTTAACTAATATAATTCCAAATATTACGATACTTGCTCATCTGTCTGTACGTTTCAAGAATAACTTTATGTTCAGGTAAAATAAGACTTGGATCCTGTTTTAAAATATTTTTAGCATAATAGCGCGCTTCTTGTAATATATCTTTATCCTTCACGATATCGGCTATTTTAAGATCTAAAATACCGCTTTGCTGCGTTCCCATGATATCACCAGGACCACGCAATTTTAAATCCACTTCAGCAATTTCAAAACCATCGCTACTGCGAACCATAGTTTCTAGTCTCGTTTTACTATTCTGACTCAATTTGTGACTGGTCATTAAAATGCAATAACTCTGTTCTGCGCCACGTCCAACGCGTCCTCTAAGCTGGTGCAGTTGAGATAAACCAAAACGTTCTGAGCTTTCAATAATCATAACAGAAGCGTTTGGAACATTAACTCCAACCTCAATAACTGTTGTGGCGACCATAATATTGGTTTCACCTTTTACAAAACGTTGCATTTCGAATTCTTTATCAGCAGGTTTCATTTTACCGTGTACAATCGAAATCTGATAATCTGGCATCGGAAACTCTCGAGATATACTTTCATATCCATCCATTAAATCCTTGTAATCCATGTTCTCACTTTCCTGAATTAAGGGATAGACGATATAAATTTGTCTACCTAAAGCGATTTCATCTTTCATAAATTTGAAAACTTTCAGTCGATTGTTATCATACCTATGAACTGTTTTTATGGGTTTTCGACCCGCCGGTAATTCGTCAATTACGGAAATATCCAAGTCGCCATAAACAGACATTGCTAAGGTTCTTGGAATTGGCGTTGCAGTCATCACAAGTACATGTGGAGGCGAGGTGTTTTTGTGCCATAATTTTGAACGTTGAGCGACTCCAAAACGGTGTTGCTCGTCTATAATGGCGAGCCCTAAATTCTTAAATTTCACCTTGTCTTCGAGCAGTGCATGCGTGCCGATTAGGAGCTGTAAATTGCCATTTTCAAGATTTTCGTGAATCTTTCTTCGTTCTGAAGTTTTACTTGAACCAGTGAGTAATGAAATACTGATGTTCAGTGGTTTGCATAATTCACTTAATCCGTTATAGTGCTGTACTGACAAAATAGCAGTCGGAGCCATTAAACAACATTGAAAACCATTGTCAAGCCCTATTAATATTGACATGAATGCAACTATGGTCTTTCCTGATCCTACATCTCCTTGTAAGAGACGATTCATCTGTGCATTACTCCCTAAATCCGCTCTGATTTCTTTTAAAACACGTTTCTGTGCGTTGGTTAATTCGAAGGGTAAATGGTCTTTATAGAAGCTGTTAAAATAGTCTCCAACTTTGTTAAAAGGGAAGCCTTTTATTTTTGATTTATGGATCAGATTTTTAAGAATTAACTGCAATTGGATGTAAAATAATTCTTCAAATTTTAATCGAAATTGTGCTCTTGCTAAGCGTTCTGGGGTCTTCGGAAAATGAATATTAAAAAGCGCATCAGATTTTGAAATTAACTTCAATTCACCTTTGACAGAATCCGATAAGGTTTCAACAAATCGCCCATTGGTTTCCAAAAATAAGTGTTGCATTATTTTAGTAACAATCTTATTTGTGACGCCTTTATTAGATAGTTTTTCTGTGGAAGGATAAATAGCTTGCATGGCTGAGCGCAAATTAGTTTCATGTTCAGATTGCAACTCAATTTCGGGATGTGGCATGTTATATTTTCCGCTGAACCAATTGGTTTTACCAAAAATCACATAAGGTTGACCAATTTTAAAGCTTTCCCGTATCCATTTTTGACCACGGAACCACACGAGCTCCATCATTCCGGTATCATCTTTAAAATCAGCTACTAGGCGTTTACCGCGTTTTTGAGCGACTTCTTTGAAGCCTGTAATTACGCCAATAACCTGTACTTCAGCGTTATTGCGCTGCAGTTCGTTGATTTTGTAATAGGTCGTGCGATCGATGTAGCGATTCGGGAATAAATTGATAAGGTCTTGATACGTTTTAATACCCAATTCTGAGCGCAATAAATCCGCTCGGTTTGGACCAACGCCTTTGAGATAATCAATGGGAGTTTGTAAATTCACACTCATGTTGCGAATTTACCAAATTCCTACGAAGGTAGGAATCTCTTTTTATTTGAGATTTACTTTTTGTGATTTGAGTTTTGAATTGTTTACTTTGGTCTCATTCTTGCTCAAAGCTTATTTATGAAGACATATTTAGTCACTTTTTATATTTTTATCGCGAGTTTTTCATTTGCTCAGCAGACGGCTTATGCGGATTTTAAACGCGTTGAAGCTTTAATTGTATTTAATCAATTGGCGATTGATAGCACAGTTTATAATTCGTACGAAATTGATTTTGATATCATTAAGGCTACCGACTCAATTTATTTAGACGCTATTGGGATGCGGTTTGATCATATAACTCTAGATAACAAGGCTGTTGAATTTAAAAACGATGGTAAAAAACTGATTATATATACTAATTTTAAAAAAGGTCAGAATCATAAGTTGAGTTTTCTATTTGATAATGCCCCAAAAAAAGCCATGTATTTTTTAGGTTGGGAAAATGAAGGTAGAAATCAAATATGGACACAAGGTCAAGGTAAATATACAAGTAATTGGTTGCCGAGTCTGGATGATGTGAGCGATAAGATTGAGTTTGATTTGAAGTTTTTGATGCCAAAGGACTATCAAGTTGCTTCTAATGGAAAGTTGAAATCGAAATCAGATAGCATAGGGCATGTGCTTTGGGAATATAATATGCAAAACCCAATGTCTAGCTACCTGGTAGCCTTAGCCGTTGGTAAATACAATAAAAAAACAGAAACCTCTAAAAGTGGTATTCCATTAGAATTTTACTACTATCCTGAAGATTCACTAAAAGTGGAACCAACCTATCGCTACAGTAAGCGCATGTTCGATTATTTAGAAGAAGAAATAGGATTTCCTTATCCGTGGCAAAACTACAAGCAAGTCCCAGTACATGATTTTTTATATGCTGGAATGGAAAATACAAGCCTAACTATTTTTTCTGATGCTTTTGTAGTCGATTCTATTGGTTTTAATGATAAAAACTATGTCAACGTAAATGCACATGAGCTAGCACATCAGTGGTTTGGTAATTTGGTTACGGCTGCGTCTGGTGAGCATCATTGGTTGCAAGAGGGGTTTGCGACGTATTATGCGCTATTAGCCGAGCGCGATATTTTTGGTGAGGACCATTATTATTTCAAGCTTTATGAATCTGTCATAGAACTTGGAAGACAAGATCTTTCTGGTAAAGGAACGTCCCTCTTAAATCCTAAATCTAGTAGTTTAACCTTTTATCAGCGAGGCGCTTGGGTTCTAAATGTTTTAAGAGAAAAAGTAGGAGATGTGGTTTTTAGGCAAGCGGTTAAAAATTACCTCGAGAAGCATCAGTTCGCTACTGCAGAAACGGCTGATTTTATTTCTGAAGTCGAACGTTTATACGGAAAATCCTTATCTGCTTTTGTTAATTTGTGGATTAAGCAAGAAGCCTTTCCTTACGACAAGGCGTTTGAAGTGTTGAAGCGACAATCTACTTTTATTAATGAATTTTCTATGGTAGATTGTGAAGCGAAATCTTCTAAATGTGCTGATTATTTAAAGTATTATGTTTCAGATGAAGCGAAAGTGAAGGTTATTTCACAAGTGCCAGAATTGGTAACTCCAGCGCTATTTAATAGTAGTTTAAAAGTACGACAAGCTATTTCGCTACATGTGACCAAGATACCTAAGGAGTTAAAATCGGGCTATGAGACGTTGCTTGATGATAAGTCCTATATTACGATTGAGAAAGCCTTGTATAACCTTTGGGTAAACTTTCCTTTAGAGCGTTCTAAATATCTTTCTAAAACACGAGATGTTATTGGTTTTAGCGATAAGAATGTTCGTCTGCTCTGGTTGGTCTTAAATTTAAATACACCGTATTATGAAGCAGATAACAAACAAGAGCTTTATAATGAATTAGTGAATTATACAAATGAAAAATACAATGCCGATTTACGAATCAATGCATTTCAGTACCTAGATATGATAAATTCTTGTAATTCAGATTGTAAAACTAACTTAGAATCTGCAAAATCGCATCATAACTGGAGATTGGTTAAGTTTGCGAAGCAATTATCTGAAAAATTAGAACAAAATAAAAACTAATGCGAGCTTTAGTGATATCCGGTGGTGGAAGTAAAGGTGCCTTTGCAGGTGGTGTAGCGCAATACCTTATGGAGCGCGAAAATCGCACATATGACATGTTTTTAGGGACATCAACAGGTAGTCTGTTGGTCCCTCATTTAGCTGTTAATGATATTTCTAAGTTATACGATATCTTCACGAATGTGCAACAGCAAGATATATTTAGCGTCAGTCCCTTTGTGCAACGTAAAAAAGGGGATAGAGAGTTTGTGTCTATAGATTTTGTAAACTCATTATGGCAGTTTATAAAGCGTAAACGCACGTTTGGTGAAAGTAAAGCACTGCGACGTAAAATCAGAAGAGACTTTACTTTTGAGGAGTATCAAAAAATAAAAAAAGAGAAGAATGATGTTGTAGTTACAGTCTCTAACCTGTCCATGAATAGAGTAGAGTACAAATCTATTAACGATTGTACTTACGAGGAATTTTGCAATTGGATATGGATATCGTGCAATTATATTCCGTTTATGTCATTGGCAAAAGTTAACGGTTATGAGTATGCAGATGGCGGTTTTGGTTGTGTGATTCCTATTAGAGAGGCGATTTTGAGAGGGGCCACTGAGATTGATGCTATTGTCTTAGAGTCTGAAAGTTTAAAAAAACAGAAGGTACTAGGTAAAAACCCATTTTCACTTATGATAAGTCTCTTTGGTCATTTAATGAATCAAGTAGAGCATAATGATATTGCTATTGGTAAACTTGCCGCTAGGAATAAAGACGTAAAATTGAATTTATATTACACACCTACAAAGCTAACTGAAAACTCTTTGATTTTTAGTAAGCGACTTATGCAAAAATGGTGGCAACAAGGATTCGATCACGCCGAGCAAAAACATTCGGTTTAGTTTTAAGTTACAGTTTTAATCGTAAGGGAAATTATTCACGGAACTTGTGTGGTTAAATATTTAGGTTAACAAGAGAAAAGAACCAACAACGCCGCTACCACATCTCCCCAACTTCTTGCTTTATATAAGCCAAGGCAGCTTTGCTTGGTGATTGTTTATCCATGAGTTCGGTTAAAACGTTTTCTCGAAGTTCATTTGCTGTGTTCGTTTTTTCGAGCATATTTACTTTTCTAATCAGCTGTATAGTTGCGTTTTTTGCCGCGATAATAATGTTCCAACATTCGTCAGATACATAGATTTGCTGTGATAAATTGTGTTCAAATTCTTGCTCTACACTTGCTATAAGTAACACTTCATAATCTTCTTTATTTGAAGATATTGGACTGACCCTAGTTAATAATTTTGATGGCGCAATGCGTTCTAAAAACAAAGCCATGCGTTCGTAAGCTTGCAGGCGCAATGGGAAGGCTTCTTTTTGTATCTCTTTTTGCAATAAATAGCGTCGTCGGCCCTCTTCATTTCCAATATGTTGTTTGAAAAAATAATAGGCAATAGCTCCAACTAAAAGTGCTGGTATAAGGTTTAAAAGTATTTCTATAATTTTATCTAAATCCATATAATTTTTTTTTAATTCTTTTTAATTTGGCCACCAAGATACTCACAATCCTTTAAATGTTGAAGGCTTTTAAATGTAACAGGTGTTTTTTTATTTCTAAACGTCTCACAAAAGTCTTTTACAAGATTATGATCATCCACATTCATTTCAGTAGTATTTATATCAAACTGACAAGAATGTTCATAACCTGCAGCAGATATAATGTCAAACCATTCCTTTTTAAAAGTCTTAAAGTATCGCGCTAAACGTTCAGCTTTTAAGGGCACATTAAATGCCGTTTTGTAACCATTTTCATTGTGTTGCAATACCAGTGGGACAAATATTTTTATGGCAAACTTGAGCTTGAAAACAGCCCGTATTCCTTATGGCTTCTCGCCCCACATTAATACGCTCTAGCCAGTATCTAAGTGTCTAATCTATTGGGGCGTTATGACTTATACTATAAGCGCTTTGGGAAAACACATCGCGCATAGCTACTGTTTCGAGACCTGTTATTCGCCAAGACCACTGCGAAATAGAGTCTGTGAATTCTAAAAATGAATTCAGTTAATTAGTTGTTTAAATAATCCAAAGTGAGCTGAGTAAACGCTTTCACTCCGAGTAACATACCACTTTCGTCAATCATAAAATCAGGAATATGGTGCGGAAAGTCCCCTTTGCTTTCTGCTCCTGGTGTCATGCCTCCTATAAAGAAATAAATCCCTGGAACCACTTCTTGGAAATAAGAAAAATCTTCGCCTCCTGTAGTGGCTTTCATAATCTTCACATTTTCTGCGCCTGCTACTTTTTGCAAAGACGGTAACATCTTATCCGTTAAATCTGGGTCATTAAATGTAATAGATGTCTGATTTCTAAATGAAATTGTAGCTTCTCCACCGTAAGCTTTTGCTATGGTTTCTGTCATTTCTTTCATGCGTCTCTCTATCATAGCACGCATCGCAGGGTCTAAAGTTCTTACGGTTCCAATTAACTGTGCTGTTTCAGGTATAATATTAAATCGTGTTCCTGCTGTTATTTTTCCAACGGTTATAACTGCAGCTTCATCTGTTAGTTTTGCTTCTCGACTAATAATAGTTTGCAAGCCGTCAATAATTTTTGCTGAAATTAAAATGGGATCAATTCCAGACCAAGGCTGTGATCCATGGGTTTGTTTTCCTTTTACGTCGATTACAAAACGTTCTACAGAAGCCATAATCCCACCTTTTTTATATTTTATAGTTCCAACAGGAGTTCCTGCGTTGATATGTAAGCCAAAAATAGCATCTACCTTAGGGTTTTCTAAAACACCTTCTTTAATCATAAGCTTCGCTCCACCTTCTTCACCTGGTGGTGGACCTTCTTCAGCAGGTTGAAAAATAAATTTAACAGTTCCTTTTATTTTGTCTTTATGTTTCGATAACACTTCTGCAACACCCATTAAAATTGCAATGTGAGTGTCGTGGCCACACGCATGCATGACGCCAGTTTCGGTGTCTAAGAACGATGTTATAACTTCAGATTTAAACGGTAAATCATTGCGTTCAGTTACGGGAAGTGCATCAATATCTGCTCTTAGCGCTACAACCTTACCAGGTAAGTCGCCTTTTAATAAGCCAACAACTCCAGTTATTGCTACCCCAGTTTTAACTTCTAAGCCTAGGGATTTTAAATGTTCAGCGATTTTTTCAGCGGTTTTAAATTCTTGATTTGATAATTCTGGGTTTTCATGAAAATGTCGACGCCATTCAATGATTTTTTCTTCAATATTAATAATGTCTTTATCTATTGTGTTTTGAGCAAAACTAAACGTCAGCCCTAAACAAAGTAAAAATGGTAATATTCTCATGGTAAGTCTAATTTGAAATGGTATGTATTATGGTTGGTGTTATCTAAAATTTGATAAAATGATACCCGTTATTTTGATATTGCAATAAAGCGGTCATAGCTGAAAGTGCAAATTTCACATTAGGATTTGCATCTGATCGAGAAACGTTTCTGAAATTCGCTGTCTGACCGCATAATACAATATCTACGCCAGCAGAGTTAAGTTGTTTTATTAATTCGGAATTAGGATTTTTACTTCCGTATTTCTCTAAGTAAACAGTATCTGTTAAGATGTCTTTCCATGCACCCCCATGAATCGTAATCGCTACTTTTAGTTGACTGATATCCATGCCTGCGGTTGCATGCATGTTTAAAAAACGAGCAGCGGTTACTATATTACTATTAATTTGAGTCTCATCTTCTGGACTTTTAGAGACATCAAAAATTACTTTTAAGGTTGCGCTAGTATCTGTAACAATTTCTGGATTTTCAACTTTAAAAGTTTGTCCAAAATCAGGAATTATTTTTCCATTTATTCTATTGGATTGGGACTTAACAAAAGAAGTGGTACAAACTATAATGCAGAAGAGTATAGCGCTTTTTTTCATATCAAAAATTTTTACTAAGATATTGAAAACTGATAAAACAAAAGGATGTATCACTTTGTTTATAATTATTGTGATTTCTTCAAGGAAAACCCTAAGACAATTGTTAATTTTACAGATCGAAAAATTTAGTAATTGGAAAAGTATCTTAGTCAACTTAACGAAGCACAATTAGAACCAACGTTACAAAAGGACGGTCCGATGATCATCATCGCAGGAGCAGGTTCTGGTAAGACGCGTGTGCTAACGTATCGTATTGCATATTTAATGAGTCAAGGAGTTGATGCTTTTAATATTTTAGCCTTAACATTTACAAATAAGGCTGCCAAAGAAATGAAAGGTAGAATTGCTGATATCGTTGGTGATGGTGAAGCGAAAAATTTGTGGATGGGAACATTTCACTCTGTGTTTGCTAAAATTTTACGTTTTGAAGGGCATCATTTAGGCTTTCCTAGCAACTTTACTATTTACGACACTCAAGATTCTCAAAAATTAATGGGTTCTATTATTAAAGAAATGGGACTTGATAAAGATATTTATAAGACCAAACAAGTTTATAGTCGAATTTCGTCCTACAAGAATAGTCTTGTCACCGTAAAAGCATATTATAAAAACTCAGATTTAATGGAGGCCGATGCTATGACGCGACGCCCAAAAATGGGAGAGATTTACAAAGAGTATGTAGATCGTTGCTTTAAGGCTGGAGCTATGGATTTTGATGATTTATTGTTACGAACTAATGAGTTATTGACACGCTTTCCGAATGTGCTTGCACAATATCAAAATAAATTCCGCTATATATTGGTCGATGAGTATCAGGATACCAATCACTCGCAATATCTAATCGTTAGGGCATTAGCAGATCGTTTTCAAAATATATGCGTGGTAGGTGATGATGCACAAAGTATTTACGCCTTTCGTGGAGCAAATATTAATAACATTTTAAACTTTCAGAAGGATTATGATGATGTTAAAATGTTCCGATTAGAGCAGAACTATCGTTCTACTAAAAATATTGTTGGAGCTGCTAATTCAGTTATTGAGCATAATAAAACCAAAATCGATAAAATCGTTTGGACTGCCAATGATATAGGAGAAAAAGTAAAAGTACATCGCTCATTAACGGATGGTGATGAAGGTCGTTATGTGGCAAGTACTATTTGGGAAACCAAAATGAATAACCAACTGCATAACAGTGAATTTGCGGTATTGTATCGTACCAATGCTCAGTCTAGGGCGATTGAAGATGCGTTAAGAAAACGCGATATTCCTTACCGTATCTATGGGGGTTTATCATTTTACCAGCGAAAAGAAATTAAAGATATTACCGGGTATTTGCGATTAATTTTAAACTCTGCAGATGAAGAAGCGCTTAAGCGGGTTATTAATTATCCAGCAAGAGGTATAGGTCAAACGACAATAGATAGACTCGTTGTAGCCGCAAATGGTTATGGAAAAACTATTTTTGAAGTATTACAACAATTAGATAGTTTAGATATTAATATCAATAACGGAACTAAAAACAAGCTCAAAGATTTTGTAATGCTTATTGAGAGTTATAAGGTGATGAATCAAACGGCAAATGCATTTGATTTGGCCGAGCATGTCGCCAAAACGAGTGGCTTAATTAAAGAGTTAAATAAAGACGGAACACCAGAGGGCGTTGTACGTATGGATAACGTGCAGGAGTTACTCAATGGTATTAAGGATTTTGTTGAAGGACAGATTGAATTAGCCGATGCAGGAGATTCCTTAGCTGAATTCTTAGAGGATACTGCTTTGGAAACAGATTTAGATTCAGATAAAGGCGATCCTGATCATGTGGCTTTAATGAGTATTCACATGGCGAAGGGGCTAGAGTTTGGGCATGTATTTATTGTTGGTATGGAAGAAGATTTGTTTCCAAGTGCCATGAGTATGAATACGCGTAGCGAATTAGAAGAAGAACGTCGTTTATTTTATGTAGCTTTGACGAGAGCAGAAAAACAAGCATATTTAACATATACTTTATCTCGATATCGTTGGGGGAAATTGATTGATGCAGAGCCAAGTCGATTTATCGAAGAAATAGAAAGTGAATTTGTAGATATTGTTACGCCATTAAGAGAACAACGTTTTAATCCAATGTTAGACGAATCGATTTTTGGCGATATAGAGCCTAATCGTGTTAGATTTGCAAAACCAAAGACAGCAAAAATGCCAAAAAAGAATACAAAAGCGAAGGCTGAAAATTTTAAAATTAGTACGCCCAAGAAAATGACACCGGTCACTCAACCCGATAGTGATTCAGATTCATTTGAAACAACATTAGAGGTTGGAAATAAGGTCAACCATCAACGCTTTGGTAGAGGTGAAGTTATTAAAATTGAAGGTGTAGGAGCCGATGCTAAAGCTGAAATTAAATTTCAGAAAGGCGATACTAAAAAATTATTGTTGCGTTTTGCGAAGCTTCAAATTATGAGGAGTTAATACTAAATTATTTCGAAATCTATTTGCTATTAATTACATGTGCGTTTCAATAAGGCTTTTAATTTTAGTGTTGTATCCAATAAATTCAACCCAATCCAGCCATGTCCTTCGTCCGGATATAAAGTGAATTCATTTGTTACATTGCGTTCATCAAGTTTATGGCGCATTGCTGTACCCTGAGTGGTCGGAATTAATGGATCTTGAGCTTCATAAAATAAAATAGTAGGAGGCGAGGTCGAAGTAACGCAGCGATAAGGACTAACGTCTCTAAAAATGGTACTGAAGGATTAATTCCAAAAGCGTCTACGATGTCTTGAAGAACGGGATCTGTAAAATTAGTAGGACCTATAACAGTGCAAACCGTATCAGTCTGGTTTTCGGTATCAAAAACATAACTCCATAATAGCGATACATGTGTGCCAGCGCTCACGCCTACGAAACTTACGTTATCAGAAATAGCATATTCATTCTTATTACGTCCTAAGTCGTCAATAACACTAGTGGTGTCGTTAATTTGCATTGGGTAAGGTGTATTATTTCCATCTGCCAATCGATAATTCATATTTACAACCGCATAACCAGGAATTTGCTCTATTATGAATTGTTTACATGCATTCATAGCCGCTTTATCACCAGAAGTCCATCCACAATAAGCGTTTTTGTATCGACGGTTTTAGAAGATGGCAGGGATAAATCAAAAACTTGACGACTAGCATTTTCCATAGGAGGTATTGAACGCTTCATACGCTAAAAGAGGATCTACAATAATACTATCAGAATTATCCGAAGAACACGAAAAAACCCAATACTTATAATTGTTGAGATGAAAATTAATTTTAAGTGTTTCATATGTTCACAAGTATTGTTTTTTAAGGGTCACATGCTGTTCGCTATTAAGCATTCCCCTTAGGTTATACTATTTTTAGGGTGCTCGGGTCATGTGTTCACAGGTATTGTTTTTTAAGGGTCACATGCTGTTCGCTATTAAGCATTCCCCTTAGGTTATACTATTTTTAGGGTGCTCGGGTCATGTGTTCACAGGTATTGT
>JAWUVW010000077.1:0-10424 GCA_034112185.1 Flavobacteriaceae bacterium | reverse complement strand
TTGAAAATACGATAAAAAAATTTACGAATTACAATTTTAGAATTACGATTAGAGAGTGAAACAAATATTAAAAGATAGAACTAGAAAATATGCAGCAGATTGTTGGCACTTATGTACAAAGTTTCCAGTGTCAAGAGAGTACAACGCGTTTTGTAATCAATTAATTAGATGTTCAAGTTCTGTTGGAGCGAATTATAGAGCCGCTTGTCGTGCCAAATCAGATGCGGATTTTATTAATAAGCTAAAAATTGTTGAAGAAGAGGCAGATGAGAGTATGTATTTTTTAGAGCTATTGCTTCAAGTAAGTCATAAGGAGCATGAGGAAATGAAAAGATTACATGCTGAGGGAAACGAATTACTGTCGATTGTGGTTGCATCAATTAAGACGATGAGAAACAAAAATCGTAAATCGTGAATCAAAAATCAAAAATGAGCAGGTTAGTGATTCTTGGAGGTGGTGAAAGTGGTGTAGGAACTGCACTTTTAGGAAAAGCTAAAGGATATGACGTATTTGTGTCAGATAACCAAAAGATTAAAGAAAAATATAGAAACGTTCTTTTAAATAATGAGATTGACTTTGAAGATGAACAACATACAGAATCAAAAATTCTGAATGCAGACATCATCATGAAAAGTCCTGGTATTCCAGATAAAGTGGCTTTGGTAAAACAGATTCATAAAGTTGGAATTAAAGTGGTTTCAGAAATTGAATTTGCCGCAACATTTACTGATGCAACATTAGTAGCAATTTCGGGGAGTAATGGTAAAACGACCACAGCAACGTTAACGCATCACATCTTGAAACAAGAGTTAGATGTGGGTTTAGCAGGAAATATTGGCGATAGTTTTGCGAAACAAATCCTCGAGGAAGATCATGATAATTACGTTTTAGAGATTAGTAGTTTTCAATTGGACGATATTCATGATTTTAAGCCAAAGATTGCGATTTTAACGAACATCACACCAGATCATTTAGATCGCTACGATTACAAGTTTGAAAATTATATCGCTTCAAAATTCAGAATTGTAGAAAATCAAACAGAAGAGGATTATTTCATTTACGATGCGGATGATAATGTGATTTTAGAATGGTTAGAAAACCACACGATTCAAGCGAAAACATTGCCTTTTTCATTGACGAAAGTTATTGACCAAGGCGCCTATTTAGATACTAATAAGATAATAATAACAATAGATAACAATCAAATAATTATGCCAACAGATAATTTAGCATTAGAGGGAAAGCACAACATTAAAAATGCAATGGCAGCTTCTACTGTGGCGCATTTACTCAAAATTAGAAAACAAACGATTCGTGATAGTTTAGAAAACTTTCAAGGTGTTGAGCATCGTTTAGAGTATGTGCTTAAAATCAACAAAGTCCAATACATCAACGACTCAAAAGCAACCAACGTTAATGCAACGTATTACGCATTAGAAACAATGGATGCACCTACGGTTTGGATCGTTGGCGGTGTTGACAAGGGTAATAATTATAAAGAATTATTTCCTTTTGTAAATGAAAAAGTAAAGGCAATTATCTGTCTTGGTGTTGACAATGAGAAGTTGCTCGAAGCTTTCGGAAATATGGTAGATGTAATTATTGAAACACAGTATATGAGTGAAGCGGTAAAGATTGCTTATAAAGTGTCAGAAGCCGGAGATAGTGTATTGTTATCGCCTGCATGTGCAAGTTTCGATTTATTTGAAAACTATGAAGATCGCGGTCGTCAATTTAAGAATGCCGTTAGAAACTTATAAGAGAAGCTCATCAGTTTCTTTCCTTTGGGAAGAAACTAATGTGGTTAAATATAATTATAACTAGAATTTTTCCCCTTTGGGGAAATGTCTGTAAGACAATGGGGAACATATTCAAACAAATAAAAGGAGATCGTGCTATATGGGCTATAGCCACACTATTGGCCATATTTTCGTTTTTACCTGTGTATAGCGCAGCAAGTAATCTTGCTGTTGGTTCGAGTAATACATTTTCCTTTTTTGTAAAACACTTTATGCATTTGTTTTTAGGATTTGCTATTATGTATGGTATTCATAAAGTACCTTATAAGTATTTTCGTGGCTTATCAATGGTGATGATTCCAATTGTATTTGTTTTGTTGCTGGTAACCATGCTTCAAGGCACAACAATTGAAGGCGCAAATGCAAGCCGTTGGATACAGATCCCTATTGTAAATATGTCTTTTCAAACATCGACCTTAGCGGCTGTTGTATTGATGGTTTATGTTGCAAGATATCTTTCAAAAACCAAGGATAAAGCCATCTCTTTTAAAGAAACCATTCTGCCACTTTGGGCACCCGTATTTTTAATATTAGTACTTATTTTACCTGCCAATTTCTCTACTACAGCTATTGTATTTACGATGATTATGATGTTAGCATTTATTGGTGGTTATCCAGTGAAATATCTATTAGTAATAATTGGTTCGGGAATAATGGTCTTAACGTTGTTTGTTCTTGTGGCTAAGGCTTTTCCCGAAGCGATGCCCAACCGTGTAGACACCTGGATGAGTCGTATTGAGAATTTTTCTAATGGCGAAGACACCGAAGCAGATTACCAAATTGAAAAAGCAAAAATAGCAATTGCATCTGGCGGAATTCAAGGCGTTGGTCCGGGGAAAAGCGTACAAAAGAACTTTTTACCACAATCCTCTTCAGATTTTATATTCGCTATTATTATTGAAGAATACGGTTTAATAGGCGGTTTGTTTCTTTTGGTAATGTATTCGTGGTTGTTGTTTCGAATAGTCATAGTCTCTCAAAAGTCGGATAGTGTTTTTGGTAAACTCTTGGTCTTAGGTGTTGGTTTACCCATTGTGTTTCAAGCTTTAATAAATATGGCAGTCGCTGTAGAATTGTTTCCAGTAACAGGTCAGACCTTACCATTAATAAGTAGTGGTGGAACATCAATTTGGATGACTTGCTTAGCGATAGGAATTATATTAAGTGTAAGCGCAAAACGCGAGGAATTAAAGGGACAGGAAACAGCAGACGAGGAAAATCCATTAGATATTTTAAGTGAAGCCATTTAATGAGTAACTATAAATTCATATTATCAGGAGGGGGAACAGGAGGGCATATTTATCCTGCTGTTGCTATTGCAGACGCATTAAAGGCGCGCTATCCTGATGCTACCTTTTTGTTTGTTGGTGCTTCAGACCGAATGGAAATGGATAAAGTGCCAGAAGCTGGATATAAAATCGAAGGCCTTTGGATTTCTGGGATTCAACGAAAACTGACGTTAAAAAACTTAGCGTTTCCGTTTAAGTTAATGACAAGTGTATGGCGTTCTAGAAAAATCATAAAAAGATTTCAGCCGGATGCTGTAATTGGTACTGGTGGTTTTGCCAGTGGACCATTGTTGTACGTGGCAGCCTCTAGGAAGATTCCTAGTTTAATTCAAGAACAGAATTCTTATCCAGGAATTACGAATAAGGTCTTAGGAAAAAAAGTCAACACCATTTGTGTGGCTTATGAGGGTTTAGAGAAATTCTTTCCAAAAGAGAAAATTCGATTAACAGGAAATCCAATCCGGAAAGATTTATTAGAATTAAAAAGTAAACATATTGAAAGTAAAGATGCTTTTAAGTTAATTCACAGTAAGTACACGCTGTTGGTTTTAGGAGGAAGCCTTGGTGCAAGACGAATTAACCAACTTATTGAAACAAATATCGCAACTTTTGAAGCGCAGAATGTTCAAGTTATTTGGCAATGTGGAAAACTCTATTACGACCAGTACAAACGCTATAATGGACTGAAAAATGTTCAAGTCCATGCGTTTTTAAACAAAATGGATATGGCTTATGCAGCCGCTGATGTTATCATTTCTAGAGCTGGGGCAATTTCAGTTTCAGAATTATGTATCGTCGGTAAACCGGTGATTTTTATTCCGTCGCCCAATGTGGCAGAAGACCATCAAACGAAAAATGCAAAAGCCGTTGCAGATAAAAATGCAGCTATTTTAATTAAAGAAAAAGATTTGGAAACTGATTTTGAAAATCAATTTTCAGATTTAATTTCTAACGACGCTAAAAGAGAAGAATTAAGTAAAAATATAGAAGCACTCGCACTCGTAAATGCTACGAATGACATTGTTGATGAAGTTGAAAAATTATTAAGAGTTTAAATGAATTTAAGTACAATAAATAACGTCTATTTTATCGGTATTGGAGGCATTGGTATGAGCGCTTTGGCGCGTTATTTTGTGGCTAATGGTAAACAGGTTGGAGGTTATGATAAAACACCAACGCAAATAACTAAGGCTTTAAAAGATTTAGGTGTTGCGATACACTTTAGTGATGATATATCTGAAATCGATTCAGAATATTTAAATTCAGACTCAACTTTAGTTGTTTACACACCAGCAATACCGGTTGACCATTCAGAATTGAATTATTTCCAAACCAATGATTTTAAGGTTTTAAAGCGCTCAACTGTTTTGGGCGAAATTACAAAACAAACAACCTGTCTTGCTGTGGCTGGAACACATGGTAAAACGACAACAACGAGCATTCTAGGACATTTGCTTAATTATTGTAATATTCCTGTAACTGCTTTTTTGGGAGGTATCAGTGAGAATTACAATTCTAACTTAATTATAAATGGTACTGAAGTTACCGTTGTAGAGGCAGATGAATTTGATCGCTCATTTTTAACCTTATCACCAGATTTTGCATGCATCACTTCTATGGATGCAGACCATTTGGATATTTATGGTGACGCTGCTGAATTAGCGAAAACCTTCAAGGACTTTTCAGAATGTGTCAAGCCAAATGGGAAATTATTTGTTAGAAATGGTTTGCCTTTAGAGGGCATTACTTATGGTATTGAAGACGATTCAGACTATAGTGCTCAAAACGTAAAAATAGAAAATGGAAGCTATGTGTTCGACGTGCAGACGCCAAATGGATTATATAAAGATTTTAAATTTAACCTGCCTGGTAGACACAATCTGTCGAATGCAATAATTGCCTTGGCAATGGCTTTAGAGTACGGTTGCCCTCACAAACAGCTCGCCAAGGGTTTAGCATCTTATACCGGTGTGAAACGTAGATTTACCTATCATATAAAAACAGATGACTTTGTTTTTATAGATGATTATGCACATCATCCTGAAGAAATTAAAGCAGTACATGAAGCCGTAAGAGAAATGTATCCAGAAAAAAAAGTTTTGACAATATTTCAGCCACATCTATTTACGAGAACGCGAGATTTTGTAGATGATTTTGCCGAAAGTCTTTCAAAATTTGATGAATTATTGTTGTTAGATATCTATCCAGCAAGAGAATTACCTATCGAAGGAGTGACCTCAAAATGGTTACTAAATAAAGTTGAGAATTCAAATAAAAAATTAATTCAAAAATCAGAATTGATTCATGAAATTAAAAAATCTGATGCTCAAATAGTTTTAACCTTAGGAGCAGGAGATATTGGTGAAGAAGTAAAACACATAAAAGAAGCGTTTAGTCGTGCGAATTAATTATAACTATATAAAAATCATAGGTTTACTAATTTTTATTGGAGGCTTGTTTGCGTTTTCAAACCAAAGAAATACAGCTAGAAAAGTCACTGAACCTCGCATAAAATTTTTAGGAGAAAATAAGTTATTTATTACAGATGCGACTGTTAGTAAATTGTTAATACAAAATCTTAGACCTGTTACGGAGCAACCTAAAGATATTATAGATTTGAATGAATTAGAAATTGCCCTAAATTCTAATCCAATGATAAAGAAAGCAGAAGTGTTTATGTCAATAGATGGTGAGCTTTCCGCAGAAATTGAACAAAAACGACCTATCGCAAGAGTCAACGCTAATGCATCATATTATATTGATGATCAAGGTTCTTACATGCCTTTATCTTCTAATTATTCTGCAAGAGTGCCGCTCGTTACTGGTAATATTAAGAAAAATGAGCTCGAAACAGTTTTTCAATTCGCTAAAACTGTCGATGAAGATGAATTCTTAAAAAAGCATGTCATTGAGATTCGTCAAAATGATGATGAAACAATTGATTTTAAAATTCGTAAAAGTGATTTTATAGTCCATATAGGAACTTTAAATAAGCTAGAAAAAAAAATAAATAATTTTAAAGCCTTTTACCAAAAAGCTTTGAAAGATAAAATTTTAGATCACTACAGTATAGTGAATCTAAAATTTGATAAACAAGTGATATGCACCCAAAAGTAAACTATGGAAAATAACAATATTTCGGTAGGTTTAGATATAGGAACCACAAAAATAGTGGCCATGATTGGTCGCAAGAACGAGTACGGTAAAGTTGAAATTTTGGGTGTAGGAAAATCCAAAAGTATGGGAGTGCATCGTGGTGTGGTAAACAATATTACGCAAACGATTCAATCCATTCAGCAAGCAGTTCAGGAAGCAGAAGCTGCGGCTTCAGAAAAAATTGAAGAGGTAACTGTAGGGATTGCAGGTCAACATATACGCAGTTTACAACACAGTGATTATATCACGCGTGCCAATTCTGACTTAGTGATTGATGAAGGTGATATAGACCGTTTAATTAACCAAGTTCATAAATTGGTGATGTTGCCTGGTGAAGAAATAATCCATGTATTGCCACAAGAATTTAAAATTGACGGTCAAGGTGAAATTAAAGAACCAATTGGCATGTATGGAGGACGACTTGAAGCAAATTTTCATGTCGTTGTGGGTCAGGTATCTTCTATTAGGAACATTGGGCGTTGTATAAAAAGTTCTGGTTTACAGTTAGAAGGGATCACACTAGAACCTCTTGCGTCCGCAAATGCTGTATTAAGTAGAGAAGAAAAGGAAGCTGGGGTCGCTTTAATTGATATAGGTGGAGGGACAACAGATTTGGCAGTTTTTAAAGATGGTATAATAAGACATACGGCTGTGATTCCATTCGGAGGAAACGTGATTACGGAAGATATAAAAGAAGGCTGTTCTATTATTGAAAAGCAAGCTGAGCTTTTAAAAATTAAATTTGGGTCCGCTTGGCCAGGCGAAAATAAGGAAAATGAAATTGTTTCGATTCCTGGATTGCGAGGTAGAGAGCCAAAAGAGATCACATTAAAGAACTTGTCTAAAATCATTCATGCAAGAGTAGTTGAGATTGTAGAGCAGGTTTATGTTGAAATAAAAAATTACGGTCACGAAGAGCAAAAGAAAAAATTAATTGCTGGTATTGTATTAACAGGAGGTGGGAGCCAACTAAAACATTTAAAACAGTTAGTGGAATACATAACTGGAATGGACACTAGAATTGGATATCCTAACGAGCATTTAGCGGGCGATAGTGACGAAGATATTGCAAGTCCATTATATGCAACGGCAGTTGGTTTGGTGATGGATGGCTTAAAGCGACAAGAGCGCAAACAAGCAGAAGAGATTGAGGAGGTCATAATTATAAATGAAGCAGAAGAGATCATAGAAAATCAACAAGAAGCTTTTGTAGAACCACCGAAAAAAGAGCGACGTTCTTTTTTAGATAAGTTGACAGAACGAGTTAAAGAATTTCTTGATAATGCGGAATAGATAGGGGCAAGTCGCGACTTGCTCGTACTCGAAAATTATTCCAATCAGAAGAAGATAGAAAAAATTAAAATATATAGAATCCCGTAATCACAATTAATATGAGTAATAGCAACGAATTTGGAAACATCTCATTTGATTTACCAAAGCATCAATCTAATGTCATTAAAGTTATTGGTGTTGGTGGTGGAGGTAGCAATGCCATTAACCACATGTTTCAGCAAGGTATCAAAGGTGTTGACTTTGTAATATGTAACACCGATGCTCAGGCACTTCAGAATAGTGGTGTTCCTAACAAAATTCAGTTAGGAGTGGCCTTAACCGAAGGATTAGGTGCAGGAGCCAACCCAGATGTTGGTGAGCAAGCAGCCATTGAGAGTTTAGAAGATATCCGTAGAATGTTAGATACCAATACTAAAATGGTATTTATCACTGCAGGAATGGGTGGGGGTACAGGTACAGGTGCTGCACCAGTAATTGCAAAAATGTCTAAAGAACTAGATATTCTTACCGTTGGTATCGTAACCATGCCTTTTCAATTTGAAGGTAAAATGCGTAACGAGCAGGCACAGCGCGGTATTGAAAAACTAAGATCGCATGTAGACTCCTTAGTTGTCATAAATAACAATAAGCTTCGTGAAGTTTACGGTAACCTTGGTTTTAAAGCAGGGTTCTCAAAAGCAGACGAAGTCTTATCCACAGCATCGCGAGGTATTGCAGAAGTGATCACACATCACTACACTCAAAACATTGATTTACGTGATGCTAAAACGGTATTAAGTAATAGTGGAACGGCAATTATGGGATCGGCAGAATCTTCTGGTCAAACAAGAGCACAAGACGCTATAATGAAAGCTTTAGATTCACCACTACTCAATGATAATAAAATTACAGGAGCTAAAAACGTATTGTTGCTAATCGTTTCTGGTTCACAAGAAATTACAATTGATGAAATCGGTGAAATTAACGATCATATTCAAAATGAAGCAGGGCATGGCGCCAATATAATTATGGGGGTTGGTGAGGATGAAGCGTTACAAGAATCTATTTCTGTGACGATTATTGCTACAGGATTTGATATCGATCAGCAGAATGAGATTTCTAATACTGAAACGAAGAAAGTGATTCATGCTTTAGGTGAAACAACGGAAGTAGAAATTAGTAAGCAAGAAAGAGAGCCAGCTATTATAACGCCAGACATCGTATTAGAAGATCTAAAAGAGACAACAGTTGTAAGACATACTTTAGTTGATGAGGAACAGGTTGAAACTGAAGCGAAACCTAAAACGAGTTCTGGTATGGATTTAATTCCAACCACAGAGTTTTTGCGTGATATGAATGTCGTTTATGATGAAGTATTAGATACAAAACCTCAGGTTGAAGCACAGCCTGAAGAATTCATTATTACACCTATAGTAAATAAGGCTGAAGCCATTGAAATAGAACAAGAGGAGCAGATTACTTTGACGTTCGACTTGCCATTGTCTAGTAAAGAACCAGAGCAAGTTGAAGAAACAGAGTCTAAAGAAGAAAAAATGTTCTTTAGTTTAGATGATGAGGTTAAAGATATTAAGGTTAACGAACCAATTGAGATTATTTCGGTCACCGAAATAAATAAAGAAGGCGAGAAGCGTTATGCACTTGAAGATTTTGAAACCTATGAATCGTCAATCAATACCAAAATAGAAACAGCCGAAGTCAAAGAGGAAATAGTTTTTGAAAAGAAGATATTACCATTAGAAAAAACTCGCGAAGTTGCTCAAGAAGAGATTGATCCGATGAATAGTCCAATTTCGGAATTACTAATAGCGCGTGCAGATGAGCGCAGAAGAAAAATGAAAGATTTCAACTATAAATTTAATAATGCCAAAATAGATGAAATCGAAAAAGAGCCTGCTTACAAAAGACAAGGTGTTAATTTAGAGGATGCACAGCACTCTTCCGAAACTAACGCTTCAAGACTATCTGTCGGAACCGATGATAACGAGGATATTCAATTACGAAGTAACAATTCATTTTTACATGACAACGTAGATTAATAGCAAATTTAAGCTGTGTGTTTACACACCTTTGTCAATAGCCCAAAAAGCATCTCCAATTTTTTGGGCTTTTTACATGTATTATTTTGAGCCTTAGATCTTATTATTCACTCTAGTTATGGAAAACTTTTTTAGTATATTCGCAGTCCATAAACGAAGATAATTATGAGTTTACAAGACGACGTAATGACTGCTCTTAAGACAGCAATGAAAGCAAAGGATCAAACAGCTTTAGCCGCATTAAGAGCTGTGAAATCAGAAATATTGCTAGCACAAACCGCATCTGGTTCTAAAGAAGAAATATCGGAAGAAGAAGAAATACAAATCTTATCTAAAATGGTGAAGCAGCGCAAAGATAGTGCGGCCATATTTTTAGAGCAAGATCGTAAAGACTTAGCTTTACCAGAAATTGATCAAGCAGAAGTTATCAGTCAATTTTTACCGGAAGCTTTAACCGAAGAAGAAATTGAAAAGGTTGTTGTAATGACAATAGACCAAATTGGAGCAGAAGGTATGAAGGATATGGGTAAAGTGATGGGTATTGTTTCTAAAGAATTAGCTGGACAAGCAGATGGGAAAACGATTTCTATGCTAGTAAAAGCTAAATTATCATAAATAGAATAGATAAGATATTCCTGCATTCGCAGGAAATTATGGCCTCGTAGTTCAACTGGATAGAATATCAGATTTCGGCTCTGAGGGTTGGAGGTTCGAATCCTCTCGAGGTCACGAATAAATCAAAAAGTTGCATGTCAAATCAAGCTCGCTTGAATTTGTAAGTGCAACTTTTTGATTTTCAAAGCGGAGCTTTAGAGGATGCACAGCAATCCTAAAAAGAAACGTTTTGAGC
>JAWUVW010000076.1:0-26271 GCA_034112185.1 Flavobacteriaceae bacterium | reverse complement strand
TCATCTGTACCAAATTTAGCCGAGGCATTCGCCAACCAATTCGTCTCAAACTTATGATTGAAATTTAATTGATGATTTGATAATATGTTTTCTTGAAATCCTATGGAGAGTAAATTTCGGCTTGTATTGGTGAGATAGGTGTAAGATGTTGTGTAACGTTGTTTTCCTCGGTTATAGAACAATACATTTCGCACACTATTGTTTAAAGCTAATTGATTTTCTTCATCGTCCTTAAAGGGATTGAGATTAAAATTGTTGCCTTCGCGTTTATTTTTTCTGTCAATTAGATAGGATGTTTGATTATAAAAATGTGAGAAGAATTTTTCAGTCTTATTTTCAGACTTACTCCACTGCTGCGGATTAATGGTTACCGTCTGGCTCAATCGATTTTGATGCGTTCTCACGAACACTTGATTGGGTAATAAGACTCTTATATAACTCCCTTGATCTGCAAACTGTGCAATTTCAAATTCGTTGAGTTCTTGTATCCCATTTTCGTTATAATCGATCCAGGTGTATGCGCCTTGGCCAGCTTCGACTTCCACGTATGTAAAATCTTGCTGTGGCAAGGTTCCTGAGTTCGTTTCAAAACTGGTATTCCAAACAATGAGATTATTGAATAATTTCTGATTAAAATTTAAACGACTATTTAAACTTTGTTCATTTTCGGTAGTTTGATCTTCAGCTTTTAGAGTTCTATAATTGACAAACAACTGAAGGTTTGTCTCTTTATTCTGAACCATTCGCGATTTTAAATAATAGGTATTAGAATTGTTAACACGCGCAATAGTATTATTTCTTAAACTATCATTAAAGCGTTTTATATAACCCACTTCAGCAAAAACCTTGGTACTGTCACCAATACCAACAAAAGCTTCATAGGCTTTAAAATTTTGACTTAATGGTGTTAGAGAGTCACTTGCAATTACGGTTTGTTCATTATCTTCAATCGCAAATTTTACGCCAGTCCACTTGTTCCCTTTCCCATAAACCACACGATTAAACGACCTTAAAAATGTGGAACGGTTAAGGGTACTTTCGCTATTGAGAAAACTAGAATTTGAAAAGATATTAAAATCGCCCAAACGTAAGTTAGCAGTAACATTATGTCGGCTACCGCTAAAATTTTCTGCATAATCCAAGTACTCAAAATTATAGGAAGCTACTCCTTTTTTTGTATGTGATAATTGCAACCCTGAAGTCAATAACAACTGATTTCCGAAGTTAAGGTTCCCTTGATTGTTTTCTGTATTATCTAAGTTCCAATCGCGATTAAATTCGGCTCTGTACAAACGCTGAATGGTTCTAAAGTTCTTTTGAATAAAATCAGCATCAACCAAAGCAGATAAATTCCAGAGGCTATCGGTTTTAATGAGTTTTTGCTCCACTTTTAGTTTTACGGCATAGCCATCATTATCATCATCGTCTAAGCTCGAAAATAAGTTGGCATCATTTTTACTACCTGCCAATTCAAAAAACACCTCTGTTTTTTCAGTAGGTTGATAGCGACCATTTAAAACTGCAACTTGCAGTCGTTCTGGTGCCACTAATTGAATAATAGGTTCGTAATTTCCTTGAAGCACGCCACCTAAAGGTGCAACGTATTCAAAAATATTACTAATTGCATTTGAGTTACTCAATATATAATTGCCTTGATTAGCTCCAACTAAAGTAAAACGAACGCTAAACAACTCATCCTCAGAATTATTAGAAAACACAAAGATTTCTTCAATACCAACAAGATCTTTTCGGTATAAAATTCGGTTTTCAGAAAAGGATTCAGAAGTTGCAGAAGGCGCGACCATTAATTCTGTATTATCGCCAGCATCTGCTAAAATCTGAATTTGTTCTGTGGATAAATTCTGTTGTAAAGGTTGGTTTTTAGCATCACTTTCAGAATACACGGAAACATTCAAATTCAACTTCTCAGTCTTGTAACTACTTCCTCCAAAAACAGTGAATCTCGAATAATTCCGCTCACTAAATTGGTAATCGACTGTAATTCGCATTTCGGAAGTAATCGGAAACGTAGAATTAAAAATGATTTCACCTGCATTATAATCGATGATGTAGTCATTGTTTTCACCACGTTCTAAAGGCACACCATTTACATAAACGATTTCGCTACCAGACACAATGAGAACAAATAACTCGTTATTTGGACCACGTAATTTATAAGGGCCTTGATTCCCTTCTTGTGCTGTAAATTGTGTGGTCGTAAATTGGCCTCTCACCAAAGCTCCAGACGCAAAAACATTGGTTTTTTCATTAAGATTAGCATTAACGAGCAAGCCTTGTACCCGTTTAGAAAAATTGGCAAAATAACTATTGGTATTTACTAAGTCGATATCACCCGCGCGTATATTCCAATCATCGCTAAATAGTTCTATAAATACCTGATCGAATTCATCTAAACGTTGCGAATAACCACTTTCTTGTAAAGGAATATTTGCATCTTGTATAGACGCTCTTATAGTTACTTTATCACTCAATTTTCCTGAAATCTGTAAATCTAATTCGCTATTTAAAACTGAATTCTGGTTATTTCCAATAGTGACGCCTCTAGAGATACTTCCTGAAGTTGTTAAACCATCAAAAGGTTTAAATGCATCTCGCTTATTGGTGTTTTCGAGTTTATATAATTGTTGCAAACCTCCTGCAGATCGATCAACAATAACCTTATCATCTAATTGCTTGTAAACTTTGGTTAAAAATTTAGGATACCGCAGATACTCAACTTCAATTGTATCTAAATCCGTCGACTGCTTAAACCTTAAAAGTGCTTTTGCAAAATCTATGGTGTATAGCGTCGCGTCTAAAATTATATTGTCTTTGGTTTTTATGACAAATTTTGAAGGATTGATACTTACAGAATCAATGAGAATAGAGTCTTTTACAGCAATACGCTTCTTTCTATAATTGCTAAAACCCTCTTGTGCAAATGCACCAAAAGAACCTATAACCATTAAAAAAAGTAAAGTGTACTTCATGCGTTTATAACTAATGCTTTTTTAAGGACACATGCCGTTCGCTATTCATCATTTCTTTGGCTGATACTGATTTTAACGTGCTCGTTTCATGTGTTGATCCTTAACATTTTTCAATTTTCATATGCTGTTCGCTAATTAAAGATTTAATTATTTTTGACATATTTAGAACGTTTGTTTCATGTAGAATAATAACTTATTAAAACAGGAAATATTTTATCGTTAAAAGCAGTATAAAATTATAGTGTAAAAGTACAGTATTATTTAATTTAGCAGCATACCTATTATTCAGTTAAAAATGAGTTTCTCATTGAACTTTTTCTTTAGCAGAGTCAACAAATAAGAAATAAATATGAAAATTGTTTCGTACAACGTCAATGGCATTAGAGCCGCCATAAACAAAGGCTTTATAGATTGGTTAAAAGCTACAGATCCGGATGTAATATGTCTTCAAGAAATTAAAGCCATGGAAGAACAACTCGATCTAAATTTGTTTGCTGAAGCAGGTTATAAGTTCAACTATTGGTTTAGTGCTCAAAAAAAAGGCTATAGTGGTGTTGCCATTTTGTGTAAAACAGAACCTAAGCACATTGAATTCGGAACAGGAATTGAATCCATGGATTTTGAAGGTCGAAATATAAGAGTTGATTACGACGATGTTTCTGTAATGAGTATGTATTTGCCCTCCGGAACCAATGATGCCAGATTAGCCCATAAATTTGAGTACATGGACTTAATCCATGAGTATTTGAATAATCTCCAGAAGGGAAAACCGAATTTAGTCGTTGTTGGCGATTATAATATCTGTCATGAAGCCATTGATATCCATAATCCGAAGATGAAAGGTGTTTCAGGGTTTTTACCTGAAGAACGCGAATGGCTAGGTAATTTTATTGCTAGCGGTTTTACAGATAGTTTTAGACACTTACATCCCGAACGACAAGAATATTCTTGGTGGAGTTACAGAGCTAACTCTAGAGCAAATAACAAAGGTTGGCGTTTAGATTATGCCATGGTGAGCCAACCATTACAAGAAAAACTAAAAAGGAGCGTTATACTCACTGATGCAGTCCATAGTGACCATTGTCCTATTTTATTAGAACTAGAATTTTAAAACCCAAATCATGATTAAAAAACTTTCATTAGTCGTATTGACCTTAACTTTAATGACCTCTTGTGTTTCTAAAAAGATATACACAGACCTTGAGGATAAATATGCCAATCTAAAAAAAGAAAATAGAGGATTAACGGATAACCTCGAAGCAATTTCAAGTGACAAAACAAAGTTGACTAATGATTTAAATAGTCTACAATCAGCCTATGATACTGCAGTTTCAGAACGTGATAAATTACAGCGTGATTATGCTGCCGCCGCATCAAATCTTGAGACCCTAAAAGCCTCATACAAAGCTTTAGAAGAAAACAGTTCTGCATCCATTGCTGCAAATTCGAAGAAAAATAGAGAACTTTTGTCACAACTTGAAGCTAAAGAACAAGCACTTGCTACTGAAAGTGCACGTCTAAACTCCCTAAAGAAAGAATTAGAGAGTCGCTCTAAACGCGTCGCTGAATTAGAAAGCGTTATTGCAGCTAAAGATGCAAGTATGCGTGCCTTAAAAGATGCCATTTCTAAAGCTTTAACAAACTTTGAAGGCAAAGGCCTAACCGTTGAGCAACGTGATGGTAAAGTCTATATTTCGATGGAAAATAAGCTATTATTTCAGTCTGGGAGTTGGTCTGTTGGTAGTGAAGGTCGTAAAGCAGTGCAGCAATTAGGAAGTGTGCTGGCAGAAAATCCAGATATCGCAATATTAATAGAAGGTCATACAGATAATGATCCCTATACTGGTAAAGGCCAATTAAGTGGTAACTGGGATTTATCTGCGAAACGCGCTACAGCTATTGTAAATATTCTAAGAGAGAATATTACAATCGACCCAAAAAATTTAACAGCAGCTGGCCGTGGTGAGTTTGCACCAATAGCCACTAATGATACTACAGAAGGTAAATCAAAAAATAGACGCATCGAAGTGATATTGACGCCTAAATTAGATGAGATATCTAAGTTGTTGAATGACATATAAATAGAATCGACATTGCGACAAGCTTTTTTTTAGTGACGTAGCAATCTGTTAAAATTAAGTTTTAATTTAAAAGATTGCCACATCTTTCGTCCTCGCAATGACGAATATATTAACATACATTTAGACCTTTCAAGTTTTTAAAACCTGAGAGGTCTTCTTATTTTTACATATCAAATCAATACTGTTAGGTTTAAATAAATCTAGCATACTAAATGAACTGAAGCTTTTATAAAAATTAAGTTTAATTTAAAGAGATTCCCCTTTTTACGGGAACTAAAAGATGAAATACACAACACTACCAAACACAGACATTAAAGTCAGTAAAATTTGCCTTGGCACTATGACTTGGGGCAATCAAAACACCCAGGACGAAGGTTTCGCTCAAATGAATTTAGCCCTAGATAAAGGCGTCAACTTTTTTGATGTAGCAGAGTTATATCCTGTGCCTGCTGTAGCAGAAACTTATGCTGAAACTGAACGTATTATTGGTCATTGGTTTTCTAAAACTGGCCATAGAGACAGGGTGGTTTTAGCAACCAAGATCGCTGGCCCTGGTGATTACACGGCACATATAAGAACCAATGGATTTAGTAAAGAGGCACTTAATGATGCTGTGGATCATAGTTTAAAACGACTTCAGACCGATTATATAGATTTGTACCAACTTCATTGGCCAGAGCGCGCAACCAATACATTTGGTGTACGAGATTATAAGCATAACGCTAATGATAACTGGGACGATAATTTTAATGAGGTTCTGCACAGTTTAGATGAAATTGTTAAATCTGGTAAAGTAAGGCAGATTGGTATCTCTAATGAAAAAGCTTGGGGAACCATGCGCTATTTAGAAGAATCTAGAGCCCATAATTTACCAAGAACAATTACGATACAAAATGCGTATTCGTTATTAAATAGAGTTTTTGAAGGTGACATGGCCGAAGTTGCCTTACGAGAACAGATAGGTTTACTAGCCTATTCGCCAATGGCATTTGGAGTCTTATCTGGTAAATACATAAAGGGGACAGCCGCAGATAATGCACGTTTAAAATTATTCCCTAGATTTGCAAGATATAGCAGCGATGAAGCTACTGAAGCGACGAAACGTTATCTGAAAATTGCTGAAGACCATGGTATGAGCTTAGCACAAATGGCTTTAGCTTTTGTTAATGAAAGACCATTTATTACCAGTAATATTATTGGTGCAACCAATCTTAAACAGTTGGAAGAAAATATAGATAGTATAAATATTTCTTTATCTGAAGATGTTATGGACGCTATTAATACTGTGCATGCTGAGATTCCTAATCCGGCTCCTTAATCTTTAGGTCTTAAAAAACAAAAAGCCCAACTGAAATTTCAGTTGGGCTTTTCTAATAGATATTATTTGATTTTGTTACCATCTTTATCGTAAACATGGTATTCAAGATAAGTGTAAGCATCTCGAGGTAAAACTTTTACCCATTTTTTATGTTCAATAAACCACTTTGAACGTACTGATGGAAACCCCTTGGTTAAAAAGGCTGCTATAAAAGGATGTGCATTTAGTGTTATCTTTTTATAGTCTTTTTTGAAAATCCGCTCAAGGTCTTGATTAATACGCTCCACCACTTTAATTGGCGCTTCGATTTCGGCTCCTCCTATACTATTAGGATTTTCTTCTTTTGTTTTAATATTGCGTTCTGGCCTAACGCGTTGTCTGGTAATTTGCACTAAACCAAACTTACTCGGCGGCAATATTTTGTGCTTTGCTTTATCGTCTTTCATCTCATCTCTAAGATAATTGTAAAGCTTTTTTCTGTTCTCGGCACGTCCCATATCGATAAAATCGATAACGATAATGCCTCCCATATCACGTAAACGTAATTGGCGCGCAATTTCTTGAGCTGAGATCATATTAACTTCTAAGGCCGTATCTTCTTGGTTCTTCTCCTTATTAGAGCGATTACCACTGTTTACATCTACAACATGAAGTGCTTCGGTATGTTCTATAACCAAATAAGCTCCTCTTGCCATAGAGACTGTACGACCAAACGATGTTTTAATTTGGCGTTCTATGCCAAATTTTTCGAAAATAGGTCCATTCTTATGTAACTTCACAATAGACTCTTTTTTCGGTGCAATTTGCTGCACATAATCTTTTACTTGTATGTACATTTCTTCATCATCCACAACAATACCAGAGAATGAATCATTAAAGATATCTCTCAAAATAGAGGACGCTTTGTTCATTTCTCCCAATACTTTAGTTGGGTGGTGAGCTTTGTACAATTTTTTACACATTGCTGTCCATCGACCCAGCAAATTTTGTAAATCACTATCGAGCTCGGCAACTTTCTTACCTTCTGCTACAGTACGAATAATAACACCAAATCCTTTAGGGGTGATACTTTTAACAAGTCTTTTTAAACGGTCTTTTTCTTCTTGTGATTCAATTTTTTGAGAAATTGAAATACGATTAGAGAAAGGTACCAAGACGATGTATCTCCCAGCAATAGACAATTCTGAACTAATGCGTGGTCCTTTTGTGGAAATAGGTTCTTTTACTACTTGTACTAAAATAGATTGATTAGACTTAATGGCATTTGCAATTTTGCCATGCTTATCTAAATCCTTTTCTAATGGAAAGTCTTTGAGATTGTAATCTCTTAATTTCCCTGTGCTTACACCTTTAATGAATTTCATAAGTGAAGGCAACTGCGGTCCTAGATCATGATAGTGTAAAAAACCATCTTTCTCGTACCCTACGTTTACAAACGCAGCGTTTAGACCAGGCATGACTTTGCGTATTTTGGCAATAAAAATATCACCAACTGCAAAGTCGTTATCCTCTTCATCTTTATGTAATTCAATAAGTTTTCCATCTTTTAATAAGGCAAAATCAACAATATCTGAACTCGATCTCACGATTAATTCCTTGTTCATAATGTTAATTTATATCTAGCTCTTCATTGAGTTAGATGGATTTCACTAAATTATTTGACACAGGATGTAATATCCAGCAAACTTAGGAACACTCTATTAAATGTCACCTAAACTCTATATCAAAGAACGTTCTTTTTAAACCGAAAAAAAGCAGTCTCGCAACTACTTTTTTTTCAGTTTATTTCTTTTTGTGACGATTAGCGCGTCTACGTTTTTTACGCTTGTGCGTCGCTACCTTGTGTCTTTTTCTTTTCTTACCACTTGGCATAATAAATAATGCTTTTTAATTAATATTTTAGTTTAAATGCTTTAGTTTACTTCAACATTAGATTTTACACCTTCTAAAAATACTTTAGCCGGTTTAAAAGCAGGAATGTTGTGTGCTGGTATTTTTATTGTAGTATTTTTTGAAATATTACGACCAGTTTTTTCTGCTCTTGTTTTGATAATAAAACTTCCAAAACCTCTTAAATAAACGTTATCTCCGCTTTCTAAAGATGTTTTTACTTCTTCCATAAAGGTTTCTACTGTAGCTTGAACGTCACCTTTCTCAATACCTAACTTATCAGATATTTTTGATACTAAATCAGCTTTTGTCATTGTTCTTAATTTAAGGGTTACTATATATTCTAAGGGATGCAAATATATATAATTTAATTACATATTTCTACCGTAATTAATTAAAATTTAACCTTATAAAGATTTAAGTTTACGCGATCATTTAAAAAATTAAATGGATTTTAAAAATAAACTAATAAGCTGGTACTCAGTTCATAAGCGAGAATTGCCCTGGAGAGCAACTAACAACCCTTATTACATTTGGCTTTCGGAAATCATTTTACAACAAACTCAAGTTAAACAAGGCTTACCTTATTACAACGCTTTTGTTACAAAATACCCAACAGTTTTTGATCTTGCAAACGCATCCGAAGAATCTGTTTTAAAATTATGGCAAGGTCTTGGGTATTACTCTAGAGCACGAAACCTCCATAAAACTGCAAAGCATATTGCAATAGATCTTTATGGTGTCTTTCCGAATAACTACACAGATCTTATCAAATTAAAAGGCGTTGGTGATTATACCGCGAGTGCTATTGCTTCTATAGCCTTTAATGAAGTTGAAGCTGTAGTTGATGGCAATGTTTATCGTGTTTTAGCACGTTATTTTGGTATCGACACACCTATAAATTCTACTGTTGGCATAAAAGAATTTAAAGCTTTAGCTTCGTCCTTAATAGACAAAGATCAGCCTGCAACGTATAATCAAGCGATAATGGAATTTGGTGCGCGACAGTGCAAACCTAAGAATCCAGATTGTAATAGTTGCCCTATTAAAGACGGATGTGTGTCGCTTCAAAAGCATTTAATCAATACACTACCTATTAAATTGAAGAAAACTAAAGTGACTACTAAATACTTCAACTTTTTGGTTTGTATAGATAAAGACAAGAAGGTTCTATTCGAAAAACGCGTAAGTAAAGGTATTTGGCAAAACCTGTATCAATTTCCTTTAATTGAATCTGAAAAAAGTTTAAGTATAAATGAATTTCACCTTTTGAATCTTGAAAAAAGCTTTTCACAACTTAACACATTCGATTACTCCTTATACAATGAGGTTGATAAGGTACATAAATTGTCGCATCAACATCTTCATACGAAGTTCTGGATTATTGAAACAGATCAACTTCCAAAGGACGCTATTCCTATTAGCTCAATTACAAAGTACCCTGCGCCTGTATTAATTAGTGATTTTATAAATGTATTCCGTTTTTAGAATATAGCAAGCCTAAAGAAATCACATTTTTTTATTACTTTTAAAGCAGTGCTTAGTCAATTGAGTAACTTTACAACTTATTAAAATATAATTATTATGTCAGGAACCTTAAATAAAGTAATGCTCATAGGGAATTTAGGAGATGAGGTGAAAATGCATTATTTCGATGATAAAAATTGTGTTGGACGTTTTCCAATAGCAACAAGTGAATCTTATATTAGCAAGCAAACCAACGAACGTATTACTAATACGGAATGGCATAATATTGTGGTTAGAAATAAAGCTGCTGAAATATGCGAAAAATACCTATCAAAAGGCGATAAAGTCTATATAGAAGGTCGTATAAAAACCCGAAAATGGACTGACGATAAAGGTATGGAGCGTTATTCTTCAGAAATTCAATGTGATGAATTTACATTCTTGACCCCCAAAAGCGATCAAAACACCGCACAACCCAGTACTCCGAGTAAAACCTCACAACCACAAAAGCCAATGCAAAATAGCGCTGCTCCAGATGGTAATGACGACTTACCATTCTAACTCTTTTAATCTAGCTGCATCTTGGATCCAGAACCCACGGTTTTAATCTCTCATCTATTAGTTGCCAATACGCCGTTTATTACTAGTATTGTTTTACTTATTGTTTTACTTATTTGTTCTGCATTAATTTCTGGTGCCGAAGTCGCTTTGTTTTCTTTAACCAAATCCAATATAAATGAAGGCATAGAGAACAAGTCGGTCCCTATGAATATGATTGCAAAGCTTTTAGAACGTCCCAAAAAATTATTAGCCACAATTCTCGTTGCCAATAATTTTATTAATATCGCAATCGTTTTATTGTTCGCATACATTGGTGAAACACTTTTTAGTGGTATAACAAATACCTTTTTCCGCTTTTTGATTGAAGTGTTTTCAGCGACGTTTTTAATACTATTATTTGGTGAAATCATTCCGAAAATATATGCGAGTAGAAATAGTGTTGAGTTTTCGTCCTTTATGGCGAGACCTCTAAGCGTATTGGACTTCGTTTTTTCACCTTTGAGCCTACCAATGCGCTACGTGACTTTAAAAATTCAAGATAAGTTAGGTAAGCAGCGCTCTAACCTAAGTGTGGACCAATTGTCACAAGCGTTAAAATTGACTAATGACAAAGACACCACACAAGAAGAACAAAAACTATTGCAAGGCATTGTCTCTTTTGGTAATACAGATACTAAACAAGTGATGCGACCACGAATGGACTTGTTCGCTTTGAATATTGATACGCCTTTTGAAACTATTATTAAAGACATCATTGATAATGGGTATTCTAGAATCCCAGTGTATGAAGAAAGTATAGATACGATTAAAGGCGTCCTCTATGTAAAAGATCTATTACCTCATTTAAACAAGAATAAATTCAACTGGACGACCATTTTACGTGAACCCTTTTTTGTGCCTGAAAACAAAAAGTTAGATGATTTAATGGTTGAATTTCAAACCAAAAAAGTACATCTGGCTGTTGTTGTAGATGAATATGGAGGCACATCTGGTTTGGTTTCTTTGGAAGATATTATTGAAGAAATTGTTGGAGATATTAGTGACGAATACGACGACGAAGACTTGGTCTATACCAAACTAGATGACAACAATTATAGCTTTGAGGGTAAAACACCTTTAAAAGATGTGTATAAAATAGTTGGCATTGAAGACGATGCGGACCATTTTGAAGCCAGAAAAGGTGAAGCTGAAACCCTCGCAGGCTTTGTTTTAGAAATTTCTGGTGGTTTCCCGAGAATAGGAAGTAAAATAAATTTTAAAAATTACGTTTTTACTATAGAAGCCTTAGAACGTAAACGCATTAAACAAATTAAACTGACACTACTTAATAGTGCTTAATGACCCGAGCGCAAAACTAAATTACAATGATTAATATACATTCCATGAGCGAACAACATGTGACCCATAAAAAACAATAAATATGAACACATGAAACGACTCGTATTACCCTTAATAAGTTTATTTCTGTTAAGTTGTGGAGATGATCCACTACCTAAGCCTAAAGCTTATTTAAGATTAGAATATCCTGCAGCTAGCTACGAAAAAGCGAATATTCCTCTGCCATTTTCTTTTGAGAAAAACAAACTAACGGAATCCATAAGTTCTATTAAATCCTCAACGAGTGCAAATGGTTTAGATGTAAAGTATCCATCGTTAAAAGCAACTATCTATTTGACCTACAAAAAAGTTGAAAACAATAATCTCGATAATTTATTACGCGATGCTCAAAACTTAACCCAAAAGCATACTATTAAAGCAGACGAAATCTCGAGTGATTTTTTTGAGAATTCAGAAGCGCGCGTCTATGGCATGTTTTACCAAATAGGTGGCGATGCCGCCTCACAATCTCAATTCTATGTTACGGATAGTATTAATCACTTTGTAAGTGGTTCGCTTTACTTCTATGCAAAGCCTAATTACGATTCTATTTATCCTGCTTCAGAATATCTTAAAAAGGATATTAAACGCATTATGGAGACGATTCGTTGGAAAGATTAATCTGCCATTAAAATAGCCCTTATAATGCGTGTCTATTATACTTACTTATCGGCAGAAAGGTTTTATTACAACATAAAGCCATCGCTAATACGATGATTGGATTTTATAATTCATCTAAGCTCAATTTAATCCCAATTATTTATACCTCGTTTTAAATACGTTTAATATTATAACAGAACCTCACAAAATAAGGAAGCCTTTCTATACAAATAGAAAGGCTTCTTTATTAGTGACTCCAAAAGTCTAAGTGAGTTTAGAATGTATATCTCAAACCAACTTGCATTTGCCATCTTGAAGAGTTTATACCAGAATCGTCAATAACGTTAGCATTCTCACCAGCTCTTTCATCGAAAGTAAATGTTGGTGTTGTACCGTCAGCTGCAAAATCTTCAAAATTTAACAATTGTACTTGATTGTTACCTGCGAATGTTCTTACACCCCATTCTTTATTTAAAAGATTTGTAAAGTTAAAGATATCGGCTGTAATCTCAAATCTGTGAACTTTCTTACCAAAAGTAATACCAAATTCTTGAGCAAACTTTAAATCGATAATATGACTCCAATCTGAGCGATCCCCATTTCTTTCTGCAAACTGACCTCTTCTAGAACTTAAATAATCATTTCCATTAATGTAAGCATCTAGGTTTGCCCATTGTGTTGCTGCTGTTACATCGCCGTCATCAACTAAATGAGCATCAGCTTCATTGCTTGGTACATATATCAATGCTGAGTTCGACCCTGTATCAGACAATAGCTCATCACCATTATATACGTAGCTAAATGGAGCACCTTCGGCACCTTCGTAGAATAAACCAATTCTTGTTTTTATATTCTCAGTCCACTTAAACTCAAAAGTAGAATTTGCTAAAATACGGTGTCCTGGTGAAAAATCTGATGTAGATAAATCAGGAACGTTAGAACCATTTACTGTTTCAAGGTTTCTCCATTGCGAACTATTTTGTGAACTCGTTGCATCAAAAATACCATCAGCTTCACCATAAGAGTAGGTTACAGCTGTTCTAATATCAAAACGCTCTGAGATAATATTCTTTGACAAAGTTGCAGCGATATTGTAAGAACTTCCTGCACTTGTATTAGATCCTAAATAAATGTCACTATAGACATTATCAATAGAACGAAAATCATAGTTTGGCCTTGACCCAGCACCTGTCGTATTAAACTGAGGTCCTGCAATATTTAAGTTTTCGTAAACTACAGCTGTGATATTATCATTCCAGATAAAATCTGCAGAAAGTGTAAAACCACCAGGTAATTTCTGATCTATTGCAATATTTGTTTTAAATACCTGTGGCAACATAAAATCTTTAGCAAATAAATCAATTTGCCCACCTAGAGATCCACTTCCTTGAGGCGGATCTTGGAATTGTGTATTAGGGTTTGGATTGAATTCCGGTATGTCGTCACCACCTTGTCGTATTGTAAAACCAGTTGTTACTCCATTATTAGTGTAGGCGCCTCCTGGCCATACTAATGGCACTCTAGATGTAAATATCCCTAAACCACCACGGATTTGAGTCGATTTTTTACCATCAACATCCCAGTTAAAACCAACTCTAGGAGATATATGAACATTGGCATCAATACCTTGTCCCACTCTTGCCCCCTGTAAATCTTTACCCGCACTTTCTAAAAGTGCTACTGAACGTGTATTAAAATCTTCATTTTCTGTACCACCTTCCCAATACGGAATATCAATTCTTAAACCAGCAGTTAATTTAAAGTTTTCAGATACATTTACCTCATCCTGCACATAAAGTCCAAACTGGAATAAATCAAATTCTGCAGCACCTTCAGAAGCATCACCACTTCCGCCTAATAAAGAATAACCATGACGGTATCTGTTTGGCGTACCTGCATAAAATGCATCTAGATCATTGAATCTATAATCTCCAAAGTTTTGTCTGAAAAACACATTTTTTACAGATGAAAATTCGTTATTGGTTCCAATAGTTACCGTATGCTTACCTGAATAAATTTCGAAATTATCAGTTAAGGTAAATACCGCTTGCTCTAATAAATTAGCTGTTGAAAAAGGCTCAGATCCGAAAAATATGGACGTGCCTGCCGCATCAAAAATTTGTACCGACGGAAAAGGATTACCTTCAGGACCCCTATCGTCATTAACAGTGGTATATCCTATGACTAGGTTATTCGAAAACTTGTTACCAATTTTAGTATTTAATTCTAATGCTGTAGAATTTGTTATAGACTCAAAGTTTATGGATCTATTAAAGAAATTAATACTTCTTGTATTAGACGCTCTTGCATTTAATTGCACTGCTTTCACATAACTATGTTTAAGAGACAATGTATTATTACTATTAATATTCCAATCTAATTTAATATTTAGTTTATCACTCACTAAAGATGATGTGTTATCTTCGTAGCCACCTGCATCATAGCCATAATTAGATGATAAGAAATCAGACAATGTATTTAAATCTGCTGCCGTAGCATCTCCTGTATAAGAAGAGATATTAAAAGGTTGTGGCGTTTCTTGATCTTCTCTTTCATAATTGACGAAGAAAAATAATTTGTTTTCAATAATAGGACCTCCTAATCTCACACCATAAATATTAGCAGAAAAATCATCCAATTTTTCTCTAGGATCATCACCAGCTAAATCGAAAGGTGTCTTTCCTGCTAAATCTTGATTTCTTAGAAATGTATAAGCAGACCCCGTAAATGTGTTTGTACCAGATTTTGTAATAGCATTAATACTACCACCAGCAAAACCAGATTGTCTCACATCAAAAGGTGCAACGTTAACCTGAAAAGATTCGATCGCATCTAAGGAAATAGGACTAACCCCTGTTTGTCCGCCATTTGTACCACTACCTGCTAATCCAAAAACATCATTATTTATAGCGCCATCAATATAAATAGCATTATACCTATTATTTTGTCCTGCTATTGAAATTTGGTTATCACCTGATATTTTTGCTTGTGGCGTTAGCCTTGCAAAATCAGCAATATTTCTAGAAATAGAAGGTAAAGTATTGACTTGTCTTTGAGAAACTTTCGTACCAGCACCTGTTTTACCTGCATCGAAAATACTACTCGATTGCGCCGTAATTACAACTTCATCGAGTACGCTAGCATCTTCCGATAGTGCGACACTAATCCTTTCCGAAGCACCAAGATTAAGAAAAACATTTTCATCCTTATAATCCTGAAATCCTACGTAAGAAATAATAATGCTGTAAGGACCTCCAGTTCTCATGTTTGAGATTCTGTAGTAGCCATCAAAATCTGTTGCAACACCATACGTTGTCCCAGAAGGCGTATGAACGGCTACAATACTTGCACCTGGCAAAGGACTACCAGTTGCTTCTGTGACTTGCCCGTTTATGGCAGCTGTCGTAACACCCTGAGCAAAAGCGACCGTAGAGAACAATGTCAATACAGCTACAAATAAAATTTGGTTAAATTTTTTCATAAAAAAGTTTTAATTAATTGGTTTTATTAATTAACGCAAAATTACATATAACTAAAGTTCTAACATTACCTAAATGTTAAGAATTTTAACACATCGAAGTTAATTATATAATCCATAAATTTTTTTTATGCATCATAGTGTTTTCAAAAACTATTTAACAAATTTTAAGAGTTTTTCTTATAAAATGCGATTAAATTTTGCGTAGATGCATCATGGCTTGAAGATGTAGTGTCTTCGTTAAGCTCTTTTAAGATAGACTTTGCTAATTGCTTGCCTAACTCCACACCAAATTGGTCGTAGCTATAAATGTTCCAGATAATACCTTGTACGAAGATTTTATGCTCATACATAGCAATTAATTTCCCTAAGCTTTCTGGTGTTAATTTTTGAATTAATAGAGACGTTGTTGGCTTATTACCTTCAAATATTTTGAATGGAGCAATCTTACTGATGTCATCTTGTGACAATTCCTGTCCTTTAAATTCTGATAAAACTTCGGCTTCCGTTTTACCATTCATTAAGGCTTCGGTTTGCGCAAAGTAATTAGACATTAACTTATCGTGGTGATCTTTATTGCCATAAAGCGATTCGACATAACCTATAAAATCTGTAGGAATCAATTTAGTGCCTTGATGAATTAATTGAAAAAAGGCATGTTGTGAGTTCGTGCCTGGTTCTCCCCAAATTAAGGTTCCAGTTTCGTAGTTCACTCTGTTTCCATCTCTATCTACACTTTTACCATTACTCTCCATAATGCCTTGTTGAAGGTAGGTTGCAAACTGATTTAAGTATTGTGTATATGGTATGACAGCTTCACTTTCAGAATCAAAAAAATTGTTATACCAAACGGTTAATAACGCCGAAATAACAGGAATATTACTTTCAAAATCTGCAGTTTTAAAATGGGTATCCATTTTATGGGCACCCTCTAAAAGACTTTCAAAATGTTTGTAACCTAATGCTAAACTAATAGATAAACCTACGGCACTCCATAAAGAAAAACGACCACCAACCCAATCCTTCATTGGGAAAATATTCTCTTCATCTATACCAAAAGCTTTAACGCTCTCAATATTTGTCGAAACCGCTACGAAATGTTTAGACACGGCTTCTTGTGGCTGAGATTCTAAAAACCAAGCTCTAATAGAGTTGGCATTAGATAAAGTCTCTTGCGTTGTAAACGTTTTAGACACAATGACGAAAAGTGTCGTCTCTGGGTTTACGTTTTTTATAATTTCTTTATGATGATCACCATCTACATTACTTACAAAATGTGTGTTTAATTGGTTTTTATAATATTGAAGCGCATCCACCACCATTGCTGGTCCAAGATCAGAACCACCAATACCAATATTTACAATATCTGTTATGGTTTTACCGGTATAACCCTTGTGGCTACCATTAACAACAGCATCTGTAAAGTTTTTAATTTTTCCTTTTACGTCATGTATTTCTGGAATCACATTGACGCCATCGACAAAAACTTTAGCGTCTTTAGGGGCTCTTAAAGCGGTGTGTAAAACAGCTCTTCCTTCGGTAGTATTAATAACATCCCCATCAAAATATTTTGAAATCGCATCTTTTAAATCAACCTCATTTGCTAATTCGAATAAAAGATCTAAAGTTTCTTTTGTGATTCTGTTTTTAGAAAAATCGACATAAAAGTCGTCCCATTTCACAGTTAATTCGTCCGCTCTTTTGGCATCAGCACTAAATAAGTCTTTTAGACGGTCCGATTTTATAGAATCGAAATGCGATTGTAATTTTTTCCAAGAATTTGTGGTGGTTGGGTTGGTTGCTTTTAATGCCATGTTTTAATTATGAAATTGGATCTTCTGATATTGTGTTTTCTTTTTTGATTGGTTCTGCTTCTAAGAAAAAGATATTATCCAATCGTTGTTTAACAGGTTTTATGTACTCTAAGTATTTTACTTTTAGACTATCTGAAATCGGTTTAGCTTCGGGTAGTTTTTGCTTAAAAGGATCTACCTGACTTCCGTTTTTCCAGAAGCGATAACAGACGTGAGGACCACCTGTATTACCCGTCATCCCAACATAACCTATTACATCGCCCTGTTTTACAAACTGTCCTTTTTTAACAGCCTGCCTGCTCATATGCAAATATTGCGTGCTGTAAGTGTCATTATGTCTAATCTTTACATATTTACCATTCCCGCCTCTTCTTCGAGATTCTATAACGGTTCCATTTGCGGTTGCCATAATCGGAGTTCCGATTGGTGCAGCAAAATCTGTTCCTTTGTGAGGACGTACCTTATAACCATAAACCGCTATGCGTCGTTTTAGGTTGTAGCGCGATGATATTCTACTAAACTGAACTGGTGCTTTTAAAAACGCACGTCTTAAATTCTTCGCGTCTTCATTAAAATAATCTACAATACCTTTAATAGAATCTGATTCAAACTCAAAAGCATATAATGAATCCCCATTATGCTCAAAATAAGCGGCTTTCACATTGTGTACGCCTGCATATATGGAATCATCTATATATTTATCTGTGTAAATGACCTTGAACCGATCCCCTTTTTGAAGTCGTCTAAAATCGATAGTCCAAGCATAAATATCATCTGCCATTTTATAGGCTAATCTTTGGCTTAAACCTTTTTCTTCTAAGGTTTTAGAAATGCTACTCTCTATGACACCTGTAGCTGTTTTTTCAATATATGTTATTGGTTTCCTACTCGTATAAGCTTGTATAGAGTCCTTAAAGTTAATGACGACATAATCTTCTAAGCTATTTTGATAAATAAATGTTGTTGGCTTTTGAATACTATCCTTTGCGTTTTCTTTAGAGAAAAGTAAGGTATATGGTTTACCAACCTGAAGCTTTCTAATATCGAAGGTGTCTTTTGCTTTCTCGGCAATTTGATAAATCTTTGGATAACTAATATTATTCCGTTCTAAAATGATACCAAAAGTATCTCCTTTTTTTATGGTGTCGCGTTTAACTTCATAGTAACTAAGATCGAAACCAAACTCAATGATTTTCTCTTCTTCAACTATTTTCGCAAGTTCTTTTTTGTACTCTTCTTCGACTGAATTATCTTCTTTGCATGCACAGATACTTAGTGCAATTACTGCTATTGCTATTAATCGTTTTAACTGCATTAATTAAGCTAATTATAAATTATTTCCCCAATTTTTTAATTCCTCTTCTGTCCATAATTCTGGAAAGAAAATACGTCTTTGATATTTCGGATGCATATACTTTTTCCAATCGCTTCCACCTGTGGCTTTACCATCACCAATCCCACTATCGATATAGTGTTTAGCCGCATTATAATGAGCCATTACCCAACTCACGTTAACCGTATAATCATAGTGCCGCATTGCTTTTATAAGCTCCTCGCTTTTCTGATCTTTTTCAGGCAACTCTTTAAAACGTGTCCAAAGATTTTTGGTATTATAATTTTCCATAAATCTTAAAAACTCATCCTTATACCTTTTTTCAAAATTAACCAAAAGTGTGGATTTCTTTCCTGTTTTATGATCTTTTCCTGCCGCCTGCCAATATAAATGTTCAAAGGCATGAGTGAAAGGGGTATCTCTATCAATTTCTTTTCTAAATCTATAATCAATGAGATTGATCAATTCCGTTGATGAAAATTCAATAAACCGGTATTGCGCACTCTGAAAACCACTAGCCGGCATTAATGTGTATCTGAATTTCATATACTGCTCAACATCCATACCTTCTCGCATAATATTGAAAGAGGTTGAAAGCATATCGAAATAACGGCTAACTCGCATGAGTTTACTTTCAAAAAAAGTAACGTCTAAGTCTTCTTTCTCAGCAATCTGAGAAATTTCCCAAAGAATCATTTTAAAAATCAGCTCGTTAATTTGATGATAGGCAATAAATACCATTTCATCTGGAAGCGTAGTGCGCTGAATCTGTAAATTTAATAAGGCATCTGTTTGGATATAATCCCAATACGTAATCGGCTTACTGTAAAGCAAGCCGTATAAATGGTCATCTGTGTTTTGGTCTATTTTGGTATACTTCTCTTGAAGCGCTTTAATTATCTCGTCGTAATTAGGTTGTTCTGACATAAATTAATTATCAAATTCTATTGGAAAGGAATGTTTTAAACCTTTAAATTCTACAAGGTCTGCTCGCAAAGAGCCAACAGCTAAATCTGCTTTTATTTTTAAAGGTATTTTATTTTTATCTGCACTCACCCAAAGGGTTAAACTTTCTTCTTCTTTAAACACACGACCAGCCATTACATATGGTCTGAATTTTATTGTTTTTACTTTTACTTGAGAACCGTTAATATCTACTTTAATCGTCTCCCTTCCTAAATACCTCAGCTTAAAACCATAGTTATCCTCATCAAAGAACATGTTTGTCTTTATTTCATCCCCTTGCTTTAAGGATGCTATATCTATGTTATTTCTTAAATGGTAGTACATAGAGACCATATCCTGCACATCTTGTTCAGTCGTTATCGTTTTTGTATTTTTTTGCTTTTTATTAGTTACCTGAGCGGTCTTATTCTTATGATCAAACTTAATTTCGATATCCTTTGTATGACCACCTTCGTCTATTTTTCTAATAAATTTATAAGGCATTCCTGTTTCTTTATCGAAATAACTTTCGTAGCGATCTTTAACTTTAAAAAGCCACTTTACAGGGCCTGTTGTCCAACCTTTACCAACGACATGATAAACAGATTTTTCATCTAAAGTTTTATCCTTCAAAGATAGGGTCGCATTACCCGCTTTAAGAAAACCACTGTAGCTCATTTCGAACTTAAACCACTCGCCTTCTTGAAACGCAGATTCTTTAGCCACACTTGTTGACTGAAACCCTGCAAATAAAAATATGATCGTGAAGATATGTTTCATGTGTTTCTATTTATTATTTTTTAACTGTCACATGTGGTCGCTATTAATTATTTCATCGAGCAATATAGTTTTTAACGTGCTCGGTTCATAATCTCTAGTTGGTAAATGTAAATAATGTAACGTGTTTTTTGTATGACAATTATCTTAAATGCAATTACTATTCCAAATTTAGTAAATCATTGAACCACAACTACAAAACCTTGGCTGATTATATCTTTTTATCGGTTAATGCTCAAGTTTTCAAAAGTAATCGATATTCTTTTAGAACAGAATATATAATCTTAAGTTGATGGTTGTTCTTTAAACAGAATTAGAGTTGGTTTTTTTATTAGCGCGTTTAGCTGCAGGTAGCTGAACGCGCTTTATTATATTTAAAGTGTTCCTCTTTTGGCTTGTTCGCGTTCAATAGATTCGAACAAGGCCTTAAAATTTCCTGCGCCAAAGCCTTGGGCTCCCATACGCTGTATCACCTCAAAGAATAACGTCGGTCTATCTTCAACTGGCTTGGTGAAAATCTGAAGAAGGTACCCCTCTTCATCTGCATCTACCATTATAGACAACTTTTGAAGCTCATTAATATCTTCTTTCATCATATCCATGTGTACTCCTAATCGCGCTGGAATTTCATCATAATACGCCTGTGGTGGTGGTGGTAAAAATTCAATGCCTCTAGCTTTTAATTGCGCCACTGTTTTAATGATATCATCTGTTGCAACAGCAATATGCTGCACACCAGAATCTTCATAAAAATCTAAGTATTCTTCTATTTGTGATTTTTTAGCCGCTTTTGCAGGTTCATTAATTGGAAATTTGATGCGACCATTACCATTACTCATCACTTTACTCATTAAAGCAGAATATTCGGTATGAATTTGCTTATCATCAAAAGATAAAAAGTTAACAAAACCCATAACGTCTTCGTACCATTTCACCCAAGTATTCATTTGGCCCCAACCTACATTACCAACCATATGATCTATATACTTTAAACCAACAGACTCTGGGTTATAGTCGCTCTTCCACTCTTCAAAACCTGGCATAAATGCACCTGTGTAATTTTTACGCTCTACAAACATGTGCACCGTTTCTCCGTACGTGTAAATCCCTGCTCTAACGACTTCGCCAAACTCGTCTTTTTCAACGACAGGCTCCATAAAAGATTTAGCGCCTCTTTTAGTGGTCTCTTCATAAGACTTGCGAGCATCTTCAACCCAAAGAGCCACAACTTTAACACCATCACCATGTTTTACGATATGATCATTAATTGGTGATTTACTATTTAGTGGACTTGTTAGTACCAGTCGTATTTTATCTTGCTTTAACACATAGCTAACAGAATCTCTAGATCCTGTTTCTAAGCCTTTGTAGGCATAGGACTGAAATCCAAATGCTGTTTTATAAAAGTGTGCCGATTGTTTTGCGTTGCCCACATAAAACTCAACATAATCTGTTCCGAGAAGCGGCAAAAAATCTTGCGCGCCTTCAAATATTTTTTCTAAACCGTAGTTTACATTTTTTACTTCTTTTGCCATAATAATTCCCATCCTAGCCTTCCCAGAGGGAAGGGACTCTTACTCTTGGGCAAAGAGTCTTTGTTAAATTTATGTATTAATTTATATCACCATCATTATTCAAACCTCTATTTCAGATCTCCTTTGGGGATTTAGAGGATTATAACCACGATTTAAAATAATTTTCATCTGCAATCTTCATCGCTTCCTCGGTAACTTTTAACGGCTTAAAGGTATCTACCATTACAGCTAATTCATCCGTTTTTACTTTACCGATACTGCGCTCCATGGCACCAGGGTGTGGCCCATGAGGAATACCTGCTGGATGCAACGAAATATGACCCGCATCAACATCGTTTCTACTCATAAAATCACCATCGACGTAATACAATACCTCGTCACTATCTATATTACTATGATTGTATGGTGCTGGCACACTTAGAGGGTGATAATCGTATAGGCGTGGTACAAAACTGCAAATTACAAAGGCATCCGTTTCAAAAGTTTGATGTACTGGTGGTGGTTGATGCACACGACCTGTGATGGGTTCAAAATCGTGAATTGAAAATGCGTATGGATAGTTGTAACCATCATAACCTACAACATCAAAAGGATGCGAGGCATAGACCATATCAAAAATTTCGTCTTGTTTTTTTATTTTAATTAGAAAGTCACCAGATTCGTTATGCGTTTCTAATTCTTGTGGTTGGCGCAGATCGCGCTCACAAAATGGAGAATGTTCTAACAATTGCCCAAACCAATTTCGGTAACGTTTAGGTGTGTAAATCGGTCTGCGAGATTCAACTATAAACAACCGGTTATCTTCAGTGTCAAAGTCGAGTTTATAAATAATGCCTCTAGGCACTAATAAATAGTCCCCATATTTAAAATCTAAATTTCCGAGATGTGTTCTTAGTTTACCTGTGCCTTTATGAATAAAAATTAATTCGTCCGCATCTGTGTTTTTATAGAAATACCCTTTGGTGGATTGTTTTGGTGCTGCTAATATGATATTACAATCGCTATTGGTCAATACTATTTTTCTGCTTTCTAAATAGTCGTTCTCTGGTTTTACTTGAAAACCTCTAAACTTATACGATTGCATATTGTTTGCCTTCGCTACTTTTGGTGCCACACTATATTGTCTTTTTATTTCCTTGACTTGTGTTGGTCGTTGTTCGTGGTAACTATTGGTGGACATACCGTCGAAACCTATGGTTCCGAAGAGTTGTTCGTAATAAAAATCACCGTTTGGTTTTTTAAACTGCGTGTGGCGTTTTGGTGGAATTTTTCCTAGTTTATGGTAAAATGGCATTTTGTATACATATTTAAAAGTTGAATCGCTTATACGTTTAACTGTATAAATCTAACTGTTTTTAAAGGTACAAAAAATGCGTGTTTATTCTGTGTTTCATATGGAAGCTTTCATTTTTCTTTGAGGACATATGGTGCATCCATTTAAGGTTTAAAACATAATTACTATTTATAGCTATGGATGGTTCTTTTGATAAGGAAATTAAGGTGAAGTTTTAGGTTTTCCCAGAATGGGTTCATTGTGTTACAAAGTTCGTGAATTTTTATGAGTTTAGCAACGTTTAAAAATCAATAAAAGCCTAAATAACAAATTATAAAATGTTAAAGTTTAATGCTTGTAAATCAATTAATTACGGGAAAACTGTAATTAAAAATTTTAAGAAAATTCTTGCATTTTCTTTGGCAGTTTCTCTTTTTTTTTATTTATTTTCACGTCGTTGAAAGCATAATTTCGAGAGAAATAGAAGTTACTCGGAAGATTATGGACGACAAAAATGTTTAAACATCTAGCTTGCGTAAGCTTTTTTTATTTTGATCCCTTAAAACTAAAAATTAATAGCGCAAAAAATGACTTCTAAAAAATAAATGACTTCTACTTCTCATGTTCCTTAAGTGAGAAAAGAAATGACTTCTAATTTAAATGACTTCTGGTTCCTTAATTATTAGGGAAGAAATATTTATTAATCAACCTGTCTTTAAAATTATGATGGGTTTAAAATCTTAAATTATGAAGAAAAGAATTTTTAGCCTAATGGCTGTGGTATTGTTTATGAGTAGCTCATTCGTATTGAATGCAAATACACAAAATGAGGATATAATTAGTGCTTCTTGCTTTGATATAGCCGCTGCTGCTGAACAAAGTTACATGAACGATATGGCTACTAGACTTAGAATCATACCATCAGATGCTGCAGCATATGGCGTATTTGCAGCTGCATATGATGGTTGTACGGGAGCTGGTGGATATTAGTATGCATTAAGTTAACAAACAACTCAGGCAGTTAAGAGTAGAATTTTAACTGTCTTTTACCAAAAATACACTTATGACAAAAAAAAATATTTCATTTTTCTTATTATACTTTTTTACAATTTCAATATTTTGCCAAGTTGGTAGTGCGGTTTATGTTAAACAGCTAAAATCGTTTAGCGCTAATGAATCAGGTATTGCTGATGATGTAGATTTATCTATTAAAAAGGTATTAGAAAATCTTGCTACACATGAATATCTGCTAACATTTAATGACAGAAAAGCTACATATAGAAAAGTTAAATCATTAAATACTAATGAAAGTCCAATAGTCAAAGCCATGACAGAGGGAGTTGCAAATTTCAAAGGCACTATCTTTTTTGACAGTGCATCTGAAGTTGTATTACACCAAAATGAATTTGCTGGTGTGAATTACCTTATTACAAAAAATAAAATAAACTGGACTTTAACTAAAGACACATTGCAAATTGATAATTATCTATGTTATAAAGCAAAGACAACAATTATTATTAATAATTATGAAGGTAAACACAAATTAGAAGCTGTAGCGTGGTATGCCCCAGAAATTTCAATACCCTATGGGCCTGACGGTTATGGCGGACTACCAGGTTTAATTCTTCAATTAGATTATAATGGTATTATAACTTCTTTAAAAAAAATAGAATTTAATAATAAAAATGAGAAAGTTACCACTATTGACGCTTCAACTAACGTGGAAAAAGTTTCGGAAGATGAATTTAATAGTATAGCCTCCAAACAATATGCAAAAATAAAAAATTGAGACCCCTAAATTTGCTGAAGATATCCTATTTTAAATATAATTTAACAATCCTACTATTTATAATGGGATTTCATTCTTTTTCTCAAAACATAATCACTACAGGCAAAGTAACAGACACCATACAAAACCCACTACCCTACGCCAACATCCTAGCTATCCCTCAAGCAGACGACCAAGATGTGAAATTTGCTATTTCCGAAAACGATGGTGGCTATAAACTGGGCTTAGCAAAACACCAAACCTACGAGCTTACCATAAGTTACTTAGGCTACAAACCACAAACCCTTAGTATAACAACAACAGACCAAGACCTTACTAAAAACTTTATCCTCAAAGAAAACCCAGACCAATTAGATGAAGTAAACATAAAATACACACCATCAATTACCGTAAAAAAAGATACTATAACTTATGATGTCAGTAAGTTTGTCACTGGCGAAGAACGTAAACTACGAGATGCTTTAAAAAAATTACCAGGCGTAGAGGTGGATAGAGAAGGTAACGTTACGGTGAATGGTAAAAAAATAACTAAAGTCTTGGTAGAAAACAAAACCTTTTTTACTGGCAATAGTAAATTGGCTGTTAATAATATCCCGGCAGATGCCGTGGAAAAAGTCGAAATTTTAGATAATTACAACGAGGTCGCCATGCTCAAAGGTTTGCAAGACTCAGAAGATATGGCCATGAATATTTTACTAAAAGAAGATAAAAAGAAATTTGTGTTTGGCGATATAGAAGTTGGTGCTGGTATTGAAGACCGCTACCTATTGCATCCAAACCTGTTTTATTACAGCCCAAAGACCAACCTTAATTTTATAGGCGATCTAAATAACCAAGGTGTAAAGAGCTTTAGTTTTAACGACTATTTAGAATTTGAGGGTGGTTTTGGTAAACTCTTGGATGATGCTGGGAGCTATGTTAGCCTCTTCAATAGCGATTTTGCACAATACCTCAATAACCAAGATTTTATTGACAATATCAACCAATTTGGTGCACTAAACATTAGACAATCGGTTTCAAAACATACCGATATTAGTGGGTAT
>JAWUVW010000075.1:0-61129 GCA_034112185.1 Flavobacteriaceae bacterium | reverse complement strand
TAGTTGAGGCGTGCGCTCTATGTGCTGTACCAAAAGCATCGTTCACGTAGATATCACCCAATTTAGATAATTGCTCTGCAAACCCTTTATCCCCTTGCTTTTCCTCTTCGTGAAATCGCAAGTTTTCAAGCAATAAAATTTGGCCTGGCTGTAGAGCATTTGCTTTTTCTTCTGCTTCAGAGCCTACACAATTGCTCGCAAATTTTACTTCTACACCTAAAATATCTTCAATTTTTGGAATGATATGTTTTAATGAATATTCGTCTTGAGCACCCTTTGGACGGCCTAAGTGCGACATTAAAACGCAACTTCCTCCATCTTCTAAAATTTTAATAATCGTCGGTTTTGCAGATACAATTCTTGTCGCATCCGTAACCTGAAAATTAGCGTTTAATGGCACATTAAAATCTACTCTAATTAGTGCTTTTTTATCCTGAAAATTGAAATCGTTTAAGGTCTTCATGTGTTTAAATCGTGTGAAATTTATTTATGTTGATGAACAAAGATAAAGATTAGATATAGAATTCATCTCCACTTTTTCTGTTTCCTGAAAAATGGGTAAAAATGGGTTTTGTTTTGGGTCCGTTCTACTTTTAAAGCCAGAAGGAATAAAAGGGCGATTCACGATCTCATTTCTTAGTATGAAGACATCTTGAAAACACATGGAGAAACAGGAAAGAAGTTTCTAAGCTTTTGTTTGAACTATTTTAGACAAGTGCTATTATTTTATTATAGTGAAAATAAATTAGTATATTTAGAGACTAACGTATAAGAATTTTACTACAACAATTTATGTTTCTCATGCCTTAGAAATGTTCGACGCGCCAAAAGATGGCATTTAACATATTGAGCGTAAAGGTAATTATAAAATTATTCTTACGAATTTACCGAAAAGGCTGAAACGATTATAACATTAAAAAAGCAACCAAAACACATTATAACTTTAAAAAACATTTCTATGAAAAAAAATATGCGTCTACTAGCAACTCTTATATTAGTGTTGGCTATAAATTATTCTTTTGCTCAAAATAAAGCTGAAAAAGCAACGTCTTTTGGTAAAATTACCAACGTAAGAATTGTTCCTAGTATAGCAGAACAATTGAGAACTGGGAAATTTATTTATGCCGATCCTGAAAATATAATGGAAGCGCCACCAAAAAGAAGACTTGGAAATAAGGCTGTACCAGGCAAAGGCTCTGATGTTATTGATGCCGCCTTACAAACTAATTATGCAACACGCCAAGGAAGGGCACCAAGCTTAGTTTTTGATGCTGATACAACACCACAAGCAGGAGTTACCGATCCTACTGGAGCGGTTGGGCCAAATCACTATTTAGCTGCATGGAATTTTGGTTTTAGAATTTTTGATAAAAGTGGAAACCCTTTAACGCCTGAGGCAAATTTAGGAACTATTTTAGACGGAAATAATGCAGGGGATCCGATTATGTTATACGACCCTTGGGCCGACCGATTTATAATTACTGAGTTTGATGGCAATCCTAATGGCTTTGAAATGGCGATTTCTATGGGACCTGACCCTGTAAATGATGGCTGGTTTGTGTATACCAACATATTCGAAACTGACGAATTTCCTGATTACACAAAATTTTCTATCTGGTCTGATGGCTATTATGTGACTGCTAATAAAAATGTGAATAATGAAGGTATTTACGTGGTTGAACGTGAAAAACTATTAATTGGAGAGCCTGCGCAATTTGTAGCCTTACCATTACCTAACTTATCTAGGCTTACTTTTATAAGTCCGCAAGGTTTTAATGCAACCAATGGGGAATTACCACCTCCTGGAAATTTTACAGTTGTATATCTACAAGATGATTCTTTTGCGGGAGTTCCTCAAGGTAATGACCATTTAAAACTTTGGACGGTCAATGTAGACTGGGAAGACCCTGCAAATTCTACGATTTCACAGCCTGTTGAACTCGGTTCTTCAGAAGGTGTTAGCGCCTTTACATCCGTTTTTGATGGGGGTTCGTTTTCTAACTTAGATCAACCAGGAGAAAATAGTCCTGATATAGATGCTTTGCAAGCTACGATTATGAACCAAGCGCAATACAGACGTTTTTGTGATTACAATTCTGCAGTCTTCAATTTTGTTGTAGATACAGCTCCTGGAGCTGAAGAACTTGCTGGTATTAGGTGGTATGAATTAAGACAAGATGTTGACGGAGGTCCATGGACTGTTTTTCAGGAAGGAACCTATACGGCGCCAGATGGGAGACATGCGTTTTCTGGCAGTATGGCTATGGATGTTTTTGGCAATATCGGTATGGGTTATACCTCTGTTGGTTCTAATGACGGAGAAGAGATATCCATTAGATATACGGGTAGATTATTTGAAGATCCTTTAGGAGATATGACTATTTCCGAACAATTAATAGCACAAAGCACCGTAAACAATCCCGGTAACAGGCTCGCGGATTATGTGCATTTAACTGTAGACCCTGCAGATGGCCAAACCTTCTGGCACATTGCTGAGTATTTTATACCACAACGTTCTGATGTTGTAGGTGTTTTTAAAATTGCAGAGAGTGACCCTATAGATGCGGCAGCGGTGAATGTGGTTTCTCCTGTTTCATCAACGCTAACGGCAAATCAACCTATAATCATAGAAATTATTAATTATGGGTCTAGCCCATTAAGTGATGTGCCTGTAAGTTATTCTATAAACGGATTAGATTTTGTAAATGAAACTTTTACAGGTAGTATACCCGCACCAATTAATGGTATTCCTCAAAGGGCAACATTTACCTTTGATCAATTAACAGATCTTTCTGGCCCTGGAGACTATATTATCGATATAAGAACTGAAGCTAATAATGATGCCAAGCCACATAACGATTGTTACGCTACAAACATAACTAATATAGCGGCTAATGATATAGGGGTGATTGATATTACTGCGCCAGAAGATGGTCTCTTAAACGCAACAGAGTCCGTTACAGTTTCTATCAAAAATTTTGGTACAAGTCCGCAGTCCGATATCACTGTTAGCTTTAGTGTTGATGGTGATGCAGTGGTTAACGATATTTTCCCTGGCCCCTTAGATAGTGGAAGCAGTGCTACGTTCACTTTTACTGCAGGAACTGCTGATTTATCTATACTTAACCAAACCTACGCCATAACGGCTTCAACCAATCTCGTAGGCGATGAAGATAACACAAATGATAGTTTCAGTAAAAATGTTACTAATGCCATAATAATTTGTGAACCTACAGGCAATTGTACTTCAGATCTTCTTGGTGTTTTTCAACTCGCTGATATTGATGATAGTCATATCTGTAATGAAGGCTATAACGATAGCACCGACATATCAACAAGTTTAGATAGAAGTGCAGGTAATAACGCATATGATGTAACTGTGCAGTCTGGCTTTGCTCCAGAGGTACTGTCTTTATGGATAGATTTTAATGATAACGGAGATTTTACAGATGCTGGTGAACAATTATTGACCTCTGAAACAATTACTTCTGAAAATGTAGATGCAACATTTACGATAACAATTCCTACGGATGCTAACTTAGGGGCACACAGAATGCGAGTGAGAAATGCTGATATCGTAAATGGTACTGGCGATGTTAATGATCCGTGTGGCGATGTAGAATGGGGTAATACAACAGATTACAGTGTTACCATAGAAGACACCTTAAGCACTACCGAGTTTGATTTAAACAGTAGTGCATTTACCATCATAACGCTACCTAATAATCAATTTAAAATAACATTAAAAACATCTTTTAATGCTCTTTTAGAGTTTAATGTTTATGATATAACAGGGCAACAAATTGTCTTCAATAATATAGAAAAATCTGGCGCCCAAAGCTACACATATGACTTAGACATGTCTTATGCATCAAGTGGTATATATATAATTAAGATGGGTTCAAGAAACAAATATCAAATTGGAAAAATTATTGTAAAATAGAAATCAACCCTAATTTTTCAGTTTCCTAAAAAAGCTAACAGCATTCACTTGAATTTTGTTAGCTTTTTTTTCGTGGAGACCCCTATGTATTTCAAAAAACAGGTCATCCCAACACATTTTATTTCATTTTAGATTAAAAACAAAATATTAAGGTGAGTTCAGGAAAAAAAATTACATAATTTTGTTTTATACCGCAAAGTATTTGAATTTGCTTAATAAATTCACTTCGTTCTTTCTTAAGAATCAAATATCTGTCGGTATGCTACCTCGAAAAAGTAGCGTAAATTAACAAATAAGCAGTACCATGTTATTTTCTGAAGTTTTAGGTCAAAAACACATTAAAAATCATCTTACCACAAGCGTTGATGCTGGCAGAATTGCACATGCCCAGCTCTTTGTTGGGCCGGAAGGTTCTGGCACACTTCCAATGGCTTTGGCTTACGCACAATATATTTTATGCAGTAATATCAATGGAGAAAATACCGGTGGTAATGCGTCTTGTAATTTAAAGTTTAAAAATATTTCGCATCCCGATCTTCATTTTGCTTTTCCAGTTACCACAAGCGATAAAGTTAAAAGTAAACCTGTCTCCAATTATTATCTCGAAGAATGGCGACAACTTTTAGATCAGCAACCTTATGGAAATCTATTTGACTGGTATAAACTTCTTGGAGTTGATAATAAACAAGGACAAATTGGAGTTGATGAAGCGTTACTAATTGTAAAATCACTAGCCCTAAAATCTTATGAAGGCGGTTATAAAGTGATGCTGATTTGGATGGCTGAAAAAATGAACACTGCAGCCGCTAACAAACTTTTAAAGCTAATCGAAGAACCACCTGAAAAAACGGTTTTTATTCTTATTGCTGAAGATGAGGAGCAAATTATAAATACGATTAGATCGCGATGTCAAGTATTGCATTTCCCACCTCTAGCAGAAGATGCAATTGCTGAAGCATTGGTGAAAAACTATCATATTGAAACGTCTGTAGCCACTAAAATTGCACATCAGGCTAGTGGCAACTATAATAAAGCTTGCGATCTAATATATCAAGATAGTGAAGATATACAGTTTGAAAAATGGTTTATACTTTGGGTACGTTCTGCTTTTAAAGCCAAAGGGAATAAAAGTGCGATTCACGATCTAATTTCTTGGTCTGAAGAAATTGCGAAAACAGGGCGAGAAACACAGAAGAAATTTTTAAGCTTCTGTTTAAATTATTTTAGACAAGCTTTACTATTAAATTACAAGGCAAATGAATTAGTGTATTTGGAACCAAAATCTGAAAATTTCAAACTTGAAAATTTTGCGCCTTTCGTGCATGATTCAAATATTTTAGACATTTCTAATGAGTTACAAGCGGCGATCTATCATATTGAGCGCAATGGCAACTCTAAGATTATTCTTATGGATTTGTCTATAAAATTGACGCGACTACTACATAAAAAAACTTTGTAAGCTTTCTTTTATTATTTCTGACTTTTAAAAAACAATTGAGAAATAGGAATCAACATAAGTCCACAAAACATGAGGATGAAAAACGCATATTTCAACCCAAAAGCATGTGATAAATAGCCTATTAAGGGCGGGCCAATAAACATACCCACAATAGCATAAGTACCTATAATTGAGATGGCCATGCCTGGTGAATATTTTTTCGATTTGCCCGCTAATATATAGGTCATTGGAAAAATTGCAGAAACCCCTATTCCTACTAAACAAAACCCAATTAAAGCAGTCCAAAAATTAGGCAATAAGATCGCTACCAAAACACCTATTGCGATTAATAAGCCACTCATAATATACATGTTTGGCATCCCTATTTTATCCAAGACACGATCTAAGAAAAACCGTGAAACAGCCATACATATCATGAATAATAAATAACCATAAGTAAATACACTTTCCTTAACAACCTCTTTGAAATAAATACCACTCCAATCAAACATACCTCCCTCACAAATAGCGGCTAAGAAAATGAGTAAGCCTAAGTATAAAATAAATACATCTGGCTTTCCTAAAATAAGCTTATTTCCTGATGTTGATTTATCGTTGGTTAATGAAAATTTATAAGCAAACAGCGAAGCGACTATTGTAACTGCAGAAATGATGATAAAATGATTTTGAATGCTGACAGCAAACTTTACCATTACGGTACAAAACAGAACACCTACCACACCCCCTAAGCTCCAAATTCCGTGAAGTGCACCGATTATTTTTTTATCAAATTGACCTTGTAAAGTAATCGATTGCGCATTCATAGCTATATTTAAAACGCGCATTGCTACTGAGAATAAAGCCAGCATCAAAACCAATAAAAATGTCGTCCTCACCAAACTAATCCCTATTAGCGCTAAAGCGAAACATACAAATGATACAAGTAACGGACCTCTACTGTCAAACTTAGATACCAACCATCCAGAAGCCACTGTACCAACTAGTGCAGCCAAAGGCATTGTGATTAGAACGCTTCCTAGCTGTGCATCGTTTAAATTAAAAAAGGTTTTAATCGTTGGTATTCGAGCCGCCCACGACGCAAAACATAATCCGGATAGAAAAAAATACGTACTTAAGGAAATACGTTGTGTTTGATTAATTGTCATATCATTAACAAGAATGTAACAGAAAAACTATGTTTACTACATCTAAGTTAAAAGGTAAAAGCCAAGAATCACTTGGCTTTTTAACTTTAATGTAAACGTTTTTCTAAATCTCAAAATGGATTTAGAATATACTTTACAGATTTCTAGACTTGAACTATTTCTTTTCCCCGTAATTTGTATTAAGGGCTTCGAGAATAGTTTTAGTTAAATCATTAGATTCTTCTCCATACATAATACTTCTCGATACATCACTGGTACCAAAAATATAAGAATAGCCGTTTGTCTTGGCATAACTCTTTACGAAGTCCGCAACTTCGACTATAGACGAATCAATTTCCGTTTGAAACTCAGTTTGAAACTTCTGTTGTTCAGATTTCATTTGCTGCTCTATCATTTGCCATTTTTGTTGAAAAGGCTGTGCCGCAACTTGCTGTTGTTGTTCAGACATATTGCTTAATTTTTCCTGTAAACCCATAGCCTCCATTTGGTAGGCCTGACTCAAACTATCACTTTTCTTTTTAGATATTTCGTCCTTTTGTTTGAATCTATTTTCAATATCTTTTTTACCTAAATACTCGTTTATAAGTTCCGAGTTATTTACAAAACCTGTTTTCTCGGGTTGTGTACAAGATGCAAAAGCAACTAAAAGGACTAAGCCAACAATTATTCTTTTATTCATGATACTTCTATTTAATTATTCGGTAATAACGTTTAATATGGATATAAAAATTTTTGCAAATGTATAAAACTTTGGTTGTGTTTCGGTTAATTTTTTTGCTATTGATAAAAACTATTATAAAAACTATTTTTTATTTCTAAAATCAATAGGATTTGAATTCAAATAAAGCCTTTTAAGCACACTTATTTTTTCTAACTTGTATTGGCTTGTTCTGCCTACTAATAACACAGGAGCGCTTTCTATATTAAGAATTGTCGCTTTTTAATATGTAAATATGAGAGGAGTACTCTTTCGATCGCTTTGCCTTTCGGTTCGATTGAAATCCAGTCCAAAAAGCTTTGAATGGATTCATATATCCTGATTTATATTTTTCAGAAAGTAAGCTCACATAATATGCGTCGAAAAGCATTGGTAAGGTCTTTGCTAAATTTAAGTCTTTGGTTTTGAATAGCGCTTCGATTGAGGTTCTCGAAAAATGCCAAAGGTGTCTTGGCACATCATAGGCAGCCCAAAATGATTTGTAGTGCGTCGCATCGTAACTTTTAAAGTTAGGAACTGCAATTACTAAAGTTCCGTTTGCTTTTAAAAGTGATTTGAATACTGCCGTATGCATTTCTAAATTTGGTAAATGTTCTAGGACGTGCCAAAGCGTTATGACGTCAAAACTGTTAGGCTTTAGATGCGCTAAGTGCTCAGTTTCAAAAATTGAATTATTCGTTTTAGAATTCGCAATTTGTCGCGCTTGTTCGTTAGGTTCAATACCTGTAATATTCCAATTCGATTTTAAGGCTATCTCTAGAAAGTCTCCTGTACCACATCCAATATCCAATAAATTTTTAGACTCTGAATTAAACGAATTAATAAGTTTCAGTTTTCGTTTTAAAGCGATCTGCCTCACAGAATGATAAACAAATTCTAGTAGATTTCGTTTCGTATCTGTATGCGAAATATAGTTTTCACTTTTGTAATAGTCAGACAATTTAGCGGCTTCTGGTTGTGGCAATGTTTCTAACATATCTAATTCCAAATTGTGAACTAATTGGAATTCTTCTCCAGAAACGGAATGATCTTTTACGCTTAGATATGTTGGTTTTTTATTCATTCAAATGCACTTCGTTTTGCTTCCCGAGGTACTTCCTATGAAAAACAGTTCATTTCAAGTAATGCTCAGTGTGACATCATAGATTAAATTCTGAGCCACCTTCAGAATGATAAAAGCGTTAAGACGTTTTGAATTGTTTCACGTGGAACATTAGAATCCTTATTAATGAAATCAGCCTACTTGCATCTGTGATTTTCTCCCGTCTCAAAAACAAATTGTTCCACGTGGAACACAATAATTATCTTCCTAAATAAACCAATAAAACAGAAACATCATTTGGTGATACGCCACTTATTCTTGATGCCTGAGATATCGTTACGGGTTGTATTTTAGTTAACTTCTGCCTCGCTTCAATACTCATAGATTTCAGCTTTGTATAATCAAAACCTGCCGGAATTTTTAAATTTTCAAGCCTATTCAACTTGTCAGCATTATTCTTTTCTTTCTCAATATACCCTGCATACTTCACTTGAATCTCGGTTTGCTCAAGCACTTCCGTATCTAAGTTGTTCGCTTGAATGTAGCTTTCTACAGATTCAAATTTACGTACATCGCCTATCGTAATATTGGGCCTGGCAAACAACTTAAACATTTTATCCTGTTGTTTCACCGGAGAGGATTCTTTGGATTCTAAAACCGGATTTGCCTCGTCTGGCCTCACACTGGTGTCTCTAAAAAATTGAACAAAGGCATCAGACTTCGACTCCTTTACCCGCATACGGTCCAACCGTTTTTTGGACGCTAAACCAATTTCGTAGCCTTTTGCTGTTAATCTAAAGTCCGCGTTATCCTGCCTTAACAAAGTTCTATATTCTGCTCGAGAGGTAAACATGCGATATGGCTCTTCTGTTCCTTTTGTAATTAAATCATCCACAAGAACGCCTATATACGCCTCATCTCTTTGCAACGTGAAAGGGTCTTTCTCTTGAACCTTTAAACTTGCATTTATTCCAGCCATCAAGCCTTGAGACGCAGCCTCTTCATAACCTGTTGTTCCATTAATCTGACCTGCGAAAAACAAGCCTTCTACCAACTTCGTTTCAAGCGTATGCTTTAACTGTGTCGGTGGAAAGTAATCATATTCTATAGCGTACCCTGGTCTAAAGAATTTGACATTTTCAAACCCCACCACCGAGCGCAATGCCTTAAATTGAACATCTTCAGGAAGCGATGTTGAAAAGCCATTTACATAAACCTCGCATGTGTTCCAGCCTTCTGGCTCTACGAATAATTGATGGCTGTCTTTATCTGCAAAACGATTGATCTTATCTTCAATTGATGGACAATATCGTGGTCCAACACTTTTAATTCTTCCATTAAACATTGGTGAACGCTCAAAACCTTCTCGCAATAAGTCATGAACTTGCTGACTTGTGTGCGTCATGTGGCAAGACCGTTGTACTTTCAACACCTTAGTTGTATCTAAATAAGAGAATTTTTGTGGGATCTCGTCACCAGGCTGCTCTACCATTTTAGAATAATCTAACGACCTTCCGTCCACTCTCGGCGGTGTTCCAGTTTTCATTCTACCAGATTCAAACCCAAGTTCTCTTAACTGCTCCGTTATTCCAGTTGCCGCTCTTTCCCCTGCTCTTCCTCCACCAAAATTCTTGTTTCCAATATGAATCAGACCATTTAGGAAAGTCCCATTTGTTAGCACTACTGATTTTGCTCGTACCTCAATTCCTAATGCTGTTTTTACTCCGATAACCTTATGGTTTTCTACAATTAGACTAGAAACCATGTCTTGGTAGAAATCAAGGTTAGGGGTCCCTTCTAAAAGTAATCTCCAATCTTCCGCAAACCGCATCCTGTCACTTTGCACTCTAGGACTCCACATTGCAGGCCCTTTAGATTTATTCAGCATTTTAAACTGAATCGCAGAAGTGTCAGACACAATACCACTGTAGCCGCCAAGGGCATCAATCTCTCTTACAATCTGTCCTTTTGCAATTCCTCCCATCGCAGGATTACAAGACATCTGTGCGATATTCTGAAGGTTCATTGTAATTAGCAATGTCTTACTTCCCATATTTGCAGCCGCAGCCGCAGCCTCGCTTCCTGCGTGACCAGCTCCTACAACAATAACATCGTAAACATCGTTAAACATAATTCTATTTCTTTATGTTCCACGTGGAACAATTTTGTTAAGATAGACTCTCAACTAAGTTCAGGCTTATATTGTTTATACTACTAAAAATTGAGTCTGCAAATATACGCCTTATTGCTAAGCCTTAAATACGCCTAGAGAGATAATAATCTTCCTTTGCACGCATTTCCTTTTCATCATCCTCTGACTTATCCTTATAACCACAATAGTGAAGTACACCATGAATCATTACTCTAGACATTTCATCACTAAAGGTAACCCTAAAATCAGAGGCATTTTCTCTAACCCTATCGACGGAAATATAGATATCGCCATGTAGTTCTTTTCCCATAGAATAATCAAAACTTATTATGTCAGTTAACGTATCGTGTTCTAAAAAATCAATATTGAGTTGGAGAAGATAATCATCAGAACAAAAAATGTAATTGATCTCCCCCTCCTTAAGATTTTCCTCTAAAATAGTTTGAGAAATCCAGATTGATAAATCTTCTGTATGCTCTAGTGTAAATTCGGTTTCGTAATTAAAACTAATCATTGCTGCTTTTGAAATACTCTTGAATCTTCTTCTTTAAATGATTTTGCAAAGGTAGTGCTTGGCGATTTAATAGTTCTGTAGTATTGAAATATTGTTTTGCAGTTGGTATTTGGCTTTGATTTATCTGATTGAATTCCGCTGTATTCGTTTCAGACTTCCGCTTCGCATCTTGTCCCTGCATAAACGTCGCATTCTCTAACTTTAATAATTGATGTTGTACATCCATCATCTTTTGTAATGTTTGTTTGGTAAAACCTGAGTTTAATAAATCGAGTTCGATCTCTTCCATCTGCTTTATTAATTCTCCAGCAGAATTAATCTCGCCATCCTTTGCAAATCGGTCTTCTAAAGCCTGCCGTAATTGCTGTTGTTGCTGATAGATCTTAAACAACTCACCATTCTGTTCTTCACGTCCACCTTCACCATAACCATCATTCTTTTCACCTTCTCCATCAGACCCTTCACCTCCATTTTCGCCACCTTCTCCATTCTTTCCGCCTTTGCCATCCTTACCGCCCTCACCTTTTTTGTTCCCGTTCTTACCACCCTGTCCACCTTCACCACCTTTGCCTTGTTGCTTACCACTTTTACCGTTCTCACCACTTTCACCACTCTCGCCTTGTTTCCCTGACTTTCCTTTTTCACCTGGCTTTTCTCCCTTACCTTCTTTTCCACCTTCACCTTCTTTTCCTTCCTTACCTTGCTCTCCTGGCTTCTCACCTTCGCCTTCTTTACCTTCCTCTCCTTTTTTTCCTTCCTCACTCTTCTTTACACCTTCCTCCATTTCCTTATTGAGTTCTTCTTGACTCATAATGATATCTGGAAGCTGTTCTCCACCTTCACCACCAGAACCCTGTGATGAATTCATATCCATTTCCATATCATCTAAAACATCACTTAAGAAACTTGCCAGTTCATTACTAGCCGTAATCGCATACTGTTGAGATGCCACCCCTTGATATATTCCATTTTCCGTTAATTGACCAAGTGCTTTATCAATATTAAAATAAACATCAGTAATTTGTGAATTGACGCGTTCCGAAATTTTAGGTTGCCTCAAGGACAATGCAAACAGGCTGTCGTCTATATGCTCAAAGTGTTCTCTAAGGTTACTTTGTTCTATAATGTACTTTCCGTAGTTATTATTATTAATATCAACACTCTGAAATGTACCCATAAGTGCCTCTTGGTCAAACGAATAAAGCAACAAGTTTTCTAATATCTGGCGTAGCGTGTCTATATCTTCAGATGCTTGGTCGCCACCACCGCCGCCACCAGACATCATTTTCTTCATCATCTCACTCATTTGCTTCATCTTCTCAGCCGCCTTTTTTTGACTTTCCTTGGCTTTTTGTTGTTGCTCTTGAGCTTCCTCTGGTTTTTGTTCCTCTTCGCTTTGTTCTTCCTTATCGAGTGCTTCTTTAGCTTCCTTTTGATCGAATTTTATTTCATCCTCCAGAAAACGATCGCGTTCTAAATCCATTGGCTTTTGAAGGCGCTTATCCTCACGCTTTAATTCGTCTAAGTCGTCTTGTAGCTTTTCAAATTCCTTATTTAATTTGTCTTGAGCTTCTTTGGTGTTTTCTTTTGCCTTTTCAGATTGCTTTTCTTGTTCCTCAGACAATTCATCCAATTGCTTTGCAATCTTTTCAGCCTTTTTCATCACATAGAAACGCTTGGTTAACTCCAAGAGCTGTTTCATACTTCGCTTCTTGTTCTTATTTTGCTTGGCTAATTCTTCGAGTTTTTGTGTAAACTCTTCCTTATTAATTTTATCTTTTAATTCTTCGAGCTCTTCAAGTAACTTTTCGTCTTTTTTAAGCTGCTCTTCGTTTTCTTTTAAGCGCTCTTTTAAATCTTCTTTAAATTGATCTTTTTCCTTTTCGTCATTTTGAAATTCCTCAATATTATCTTGAAGCTTTTTGTTGAAATTTTTCATCAACTGTTCTTGATTCTTCTGACGCTTTAAAAAATCTTCAAACTTCTTCTTATCATTAAAGTTTAAGCTTTCTTTTTCCTTCTGTGTTTTAGACAGTTCCTCTAATTTTTTATCTTGTTCTTGAAGCTTATCAAAGGTCTTACTAATATCTTTTATTGTTTCATTCTGCGCATTGAGTTGCTTCTGCTCTTCTTCTTCTTTAGTTCGCTTTCGATAACTGAACACGCTACTTTTAGTACGTTTGTAATTATGAATCGCATCGTTATCAAACACTTCAAAATACAATTGATAGCTTATACCTTCCTCTAAATTCAGCTGATTGGGAAACGCACTTACAAATTCACTAAAATTAGATTTTGAAATGGGAATTGCCTCCGTCACTTTGTTGGTTTCATCTTCTGATGGATAATACACCAATTGTAACTTGCTCAATCCGTAATCATCACTCGCTTGACCATAAAAATATAAGCTTTGTTGATCTATAGAATCTTTCCGAACTTTAATGATTAAGTCTGGATAAATATCCCGAACCACATTGATATTATAGGCTAAATTTTCATAATCTTTTAAGGCTTCATTACTGGTTGTAATGCTGTAATTATAGTTTTTATACAAACGTTTTGAAGCTTCGAATTGTCCTATGATATCACTACTAAAAGCTAAGGTGTCTTCTGCATAAATATTTACATCGGTTGTAGATTTTGTTCTAACATGCCAAGTCACAGTGGTTCCTTCAGGAATAACGGCAGAACCGGTACTCTTCAATACCTCGTCTTGTTTTCTAGTATACGAAGGGTAATCTAAAACCATTTCAAAATTGACTAGATTAGGTGTGTTTACTACTTCTAAAACGTAAGGTTTAGAAACAACGTCATTGGCAGATAACCTAAATTCAATCGCTTCTTTAGGAAGGCTAAATGTAAATTGAAATTCGCCAGGTGCTAATTGTTGTAAAAAATAAGATTGTCCGTTGAATTTAATTTGTGCATTCTCAGGAATCACATCTCCAGCAGTTGAGACTTTCAACTTAAAATCTTTGTTTTCCGTAGCTTGTAATGATTCATTAATTACAAAAAATTGAAAGGGTGCTGGTGGCTCGTAAGCTGTTTGGTAATTAACGACGCGGTTATAACTATCGCTAAACCAATCTATTTTTCCTGTTACATAAGATAATAACAAGATTACAATCGGAATTGCGGCATACTTCAAGTACTTTGTATTCGAATTAAAGTTTATGGCCGATTTAAACGGAATGGGTTGTAATTCTTGGGACTTTTGTTCTATGCTGGCAATTAATAAATCAGATTGCGACGGACTTTGATTTAGTTGGAGAACGTTCAGTAATTTGTCGTTTACTTCTGGAAAGTGATTTCCGATGAGTTTTGATGCTGTTTCGAGATTTATGCCTTGTCGTAGTTTAAATAAATGTGCTATCGGCATCGCGATAAACTTAATGAATAAGCCCATCTCCACGACAACAAATGTCCAAAACAAAATCGTTCTCGCTGTTGGGTTTAACCACAACATATATTCAACGAACAGCGTGACTATAAAATACAACAAGCCAATCGCGAAGAATAGAATCCCGCCTTTAATGAGTTCATTCGTATAATACCGTTTAATGAACTGCTCTAACTTATTTTTTATGGTCTCAAAATTACTCATATACTATTCTAACTGACTAAGCTACAATTTTATTTTAATAGCTATTTCCCTAAATTTGGTAAGATTCTGTTAATTTAGGGGTTTAGAGTGTTAAATAACGAGGAAACCAACTTGATTCCCTTTTTCAAGAGAAGGAAAACCGAATTTTTCGATGAAACGCGCTGGTTCCAAATTTCATCCCTTAAAGAATTATTAATAGGAAACAGCTTGTGGCGGTTAAAAGATAATAAGAGTAAACACATGAAAGACCTTAAATACTTAGCGGCATTTTCAATTCCTGTGATCGCGTTTTTAGGTTTATACCTCAAGGGCTATTGGGTATGGGCAACACCTATTTTTTCATTTATTTGCATTCCTATATTAGAACTTATTTTTCCAGTGGATACAGCTAACTTAAAACCGGAAGAGGCTGACCATAAATTAAAACGAAAGCTATTTGATTGGTTGCTCTATTTAAACATACCTCTAGTTTTTGGATTAGTTCTTTATGGGCTAGTTTTGGTTTCAAATGAAACACTAGCGCCTTACGAATTTGTAGGCTTAATTTTTTCTGTTGGGATTGTTCTAGGCGTCAATGGTATTAATGTGGCTCACGAACTTGGCCATAGACAATCCACAAACGAACGTTTTTTGGGTAAAGCTTTACTTCTACCTTCATTTTATATGCATTTTTATATTGAACATAATTTTGGTCACCACTTGCACGCCGCAACACCCGAAGATCCTGCTACAGCCCGATATAATCAAAGTGTATATTCCTTTTGGCTGACCTCAACCTTTCGACAATATTTTAGTGCTTGGAAGATTCAGAGTAAATTACTAAAGACTAATCAGCAATCGTTCTTATCCATTAAAAACGATATGCTTTGGTATGTGCTGTTTCAATTCGCATATTTGGTTGTAATTACCTTAGTTTTTGGAACGGCCGCCTTAACTTTTGCGATTTTTGCCGGAATTGTTGGCTTTATTTTACTCGAAACTGTCAACTATATTGAGCATTACGGCTTATTGCGTTTACCAACAAAATCTGGCCGGTATGAACGCGTTAAGGAAATCCACTCCTGGAATTCTAACCACGTTATTGGCCGCATTGTGTTGTATGAATTAACCAGACACAGCGATCATCATTACAAATCTTCAAAGAAATATCAGGTTTTAGATTGCCATGATGAAAGTCCACAGATGCCTTATGGTTACCCAACCTCTATGGTTTTAGCTATGATGCCACCACTTTGGTTTGGGATTATGAATAAGAGAGTGCCTGCTGAAATGATTACGGAATAGTGTTCAGTCGCAGTCGCCGTTTTCAGTTAGTCTCAGTAGAAACTTTGAACTTTAAACTTTGAACTTTGAACTTCAAAAATCTATCTTTGCGCTCTAATTAACAATTATGTCAAAAAACGTACGCGTGCGCTTTGCGCCAAGTCCAACAGGACCTCTGCATATTGGTGGTGTAAGAACCGCTTTATTCAATTATTTATTTGCTAAAAAACACGGTGGTGATTTTGTGCTTAGAATTGAAGATACGGATCAAAACCGTTATGTTGAAGGCGCGGAAAACTATATTATAGAAGCCTTAAATTGGTGTGGTATTCCATTTGATGAGGGCCCAGGGAAAAATGAAAAATTCGGTCCATACAGACAAAGCGAACGTAAACATTTATACAAACACTATGCAGATCAGTTAATTACAGAAGGTAAGGCCTATTATGCTTTTGATACGGCTGCGCAATTAGATGTGCACAGAAAGGGCCATGAAGCTGAAGGTAAAACCTTTATTTATAATTGGCACAATCGTGAAAAAGGGCGTTTAGTAAATTCTTTAATATTGACTGTAGCTGAGACGAAAGCGAAAATAGATGCCGGTGAAGATTATGTAATTCGTTTTAAATCTCCACAAGACGAAACTTTACATCTTACAGATAGTATTCGTGGTAACATGACGATTGACACCAATGTTTTAGACGATAAAATCTTGTTTAAAAGTGACGGTATGCCAACCTATCATTTGGCAAATATAGTCGATGACCATTTAATGGAAATCTCACATGTTATTCGTGGTGAAGAGTGGTTGCCGTCTTTAGCTTTACATCAATTATTATATGACGCTTTTGGTTGGAACGCACCTGAATTTGCGCACTTGCCATTAATTTTAAAACCAACAGGAAAAGGGAAATTAAGCAAACGCGATGGTGATAAATTAGGTTTTCCTGTATTTCCATTAGAATATACAGCACCGGACGGAACGGTTTCTAAAGGCTACAAGGAAGAAGGTTATTTTGCTGAAACCGTTGTAAATTTCTTAGCCTTTTTAGGTTGGAACCCTGGTACAGAACAGGAAATATTTAGCCTTGAACAATTAGTTTCAGATTTTGATTTAGCGAGAGTGCATAAGGCTGGTGCACGATTCGATCCTGATAAAACCAAGTGGTTTAATCATCACTATATGCAACAACAGTTGGATTTAGATTTGGCGGAACAGTTCAAAGCAATGCAGCCTGAATTAGCGGAACAAGATGTCAACTATATTGCATTGGCTGTTGGTTTAATTAAAGAACGAGCCACTTTTGTTAGTGATTTCTGGGAATTGAGTCATTTCTTTTTTAAGTCGCCATCAACTTACGATGAAAAAGCATCTAAAAAAGCAGTAAAGGAGGGTACCAATGATATTCTTAATAAAGTCAGTAGCCTTGTTAGTGCAACAGATGATTTTACGGTTGAAAATCTTCAAACAAACATTAAAGGTTGGATTACAGAAAATGAAATTAGTTTCGGCAAAGTGATGATGCCTTTACGTTTAGCGCTTGTTGGTGCTTTGCAGGGACCAGATGTATTTGATATTATGTTTATGATTGGCAAGGAAGAAACTGTTAATCGTATTGAGGCTTTGGTGAAAAGTATATAATTATAGGTCATTGCTAGAAATGAGGAACGACTGCATAAACAGAATGCACCTAAATTCTAAAACGATCAGTAGTATCATAAAAGCTAATAATATGATCTGCGTATTTTTTTCTTGTAATTCTTGAAGTGGTTGTCGTAAACTGAAATTAAATCCTTTAAGATTACTTACATTTCGTATCTTATGTCACTAACCTAAATAACATGTTATGAGTCAATATATTCTAATTCTGATTATATTTTTTGGATTAATAATTTTAGTATCATCCTTTTTTATTGTCAAACAACAAACAGCGGCCATTATAGAGCGCTTTGGAAGATTTCAGAGCATTAGACAATCTGGTCCTCAATTTAAAATTCCTTTGGTAGATAGAGTATCTGGGAAATTGAGTTTAAAAATTCAACAATTAGACGTGATGATTGAAACTAAGACTTTAGATGATGTATTTGTGCGTCTAAAAGTTTCTGTTCAGTATAAAGTCATTAAAGATAAAGTATATGATGCTTTTTATAAGCTAGATTATCCACACGATCAAATTACATCTTATGTATTTGATGTCGTTCGTGCCGAAGTCCCAAAGATGAAATTGGATGATGTCTTTGTCCGTAAAGATGATGTTGCTATTGCTGTTAAGACCGAACTTAATGATGCCATGATGGAGTATGGTTATGACATCATAAAAACTTTAGTCACAGACATCGATCCAGATGCGCAAGTAAAAGAAGCGATGAATAGAATTAATGCGGCTGATAGAGAAAAAACCGCAGCGCAATTTGAAGGTGACGCCGCTCGTATTCTTATTGTTGAAAAAGCAAAAGCAGAGGCAGAAAGTAAGCGTTTACAAGGACAGGGTATTGCAGATCAAAGACGTGAAATTGCACGTGGTTTAGAAGAATCTGTAGAGGTTTTAAATAAAGTTGGGATTAACTCACAAGAAGCTTCTGCTCTTATTGTGGTGACACAACACTATGACACACTTCAATCTATAGGACAACAAACCAATAGTAATTTAATATTATTACCTAATTCTCCTCAAGCCGGAAGCCAAATGCTAAACGATATGGTCGCTAGTTTTACGGCTAGTAACCAAATTGGTGAGGCTATGAAGAACTCTCAAAAGAAAAAAGATGAATAAACTTAAAAAAATAGGGCTACTCGTTATGGTAGCATCATGCGTAAGCGTGTTTTCTCAAACCAAAGAAGACGCTTTAAAAGACGCAAAAGCGACCTCTAAAGCAACCCTTGAAATGGATTTTGAAACTGTTTTAGACCATACGCTTCCAAAAGTGATAGATCTGATGGGTGGCAGAGAAGCCGCACTTACCTTATTAAAAAGCACATTCGCAAGTATGCAAACCCAAGGTTTTGTTTTTGAAAAAGCGGACATCCTTAATGTTTCTGAAATTCTAAAAGAACAGGGACAGTATCGTTGTGTGATTGAAGGTTACAACCAAATGAAAATGTCTAGCCAACGTATTAAGTCTAAAAGTTATCTTTTAGGGGTTTATAACGAAACTGACGGATTCTGGTGGTTTATGGAAGCAAAACAGTTGAAAAATAAGGCGATGTTAGATCAGGTGATTCCAAACTTTGAAACCGGTTTAGTGATACCAGAGGATGATGTGGAAGTAGAGACTTTAGAAGATTAAAAAAAACCTCAAAACACAAAGCTTCGAGGTTTCTTTGTTATAAATTAATTTAATGCCAAGCACAAAGTATACCACCCATTATAGCCAAGGTCACAATCCAATAGCCAGAATTTATCAATATATATTTAGCGCTTTTTCTCTCAAACAAGGCAATTGTTCCTATAATTGGTAAAGCTCCTAGAATACCAAACATGGTTCCATGCAGAGCTCCGTGTTTAAATGTTCTAAAGGCGTCACCATAATCCGCCATAAAAACATCAAAAGAAGGCTTCGCAAGATCTGGGTCTCCTCCTACCATGCCAATTGCTCCCCATTGATGATTGGTAAATTGCATTAATAATACACTTAACAAAGCTGAAAAAACTAGCGAAAGACCAAATATCACTGCTATTTTACCGCTTTTCATCTTCTCTTCTGTCATTCCAGATGCTTGCATCCAAACGTTTCCAAATCCAATTTTTGGATTGTACCATAGTGCTCCAATTACTAAAGCCGCCAAGGCCGCAACTGGAATCGCGATAGGATTAATTGGTAATTCCATAATTTTAATTGATTTATTGTTAGTGAGTTAAATGTACAAAAAAACCTCTAAGTTAATTTTTTAGAGGTTTTAGAGATTAAATTACGTACTGCCCTTTGTGTCTTAACTAAACATCTTTGGCCTCAGCAACTAATAGTTCATTTTTATCTTCTAGTGCTTTTGATATAAACTCATCAATAACATCATTGCGGTCTAAACCATTTTTAAGCAATTCTTTTAGTACAATCATTACAGCGATACGTGTGCCTGCTTTTTTTGCAGCAGTACTAAATAACGGTTCTAAATCCTCATAAGAGACGTTTTTTGAAAGCTCTTGTATGTCGCCTTTAGATTTGAGTTGTTTTTCTTCAGGTAAGTTCGTGTATTTTTTACCTAATTGTTGAATCACACTCATCGCCGAGCGTTGCTGTTGTAGTTTCGGTTTATTCTGATTTTGATGCGTGTTTTGCGGTTTTGGTTGCTGCTTCTCCCAACTATCGCGTAAACCTACCGTTTTGTTGAATACTAATGCACCTGGCTTTGAATCGTCATCAACATTAAAATAACCCAAACGTTGAAACTGAAACTGCGCACCTATTTTAGCTTCTGCTAAACTTGGCTCTAAAAAGCCCATTTTTACGGTTAATGAATTCGGGTTAATAAATTCCATAAAGTCTTTGTCTTTGTCAGAATCTGGAGCTTCGTGCATAAATAAACGGTCGTATTCTCTAATCTCAGCCGTAATAGCATGTTTAATAGATACCCAATGTAGTGTCCCTTTTACTTTTTTAGAGGTGTCTTCATCATAAGTACATTGAATTTCAGTGACTTCACCTCCATCATCCTTTACAACACGATTCGCTTTTATGATATAAGCATTTTTTAACCGGACTTCTCCTCCTAATTTTAATCTAAAAAACTTGTTGCTTGCCTCTTCTTTAAAATCGTCTCTTTCTATATATATTTCTCTAGAAAAAGGGACTTTTCTGAAGCCAGCAGATTCATCTTCTTGGTTATTTTCTGCCTCTAGCCACTCCTCTTTGTCTTCAGGATAATTGGTTATCACCACTTTTATTGGGTCTAAAACAGCCATGACACGATTAGCTGATTTATTTAAATCTTCACGAATACAAAATTCCAACAGTGAAACATCAATCACATTTTCACGCTTAGCAACACCGACTTTATCTATAAATTTTCGAATAGAGTTTGGTGTATACCCACGACGACGTAAACCTGAAATGGTTGGCATTCTTGGATCATTCCAACCAGAAACCACGCCATCTTCTACCAAACGCAATAACTTACGCTTGCTCATTATGGTGTAACTGAGGTTTAAACGTGCAAATTCTCGCTGTTTTGGTGGTAATGGTAGTATATCCTTACCGTATTCATAGACATGCTCTTTAAACCAATCGTAGAGCTTTCTATGTGGTTTAAATTCTAATGAACATAATGAGTGTGAAATCTGTTCTAGATAATCACTTTCGCCATGGGTCCAATCGTACATTGGATAAATACACCATTCATCTCCTGTTCTATGATGGTGTGCGAAGAGGATACGATACATAATCGGATCGCGCATTAGCATGTTGGGATCCTCCATGTCTATTTTGGCACGGAGTAAATGCGTACCTGCGGGAAATTCTCCTGCCTTCATGCGTTCGAATAGATCTAAATTCTCTTCAATACTTCTGGTTCTATAAGGACTGTTTGTTCCTACTTGTGTTGGCGTTCCTTTTTGTTCAGCCATAACTTCAGAGGACTGACTATCTATGTAAGCCTTTCCATGTTTTATCATTTGTAAGGCCCAATCGTATAATTTCTGAAAATAATCTGAAGAATAGCATTCATTCTCCCATTGGTAACCTAACCACGAAATATCACGCTTAATGGCATCTACATATTCTTGTTCTTCTTTTGCGGGATTCGTATCATCGAACCTAAGGTTTACAGGCGCTTTATAAGTCTCTCCCAATCCGAAACTGATACCAATAGCTTTGGTATGGCCTATGTGCAAATAGCCATTTGGTTCTGGCGGAAAACGAAAACGCAACTTTTCTTTTGGTAAGCCGTTTGCTAAATCTTCTTCTATGATATGCTCAATAAAATTGAGTGCTTTTGTTTCTTCTGACATTATTCAGGTATTAGGTTTTGGGCAATAGATATTAGGTATTAGCTTGATAAGCTTATATCCTAATAGTTCTGCTTCGCTAAAGCTTTGCGGGACTGCGCAAAATTAAGCAAATTGTAACATTTATTAGCCATGATAGACGTATAGTATAAACCCTTTAAATATAAATCAGATGACTTACGAATGTCCTAAATGTAATAACACAACATACGAAATTGGAGAGATGAGAGCAACCGGAGGCATTTTTTCTAAAATATTTGATGTTCAAAACAAAAAATTCACCTCTGTAACGTGTAAAAAATGTTCTTATACAGAGTTTTTTAAATCGAAAACCAGCGCAATCAGCAATATATTTGATTTGTTTACGAATTAAATTCTAGATATAATTTTTTAGAAATTAACCTGAAGTGACCACTACTAGTTTATTTTTGTGTTATGGGAATTATAAAAGTTGAAAACATTAGAGTATTCGCCAATCATGGCTGTTTAAAGGAGGAAACAGCAATTGGAAGTGATTACCGCGTTGATTTAGAGGTTAAAGCAGATTTAAGCGTTTCTGCAAAATCTGATGAACTTAATGATACTGTTGATTATGTCTTCCTAAATAAAGTGGTACGAGAAGAAATGAGTACACCATCAAAACTTCTTGAAACTGTTGCTAAACGTATATTAACGCGCATATTTAATGAAGATAAATTAGTGCGAAAGGCCACTGTTGCAGTAAGTAAAATTAATCCGCCTATTGGCGGTGATGTGGAGATGGTTACTATAAAACTTACAGAACGTCGAAAAACGAGCAGTAAATAGTGTAAAAAGCTAATTATTTCTATATTTGCATGCTCATTTAAATTAAATGAGAATCCTGATAAATCAGGAATTTACGGTGTCGTGGCCGAGTGGCTAGGCAGTGGTCTGCAACACCATCTACAGCGGTTCGAATCCGCTCGACACCTCTAAAAACCTTCAACTATTGTTGAGGGTTTTTTTTTATTTTTAATTTTATGAAAATTTAGAGTACTAATAACACGGTTCTAAATTAATACTTCATTAATACCTCAACTAACCTCTGAATATTCCTCGAGGTTTTAATTTTAAATTAAAAAAAATTTAGATTAAGAACAACGCAGTTCGAAGTTAAAGCGATATCATCACCTCTTTAGGGCTTGAACTTTCATTAAGGGTTTTTTTGTTTTTAATTTTTATGAAAATTTACAGTAATAGTGCCGCAATTCGAATTCGCTCGACACTTCTAGAAATCTTCAACTGTTATTGAGCTTTTTTTTATTTAGAAAATTTGAATCTCCATTAGTGCGGTTCGCATCCTAAATAAAAACTATACCTTTTAGAACCTTTGAGAAACATTAGGGTTTATTTTTAATACCCGTTAATTAAAGCCAAATACCATGTAAAGTAGTTCTATCGCTTAGTATATAAAACTAAAAAACCCTCAACAAATGTTGAAGGTTTTTTAGTTTTATTAATGACATATATGTTAGTTCTCAGGTTAGCAATAGAACGCATCATATATCAAATAACTTTATTTTGCCTGATACGAGATAAGCTCGTTATTATCTAATAAGTAATACACCTGTCCTGTAACTTCGTCTACAGAATAATTAGGTTCACGATCTTTTCCTAAAGCAATTTGACCCTCAATTTTCCCTGTTATTTTACTCACTTTAAGTAATACGATCTCTTTATCTTGCATGGACATAATAAACATAAAATCTCTACCAGACTTAGTCGCATTAATACGCACATTTGCTCTTCTAAAGGCAGAACCTGCATAGCTAGAAGCAACAGTGCCTAAGTCGCTATAAGCATCCCCTATTTGGGAAACGGCCCCAGCTATCTTCTGATCTTTTTTTCCAATCTCCCGTTCCGCCTTAGCCATCGAACCAGATATATAATGAGACTGCGCACTAATTATTGCTGCTCTTGCAGCCCCAGCATATAATAGGGCTCTTTTCCATCCTGGTTCTCTAGGCGCTGGATAATACTCCATATATTCTATTGTGCCATCGAAATTAATTTTTGCTAAATTTTGATCAGAATTCAAGATAATTCCATCTTCTACAATTTCCAAATGATTTGGTATTTCTTTCCCTTGAAAATCAATAGAGGTCGTCGCTATTTCCTTTACTTCCTCAGTTTCTTTATCAATCGTTTTTAATGTCCCTGATCTAAAATCAAAAGTATATATTTTGCCATCGTGCTCAGCAGTTAAATTAGGTCTGGTTTGAATACTTTTTTTCCACTTCAACGCGCCTGTGCTTTGATCTAAAATATTCATCGATTCTGTGGTGATGTATAATATTGAATTAGAAAGTGGAACAATACCTACAACACGTCCTTTAACCTTAACCGGCTTATCAAAAGAAATAACACCCAATTTTGGATCGAGATAGTTCAAAAAGTCATTAGACGAAGTTTGAGAAACTAATAGAATCCCGTCATCAGATTTCATATAGTCATAAACACCCCCTTTAATCTTAATTCCTCTTCCCTTCTTTCCCCATTTACCAGCTTTGGTTTCATAATCGAAAAGATTAATTTTTGTTCTATTACCATCATCTGGCAATACAACTAAACCATTTTCCGTGAACACTACGTGCCCCAACATTCCTTTAACTTCTAAGTCCTCGTCCCATACCCGACTACCATCACTAAGGCTATAGGCCATATAGTTATTCGTGTACTTCATAATAGGTTCCCCTGAAGAAGTGGTCGCTGTAAGTGGACGCTCTTGTTGCGAACCCAAATAGAAAACATCACCATCGGGTCTTTTATAAAATTCAAGTTGAACATCCACCAGTTCTGTCATGTTATTTGCAGCCTCCTTCATAAATTTCCCAAGAGCTCCTCCCATCTTATTAACCTGTTCGGCTTCTTTGGAGTTAGCCCTTTTCCAGATAATATTACCCGTAACGGCATTTAACTTATAATTATTAAACAAGGTTACAATCAATAACTCATCGTTACCAAGTTCGTTAGCGGCAATTACGCGACCAAACTCCTCATTTATTGTCCAAGACAAACTACCGTCCGACATTTTCACCGATAACATTACCGGATCACCATTTGCGCTATTTCCTGCAACCAAAATTGCATCTGTATTATACAATAAAAAATAGTCTTTAATTTTAGCGATTCCAGCTTTAGCAGAATTGAATACTTCGTCGCCACTAAATTGGTCAATTAAGGAAAAAACTTTATTGTTTTCAATTGAAAAAAACGGACCGTCTGCTAACTCTTCATAAACTGCTCTTGGTATATTTGCGTGCTCTTTTCTACTCCATATGACATCACCCGTTTCGACATCAATACCTGAGAGCCCTTCTCCAGAACTTATTATTAGGTTCCCAAGTGTAGTTACTTCTTGCCATTGCATAGTACTCGTCATATTTTTTTTCCACTTAACGTCTACTTGACCGAAGATTATTAAAGGAAAAAATATTGATACAAATAGCAGGGTCTTAAAAATTAAAACGTAGGTTTTTTTCATGATATTATAATTATTTTAATGTAGATATTGGGGTTCAAAAATTTGTCAGAATAACGGATCGATTATAGTCAAATATAGTATTAATTAACTAGTGCCATATTACCATTAAAAAAATCAATCTGTTATATTTCATAATATAAAACAACTCGCTAAACCACAACTTACTATATCGCAATTAAGGTTATTCTCTAAAGGATATTTTTTAGAGTAATGGAAACGTCTTTGTAATTATGTAGTTATTTTCTAATTAATCCTTTATAGGATTTACCCTTTCAATCTGCTCTTTGCTTTTTTCGTAGAGCTCTGGAAATAACCCTTGGCTAAGTAGAATAATGCCAAAGCCTAAAATTACCAACGACACAATTTTTTTAGTTTTAAAAATTCGTCTTGGTGTGAGTTTATTCTTTAAGCGTTTTGCTGCTGCTATTTTAATAAGATCCGTTACAAAATATGAGATAAGCATGGTAGAAATAAAGACAACAACACCATTTTTTGTTGTCGTAATCGATGTCCCGATAACAATAAATCCAAACCAACCTAAAAGCACACCTATATTAATAAAGTTGAGTAGAAAGCCTTTGATAAAAAGCTTTCCATAATCTTTTCTAGGAAGGTCAATTCTGTGATGCTCTCTAAGAATAGAACGAAAAGATTTCGATGTTTTTATAAAACTTATAAGGCCATAAATAATAAGTAAAGCACCACCAAAAACCAATAGTTTAGGGTCGTCTTTAATTTTATCTAAAAGTGTATCTGTACTTTTAAAAATCACTAAAATAAAGACAATATCAGCTAAGATAACTCCTAAATCGAAGATAATAGCGCTTGTAAAACCCTTGGTTACACTGGTTTCTAGTAAAACAAAAAATACAGGACCAATAGTAAAGGCTAAAATAATACCAAAAGGAATGGCTGTTAAAATGTCATCAAACATGTAAATCTTGAGGTTTACACAAAAGTAACAAAACTAATAAGAATTTACATGCGTTTTATTCTTCCTCCTAATATTCGACTTTCATCAACTTGTTTTGGCTCACCATAAATAAACACATTGCCTCCTGCTTTTAGTCTTACATCGACATATTCAGTAGCATTAACGTAAGCTTCGCCTGCGGCATTAATACTTACTTCTGTTTGTTCGGTAACAAAATCTTCACCATTAAAAATGCCTCCTGTATAAATAGAAATATCTTGGTTTTTTGATGAACCTGTTACGTTTATAACACCGCCTGTAACTGCTCTAAAATTAGCGTACGTTGTTTTTAGCTTAGCATTAATCTGTGCTCCTTCTTGGGTTCTTAAATCTATTTCATACTGCGTAATAGGTTCCTTAACCGTAACTATAGCACCTTCGTTAGCATCAATAACATCCACTGATGTGAAGTATAAGATGACGACTGTATCATTACCATCATAACTTTCTTCTAGGTTCATTCTTATTTTAAGCTTTCCGTTGTTATTAAGCACCTCAACATCTTTTCGGTTTTTACCGGAAACAACAATTTTGTTCTCTTTAGATTTAATCATTTTAAGATTAATTAAATCATAGACTTTTACAGATGTAAATTCTCCAACTGTTTTTTCGACGGAGTCTTGAGCATTACCTATAAAACTTACAGTAATGGCTAATACTAGGATAATATTTTTCATGTGTTTATATTTATTGTTTCTAACGGTCACATGCTGTTCGCTATTAATCATTCCCTAGAGTGATTAAATTTTAAACATGCTAGTTTCCTGTTTACAATACTATTTTAAAATAATTACTTTTTTATTAAACAGCCATTTTAGCTGGATTTCATCTCCAGATTGCTTTTTAACAATCCGTCTTTGAGGCGTTAAAATTATAGTTATAATTGCGGTTGCCACTGCTAATAGCATTTGATTAATATCACTAAAAATAGCTTGAATGCTAAATCTAACAATAACATAGATAACGGCAAATATTAAAAAAACGTATAGGCCTGCTTTTGTGCTTGTTTTCATGTATTATTTTTATTGTTATCCCATTGTCACTTGCTGTTCGCTATTAATCATTCTCTTTGAAGGTGATGCTTTTTAACATACTCGTTTTATATATTTTTCATTACTGTCTTGTAAAAAACATAACACCGCTTTGCTTATAGCACCACGAATAAAGACTTGATTCTAACGCGCTAACAAAAAGATCTAACTTCAAAATTAAACGGCCACTTTTACAGCAGTTCCCGTTACGGAAACCATAGCATAATTACTTGTAGTGAGTTCTATTTCAACCTTAATACCAACCACTGCATTAGCATTGAGTTTTGTAGCATTGGTTTGTAAAGTTTGAAAAGCTTCCTCCTTAACAGTCTCTATACTTTTTTGCATTTTTGTGTAGTATTTAGACATGCTAAATCCCATGGCCAAAGTTTCTTTATTAAGAGCTACACCAGTAACGATACCTAAGTAATCTATTATTTTATGATTTTCTATTGAGTTCGTTGTGGTTAAGATCATAGTTGTTGTTTTTTGACATACCCAATAGCGATCGGGATCACTAATGCTAACTTACTAAAATTAGTGTTAATTCGTGAAAATAGAATCACTTTTTTTACTAAAAACTGAGACCGTAACTGCAAACTTATTCCGGTTTCCCAACCATATAAAAATCTAAATGCTTTTTCAATAAATCTGCATTTTTAACTTTTACAATTACCTCATCACCAAGCTGATATGTTACATCTGATTTTTTACCAACCATGGCATATTGATCTTGATCAAATTGGTAATGATCATCTTTCATATCTCTCACACTCACCATACCTTCACATTTGTTAGATACAATTTCAATATAAATTCCCCAATCTGTAACACCAGAAATAACACCTAAAAATTCTTCGTCATCATGATCTTGCATAAAACGAATCTGCATATACTTTATAGAATCGCGCTCAGCTTTAGTCGCTAAATATTCCATATTACTAGAGTGTTTACACTTCTCGTCGTAAATAGCTTCGTTAGCCGATTTTTCACCATCCAAATACTGTTGTAATAAACGATGTGCCATCACATCTGGATACCTTCGAATTGGTGATGTAAAATGACTGTAATAGTCAAATGCTAATCCGTAATGTCCAATATTATGTGTGGTATATTCTGCTTTAGACATGGTGCGAATGGTCAATGTATCCACTAAATTTTGTTCTTTTTTACCAACAACATCTTTAAGTAACTGATTTAAGGAAGAGGCCACACTCCCTTTGTCTTTAAAATTAAGCTTATGTCCAAAACGAGCAACAACCGTTTGTAACTGTGCTAATTTATCTGCTTTTGGTTCATCGTGTACACGATATACAAAGGTTTTCTTAGGATTTTGTTTACCAACAAATTCAGATACTTTTCGGTTTGCTAATAACATAAACTCTTCAATCAGTTTATTAGCGTCTTTACTGGTTTTAAAATGAATTCCAACTGGATTTGCTTCTTCGTCTAGCTTAAATTTTACTTCAACCTTATCAAAAGAAATAGCACCTTCTCGCATCCGTTGTGAACGCATTTTTTTAGCTAATTTATCCAAAACTAAAACCGCTTCAGCAACATCTGTTGTAGTGTTGTATTGATTTCCTGTTAAGGCTACTTCTTTCGGAATTTCTAATGTTATGAGATCTCTCGACTTCGCTCGAGATGACAATTCGTACTTCGGATTATTTTCAATAATAGCCTGTGCTTCTTCATAAGCAAAACGTGCATCAGAATAGGTTACGGTTCTACCGAACCATTCGTTCTTAATTTCGCATTTATCATTCATTTGAAACACCGCTGAAAAAGTATATTTCTCTTCGTGTGGACGTAATGAACAAGCCCCGTTAGATAAACGTTCTGGTAACATGGGTACCACACGATCTACTAAGTAAATAGAGGTGGCACGCTCGTAAGCTTCATCATCTAAAACCGTTCCTGGTTGCACATAGTGAGATACATCTGCAATGTGGATTCCTATTTCGTATAAACCGTTATCTAAGACTTTAAAGGATAAAGCATCATCAAAATCTTTAGCATCCTTAGGATCTATGGTAAAGGTTAAATCTTTACGCATATCGCGACGTTTCGCTATTTCTTCTTCTTTTATTGAAATATCTAAATTGTTAGCATAAGCTTCAACCTCCTGAGGAAACTCGAGCGGTAAACCATATTCGGCTAAAATGGAATGAATCTCTGTGCTGTGTTCACCTGGTTTTCCTAAGACTTGAATTACTTTTCCGTTAGGTGAATCTGCTTTTTCTGGCCATTCTTCTAAAGAGACTAGTACTTTATCTCCATCTTCTGCTTTGTTTATTTTATTGATAGGAACAAAGATGTCTTTGTACATCTTATTACTATCACATACTACAAAGGCAAAGTTCTTTTTCTCGTGAATTTGAATGGTACCAACATATTCGGTTTTAGCGCGCTTAATTAAATTAGTGATTTCACCCTCAAGCTTACCTCTATGTCGTCTTTTATACGCATAGAATTCTACTTCATCACCGTTTAAGGATTTGTTGATATTATTTGAAGCGATGAATACATCGTCTTCAAAATCATCGCAAATGATATACCCATTTCCTTTAGAGGCTAAATCTAAAATACCGGTATGATACTCTGTATTTACAATGATTTTGAATTTTCCGCGATCGATTTCTTCTATCTCTTGTTTTGCTTTGAGCTGTTGAAGTGTCTTTATAATTTGATTGCGGCTACTGGCATCGTTAACACCGAGTTTAGCTGCAATTTGTTTATAGTTGTACGTTTGGTTTCTGTCTTTTTTTAAAATACTTAGAATTGTATTTGTAAGGTTGGAAATCTTGTTATGTGAAGGTTTCCTTTTTTTCTTATTTGTCATTTATTAATTGTGATCATTTTATTCCTTTGAAAAAAGGAATCTTATTGTTTTTTAACTTAAATCTTAGAGCGAAGAGTTAAAAATATGCACTTCAATTAAGCCAAGTGAACACAATAACAAGATATTAAGTTTATGCAAAGCTACGTTTTAATTATTTAATAGTGTTTAGCTAATGTTAAATTAATAAAAAAGAGCTGTGAAATTTACAGCTCTTTTACTTTAAAGTATTTTAGTAACAACTATTCTATAATCAGTTTTTTAAAACCTTTTCCATTGTTGGTTTCTATTCCTATAAGGTATAAACCATAGCTAAGATTTGACGTATTTATAGTCGCTTCTTTAGAGGTTAAAACCAACTTACCAAGGTTATTGTAAATGTTTACGTTTTCTAATTCTGTAGCCGTATTTAATTGAATTATGAATTGATATTTTGTTGGGTTTCGGTATGAATTAAAGTTAAAATTATTAGTACTAGTACTACTTAAAATTGCATTTCCTTGATCTATAATTAATTGTATTTACACAACTGTTGGATTATTTTTATCTACAAAAGTGCCATTAGCTCATACAGTTGTATAATTTAGAACTTCTATCGCTCCTGAAACACCATTAATATTCCCTGTAATATCTTCTAATATCGCTAGTTCTGAGGCTATGCTATATACTGTTGCATGTCCTGACCAAAAGCTATTTCTATCATTACCAGGTGCACCTAAAGCCACAAGTACACCATCTGAAGATAAATTTACAGAATAAGCTGATTGATCCTGCTCTGCGTCACCATCGATATCTTTACCTATTTGATCTTGGCTAAACCCTAAAAAAGGAATTAAAATAAATAGCATTCATATTTATGAATCTATAAATTCAAGGTTATCAACATATATATACATAACATCAGTTTTCTTTTAAAATTTAAAAAATAAAATGATGGTTATTATAGGGTGTTAATAGCTACTATAACTTTATTGGGTTTTGTTTTGAAAAGTGACTTATCACATTTACTTAATATGTAGTTAACATTAGTTTTACATCTAACTCGTTAAGTGTAAAGCTTATTTTAAAAGCTATTAACATCTGTTCATAACTGATGTTAATAGAAATCACTCATATGTTTTTACTAAAAAACTGTTCATTGCATAGAAATAGCATTTAATAACTCTCTTGAAAAAAACCCTTAACTAATTAGGTTTTGATAGTCTTATTTTTGATTGGTAAAATAACTGGATAAACCTAATTATTATTTTAAAGACTTGTGAACAGATATTAACAAGTACTCATCATTTTTAGTGGTACTTATGAACAGCATTTATAAATGCTCACAGAAAATGAATTTTTCAAACTTAAAACTTATGAATAAGTAAGGGCTTATAAGTTATGCTTACTTATAAGCAATTATTAACTTTGAGGTCTAACAACATAAGACTACTTATTATGAAAATCGCAATTGGAAACGATCACGCAGGACCCGATTACAAAGCTGCTATTGTAAAACATTTAGAAACTAAAGCTTATACAGTTACTAATTATGGCACAGATACACTAGATAGTGTAGATTATCCAGATTTTGTGCATCCTGTGGCAAAAGATGTTGCTGAGGGCCAAGTTGATTTTGGCATATTGATTTGTGGTAGTGCTAATGGCGTGGCAATGACTGCAAATAAATATCAAAAAGTGAGAGCGGGAGTCTGTTGGACCAGTGAAATTACAGAATTAACACGTTTACATAATAATGCTAATATTATTTGTATTCCAGCACGTTTTACATCTATCCCGCAAGCGATTAAAATGGTAGATACTTTTTTAAATACCAAATTTGAAGGGGGTCGTCATCAAAATAGAGTAGATAAGATTCCTTTATCGTGTTAGATATTATTTTAGATACTAACTCTAAATTAATAATATGGGTCATTCACATTCGCACAATCCTTCTTTAAGTGATAGGCAAAAAGATTTACAAGGTCAGAAGCTTTTAATTTCAATAGTAATAAATATTGTTATTACAGTTGCTCAAGTTATTGGTGGTCTCATTTCTGGCAGTTTAGCATTACTAAGTGATGCTTTACATAATTTTAGTGATGTTATTTCTTTAATAGTAAGTTATCTAGCTTCTAAATTATCAAAACAAAAGGCGTCAGTTAATAGAACATTTGGTTATAAACGTGCCGAAATTTTAGCAGCGTTTATTAACGCTTGTACCTTAATTGTAGTTGCTATTTTATTAATTATTGAGGCTATTAAACGTTTTAAACATCCGGAACCAGTAGAAACTGGCTTAGTTATTTGGTTATCGCTTATTGCAATTATAGGAAATGGATTAAGTGTTTTATTATTGAAGAAAGATTCTAAGAATAGTATTAACATGCGTTCTGCTTATTTACATTTATTTACGGATATGCTTGCTAGTGTAGCAGTTTTAATAGGCGGATTATTAATGAAATATTACCAAATATTTTTGGTAGATAGTCTATTAACTTTATTAATAGCCTTGTATTTAATTTGGGTAGGTTACGATTTGTTAAAAACATCTACAGGTATGCTTATGTTATTTACGCCAAAGCACATTAATATTAAAGATGTGGTTAGCGTTGTTAATAAGCTTCCTAAAGTAAGCAAACTACATCATGTTCATATCTGGAATTTAAGTGATAATGAGCTCCATTTAGAAGCGCATTTAGATTTAAAGGAGGATATTTCTACATCCGCATTTAATAATTTACTTTTAGATATTGAGACCGTTTTGAATGAAAATTTTAATATTAATCATGTGACGATTCAACCAGAGTATAATAAAGAAGATCCTAAAGAAGTAATTGTACAAGACTAATGATAGAAAACTATATAAAAGAATTTAAGGAATTAACTACTGAAGAGCTGTATGACCTATTGCAACTAAGAGCTGAAATTTTTGTTGTTGAACAAGACTGTGTCTATCAAGATTTAGATGGAAAGGATCAAAAAGCACTGCACATTTTAGGTTATAAAAGCGGAAAATTGGTGGCCTATACGCGTGTTTTTAAACCAGGAGATTATTTTGAAGAAGCAAGTATAGGTAGAGTAGTGGTAAAAGAAAACGAAAGACAATACAAATACGGTTATGCTATTATGAAAGCTTCGATTGAAGCTATTAAAAACCAGTATAACGAAACGGCTATTAGAATTTCTGCGCAAACTTATCTAAGAAGGTTTTATGGTAATTTAGAATTTAAAGAAGTAGGCGAGGAGTACCTAGAAGACGGTATTCCTCATATTCATATGATTAAACGTTAATTCTTGTCATAGATGCGTGTGACCAAAATTTCAACACGTCTATCGAGTTCAGGAGCACCGCCTAGAGGCATTTTTCGTCGCATACCAACAAATCTCATACGGTAGTGTTTTACCCCTTTATCTTGGAGATAATCATAGACAAATTTTGCTCTTGCGAGAGAAAGGTTACGTTTTTTTGTTTTACGATCAATGGCATCCCTTTGGCCTTGAGTACAACACACATGACCTTCGATGGTAAAATAAATCTCTGTTCGTTCTGCCAATATTTCAGCAATTCTATCCAATACTTTTTTAGAATCTTTTGTGAGGTAGCTATAGCCTGTTCTAAACAATAGATTTTCTAGTAAAATTTTGTCACCTTCCTTTAATTCGCCTTTTAATAAATCTTCTGCATTTTCTTTTTCAGGTTTAATTTCTTTAGGCTTAGGAGGAAAAACAGGTGTTACAATAATCTCAACTTTCCGGTTCAATCCGCGTATTTTACTAAGATCATCTTCGTGTATAATATTTACTAAAATTTCTCCTTTACCATCGACATTGGTAATTACAGATTCGTCAATTTCGTTATTTGAGAATACTGTTTTTATGGCATTTGCGCGTTGCTGAGACAATACCAAATTATAAGTATCACTTCCTACGTCATCACAGAAGCCATAGATAGAGACTTTTTCAATGTCTAAGTTTTCAATCTTAGATAAAAATAGTAACAATCGGCTATGCTCAGTTTCAGGAATATCGAATTGATCAGTTTCAAAATACACTTCATGTTTCACCTCTTGCTGCGAAAAAGCAAGCTGAAAACTCAAGGACAAAAAAACAAGTAGGAATTTCATTTTATTTTTATTTTCTTACAAATAGAAAATTTATCACGTGTTAAATATAACTATTTTTATGTTTTATCTCAAAATACCTGCATATTGCGAGGGGTTGTTGAGAATACTCAAGGCTTTTTCAATTTCCTTATTGTGCTGAATATAATATGTATACAATCCTTCACTGTAGAAATAACGTTTAATAATTTCGTCAGTGATTAAAGCTTTTAATTGTACTTTATTACCATCAATGGCATTAGATTTATGCGTTTGTAAAGTTGCCGTTAGATTGTTGTATTCTGAATTTATGACTTTATCAAGCTCTTCTTCTTTAGCAATTATAATAGCTTCATTCAATGCTTTTTCAGTTTTCGTTTCAAAATTAAACCCTGTAGTTTTTATATAATTTTTAAAATTTTTAAAATCTGAATCTAAAAGTTTGAAACTTGTTAAATCTTCAATCGTATGATCATAATAATAATCAGTCGCAAAGTTAAATACTAAGTTTTCATTTAATATCGCTTTAGTTATAGGGGTTTGCTTAGAAAATTCAACTTCAATATCGGGTTGTACACCTCCTCCATCAAAAACAGCACGTCCATTTCTAGTTTTAAACGCGTTGTAATTTTCTTTTTTAGTTCTGGTAGCTTTACCATTTTCATCGCGATTCCAATAATCTAATGCCTGAATACAACGACCAGAAGGCGTGTAATACCTAGAAATCGTAATCTTCATTTGTGTGCCGTAAGTTAATGGTTTTGGTCGTTGCACTAGGCCTTTACCAAAACTACGTGTACCAACGACAACCGCCCTGTCCATATCTTGCAAAGCACCAGAGACAATCTCACTTGCCGAAGCACTACTGCCATCAACTAATACAACTAAAGGAATTTCTGTATCTATAGGGTCGCGTTGGGTGTAATAGGTTTTATTGTATTTTTTTACCTTAGATTTTGTGGTAACCACCAATTGGTTTTGAGGTACAAAAATATTAGTGATGTTAATTGCTTCGTTTAATAATCCACCAGGATTACCTCGAAGATCTAAAATTAATTGTGTAGCGCCTTGGTTTTTTAATGCTCTAATAGCGCTTATAGTTTCAGCAGATGCTTTAGTATTAAATTTTCGAAGTACGATGTAGCCTGTTTTTTCATCAACCATGGAGTAGTGAGGTACCGCTTTAATGTCTAAAGATTCTCTTATAATTTTAACGGTATTGGTTTTACCTTGTCGTTTGTATATAACGTTGACTTCGGTACCAGCAGCTCCTTGCAGTAGGTTGGCGGCATCATCCTTAAAATCAGCTACAGTCACGTTATCTACTTTTATAATTTCGTCACCAGCTTTAAGTCCAGCTTTATCTGCCGCATAATTTTTGTAGGGTTCTACAATAACCAATTTATCTTTTAAGGTTAGAATTCGCGCTCCAATACCTGTATAATCACCTGCATTATTAATACGAGAGGCTTCTACATCTTGTTCGTTATAAAATTGCGTATAAGGATCTAAATCACTTAGCATGCTCTTAATGGCTGTATCCATTAGATCACCAGGATTGGTGTCATCAACATAATTCATGTTGATTTCTTTAAACAATGTGGTAAAGATTTCTATTTGCTTCGCAATTTCAAAGAAGTCGTTTTTGAAAGCTGTAGTGCTAAAAAAGAAGATTACGGCTAGCGCAGGAATGATGATTTTTTTATGTAGTAGTTTTTTCATGTATTTTTATTTATTAATAATGGACGATCACATCCTGTTCGCAATTAATCATGTCCTTAAGTGATAGTGCTTTTGTCATGCCCGTTTCATGTGTCTATTCCATTAGTCAGAAGTTTTAGGGTCTGAATTTTGAGCCAAATGCCCATTATGGGTTATAAATTTTTCAAACAACAATGTCATACTCTTATTTAGTTTATCAAAAGTTGTTCCATCTTTACTAAGATACAAAATCATAAACGCATAAGACGTAGAACTATTGTTAAAATAGAGGGGTTTGTTGCGTCTATAGGCTTCTCTTAAAAGGCGCTTTATACGGTTTCTAGCTACAGCGGTCTTATGGAGGCGCTTACTTACCGAAACACTTGTTTTTAAAATGCTTTCGTCTTCAAAATCTGTTTTAATATAAACCAAACGCAATGGATAGACGGTTACAACCTTACCTTCTGTAAAAAGCTGTTCTATGAGCTTTTTGCTTTTTAGTTTATCTTTTCTTCTGTATTTAAAGGACATTTTTAATTCTTAAAGGATATAATTTAGAATAGTATTTGACTTCACCAAAGCTTCGCTATGCACACACCATGACAAAAGTCATAATTTAAATCTTTAACAAAGAGTATCTTACCAAGGTTAAACTAAAATTATGTGTTAATTATGGGACATTTGAACGTTAAACAACTTAAAAGCCCTAAAGATAAAGCATTATATATACATCATCTTGTAAAAGATTTAGAAGCTTTGGATATAATGCTAAAAAGGGGATTAATTGAAAAAGAACCTATTAGAATTGGTGCAGAACAAGAGTTTTGTATTACTAAAAAAGACTTCTTCCCTAATGACAATAGCATTGAAGTTTTAGAGGCTATTAATGATAAGCATTTTACTACAGAACTAGGAAAATATAATCTTGAAATAAATTCAGACCCCTTAATATTAGGAGATAATTGCTTTTCCAAATTACACGGTCAGCTTAAAGAACTTCTAAAAAAAGCAGGTAAAGTCGCAAAAACAAAAGGTTCTAAAATTCTATTAACAGGTATACTACCCACACTAAGATTGAAGCATATAAAGGATAATTATATGACAGATAAACCTAGGTATCATGTTCTTAATAATGCTTTAAAGTCATCACGAAGGGAACATTTTAATATTCATATTAAAGGTGTTGATGAATTAAATCTCATTCACGATAGTGTAATGTTAGAAGCATGCAACACAAGTTTTCAAACCCACTTACAAATTAATCCAGATGAGTTTGTAGAAAAGTATAATTGGGCACAAGCAATTGCAGGACCAGTTTTGAGTAGTTGCGCGAATTCCCCTATTTTATTTGGTAGAGAATTATGGGCAGAAACCAGGGTTGCGCTATTTACGCAAAGCATCGATACACGTGCAAATTCATTTATTTTTCATGAGAAACAATCACGTGTAAGTTTTGGATCTGATTGGGAAAAAGGGAGCGTAACGGATATTTTTAGGGATCATATTTCACGGTTTAGAAGTCTTCTAACTTCAGATGCGCACGATGATAGCATAGAAAAGTTAAAAAGGGGAGAAATTCCAAAACTTAAAGCATTACAATTACACAATGGCACAGTTTACAAGTGGAATCGTGTGTGCTATGGTGTTGGAGATGGTAAACCCCATTTAAGAATTGAATGTCGTTATATTCCGTCTGGACCATCACTATCGGATGAAATTGCTAATATGGTATTTTGGGTAGGTTTAATGCTTGGCCAACCAGAGCAGTACAGAAGTATTCATGAGAAAATGAACTTTAAGGATATAAAAAATAATTTCTTTAAAGCGGCTAGAACAGGAATGGAAACTCAATTTAAATGGAATAACGAACTTGTATCAGCCAAAGATTTAATTATTGAAGAATTTCTACCAATTGCGAAAAAAGGTTTACAAAAAGCCAATATTAATGGAGCTGATATTACGAAATACCTTTCTATTATTGAGCGACGCGCTAAGTCTAAAAATGGATCTCAGTGGATGGTAGATAACTATAGAAATCTTCAAAAAAGCAAAACTAGTTTTGAGGCTTTACAGAATATTACAGCCTATATGTATAAGAATCAAATTAAGGATAAAACCGTCGATGAGTGGGAGTTATTTAATCCCGATGAGAATTTAAAAATAGATATTAGCCGTATCGTTAAGCATAATATGAATACTAAAATGCTGTTGGTAGACCAAAAGGATAGTTTAGAATTAGTTAGTAATATTATGAAATGGAAAAATATACATCATTTACCTGTTATCAATAAGAAAAAAGAATTAACCGGCTTATTGACGTGGACAGATTTAATAAAACTAGGCAATGAAGATTTGCAATTACAAGTTAAGGATGTAATGACCAGGGGTTTAATTACCATATCTCAAGAAGCACCCTTGGAGGATGCTAAAGTGCTTATGAAAACGCATAAAATTAATTGTTTACCTGTAGTTAGAAATAAAGAGCTATTAGGTATTTTAACCTCAAGTGATTTATAAAAGAAATGCAAACAAGTCTTAAGACATATAAAAATTATAGGGAAGCACCAAATCGGATTTTTCACCATATAAAAGGCAAATATCCCGGAGCCACTATTGTCTTTTTTGCTGGTATTCATGGAAATGAAACCGCAGGAGTAAATGCTTTAAACAGCGTCTTAAAAACTTTAAGTGAGAAAGAAGTAAGTGGTGAAATTTATGGGATTTATGGCAATATAAAAGCACTTCAAGAAAATAAACGTTTTTTAGTATCTGATTTGAATAGAATGTGGACGCTAAAACAATTAAATGAAATAAAAGATAAGGAAGAACTTAATCAGGAAGAACAAGAACAAGAAGAATTGATTTATGAAATAGAACAACTTTTAGCATCTACTATAAATCCAATTTATTTTATTGACTTGCACACGACATCTGGTAAGTCATTACCTTTTATTACTATTAATGACGCTTTAATTAATCGAAAATTTTCGAGTTGTTTTCCTGTTCCTATTGTTTTAGGAATTGAAGAATACTTAGAAGGCCCACTATTGAGTCATCTAAACACCTTAGGGTATGTATCTATCGGTTTTGAGTCTGGGCAGCACACAGACCCATTAGCTATAAAAATTTGTGAGACGTTTATATATTTAGCGCTTAATCATACAGGACATTTAAAACTTAATAATCTTGATAATTACGAAGACAAGTTAAAAAAATCATCTAGAGATGTGTCTTCGATTTTTGAAGTTATTTACAAGTATCATATTCAACCTAAAGAGGACTTTTCTATGGAAGATGGATTTGAGAGTTTTCAAAATATTAAAAAGGGTACGTTGTTGGCAAAAACAGACGGAAAAAACATATATTCAGATTATACGGCGAAGCTATTTATGCCACTATATCAAAAATCTGGCAATGATGGTTTTTTTATTATAAAGTCTATTCCGCGAGTCTTGCTCAGGTTTTCAGAGGTGCTTAGAGAAATTAAGGCGGACAGATTATTGACTTTACTTCCTGGAATTTCATGGCACAACAAGACCTTGGGGGTTTTAAAAGCCAACCTATTAGTGACGCGATTTATGGCTAAATCTATTTTTCATTTATTTGGTTATAGAAACAAAAAGTTAGACAAAACCCATTTACTTTTATATAATAGAGAGCGCGTGTCTAAAAATGAAATGTATAAAAATGAACAATGGTATTAATAGCAAAAACCGCATTTATCAAAATGCGGTTTTTGAATTCTATTCTAAAAAAAGATTATTCTAAAGTAAATACATTATTCTCTCGCTTAACATCTGCCATCATTTTAGAGGCATCTATCTCCACAGATTTAACTGTTTTTGAAGCCTCAAACGAATAGGTTGGCATGGCCCAGGCCCAATCACTAATTATGGTTGCAGTCGTTGGTTTTTCGCCACGCATCATTTGTAGTGGAATATAAAACGCTTCCGAAGAACCATCTGAATACGTCACAGACAGGTCTATTGGCATTGGCATTAAACCAATACGCTCTAGTGTTATCGATTTTCCTTCAACAGTTTTTACTGCGTAATCAATTGTATTTGTGGTTTGTCCAAAGTCAATTAAATACCAATCTAATTCTAAATCGGTAATACGTTCTGCAGTCCGCACAATATCCATTGGTTTGGGGTGTTTAAACGCAAAATCATTAAAGTATTTTTTTATAGTTGCCTCTAAGTTGTCTTCACCAATCACGTAAGACAATTGTGCTAAAAACACAGCGCCTTTACTATAGGCCGCCGCTCCATAAACCTGATTATAGGTATATCTGTCTGAATGTGTGGTTAAAGGTTGTTCAACACCCGAATTGGCTAAACTTATATAACCTGCGTAAGATCGAGAAAGGGGGTTGGGGTTTTTATCATCACTAAGAGAATTCATGGCTAAAGTAGAAATATAACTTGTAAACCCTTCATCCATCCACTCGTGTTTTGATTCGTTGGATGCTAATAAAAATTGAAACCAAGTGTGTGCCATTTCATGCGCAGTAACACCCAATAAGCTACCATAGCTTCTATGACCAGTAATAAATGTACACATAGCATATTCCATACCTCCGTCTCCACCTTGTATTACAGAATATTGCTCGTAAGGATATTTACCAATAGCTTTGCTAAAATAGTCCATTAATAGGGCCGTTTCTGATTGGAGCTTTTTCCAATTATCGAGATAGTCTCGTGTTAGATCTTTCTTATAGTAAAAATGGAGTAGTGGACCGTCTTCCATTTGAAACGTATCATGAACGAAATCTGGGTCTGCAGCCCACGTAAAATCGTGCACTTTAGGCGCTTTAAAATGGTGGGTTTTCTTTCCTGATTTCACGGTTGGTTCACCTTGAAGATAACCTGTACCACCAACAACGTAATTTTCATCAATTTTTAATTTAACATCAAAATCTCCCCAAACACCATGAAATTCTCGAGCGATATAAGGATCTGCATGCCAGCCTTCGTCATCATATTCGGCAAGTTTAGGGTACCATTGTGCCATAGACAAGGCAACACCTTCTTTATTATCGCGACCAGAACGACGAATTTGAATAGGGACTTGAGCATCAAAATTCATTTCAAAAGTTACCTTTTCACCAGGTTGGATCGGCTGGTTTAACTTAACTTCTAAAACTGTGCCTACAGTTTTATGAGAAATCGTTTTACCGTTTTGTTTTAAGGAGCTTACCTTAATGTAGCCTATCTCATTAGGAAGAAGTTTACTAATACGATCCGTAACTCTGCCATCTGGATCTTGAATTGTTCGAGAGCGCACATCCATTTCACTTCCGGGTTGAAACGCATTAAAATATAAGTGGTAATAGACACGATTCAATACATCTGGTGAATTATTGGTATAAATCAACTTCTGCTTTCCTTTGTATTGATAGTTGATAACATCCATATCAATTTCCATCGTATAATCCACATGCTGTTGCCAATAAGTATCTGTTACTTTATTTACAGGTTGCGTTTTTTTAACAGGGTTTTCCGTCGCTCCACAAGAAAGAACTAACACAAGAACAGAAAGGCTTAAAAGATATTTTTTCATATTTATTTAAGTTTTGACGCTATAATTAATGCATTGTATGCATTGGCAATTTTACCAGATTTAGATAAATCAGCAAATGGTTTTACGTTAGATGCATCACCTCCCACAACGACTTTATTACTTAATGGTAAGCCAGAATCTAAAATGACTTGTTTTACTTGAGCAGCTGTTAATTTAGGATATTGCGAACGTATTAAAGCTGCAATTCCTGCTATTGCAGGTGCCGCCATTGATGTTCCACCTTTAGTATCATATTCATTTTCTGGAGTTGTAGAATAAATTTCAGATCCAGGCGCAAAAACATCAACATTCTTTTTTCCATAGTTTGAAAACCCAGATACCATTTTCGATCCATATTTTGGCGCTAAAGAACCAACTCTTATATAGGTATTTGATATTTCAACAAAATTGACATTGTCGTCTGGGAAATTGGGTGTAGTGTCTACATTTTGACTATCGTTACCAGCCGCATGTACAAAAATAACGTCATTATCTGAAGCATATTTTATAGCATCTCTTACCCATTCGGCATGTGGAGAAAAAGATTTTCCAAAACTACCGTTAATGACTTTAGCGCCATTATCTACAGCATATCTTATAGCTAAAGCAACATCTTTATCGTATTCATCACCATTTGGGACTGCTCTAATAGACATAAGTTCAACGTTATTTGCAACACCGTTTGCCCCTTTACCATTATTACGCTCTGCAGCAATAATACCAGCAACATGGGTACCGTGCGATTCAGATTTTTTAACGGGTTTTACGTTTCCGTTGCCATAACCAGTATCAGATAAGTCATTGATATCGTCTCCTGTTTTGCGACCAGAAAAGTTTTTATTTAAATTAAAATTTAAACGTTCATTTATACCCTCCAAACCATCATTAATTTCTACAATAGCATCTGCTAAAGTAGAGCCGTTTGCATCTACATTTTGGGCGATTTGAGCGGCTTGCGTTAAATTTTGATCTTCGGTTTTTATACCACTAACCTCTTTTAAGGTATAGTCTTTTTTACCAAAATGTTTAGCTAGTCTGTCGTCAGCATTTTTAATGGCTAGTGCTATTTGATCGTATTGTGTTTTACGACCTGTCCATAATTGATAATCTTCCTCGTATTTTGCCTTAGCTTCATTATAACTTGGGTTAGAAGTATCTTCACTCGCCAATATACGCACATATTCTAATTGTTCATCGTACCCATCACCAAGGAAATTCCAACCATGTATATCGTCTACATAGCCATTTTTATCATCATCTTTTCCGTTGTTTGGTATTTCGTCTTTGTTGGTCCACAGGACGCCATTTAAGTCTTCATGGTCAATGTCAATACCAGAATCGATAACGGCCACAATGACCGTTTTGCCTTTTTTATTTTTAATAATTTCAGCATAAGCCTTATCTATAGCCATACCAGGAATAGTATCTTTTACAAGATCTAAATGTCCCCAATTTTTTTCTTCTGCCTCGGTGAGTTCAGTAACCTTTAAGGGAGAAGTATCAATATTTTCTATAGGTGTTGTTAATATTCCTGCTGCAGATCCACAACTTAGAAAGAGTGTCGCAGAAAAAGCCAAATATGCTATTGATCTATAATTCAAATTCATGTTATTAATGTTTAGTTTTTAGTTAAATAGAGTTTTGGAAGTATATGTTTCGTTTAACCTAACACCTTTGTCAGTGTGTTTTACGGTAATAATTTCGTTATGTGCATCGTGTTCTAAAAAGAGGTAGTAATTATTATCGGCTGCCAAATTTAGAAATATTTCTTTTTCATCTAAAGTTAAAAGAGGTCTCGTATCGTAGCCCATCACAAAAGGCAAAGGTAAATGTCCTACGGTGGGTAATAAATCTGCCATAAAACAAATTGTTTTTCCTTTGTATTGTATCATAGGAATCATTTGTTTGTCTGTATGACCATTAGCATAGAAAATATCGAAGCCTAATTCTGAGTTTTTTTGAATGTTATTTTTGGGTAGAGAAGTGAATTTCAACTGGCCACTCGATTCCATTGGAAAAATATTTTCTTTTAAAAATGAAGCCACTTCTCTACGATTAGGTTCAGTTGCCCATTTCCAATGGGCTTTATTACTCCAAAAATGTGCATTTTTAAATGCGGGTTCATAGCCGGTTCGGTCTTTGTTCCATTGAATACTTCCTCCACAATGATCAAAATGAAGGTGCGTCATAAACACATCTGTAATATCATCTCTATGAAATCCATGAGAAGCAAGTGAAGTATCAATACTATCATTTCCCCAAAGAAAATAATAACCGTAAAACTTATCGCTTTGTTTATTGCCCATACCAGTGTCTATTAAGATCAGACGATTTTCATCTTCAATTAATAAACAGCGTGCCGCAATATCTATCATATTAGTGCTGTCTGCTGGATTGGTGCGTTGCCAGAGCGATTTTGGAACAACGCCGAACATAGCGCCACCATCGAGCTTAAAATTACCTGATTGTATTGGATATAGTTGCATTAAAATATTGAATTGTTATAACATGCAAAATACTAAAAGCATTAAAATTAATAGGGTTAGACAGAATAAATTAGTGGATATTTAACACATTGGCACGGAGTAACCCTTATCGTATTCTCAAAAATAATTACATTTATAAAGTATACTAAACCAATGCATATTTAAAATTTATGGAGAAGCTAAAAGGTAGAACTAAAAAGAAATAGATTGTTAAGTTTTGGTCGTGATTACAATCTGTATCAAAAGTAATTTTAAGTAATTATTAAGCTATTGAGTGGACGCTTTTTCTTAGAAAAAATCATCATTGAATTTATGACTTGGTAGCATTGCGCTTTACCAGCTTAAAGAGTTTTTAAATTTTGAGTATTTAGCCTCAACAACATTGATTTTATTCAGAAAACACCTGCTTCAAACGTTTTCCAAAATCGAATAATGCTTTTACTTCTTTAATACTCGCTAAGCGTTCTTTACTAAAAATCAATAATGAATTCCCATTAGATTCGATATGGTAATAAGGATTGCTTTCAAAAAAATGAATGATATCATTATTAAAAAGTGTTTTGATAGCAACTTCATCTTCACCTAATAAATAAAAACGGTTATTAAAATCTGAATGTTCTTGTATAGGGATATCCTTGAAGCCTGCAAAAGCATAAACTTTTTCTAGAAAACCTTCTCTGTCTAAAGTAAACTCAGGAATCTTTTCATCTAAAGTTATATGAAGCATAGTGGTTCTTACGGTTTCCTTTGCAATGAATTCGCCTTCAGAAAATTCGATATCAAAAACAGAAAGCACACTATTTTTGGTGGATAGTTTGTTGTAAATGTGATGAATAGATTTAGTTCTAAAAAAATGGAATTTATCTAAAAAGTACGTCTCTTTTTCTTTTTTAGAATCATAAGTTAAAGTATAATTTTTTGCTAATTCTTCTATATTATTTTGGCGTCGAGTAAGTCCACTTTTAATAATACTTGGCACCGGGAGTAAACGCCTTAGAGCGAATGGATGTTGAGAATCTGAGTCGTGTAAATCCAAACCAATAACATCAAAATGGCCATCTCTTTTTATGAATAATTCCCTGTAATTATTTAGGTTTTCCATAACGGTATGATCCACAAATTCACAAAGTGAAAAGTCAATTATGACATCTCTATTTTCAGGTACAGCATCAAGTTTTTCTTTTAATCTATAGAAATTTAAAAAACTGCAAAAATGTTTTACACTAACATAGTAATTACCATTGTCTTGTTCTTGATACATTAAGACATTCGGTTTTAATACGTTTCTTAAAAATAGAGAGATGCTTTTATTTATGACGATATGAATTAAAAATGTAACCAACACACCAGAAAGTATACCTGTAATAAGTCCAACTTTTAAGGTTACAAAAAGTGTCCCTAAAAAGATAATCACCTGTTCTTTCCCGATTGAGAATATTCTTCTAATTGAGGTGGGAGAAGCTAGTTTGTACCCTGTAAACACCAAAATAGCCATTAAAGCAGGCAACGGAATACGTGTTAATTGAGTACTAAAAAGCACAATGAAAATGACTAAAAAAGTAGCGTGAAAAAAATTTGAAGAGCGATTACTCGCATTATTATTAACGTTTACAGAACTTCTAGCAATAACAGTGACCACATTTAACCCCCCTAGAAAACCACTGCCAATAGTAGCTAACCCTAGTGCCTTTAAGTCTAGGTTTACATTAGAACGTCTCTTTTCAGGATCTAACTTATCTACAGCTTTTATGCTTAACAAGGACTCTATACTTGCAATGAGCGTTAAAGCTAAAACACTAGACCAAAATGGAAAAGTTATTACTTTTCCAAAATCTACTGTTGGCAATTGAGCAACAATTTCTTTAAATTCCGGAATCCCAGATATCATATACAAGGACGATATTGGGTTGGTTTCATGAGCAACAAGTTCAAAATAATAGCTAAATCCAATTGATAGGATGACAATCCACATTGGAGCTGGAATTAATTGCAAATACTTATTTCTAATTCTAGGATACAATACCATAATAATTAAGCTCAATACCCCAGCAATAGCTGCATAAATTAAACCTGTTTTGTCATAATGAATGGCATCATTAATTGTATATGGTATTTCAATGAGATAATCAATGGTGTCTTCGCGCTTAATTTTGTGTGCTAGCATAATGTGAAACTGTTTCCCAAGTATAATAAGTCCAATAGCAGCAAGCATACCTTGTATAGCAGAAGACGGAAAAAAGTCTGCTAGTTTTCCCATGCGTAAAAAACCTAAGGTGGCTAAAAGAATTCCAGAACAGATAATTGCAGCATACGCGCTTTCTAGACCAAGCGTAGTTATGGCAACTAAAAGGACACCAACTAATCCGTTTCCTGGACCAGCAATGGTTACATGACTACCTCCAAAAAGAGAAACCACAACACCACCAACCACAGCTGCTATAATACCAGAAATTGGAGGAGCTTCACTAGCCATAGCTAATCCCAAACCTAACGGCAAGGCAATAAGGCTCACCACAAAACCAGAAAAAATATTTTTAGGTAGCGCGTTAAAAAATGCCTTTATGTTATTTTTTTTTGAACTCATTGAATAATTAAAACATCTGTTGGTAATTCGGTTAGAATGTGTTCTATATCGTGAGGGAAAAGTCGATCCCAAAAGGTCATTTTACTAGGGGAATTCATTACCAATAAATCGGCACGTGAAATTTGGGCATAATGTCCAATAGAATACCCTTTCTTACCAAAAATAGGTTGTGATTTTATTGAAATATGTTTAGTGTGTGCTTCAGGAATATCTTCAATTATAGCTTTTACACGAGCATTTTCCCTTAGACTAATTCGTTCTTTAATAATATTAGCCTTTCTTAGAGATTTATCATCTTCAACTTTAATTGCTAATTCATCTTGAGTTATTTCTTCAACAATGGTAACTTTTTTTGCTTTTAAGCTATTTGCGACATAAAAAGCAGAAGCGATAGTTTGCTCGGTTTTTGGGTCTTTTAGACCATTAACGACAATATGTTTACATGGAATTCTTTCGACAGAAGGGTTTATGAGCAGTAGAATTGAACATTTGGCTTTTCGTGTAATTTTTCTAGCAATAGAACCTACATAATATTTTAGGAATTTTTCGCGTTGAAGCGCACCTAAAATTAATAAGTCTATTTGTTTTTCTTCTGAAGTCGATAAAATTACATCAACAGGATCTCCCGGTTGGAACACAATTTCAACTTCTAACTCACTTTTGGTAAAAGGTTCTAAAATTGAATAAAAGAGAGCCTCCTTGTCAGGCGATTTATCACCAACATGAATTAAAACTAAACGCGCTTTAAGCATTTGTGATAACCTAGCAGCTTCATATATATTAGCCTTAAGATTAGGTGAAAAAGTAACACCAATTCCTATTGTATTGAATGGTTTTATAGACAATTTAGTTTCGGTTGGTTTATAAGTTAGTTTTGAAAGATAATGTATTTTTAAAAACCTAAAAGTTATAAAAGCAATTACTGCACTTTAAAATTATAATTATTTAGTATTTTCACACAAAAGTGGGTAGATGTTAGAATTAGCAGGAATCATCATACTAGGTATATTGGCGCAGTGGGTAGCATGGAAGTTGAAAATCCCAGCGATATTGCCATTAATATTGATTGGTTTACTTGTTGGACCAATTGCGGCAGAATTTTTAAGTGAAGATGGGACCAAGTGGATAGAACCAATTTGGAACGGTAAAAAAGGACTATTTCCTGGTGATAGCCTTTATTATTTTGTGTCTTTAGCTATTAGTATTATTCTTTTTGAAGGCGGATTAACTTTAAAACGTTCAGAAATAAAAAACGTTGGTCCAGTGATTACAAAACTGATAACCTTGGGCTCTACTGTGACCTTTTTTGGTGCTGGAATTGCTGCGCACTTCACTTTTAATTTAAGTTGGGATTTATCGTTTTTATTTTCAGGATTAATCATCGTTACGGGCCCTACGGTAATAACACCCATTTTACGGAACATTCCGCTTAAAAAGGATGTATCGACAGTATTAAAATGGGAAGGGATTCTTATTGACCCAATAGGCGCGTTGGTAGCCGTTTTAGTTTTTGAGTTTATAAGTGTTGGAGGAGATAGTGGCTTTACTAAAACAGCACTGATTGAGTTTGGTAAAATTGTGTTATTTGGTACCACATTCGGATTCACATTTGCTCATGCCTTAGCTTTTGCGATCAACAAAAAATATATACCACATTATTTACTGAATGTTGTATCGCTTTCAACAGTATTATTGGTATTTGTCCAATCTGAAGTATTTGCTCATGAATCTGGGTTATTAGCCGTGGTAGTGATGGGAATGGTACTGGGAAATAGTAAATTAGACAACATTAAAGAGTTACTTTATTTTAAAGAATCTTTAAGTGTACTGTTAATTTCCATTCTATTTATTCTATTAGCAGCTAATATAAATATTGAAGACCTAATGCTGCTTTATACTTGGAAAACTGCGATACTTTTCGCCATCGTTGTATTTATAATAAGGCCATTGGCGGTTTTTCTAAGTACGCAAGGCTCTAAGCTCACACTTAATGAAAAGTTTTTTATAAGTTGGGTTGGTCCTCGCGGTATTGTTGCTGCAGGTATCGCTTCGCTTTTTGGAAGTAAATTATTAAAAGAAGGTGTTGAAGGAGCGGAATATATTACACCTTTAGTTTTTATGATTGTTTTGGGAACCGTTTTACTCAACGCGACAACGGCACGTTTATTTGCCAAGATGGTTGGTGTCTTTTTAACGCAGTCTAATGGTATTTTAATCGTTGGAGCCTCAAAGGTATCTAGACTACTTGGACATTATTTAGAATCGAATGGACGACATGTTGTACTTATAGATAGCAATCAAAATAATATTGATAAGGCAAAAGAATTAGGTTTAGAAGCGCTAAATACCAACATTTATTCTGAAACACTCTCTGATAATATTGAATTAAACGATGTAGGCTATTTAATGGCAATGACAGGTAACTCTGATATTAATAAGTACGCCATTAATAAATTTAGTGCGCAGTTTGGTGAAAATGGTTCTTTTAGATTGGTGACTACGGATGAAATGAAAAACCCTGAAAACAACCCTAAAGAAGGCTTGTTTTCTCATACAGATGATTATATCACTTTGGCTGAGGTTACCCGAAAATATCCATCCATTCAAGACATAGATATTGATGATAAAGCCCACTATGAAAGCCTTATAGAAATCACCAATAAAAATAAAGACATAATTCCTTTATTTTTAAAAGACCACGAAGGAGAAATGCATATTATTTCATCCTATAATAAAGGGGTGGATACTATAGCTAAAGGTTATAAACTGGTCTATTTAGGAAAACCTTTTGATGTTGAAAAGGTAGTTAATGAGGATTAGTATTAATCATTCAACTTAAGTACGGCCATAAAAGCTTCCTGAGGTATTTCAACGTTACCTACTTGGCGCATACGTTTCTTACCTTTTTTCTGCTTTTCAAGCAACTTACGCTTACGAGAAATATCACCACCATAACATTTAGCGGTTACATCTTTACGCAAGGCTTTAACGGTTTCTCTAGATATTATTTTCGCTCCAATTGCCGCTTGAATAGGAATATCAAACTGTTGTCTCGGTATGAGTTCTTTCAGTTTTTCACACATTTTTTTACCAATATATTGTGCGTTGTCTGCATGAATTAAAGCCGAAAGTGCGTCAACGGGCTGCGCATTTAATAAGACATCTAATCGCACGAGCTTAGATACTCTCCTACCTATTGGTGAATAATCGAAAGACGCATAACCTTTAGAGACTGTTTTTAAACGATCGTAAAAATCGAAAACAATTTCTGCTAATGGCATTTCAAAAATTAACTCCACACGTTCAGTGGTTAAGTAGGTCTGATTGACAATCATACCACGTTTTTCTATACACAAACTCATCACATTGCCCACAAAATCGGACTTGGTAATAATAGTCGCCTTTATATAAGGTTCTTCGACACGATTAACGGTTGTTGGTTCAGGCAAATCGCTAGGATTGTTTACCACAAAGGCTTCATCAGGGTTTTTATTTGTGTATGCATGATAAGAAACGTTAGGGACTGTTGTAATAACGGTCATATCAAACTCACGCTCTAAACGTTCTTGAATAATTTCCATATGCAACATGCCTAAGAAACCACAACGGAACCCAAAACCTAAGGCCGCAGAACTTTCTGGCATAAACACCAAGGATGCATCATTGAGTTGTAGTTTTTCCATAGAGTTTCTCAACTCTTCATAATCTTCAGTATCCACAGGATAAATACCTGCAAAAACCATGGGTTTCACATCTTCAAAACCTTCAATAATATTAGTAGTCGGATTGGCGAAATCGGTGATAGTATCACCAACTTTTACTTCTTTTGCCGTTTTAATACCTGTAATTAAATAGCCAACATCACCCGCTTTTACACTTTGCTTTGCAACTTGAGTCAGTTTTAAAGTACCAACCTCATCCGCAAAATATTCTTTATCAGTAGCAACAAATTTTATTTTTTGTCCTTTTTTAATTTCACCATCAAAGACTCTAAAATAGGTTTCGATTCCTCTAAAGGTATTGTAAACAGAATCGAAAATTAAGGCTTGTAGTGGGGCATTGACATCTCCTTTTGGAGCTGGAACACGCTCAATAATAGCTTTTAAAATATTTTCAACACCAAAACCTGTTTTTCCACTGGCATGAATTACTTCTTCAGGATCACAACCTAAAAGATCAACAATATCGTCTGTAACTTCTTCTGGGTTTGCACTTGGTAAGTCCACTTTATTTAATACCGGAATAATTTCTAAATCATTCTCTAAAGCCAAATACAAATTAGAAATCGTTTGCGCCTGAATACTTTGTGCGGCATCTACAATGAGTAAGGCCCCTTCACAAGCAGCGATAGAACGCGAAACTTCGTATGAAAAATCAACGTGACCAGGCGTATCAATAAGGTTTAACACATAATCTTCACCTTCAAAGGTATATTCCATTTGAATGGCGTGCGATTTAATGGTAATACCACGCTCACGTTCTAAGTCCATACTATCTAGTAGCTGGTCTTGTTTTTCGCGATCCGTAACCGTACCTGTAAAATCTAATAAGCGATCAGCTAAGGTGCTTTTTCCATGATCTATATGTGCAATGATGCAAAAATTACGAATATTCTTCATCTCTCTTTCTAAAGCAATAATTGAATGCAAATATAAGTGTTTTCTTGTCCTTTGTAATACCAAAAAAGGCAATTAAAGCAGGTTTAATTACGGGAAAACCACAACAACAAGTTAAAAACAATCTTTACCTTGCAAATTAATTTCAATTATGACTAAGTACTTGCGCCTTTATCTTACCACAATTCTTTTTGCCTTATCCTTTGTTGCTTTTGCGCAAGAATTTTCTATTTCAGGCAAGGTCGTTGACGCAAATAATAACGCTATAGAGTTAGCCAATGTTATTGTTTTAGAAGAAGATGGCATCGAATTCTTAAAAGGGACAGCAACAGATGATAAGGCCTTCTTTATACTAAATGAGCTTTCATCAAGGACTTATATTATAAAAATAACGTTTATCGGGTATGAAGAATTTGTACAAAAAATCATTCTAACAGGAGATTTAGATTTAAAGACCATTCAGCTAAATGAGACATCAGAAAGCTTAAACGAAGTAACCATTATAGGCAAAAAACCATCCATTACACGTAAGCCAGATCGATTAATTTTCAACGTAGAAAATACGGCTTTAACGGAAGGCTCAACACTTAGTGTTTTAAAAAGCACACCAGGAGTTATTGTCTCTGAAGGAGGTATAAATATTAAAAGTGCACCAGCAACGGTTTTTATTAATAACCGTCGCGTGCAATTGACGTCTGCTGAATTAATACAGTTGTTAGAAAGCTCACCAGCTAACAGTATTAAATCCGTTGAGGTCATTACAAATCCACCAGCAAGCTATGATGCAGATAGTGGTTCTGTGATTAACATTATAATGAGTAAAAACTTGGTGACGGGTTATCGCGGGAGTGTGCAAACTAATTATACACAGGGTGTTTTTCCGAGATACAATGGAAGCACAAGTCATTATTTTAAAAATAACAAGGTTAACTTCAATGTAAATTACAGTTACACGAATAAAAAAATTAATAGAGATCAAGACGATACCGTTAATTATCTAGATAACGCAAACACTATCGAAGAAATATGGCAATCTAATGTAAATCGAAACACTTGGTCCGAAACACATAACCTCAATCTTAACTTTGATTATTATATTGATGATAAGAATACTTTAAGTCTTACGAGTACAGGGTTGTATACTCCATATTTTAAATATCAAATTAAAAACAATACGGGTATTACAGACGAAAATTTAGATGTCTTAGGCCGTTTTACAGCAGATAATTTGTCTCGAGATAATAAATATAATATTGGGTCCGACCTTATTTTTAGACACGATTTCGACAATAGTGCAAATCTAACTTTCAATGCGCATTATACGACTTATGATTATGAGCGAAATCAGAATGTGTTTAGTAATTTTTTCGATGAGAATAATGTGTTTGAAAACAGTTCTGAATTTAACACTTTAGCAAATCAAGATACTCAAATTATTACTGGTAAGGTGGATTATAATTTGCCTATAAATGAAACTTCTAATTTCGATGTCGGTGTTAAATATTCAAATGTAAACACAGATAGCGACATTACAAGAGTAGATATTATTAATGGCTCTGAAGTTATCAATGCAGATAACACAGATGCCTTTAAGTATGATGAAAAAGTTTTCGCAGCCTATTCTAATTATACTAAATCTTGGGATAAATGGGATTTAAGTCTCGGGTTAAGAGTTGAGCAAACTAATATTGAAGGCGAGTCGCTAACATTAGCTGAAACTAATATACAAAATTATTTGGATTGGTTTCCAAATGCAAGTTTATCGCATCAGCTTTTAGAAGATGTAAACGTTTACACAACTTATAAACGCAGTATTACCAGACCAAGTTATACCGATTTAAATCCGTTTACATTTTTCTTAAATGAGAATACGATTGTGTTAGGTAATCCTAATCTAGTACCAACGTATATAGATCATTACAAAGTAGGTGTTAGTTTTTTAGAGCACTTTACAGTTGAAGCGTATTACATGGATTATGATGGACAGATCATTGAATTGCCAAGACAAAATAATGACACTAATGTCATTGCCTTTACGCCAACTAATGTCATTGCCTTTACGCCAACAAATTTAGACAAGAAGGTAGAGTATGGCTTTGATTTTGAGTTCAATTATTATCCAACAAGCACTTGGAGTTTGTACGCCGCTACGTCTTTTTATAACAGTACGGAAGAAACTAATTTTGGTGAAGGCTTTGTAGAATTAAGCCGTTGGTCTAATTATAGTGTTTTACAGAATAGTTTTTCACTCTTAGAAGATAGAAGTTTAAAAGTAAACTTTACCCTCACTTGGGTGGGCAAAAACCTGCTACAACTTCAAACGGTTGAGGATCGGTTAGTTTCAGAATTTAGTATTAGTAAGTCCATTTTTAATAAAAAAGGGATTATATTCTTATCTGTAGAAGATCTCTTTAATTTTCAAGACCAGGCTACCTCACTTCGCTATTTAAATCAATCAAGTTCTAGTTTTGTAGATATAGACAATAGGTTTGTTAAATTGGGTTTCCGTTATAACTTCGGTAATACAAAACTCAATTCTAACGAGCGCACAGCAGACGCCGAAGAACGAAATAGAATTAAAGACTTAAATTAATCTTGCCATTCTGCAATAAATAAATTCGTGTCTCTACCGCCACCATTATTACGGTTAGAAGAAAATGCTAAATGCTTACCATCATTAGAAAACACTGGAAACGCATCAAAGGTTTCTCCATGCGTCACACGTTTTAAATTCTTACCATCGATATCAATTAAATAGAGGTTGAAAGGAAAGCCACGTTCAGCTTCAAAATTAGAAGAGAATAAAATTTTCTCACCAGAAGGATGGAAAAAAGGACTCCAATTGGCATTACCTAAATCGGTTAATTGTTTTAAATTAGACCCATCTGCATTACAGATGTAGAGTTCCATTTCGGTAGGTTCCACTAAGCCTTCAGCTAATAAATCTTTATAGTTTTTTATTTCTTTTTCTGTTTTAGGACGCGACGAACGAAAGACTAATTTTGTCCCGTCTGGAGAGAAGAAAGCGCCACCATCATAGCCCAATTCGTTTGTAATTTGTTTGACGTCAGTTCCATCAATATTCATAGTGTACAATTCTAAATCACCGCTTCTTGTTGAAGTAAACACAATTTTATCACCTTTAGGCGATACTGTAGGTTCTGCGTCGTAACCAATTTCATTGGTGAGTTGCTTTACAATATTCCCTTGTAAATCGGCTACAAAAATATCGTAGCTATCATAGATTGGCCAAATGTATTTTCCGTTTTTACGCAATGGTGTGTCTGGGCAGTTTTCATCTCCTAAATGCGTAGACGCATAGATAATATGTTTGTTGTCTGGCAAGAAATAAGCACAAGTCGTTCTTCCTTTACCTGTACTTAGCATTGGTGGCGCAATACTGTCGGTAAATGTGTCGTTCGCATTCATTAAAAACATTTGATCACACCCTACATTCCATTTGGCATTATTAGATTGAAATACGAGTTGCTTATCATCAAAACTCCAATAAGCTTCGGCATTATCTCCACCAAAGGTGATTTGTTTTATGGATTTAAAATGCGTCTCTTCAGGATAGATTAATGTGTCTTCTACTATGCTTAATTTTTCATTGATTTCAGATTCTAAGGGTTTAGGATTTTCATTCTTACAAGATGAAACCGAAATAAAAATAAGTAGGATAAGAGCTAATCTGTTCATAACAAAGGATTATAATAAATGGCATTTAATGCCTAATTTTGCTCAAAAATAAGGCTTAGTCATGAAAGGAGACACATTTGACATTCGAAATTAACTTGAATTTTAAGGATGCCTTACATTTCACCTAATTAATTAACGAAACACCTTTTTGGAAATGAAAAAATTAATGTTTTTATTGGTTTTAGTAGCTATAGTGTCTTGTAAAAGGGAACCTAAAGTTACAGAGAATAAAATAAAAGAAGATGTCATTTTTTTAGCAGATGATAAACTAGAGGGGCGACAAACCGGAACACAAGGCGAAATATTAGCTTCGGAATACTTGGTAAAACGTTTTGAGTCAATAGGCATAGAGCCTAAAGGAACAGAAGGTTATTTACAGTCATTTTCATTTAAACCAAAGACCGACCCGCATAGCGAAGTTGCGTTCACAACAAATGCAGACAGCACAATTACAGGACATAATGTGATTGGGTTTATAAATAATAATGCAAAAACAACCATAGTTATCGGTGCACATTACGATCATTTAGGTTTTGGCGGTGATGGATCTTTATACAGAGAAAAGGACAAGGCTATTCACAATGGAGCAGATGACAATGCGAGTGGTGTTGCGGTAATGCTGCATTTGGCAAGCCGACTAAAAACTAAAAACGACAATGCAGAAATTAAAGATAAAAACAATTATTTGCTTATGGCATTTTCTGGAGAAGAAATGGGCTTATTAGGTTCAAATTTTTTTTCAAAAAACCCAACGATTGAAGCCGAATCTATCAATTACATGATTAATATGGATATGGTTGGCAGGATGAAAGCAGATAGCACCTTAGCTGTTTATGGCACAGGAACTTCGCCAATGTTTAAACAAACTTTAAAATCTAACAACGATAAATTCAAACTGGTTGAAAATGAAAGTGGTGTAGGACCAAGTGATCATACCTCATTTTATCTCATTGGTATTCCGGTGTTACACTTTTTTACAGGTCAGCATGAAGATTACCACAAACCAGGAGATGATTCTGAGAAACTGAATTATGAGGGCATGAATCTTATTTCAGATTACATCTATACGATAATTACTGATTTAGACGATAATGGTGAGTTGGCCTTCAGAAAAACCAAAAATGAAAGCGAAGAAACGCCGCGATTTAAAGTTGGTTTAGGAGTTGTGCCAGACTATTTGTACGATGGCAAAGGAATGCGTATTGATGGGACTCGAGAGGAAACACCAGCATTTAATGCAGGTATACAGAAAGGGGATGTGGTATTAAAATTAGGCGATAGTACGATTACGGATATGATGAGTTATATGCGTGCATTATCGGTTTTTGATAAGGGAGATGAAGCGGCTATTACTGTGAAGCGCGGCGAAGAAATGATTGAGACTAAGGTTAAGTTTTGATTCCGTCCTTAACCCTTCCCAAGGATAAGGGCTTTTTAATCAAGTAGAAACGTGTATATAGATATAAACGCGACTGTCACGTTCAGCACAGTTAAAACGCAATAATACTTATTTTTTTTTTCTTCGTTACACTCGAAACTATTTAATCATTTATTAAGAAATGAAAATAACAAAACAACATATCATCACTAAAATACACTTAATTATTTCAGTGTTGATTGTGGTTCCTGTTTCAGTGGTTTATGGCTTCAACCCAAGTTCTAAATTTGACATTCATCTGAACACAATTGACGAGCACAATTTTTTTAAAGCCATCATGGGATTGTATTTAGGCTTTTCAATCTTATGGATCTTAGGCGTTTTTAGAGCGAATTATTTAAAGCTTGCTTTAGTAACCAATCTTATTTTTATGCTAGGTTTAGGTTTTGGAAGATTGCTGAGTTTCTTTCTTGATGGAGCACCGACTTTCGGGTATCAATTCGGAACAGTTGCTGAATTATTTTTAGGATTTTATGGGCTGTGGGTATTAAAGAATGATAAGTTAACTTAGTACAGGGGAAAATAAAACACTAAAACTTTGTGAAGATGAAGATTGTCTTAATTATTGTAGCCCTTTTAGCCCTTATTTTTATTATAAGTCAAGTTTACGCCATGAAAAGTCAAAGTGGAATAGAACAATATCCGTTTAAAGTTGTAAACACGTATGCTGCTTTTGAAATCAGAAATTATAAAGCCACTTTATTTACATCCGTGAAATTAACTACCAATGATTATAAAAAAGGGTCTAGAGAAGGGTTTTCAATTTTAGGGGGTTATATTTTTGGCGGAAACGAAGACAACGAACAAATTCCGATGACTTCACCAGTAACCATGAGTTTAGAAGACGCGATGGAGGTGCTATTTATGGTGCCCAAAAGGTATGATAAAAACAGCTTACCGAAACCAAATCAAAAGAACATTGAGTTTAAAGAGATGCCAGCAAAAACAGTGGCTGCTATTCGTTTTGGAGGTTGGGCCAATGCTAGTAAGATAGAAAAATACAAAAGTAAATTAAAGACGGCTCTAAACGCAGAAGGGATTGACTATACGAACCGTTTTTACCTTTTAGGATATAATCCACCTTTTGAAATTATTAATCGGAAAAACGAGATTATTGTGGAATTAGAAAAGGATAATAGAGCACAATAAATGACAGAAATAGTATTATTAAAAATAGCGTTAAAGCATACTTTTAAAAAGAATTAGCAAATTTTAGAACGAGACCTTTCAGGTTTTCAAAACCCAAAAGGTATTTTTAATTTAAAACCATTAATTTTGCATCAAAATTAAAACACTTGGTTAAAATAGGCGATATAGAATTACCAGACTTCCCATTGCTTTTAGCACCTATGGAAGATGTAAGCGATCCACCATTTAGAGCCTTATGCAAAGAACAAGGAGCAGATGTGGTTTACACTGAGTTTGTATCTAGTGAAGGTTTAATCCGTAATGCCGCAAAGAGCGTTATGAAATTAGATATTTATGAAAAAGAACGCCCCGTTGGCATTCAGATTTTTGGTGCCAATATGGAGAGCATGTTGCAGACTATTGATATTGTAGAAAAGTCGAATCCAGATATCATTGATATCAATTTTGGGTGCCCGGTTAAGAAAGTCGTTTCTAAAGGTGCTGGAGCAGGAATTCTAAAAGACATCTGCTTAATGGAACAGCTCACAGCAGAAATGGTAAAACGAACTAATTTACCTGTGACTGTAAAAACCAGATTAGGTTGGGATCATGACTCTATAAGAATTGTTGAGGTTGCTGAACGACTTCAGGATGTCGGCTGTAAAGCCATTGCTATTCATGGTAGAACAAGAGCGCAAATGTATAAAGGTGATGCAGATTGGAAACCGATTGCTGCCGTTAAGAATAACCCACGCATGCACATTCCTATATTTGGCAATGGCGATATTAATACACCAGAGCGTGCCGCAGAAATGAGAGACAGCTACGGATTGGATGGCGCTATGATTGGTCGTGCGTCTATTGGAAATCCTTGGTTTTTTAAACAAGTAAAACACTTTTTTGAAACAGGAGAACATTTGGCGCCAATTTCCTTAGCCGAACGTGTTGAGGCTGCGAGACGTCATTTACAAATGGCTATAGATTGGAAAGGTGAAGTACTAGGTGTTTTTGAAACCAGAAGACATTATACGAACTACTTTAAGGGGATACCACATTTTAAAGAATACCGAATGAAAATGGTCACAAGTGACGATTCAAAAGATGTTTTTGCTGCTTTTGATGAAGTTTTGGAAACCTTTCCTGATTATCAGTTTACGTAAAAGGGAGAAGTTTTTAGCACGAAGCTTGAGGGTTTCTCTTAAAGTCGCTAAGACGCAAAGCCACATGAACAGATTAGTGTTAAGTCATAAAATTCGTGTCTTTTTTCTCCGCGTATTTCGGTGTAAATGCCGTGTGACTCTGTGTGCTAAAATTGATATTCAGTCCTAGTTCTAAGCGCAACTGTTTCGTGCTCTTTTTTGAGTCTATTGGTCACTAACTTAAAGTATCAAAACTAATTTTTAATTAAATTATGAGTAATGCGTTGTGACGCGATTCTTGATGCAATAATTCCTAATGCGAAGATTGTTGCTAAAACGATAATCACATTAGTAAAATTCAATCGCACAGGATAAGGGAGTTCAGGGGTTAACATTACTAAATCAAAAGATTGCTGTAGAAACACAAATAATAAACCAAGTGTAACACCAATTAAACCGCTTACGATAGTCATTAAACTGCCTTGCCAAAAGAATATAGATTTAATGCTTTTTGGTTCTGTACCGAGATTAAACAAGGTATTGAGTGACTTCTTTTTATCTAAAATCATCATAATGATGGCACCAATCACATTGAATAAGGCAATGATGATCACTAAAGTGAATATCAGGTAAATGGCTAGATTTTCGGTGTTCAACATTTTAAACAAAGCATCATTCAGTTGTTCTCTATTTTTGATGCTGAATTTATTGGGAAATGTAGTTTCTAATTGTGCTTTAATTTCAGATTCATCGGCATTAGAATCGAGTTTTATTTCAAGAGCACTTAGTTGATTTTTTTTATAATTTAGTAAGGATTGTGCGAGATTAATATTCGCAAAAACGTATTCGTTGTTTAGCTGTTCATTAATATCAAAAAGCCCAACATTATTTACATAGACAGAATTATACATGCCTTTGAGTGAGCTTACCTGACCCTTTCCAGGTTTTGGAACATAGAGCGATAAAGGTTTTAGATAATTAAAAACACCAAAAGAGAGATTATTAGAAATTCCCCAACCCGAGACGACATCGTTACTTTCTGGCGAAATCCAATTGCCTCTGGTGATCATAGAATCTATATTTGTCACTGTTAAGTAGTTTGAATCTACTCCCTTTAGTGTTGCTAAAAGATTCTTCTTATCAGATTTTATAATAATGCGTTCTTCAATGATTTTAGAATACGAGGCAATACCGTTTATAGCATTAAGCTTAGACAGCTCTTCTTCAGAAAACAAAAAGGATTTGCCTTCTGTTGGCATTAACTTTAAATCAGGATCGACAAAAGATGAAAATTGAAGACTAAAATCTTTCAATCCGGCGAAAACAGATAAGACAATGAATAAGGCGGCCGCTGCAATAATAACGCCGCCTGAAGCAATACCTGTCATGATATTAATAGCATTATTACTGCTTTTAGAAAACAGATAACGTTTTGCTATATATAAAGGGAAATTCAATTAAGATTTTTTTCGCTTTCCTAGTAAATCCGGATTTTCAAGAGGGTTATCTTCTCCTTTAAGCGAACGTTCAATACCATCAATATATTCTAAAGAATCATCAATAAAAAATTCAAGACTAGGCATGCGTCTTAATTGATGACGCGTACGTTGTGCCAACTCGTGCCTAATTAAAGGTTTGTTAGATCGAATACCTTCTAGTAAAGGCTGTGCTTCTTTATTCGGAAAAATACTTAGATATACTTTAGCTACAGACAAATCCGTAGTAACATTCACTTTACTAACTGAGATAATAACGCCTCGTAAACCGCCATCAGTAGCTGCTTTTTGTAATACTTCTGCTAAGTCTTGTTGGAGTATGCCTCCTATTTTTTTCTGTCTCTGTGTAAATTCTTCCATAATGACTATTATAACTTATAGTCTGCAAAAGTAGAGGTTATTTAAAGATTATCTTATTTTTGATAGTAGAAAATCAATATAAGGCGTAGCCTTTTAGTATGAACTAAACAGATATTCCGTTTTCACGGAACACTAAAGATGAGAAAAATAGAGCACATAGGTATTGCTGTGAAGGACATAGAGCGTTCAAATGGTCTTTTTGCGACATTATTTGGAAAGGCACATTATAAGCTTGAAGATGTAGAAAGTGAAGGCGTAAAAACTTCTTTTTTTAAGTGTGGACCAAATAAAATTGAATTGCTTCAAGCGACCAATGAAGACAGCCCCATAGCTAAGTTTATAGAAAAGAAGGGAGAGGGCATTCATCATATCGCTTTTGCGGTTGATGATATTGAAGAGGAAATTAAGAGATTAACACAGGAAGGTTTTGAAATGATTCATAAAGCACCAAAGAAAGGGGCTGATAATAAGTTAATCGCTTTCTTACACCCAAAATCGACAAATGGTGTTTTAGTTGAATTATGCCAAGAGATTAAGGCTTAAAACGGTTTGTTTTTCTTGTAGAGTTTTAAAATATGTAGTAATATTGCACTCGCTTTAGTAATAAAGTGATTGGCAATTGTCAATGGTCCTATAGCTCAGTTGGTTAGAGCACCTGACTCATAATCAGGTGGTCCATGGTTCGAGTCCATGTGGGACCACTTTTAA
>JAWUVW010000074.1:0-63261 GCA_034112185.1 Flavobacteriaceae bacterium | reverse complement strand
ACTTTTGCTTCAAAATTTATAAAAGAATAGACATTCAAAACTTAAATAATGAATAGAAAACGTTAGCTAAAAAAGGCTAGCGTTTTTTTTTGTTCAAAAAAATGACAATCTTTACATAAAACTAAGTACATGTCTATACTCATTACCAACATTAAGCAATTACTTCAAGTTCACAAACATAATGTCACCATAGTTAAAGGTAAAGCTATGAAAACGCTTCCATTAATAGAAAATGCCTACCTCTACATTGAGCACGATACGATTATTGAATATGGCAAAATGAGTGACTGTAAAGGTATTGAAGCAGAAACCACTATTGATGCTACTGGCAAGCTTGTATTGCCGTCTTGGTGCGATTCTCATACACATATTGTTTATGCTGGTGATAGAACCTCTGAGTTTGTAGATCGTATAAATGGACTCACTTATGCTGAGATTGCGAATAATGGAGGTGGCATCTTAAATTCGGCAAAATTGCTTCAAGAGACTTCAGAAGACGCTTTATACGCGCAATCTATACTACGTCTCAATGAACTTATTAAAATGGGAACTGGAGCTGTTGAAATTAAAACAGGTTATGGTTTAACGATAGAAGCTGAATTAAAAATGCTAAAAGTTATTAAACGCATTAAACATGATAGTTTGGCTGTAATAATTCCGACCTTATTAGCAGCACATGCTATTCCTAATTCTTATCGGTCTAAAAAAGAAGATTATATTAAATTGATTACCGAAGAATTGATACCTAAGGCCGCCAAACTAAATATAGCGCACTACATCGATGTGTTTTGTGAGAAGGGTTACTTTGATATTAAGGATACGGAAGCTATTCTTAAAGCAGGATTAAAGCATCATCTTAGGCCAAAAATTCATGTAAATCAGTTTAATATTCTTGGAGGTGTCGCCTTAGGCGTCAAGCATAACGCGCTATCTGTAGATCATTTAGAAGAATTGAACGAAGGTGATATTGAAGCCTTAAAACATACAGATACCATTCCGGTTGCCTTACCCGGTTGCTCTTACTTTTTGAGTATTCCTTATACGCCGGCAAGACAACTTATCGATGCTGGTTTGCCCTTAGCCATTGCGTCTGATTACAATCCTGGTTCTGCGCCAAGTGGTAACATGAATTTTGTAGTGAGCGCAGCGTGTGTAAAATTAAAAATGACACCAGAAGAAGCTATTAATGCGGCAACCATAAACGGTGCTTATGCTATGGGTATTAGTAACATGTATGGCAGTATTACAAGAGGTAAAAAAGCTAATCTAATTATAACCAAGCCGCTAAATCATTACAGTGAGATTCCTTACGCTTTTGCGCATACCCCTGTAGAACAAGTTATTATAAATGGTCAATTGTTATAACTAAAAAATCCAGAAGTAAACTTCTGGATTTTAGCTATTAATCAATTAAATCATCAATTGTTATTTCAATTCAAACTCTGAATTAGATATCAAATCTTTATCATTAAACACATTTATTATATAACGTCCTTTTTCGAACTTAGAATCTTCTAATGCGGCAACATATTCACAGATATTCAAGTTTCTGTTCTCATAATTAAAACGGCTTATTAAACTGTAGTTTAAAACCTGATCTTCAAATTGCACTTGGTCATTAGAACCTAACACATTGTTATTAGGATCTATAACTTGAACATATAGTTCTTTATCACCTGACTCTGTCAATACATTTTTAGCCACCGTAAAGCAAACTTTAATTTTATCACTTCGTCCTGCACGCTCGGTTGGAATTTGTCTTCCGCTTCTTCTTTCAATTACGCCCATTCCTAACAATCCAACAGTTTGTAATGTCGCTGCATCGCTAACAACTGTGGCCAATTCTGTGTTTTGTACCAATAATGAATCGGTAAACATTGTACGCTCAGCTAATTGCACTTGTGTGCTATCTAGAGACGTTGCTAAGTATTCATTCTCGCCTTTTAGACGGTCATTTTCCGTTAGTAAAATGTCCATTTCATCTTGTAAAGAAGCAAACTTCTTTTTATATTTCCATAAGCTATTAACGCTATTTTGAGATACCTTTAAGGAATCCATTAAACCCTGAATACGGTCTCTAGCATCAATTAAATCTTGATTTTTAACTTCACTATCTGCAATGGCAGCGTCATAATCCTGAGCCATAATGTTCAGATCATTCATTACTTGCTGCTTTTCACTTACCAGAGTCTTTTCAGTTTCTTGTTTGTCGTTGTAAAGTTTTGATGTGTAAAAAGCTGTGCCTAAAAATAATACAGCTAGTATAACTAAGCCTACTTTTAGTCCTGTGTTTGATTTTTGTGAACCTTCCATAAATTGTTTGGTTTTTAAGTATTGTTTTTTAATTAATTTTCGAGATCAAAGTAATTAAATAAAACTGTACTTTTATTATATTATTTTAATTATTTATCCAAATGCAAAATCTCATTTCATTCACTCTTAAAGATCGCGATACACTTTTAAAAGAACGTAAAGGAGAATCAAAACTTGGAGAACATATTCAGTTAATACCTAACCTCACTAACATATACGATGATATTGTTAATTTAGATGTTAACTATGTTCTTTTTGGGATTAACGAAGATATTGGCGTGTATGCAAATCACGGTCAAACAGGCACTTACAAGGCTTGGGAAGCTACAATAAAAGTTTTGTTAAATACACAGAGTAATAGTTTTACAAAAGCAAAACGCCTTTTGGTATTGGGTCATTTAGACTATAATAAGGCGCGTGAATCTATCACTACTTTAGATGCTTCAAAAAAGAAGAACATCTCTAAGGCTAGAGAATTTGTAGAAACAATTGATAAAGATGTGACTCATGTTGTATCCTCTATTGTAAAAGCTGGTAAGATTCCAATAATCGTTGGTGGTGGTCATAATAATGCTTACGGCAACATTAAAGGTTGCGCTTTAGCCAATAAGAGTAGAATTAATGTTGTGAATTTCGATGCACATACTGATTTTAGAGCTGAAGAAGGCAGACATAGCGGAAATGGATTTAGTTATGCTTATGCCGAGGGCTTTCTGAAAAATTATTTTATTTTTGGACTTCACGAAAACTATATTTCAGAGACACTAAATAAAACACTTAAAAAGGTGAAGTCAGTAAAATATAATAGCTATGAAGACATTGAAGTTAGAAGTGAATTAGATTTTAATACTGAAATGCAAACGGCTCTAAATTATGTGTCAGAAAAAAAATTCGGAATTGAAATTGATTGTGATGCTATAGAAAATATCCCAAGTAGTGCGATGTCTCCAAGTGGATTCAGCGTAAAACAGGCAAGGCAATTTGTAAATCATTTTGGTTGGCATAAAAATGCCAGTTATTTGCATATCTGCGAAGCAGCACCAACGAAAAAGTCAGAAACTAAAGTTGGGAAGCTGATTACTTATTTAATTACTGATTTTATAAGAGCCAATGGTAATTAAGATAATAGATTTTGATAAGAAGTACACACAAAATTTCTATGATTTAAATATAGAATGGCTAAAAACCGTCTTCTACGTTGAGCCTTATGATGAAGACGTCTTAAGCCGACCAGACAAATACATCATTGATAAAGGGGGCTTTATTTTCTTTGCAATGAAACATGATAAAGTTGTTGGTACAGTTGCTTTAATGCCAACTAACAAAAAAGGAGTTTTTGAACTCACCAAAATGGCTGTTTTACCCCAGGAACGCGGACAAAAAATAGGGCAACTTTTATTACAGCATTGTATAAATTTTGGGGAAAGGCAAAATTTAAAAGCACTACTACTCTATTCTAATACTAAATTAGAAAATGCGATTTATTTATATAGAAAATTTGGGTTCAAAGAATTGGAACTTGAAAAAGACAATCCTTATGAGCGTGCAGATATAAAGATGTTGTTGTCATTACCGTGAAAACAGGAATCTCATAGTTTTAGATCATCTAGCTCTTTAGAAGAGCTATTTTCTTCAAAACACCTTATGCTTAATGCCTTTGTAAATAATTAATTGACTTCGCTATTATTTGGCTCTATAGCTTTGGCTAATTTAAATTCAGAAAAAGCAACTTTATAATTTTGTATCTCTAAATGTTTTTTTACCTGATGTCATCAAAAATTCAAACGCTAGATTGTCTTTATTAGTCATCAATTTCATTACGTCCTTATGATGTATTCTAGCTTGAGTTAACCAATTTGGTAATGCAAAACTTGTTACAATTACAATTACTAAAAATAATAGAATGCCAAAATTATAACTCCCTTTGTTTTTTGAAGGTTGAAGTTTCTTTTATAAGTTGGCACTGAAGTAAACGAGCCTTTTCGCTGCATATAAAATGGCTTACAAGGACGCGTCGCAAGAAACCATTTCGGCATACCAAGCGCATGAAACCCCTGATAAAACCTTTACATTATAGGTCTAAAAACAGTATAAATACTACAGAATAAATAGCTAATTTCCAATAGCATTCAAAGAATCTATCTGACGTTGAAGTGCATTTATTTGTTCAGAATTATCTTCAACTTTTGGAATCGTTTTTAAAGAATCTAACGCCTGCGCCACAATGTCTTCGTCTTTTGGTTCTTCCTTGTAGAAATACCCAATACCCTCACTAGCTCTCCAAGCTTCATTCAACTGACCGTAAACTGTTTCATCCCAAATACTAGGATGTTTTACATCTATCCAAATCACATCTCTGTACTCGCTATCTATTAAGACTAAATCTGGTGTTGCAGAACCATCAAATTGTTGCGCATCAGTAGAACTAATAGACGATATGGTTCCTAGAAAAAACATGCGTTTTCTCCCTGCAATATCTTTTATATACGGTCTAAACTCAACTGGTGTGCTTGCATTCCAATCGTATTCTTTTCGCGATTCTTTTACTTTTAATGGCATCGCAGAAACACCTGCATAACCTTGCTTTTTTGTGGCATGGTCGTAATAATATAGTTTATCGGTTCCATCTGCTGGCACAAACACACTATAACTTAAGCTGGTACGCTCATCACCTACTGGCTCTAGTCCAAACCAATGATATAAGCCACTATAAGCATCCGAATTTGAACCTGAAAAATCAAAATCAGTAACATAAGGTTGTTGATTTTGGTCTTTTGGCATCAACGGAATCTTTACTGCTGTTTTCATATTCCAAGGTAAAGGGTCACTGAATCCACCTAAGAACTTTAAGGATTCTGCGCTCAATTGCGACACGTCCTCTGATAAGGTGTTTTGCTTTGTTAAAAATGGATAGTTCTTTATTTCATCAGGACTTACATACGTCCCTTTACCGATGGTAATTCGCTCCAAATAATCATTAAAATCGTGTGCTCCATTTTCGATAATCATTACGCCTCCAAAACTTGGATAAGGAAAGAAAAACCCTTTCCATTTAATTAAACTCACCACTTGAACCCATTCGCCTTTGTCATTCTTCATGTAGAATGTGTCACTAGGTTCGTGATTCAATAACATCCAAGGATTAAAACGCTGTACAACTGCATTGTAAGTGTTTCTACTAAACTTTAAAGATTCACCAATTGAAAAGGTAACATCTACGCGATTATCATTAGAAAATCTCGGAAATGGTGAGGTACTACTTACGGAAAACACTTCTTCTGTATTATCGCTAATACGTTGCATAATGTATTTCTCGCTAGGCTGAATAGCCATGGTCCATTTATTCTGGTCATCAACTCTTACTAAATGCGGTAAGGATACATCTTTAGTTTCGCCAACACTTTCATTCGCCATAGAAAAAATGTTTCTTAGAGGCTGAATACGTTCGTTTTGTGTTAATGGCAATTCGTTTATTTCAACTTTATCAAGACTATTGAATACATTATAAGTTTTCATATAGTCGTACATTTTATAGTGCCAACCAAGGGTATATAAAATTCCGAAAAAGACAATGAGTAGTGCTAAGATTCCCAAACGACTTCCAACTTTTGCCGATTTCCTGAATTTACGCAAACCTAAAACCAGCAGCAGCGCACTGATTAAGATGATAAAAATATACTTACGTATAAATAATAAAACAGGTTGGTAATCATCCCTGAAAAAGAACAATAAAACTAATAATAGCAACAGTATAAAAATTGTGATTCCTTTTTGCTTCCCTCCTTTATTCCAATATGATTTTAACATAGTTATTAGTGGTCATTGCGAAGCTGACTTTTTTCAGCTGTTGCTATTATTTGTTTTAATAGTTTATATCTGAAATGTACTTCGACTGCACTTAATGTGACATTCAGAAATGGCAAACGTTTATTCAGATCCTTAAACAAGTTGAGGATATGGCTTCGTCTTACATAAGCCCCTTATCTTTTAAACGGTCACGCGCACTTGGTTTTTCAACTTCAGGTTGTGTTTCAATTTCCTGTTCGACTTCTTCTACTACTTTAGATTCTTTGGTTTTTAAATCGTCTATAAAGTCTTTTCCTTTTTCGACAGCATCATCAACCATTTCGCCTATTGAATCACTTTTTTCCTCAACCACCTCAGACGTTTTAATTATAAAATTTGCTAAATAAGTCCCTAATAATGTTCCTACAGCAAAAGATGAGAAAGCCGAAACCCCATTATAACTGCCAAAAACAGAAACTGGTGTTAAGAACTCTACTATTAAGGCTGCAATTAAGACAATGGAAACCACAAAAATTAATCTTGGTAAAAAAGCTTGTCTGTAAATAAATCCTTTTGGATTATCAGAATTCATTTGTAATTCTTTACTATTAACCACTTTATTTAAAAAACGATAAGCTCCATTTCCGTTAGACTCTCTCCAATAAATAAAAATTCCAAATAAAATAGCGGCTATAAATATGACGAGTTCAATTCCCATGGTTAAAAAGTTTGAAGTTGGAAGCACTAAGCTTGATGCTTGCTCACAACTAATATTAATATTTTGCGTCTTTGCGCCTCTGCGATTTTACGCGAAAAACAAACGTTCTTATAAAATTAGTCTAAAAAATTTAGATATTGTTACGAATCCGCTCAATTACCCAATCCTTAAAGGAATCGTCCCAAGTCAAATAGCTTCTATAAAACTGTTCTTTATCATACCAATACAAGAATAAGACATCTTTTGGTGCAATATTAATAAGCAACTTATGAATCAAATCACGATGGCCAGCAGATAGTGACGAATGCGGTTGATGCAATGCAAAATACAACGATTGTTCTACCATATCTTCGACTTTAAAAGCGTTACTACGTTCTAATTTCTCAAGATATAACTCAACACCCATAACTTGCTTACGCGTCTTTACATCTACTTTATTTAGGTAACTTTTAAACAATATGTTATTCGTTAGAATATCCTTTATAGGATGTTGTGTGTCTTTTAAAAACTGAGCGAGCTCATACTTTTTAATACGATCGTAATTTGGTGTTTTAACAATAGATTCTAAATCACATTCTATGATAATATGGTCTTTTAGCTTATCTACTAATTCGGGTTGTGAAATGTGATAAATCAACACATCGTGTATCGTATCTTTAATCGCTTCTTTGTAAACCGCCTTGCTTTCAAAAATCACGATAGGTTTAATAAAATCTCTCAGCAAATAGACACCATCAAAGGCGCGCGTAAAAAACGAACCTGTTGAAAAACGTAAAGAATTTAGGACTAGATCTCTATCGCGCAAATCACCATAAGTTGTTGCTGAGTCGAGCAATTGTTGATGAAGATCTTCGTCGATAAAGTTGTTGCCTGTTTTAAACTTATCTACAAGCTTTAATTGTGTTTTCTGAATTTGTTCTAAATTATCAATAAGTCTAAAGGTAATGCTTACATCATCATATTTTAAGACGTCTAAAGGCTCGTAGAAGACATCAATATCTTGGTCGAAATCTATACAAATAGCCGAATCTCTGGTAATATCATTGATCTTTTGTCCATGTGTTCTAAAGACATGTTGCATCATCTCTCTGTCAAAGGAATGAAATGGTAGATACACAGGTTTTCCTTTTTGTAGAGGTGAAATTATGATTCCATGAGGATTGGCATCTCCATGATTTAGATATTGCATATCCTCTTTCTCCTCTGCTACTTCTGGACTCCAACCGACTCCATCAATAGAAAATGACTTGAGTTTGGTTTCTTTAAAGCCAAGTGTCTTTAAACATTTATTGTAGCGTTCTACCAATATACCACTTACTGGAATGAGCTCACTTCGATATAGATTTGCGTCTTTTAACTTTTGCATTCTAACAACTGATTAATTTGGGCATATTGTAATAACATAATGGTCTTAGCATCAATGATCTCAGCATTTCTCATCATTTCAAATGCCTCAGAAAATTGTAATTCTAATACTTCTATTTCTTCATTTTCAATTTCTAAACCGCCTCCTTCATTCGCTTTCATTTCCTCATTATATTCAGCTACGAACAAATACATTTTTTCAGTTAGCGCACCTGGTGATGTATATGCTGTGAGTACTTGTTTAGGGTTTTTTATTTTATAACCTACTTCCTCTTCTGTCTCTCTTAGTATGGTTTCTAGAGGGTTGTCGTTATTGTCAATAGCTCCAGCACAAACTTCAATGGACATACCTTCTTCCTTATTATTCTCATAAATTGGCATTCTGAATTGTTTAGTTAAAATCACAGTGCCTTTATCTGGATTGTACAATAATATCGCTGCGCCATTGCCACGATTATAACATTCTCTCGAAACACCTTTCCATTCTCCATTTTCAAATTGATAATCATAATCAATTCTATCTAATGCGGCCCATTCTTTAGAGAGGATTGTTTTGTTTATATTTTTTATGTTTTTCATGTTTATTTAGGTACATCAAAGTTAGATCTAATTCATTTTTTCTAATTGCTATGTGTATTATAAAAAGGAATTGACCACTCTTTAATATTCTGGTCATCAAATTCTTTTTTTATAGTAATAACATTCATACCAGTATTAGAAAATGGCACATATCCTATAATTCCAAATTGATCCGTTCTTGGATGTGTATATTTTAAATAGTCGACTGCTATTTTTTCTCCATTTAAAAATATTACGTTGTATTTGCTGTAGCAGTTTATTTGATTTAATCGTCTTTCTCTACGCTGTTCTACTTTCGATTTATTAGCATCTTCAATATAAGTGTCACAGGTTGATTCTCTCATTTTTTCTTCATTGTCAAAAATGGGAATAAATATTTTCACTACATCAGATATTATAATATCCGACTGTATTTCTGGTGTTAACAAAAAGGTGTTGTTTGCATTTTCAGACTCATAATAATTTGAATCTAATCTGTTTGCATCTGCCTCAATACCGACTCCTGTTGCAATTAAATATGGGATGTTAGTTTCGTTGAATTGAGCTCCAGCTAACAACATACCGGAAAACAAAAACGCTATCATTAAATAGACCAATGATTTTTTCTTTTTAAAATTTGAACCAAAAATCATAGACACCTGCATAATAGACTTATACAGTGGCCCATAAGCAAGTATAGCAACAAACTTAACTATTTTAAAACTCCAGATTTGAAGATTCTCCTTCTCTTTATTCCCTTTTAAGTTTGCTACCAAAGTAATTCCCATTTGAGCAATCAAAACAATAACAAAAAAGGCTAATGGAATTAAAAGAATATAAAAAGAAACATAACTAGATAATAAATTATAGATTAATAAGTAAACACTTGCTAAAAAAGCCAAATACGCATAAATCAACAAAAACGTAAATGCTGCGGAAAAAATAACACTACATAATTCGTCAACTTTTTTTATTGAAGCTTCTAACTTTGGAAGAATAGAAAGCATCTTTTCAGTATAAATCTTTGAATAAGCACTATCCTCTATACTGTAATCTGGAAAAACTGAATTTAGGCCAACTAAACCAATCCAATAGGCACGCAGAAAAAAATGAATTATAAACATTGAAGTTAAAATACTGATAGCAAAAAGTCCTAAAAAAACAATACTGTAGCCCACTAGATATTGGCTAGGATTTAAAATATCTATAAGCTTATTTGTAACCCAATCGACAACACCAAATAATTGAAACGTACCAAAAATAGCGATTGCAGAAACAAGTAATTCGGCTTCCCAGCTTTCTTCTTTTAGTTTTTGTAACCAACCTAATGAAGGCTTCTCTGAGGTATTATCTAAACTCACGTCTTCTTTTACTGACTTATCCATAAGCATTTTTATAATTTACCAAACTGCTCTCTAGCCTCAGTTTCAATATTTAATTGATTCACTCTTGTATCTACTTTTCGTTTAAAGTCTGTATCTGCTATCGTTGCAACATTATCTAAATAACGAATGACTTCTTGTCGTCTTATATCCGAAAAGTTTAACCCTTTCATGTTTCCCTTCATTAATTCTTTAAGCATATTGAACTTCGATTCATAATCCTTTTTGAAATATTTTTCAGGATTTTCGAACCAATCTTGCTCTAAATCAAAATCTGTTAATCGCAATGAAATCGCAGATTGAATGTTACGTACATCTCTAGATGAGAAAAAAGGAAATATCTTCTGTATCTCTTTGTACAAAGCGGCATAGAACATGTGATCGTCCGTTTCGTGAAGCTTTTCAACTTTATCAAAGGTATCGTGGACACGTTCTTCACTTGGTTTTTCAACAGTATTCAGTATTTCCCCCATACTTTTTGCTAAACCTTGGTCTGATAAGTATGCATAGGTTTCAGGATCGTCCATATTTACAAAATCTGGCATGGTATCTTGGAGCTTCTTCCACCAAATATAATCTTGATCTATAAAATCGTGCTCAGAACGGGCTCCATCAATTTTAAACCGTCCTTGCACACGTGAAATAACCGCTTTATCCAGCATTTCTGGTAAATTGGTAAACAAACCAATAGAACTATTACCATAATTTACAGCGTATGCTCCTTCCGTGTATCTTAAAAACACACCTATCACTTCTTTTACACCAGCAGAAACCCCTTGAGCAGTTCTTTCTTGCAAATTGTTTTCTGCGTCATCTATAGGTGCGAAAATTAACTTAGTAGGATCTTGTAAAGGCTTCATCCACTCTACCATCTTTTCTGCAGAACCTCCTTGAAACGTAGAAATCAAAGTATCTGGCATTGGATGAAATAAAAACGGAATATCGAGGTTGTCGCTATGCAATTTCAATCGTGTAGCAATCGCTGCAATCAACATACTTTTTCCCGTTCCAGGAATTCCATAACCCATAAATACAGGCATAAAACCACCTAATTCTTGAAACGGATTTTTCTTAGCTTCGAAATCGTAACTCAACATACGCTCCGTTAAACGACGTGCAAAATGCTTAGCATCTCTGTTACCCACAATTTGTTCGAATTCAATTTTGTTGAATTCTATACTTTTTGCGGTACCTTGAAATACATTTTCCCAACCTGAAACTGCAAAATCGCTATTCTCAAGTTTATAAGTTCTGTCTGATATAGTTTCGATGTATTCTAGAGTACTTTTTCGCTGTTGAATTTCGTCTATTAAAGCTTCAAAATAAACGACAGTGAAGTCAATTACATCTTTATCTGATTTTATAATATCTGGATGGCCTAAATACTTATCGTAATAAAATAATTGACATGAAACTCCTTTTAAAGGTGTCAATAAAGACACTTCAGGTATACCAGCAAACTTCTGCTTCATTACAGATAAATCGTCCGATGCGTAGGGTTTTAAATCGTGTAATATTTTATAAGCTGATGCAAACAGCATAAATGCTGTCGCTGTATGCATTTTGCTTTCGTATTCTCGTTTTCCAGAGTTATCAAGTGCAGATTTATTTTCACTCAAGCTCGATAAGCCCGAGGCGTCGTAATACGAATCCTTAATCCAAATTCCTAATGTGAAGCCTTCTTGTACTGCAAACAAGGTTTGATTTAAATAAAGAGGAAGCGCAACCGATCCGGGCAATAAACGCTTCTTTAGCGCCAGAATGGTCTTAGATACTGATGTTACTTCAACATTGCTTCCGTTATTCGCTCTCGATAGATATAATAAAATTGATTCGTCTTGAGCATCGTTTTCTTTATGTTTTGCACGTTGACTTTGTTCCCATTGAATAGACTTAAGATATGAGGTTGCTTCATCTCGAAGCATGTCTAATTCGTTTTGTTTTATAGGGAATGTTGAGTTGTGTTCCATGTTATTTAGTCTTCAGTCTCAGTCGCAGTAAACAGTATCTCACTGTGCTCTGCATTATCTATCTAAAACTGTTTGTTAGTATTAATATTACAATCGCAATACTGAAAAATGAGACTGCGACTGTAAACTTATTTCGTTTTTAATTCTGCAATCTGAATAGGGGAAAGTGCCAACTTATTCATAATCTCTGGTGTTTTATTGTACAGCAATTGTATGATTCTGTGCGGTGCGAAAACATAACGCTTTCTAAAAATCGCATCCCATCTTTGAAAGGTTTGTTTATTAAAAAAGCCACCTTCCTTAAATTCACTTCCAGATTTAAGTTCATCTATTTTAAAAGAAATAGCATACGATTCTAAAGGAATTTCTTTACTTGTTATACTCTGTAAAATTGCATGCGTCACTTTATTTTCGTCTTTTGCAAATACATTATGTATGGGTCCTAAATCGATGCGCTTTATAAGCTTTGGAAATACGTTTGGCAAACGCTTATCTATTCCATAGGCCATGGTATCTAAATTCATGTGGCGATCTGCAACATTTTTTAGTACAGAATAGATCTCGTCTTTATAATCTTGAACATTTTTACCATCGTAGTTAAAATACATATAGCAAATGTATGGGCGGTTGTTTGAGACGTCATAGAAACTCCAACTCACTAAATAGTCTTCCGTAAATCCTTCTGGTGCTTGTATAATTTTACCTTGTACAAAACGGTTGAAAATATATTCTTTCTTGGCTGATGTATAATAAACAATTGAAGCTGCCTGAAAGAGTTTACGTTTTGAAATGGGCTCTTTTTTACGCATTAGCGTGTCTAAAAATTCATCTTTTAAAGTATCCACATCTGTTAACTTTCCTAGGTACTCTTCACGTAGTGCTAAATCATTAAACAAATAACGAAATTCTAAATAATTCGGAAAACTAGAATCGGTTAAATCTACCTTCATATTTTCCTCATCGTCATACATATACTTCACACGCATAGCTTCGATCGAATACAACAACAAGTCGCAATATTGTTTAAAAAGCAGAACCTCTTGTTGATTCAATAGTTGTTTGGATTGTACAGCAACAATAAGTTCTTTTAATGTGAAGTCTATCATCTTGTGATAGAATACATATTGTTCCTTAGAATCTAATACTGCGGAATCTAAGGGGGTTACAATGTTGCCTATGGACATGAATAAATGTAATTAGAAAATAAACTTTAGCACCTGGTTGTTTAAGACCTCATAAATAACATGTGAGAGGTCTTACTTATAATAAATTTCTGTTTTCACCTAAATAAACTTCTTTAGAAACACAGGAATAGGAAAATACTACCCTAATAAATCGTCCTCGTTTACTTCTGGTTTTGGTTCGCCAGCGGGCTCTCCTCCTCCATCGCCTGAAGGCGCATTAGCATCTGCCGCATAGTAATCTTCGAAAATCTCTTTCATATCGATACCATAACGCTCAGCAAAATTCTTTTGAATAGACTTATCTTTTTCTCGAATTTCTTGTAAAGCTTCAGCATAACTGCCATAAACACCTTGCATCACTTTTTCATGAACTGGAATATTATCCATCATATCCTGACGTGCTCTAGCACTTGCGGTATGCATTGCCGCTAAAGTTTCACCTATGTGCTCATCAGTTTTAACGCCTAAATGTTCTAAAATAGCGGCAAACTCCTGATCTGTACGCGCTTTTAAAGCCACAATGTAACCGTCGTAATATTTAAGACGTTCATCCGTATCAGACTTTAACTTTGCACGATGCGTCTGTAAGTTACTTCGTAAAGACGTTAATACTTTAATCGTTAAGTTGTGTTTGTGCACGAAACTATCTTTTGAAGCTGCTAATGTTGTGTATGCATTTTTAAGTCCTTCTAACTCCTCAACTTTTTGTTCGAGCGTGGTCACTTTACTTAAAGCATTTGAATAATCTGTAGATTGTTTATCTGAAACTTCTTCTAAGGCCTGGCGCGCTTGCTTTAACAAAGCATATTGCTCTTCGAGCTTATCTTCTACTTCTTTTTTCTTCTGAAGCGCTTTTGTATGATTATTACTCGCTTCTACAATGGCGATCTTAAGGCTTTCTTCAACTTCTTTAATTTCGACTTCTCTATCCTTTAAACGTTTAATTGCTGCCTGACTTTTAAACGATAATTCATTTAACAAGGTCTGAACATCTGCAGTTTCTATACGTTGCTGAAATAGAGCTTTTGCCTTGTTATCTGACGCATCTCGTTCTTTTTGAGCCGTTTGAAGTTCTTGCTCACCCTCTTTTATTTTACTTTTTCGTCCCCAAAGATTATTCCACCATGTATCTGGCTTGTTCTGAGCGTCTTCAAGCTCAACTTTAGCACGTTCTAAACCTTTTATAGCGTCATCAATGATTTTTTGCTCAGCAGGATTTAAGGCTGAAAAGCCTTCGAACATTATACCCACTTCATCTTGATAATCGGTTAAGTCTTTAATAGCATCAAGTAAAGTAGTTCTATCCTTTTCTGCCATATCCACAACATTGTCTAATGTAGCATTTAGTATTTTCTGACGACTTTCTGGATCATCTTCTTGCGCCAACTTAGACTTCATTTGGTCTATGGCTTTTCCCCAGTTAACATCTACTTTTTCAGTTTTTTCTTGTGAATTAGTCTCTAATAAATCAAAATCATCAGACATATTGTGTAGTATTATATAATTGAACAATTAGTAGCTTAAGCAATTTCGGTAATTTTTTATGACTAAAAAAACTTTACCATCTAAAATATAAGTAGCCATTGTATTAAAATTGTTACACTATTTTAAATACATAATCCTGTTCAATACCTTTGTATGAAACAAAAATGTTATGAAATTAGATAAAACGTTACTCTTATTATTTTTTTCAGCTGTTATATTAAGCTGTAAAAATGAAAAGCCAAAAGTTGCTGTAGTCAAAATTGAGAAGGGTCACAAAATTTACGACGGAGTAAAAATTATTCCTATAACCCATGGCACATTAATTTTAGAAACAGATACAGAGGTTATATACATAGACCCTACTGGAAGCAAAGAAATTTTTGAGGGCCAGAAAGCCCCAACACTTGTATTAATTACTGATATTCATGGTGATCACTTAAGCTCAAGTACACTTGAAGCTCTTGCACTAGAGAATAGTACTGTTGTAGTCCCTCAGGCTGTAGCGGATAAGATTACAAGTACTAGTGTTAGGTCTCCGATGATTTTAAATAATGGTGAGACCCTTACTTTAAATGATATAACTATTGAAGCATTACCGATGTATAACTTAAGAGCGGAAGCTTTAAAGTTTCATCCCAAAGGAAGAGGAAATGGCTATGTCTTGACTATTAAGGGTGAGCGTATTTATATTTCTGGAGATACTGAGGATATTCCTGAAATGCGCAATTTAAAAGACATTGACATCGCATTTGTCTGTATGAATTTACCATATACAATGACCGTTGAAAGTGCCGCAAGTGCAGTTGTAGAATTTAAACCAAAACGTATTTATCCCTATCATTATAGAGGGACTGAAGGCCTAAGCGACATTAATATGTTTAAGAATTTAGTCAATAAAGGTGACAAATCTATTGATGTAATCTTTTTGGATTGGTATTAAGCTATAAAATTTGAATTGTTAATAAGTTCAAAAATATCGTATTTAAGTGATAAATATGGTGTTTTAGCGGACTATAGAATCACTTAAGCGGTAAAATATTTAAAATTAGGTATTTAATATTGATTTTTTTTCTATCTTAGCACTACAGAACCCAAATCTAAATTTATTAATCATGCTGAACAATCTGCTTCCAAAGGCTTTAATTGTGACTACTGCACAACTTACATTGATTTTAATAACCGTTGCATCCATCTTTGTTGTTTTCATACTCATTGCTATCGTTAAGATGTATAAGTTAAAAGCTGAAAACAAAAAATTAATGGAAACCAATGCTTTTAAAGATGTTGATGAATCTTATAAAGATTTCACAAGTGGGCACCTTTATGGTGATAACTAATAATCTTTGATTTTTTATGAAATTAATTTCTCTATGCTTTAGTGCTGTTCAAATTAGCGACTCATCTGAAAAAATCATAAATATATTAGCAATAGGTTTTGTAACGCTCTTAGTTTTACTGATTCTTAATTTAATAAAGGTGCATAAACTAAAATCGAAAATAAAACAGTTAGAAAACATATAAAATAATAGAAAAAGCCAACAATCGCTGGCTTTTTAAGTTTAATAAAATAAGTGATATTATCGCACTAACTTTCTATACTTAATACGCTTTGGCATCAAATCACCACCCAAACGTTTCTTCTTATTTTCTTCATATTCACTAAATCCACCTTCAAAGAAATAGACTTGAGAGTCTCCTTCGAAAGCTAAGATATGTGTACAAATACGATCTAGGAACCACCTATCGTGACTTATCACTACAGCACAACCTGCAAAGTTCTCTAACCCTTCTTCTAATGCTCGTAACGTATTTACATCTAAATCATTAGTTGGCTCATCTAAAAGTAATACATTGCCTTCTTCTTTTAATGTCATTGCTAAATGTAAACGGTTACGCTCACCCCCAGAAAGCAATTTCACCTTTTTATTTTGTTCGCCTCCAGAAAAATTAAAGCGACTCAGATAGGCTCTAGAATTCACTTCCTTCCCTCCCATCATTACCAATTCTTGCTCGTCACTAAAGTTTTGCCAGATTGTTTTTTCAGGGTCTATATTGGAATGCTTTTGATCTACATAAGCTATTTTAGCAGTGTCTCCGACCTTAAACTCACCTTTATCTGGTATTTCTTCTCCCATTATCATCCTAAAAATCGTGGTTTTACCAGCACCGTTTGGCCCAATAACTCCAACAATTCCTGCTTGGGGTAAATTAAAATTTAAATCATCATATAATAATTTATCCTCATAACCTTTAGCAACTCCAATCGCTTCAATCACATTTGTTCCCAAACGCGGCCCATTAGGTATATATATTTCTAGCTTTTCGTCTAGCTGTTTTTGATCTTGACTCATTAACTTGTCATAGTTCTTCAAACGCGCTTTTTGTTTCGTCTGACGACCTTTCGCACCTTGACGAACCCAATCAAGCTCGCGTTCTAAGGTTTTCTGACGCTTAGATGCAACTTTACTTTCTTGAGCCATACGTTTAGATTTTTGATCTAACCAAGATGAGTAATTTCCTTTCCAAGGAATCCCTTCACCTCTATCGAGTTCTAAAATCCAACCAGCCACATTATCTAAAAAGTATCTATCGTGTGTTACAGCAATTACTGTTCCTTTGTATTGTGCTAAATGATGCTCTAGCCAATGCACAGATTCCGCATCTAAATGGTTTGTAGGCTCATCTAATAACAGCACATCTGGCTCTTGTAATAATAATCGACATAAAGCGACACGACGACGTTCTCCTCCAGAAAGCACAGCAATCTTCTTATCTCCATCTGGAGTTCTTAGCGCATCCATGGCTATTTCTAACTTCGTATCTAATTCCCATGCATTAGATGCGTCAATCTGATCTTGAAGCTCAGCTTGACGATTCATAAGCTTATCCATCTTATCAGCATCACTATACACCTCTTCTAAACCGAATTGGTCATTAATACTATTATATTCATCTAAAATAGCAACGGTTTCAGCTGCACCTTCGCGCACTATTTCCATTACGGTTTTAGTATCGTCTAATTGCGGTTCTTGTTCTAAATAACCAACCGTATAACCAGGTTGAAAAACAACATCACCTTGATAATTTTTATCAACTCCCGCTATAATCTTCAACAAAGTAGATTTACCCGAACCATTAAGACCTAATATTCCGATTTTAGCTCCATAAAAGAAACTTAAATAAATATTCTTTAAAACAGGAGTATTTGCTCCCTGAAAGGCCTTTGTTAGGCCAGACATTGCAAAAATTACTTTTTTATCATCACTCATTATACACGTCCTTTTAAAGCATTAAACACCCAAGCTATACAGAAAAACCCACCACCAACAGCGGCAAAACCCCAACCTGCGACATCGTTGTATCTAAAAGCACCAAGTGCAATTAGTCCTAGTCCTACTATAATCATTATTGTGGTAGCCCAAGCCAGCACTGTATTTTTATTAATTGCCATATTCTTATTCAGTTTAATTTTGGTCATTAGTCGAGTCACAAATATCGTGAATTTAACGAAAAAAGCACCCTAAATTAGGATGCTTTTAGCTATTAATCAAATACAATTTTCTTTAACTCATAGGAACTTCAATGATAATCAATTCAGAATTTTCATTTGATTTTATTGAAATTTGATGCGTCTCATAAACACCAATAGCATCTCTTCTAGAAAGTGAATTCCCTTCAATTTTAATATGACCTTCAACAACAAAAATGTATAATCCATGACCTTCAGACTTTAAGCCTATATCTACTGATTTACCTGCATCTAAAGTCATTCTATAAATATAGGCCTGCTGACTTACTGGTAAAGCATCACCTTCTAATTTATCTTTCGGCGCAACCACAGTTTGAAGCTGATTCATTTTCCCTTCAATAGAAAATTCGCGTTGCTCATAATTGGGGGCAACACTCATTTCCTCTGGAATAATCCATAATTGAAGGAAATTGACCTCATCAGTTTTGCTATCATTAAATTCTGAATGCGTTAAACCAGTCCCTGCGCTCATGACTTGTACTTCACCTACTTCAATCGCGCGCTTATTTCCCATGTTGTCTTTATGAGATAATGCCCCTTTTAGTGGAATAGATATGATTTCCATATTTTGATGAGGATGCGTACCGAATCCCATTTTTGGTTGTACCAAATCATCATTTAGCACGCGTAACATTCCGAAATTATTGCGTTCTGGGTTTTGATAGCTCGCAAAACTAAATGAATGATACGATTTTAGCCAGCCATGATCTGCATGACCTCGTGATTCTGCTTTGTGGATTATTGTTTTCATATTGATAATTATTTTGTTCTCGATACATCCCGACAAAAAAATCGGAACACTCGAACTGACATTAAAATTCTGTTTAATTAGCTGGAAGAAATCCCATTTTACCCATTTGGTAATCGCGCATGGCCTCCATGATTTCAGTTTGTGTATTCATTACATAAGGACCATAAGTTGAAACGGGTTCATTAAATGGTTCCCCTGACATAAATAACAACAGACTATTTTCATCAGCTTCAATTGAAAACCCTTCGCCATCTTGATTAAACTGAATCATTTGATTTTTATCCAACTCTAAAGTTGTTGCACCATTGATTCTAACTTTTCCTTTTAATAGATACAACAGCCCTTGTTGTAAATCGGAAAATATTATGGATTCTGTTCCTACTGCTTGAGCTTTAATCATAAATGCATTCACTGGAGTTTGCGTTGCAATTCTTCCGTAAGTTTTATTTAGTTCACCAGCAATAATTCTAGTTTCGACTTTTCCATCTTCAGATGTTACCACTCTAAAATCTTCGTGCCTGGCGTGTTGATAATTGGCCTGAATCATCTTCTTCTCAGCAGGAAGGTTTAACCAAAGTTGAATTCCTTCAATAGTTCCGCCTTTTTGCACGAATTCTTTTGTTGGTCCTTCAGCATGAATTATACCGCGTCCAGCCGTTGTCCATTGCACGTCACCAGCTTTCACCACACTTTCATTCCCTAAAGAATCACGATGTAATTGTTCCCCTTGAACTAAAAATGTAATTGGTTCAAAACCCCTGTGTGGATGTGGTCCTAAATCGAATGGATTACTTTTTTTATTGATCTCATAAGGCCCATAGTGGTGTAATAATATAAATGGATCTACCTCTTCTATTTCTTGTGTTGGTAAAGGCTGACGCAATCTTATTGGCCCCATATTTACGAAATCACTTCGTCCAACGCTTTTAATTGTATTTAGTTTCATGTGTCTCTATTTATTGTTCTTCATTGGCCTCATGGAACATCTTGAATAACCCTTTTCCTGAGTCTAAAAAACTTGGTTATCGATGTTTCATAATTTGTTCGTTTTCACAGTTACTAGGGTTTAAAATCTAGTAAATCTTATTTTCATATTCCATGGAAGATAATTTATTAAAAAAACACGCTATCGCATTTTATCTAATAAATAGCTTAATTGCCCAGCTTCCTCTTCATTTAGATTTCTAAGCAACTCTTTATTCAAGTGTTTTGGAATTGACGCTAATAAACCTAGTCCTTCTGTCGTAATGGCTATTTTAACCACACGTCTATCATGCTCTGAAGGTAAGCGCTCAATATAGTTTTTAGCACAAAGCTTATCCATTAATCGTGTAGCATTTGGTGAACGCTCTAACATTCTATCTTTGATAGTCTGAACTTTCAGGGCCTCTTCTGCCCCTTTTAATATTCTAAGAATATTATACTGCTGTGGTGAAATCCCAAAATCTTTAAAGAATTCATTTTGACAACTTGTTATCCAATTCGCGGTATAAATAATATTGAGCAATGCTTTCACACGATTATTCTCGAATTTTGAATTGATATCTTTTGCTAAATTACCCATATATTCAGTTTACAGTTTTCAGTTATAGTCTTCAGTATTACTGTTGCGCTAAAAACCCTGTTTTCGGTATTATAAAATAATTAAAGACTTTCGGCAAGTTGATTCACCTCTTCTAACAATTCATTATTTAGTTCTGAATTCGTAATCTTCCCCTTTGAGAAATTATCACCAAAAGACGGCAAACTAAAAGTACCAACTATATTTCCTCCCATAAATCCAAATCGCCCTTTAGCAATCTCTAATCCAGTTGATCCGCCTCTAGGCCCTGGTGATGTTGCCATTAATAACATAGGCTTATCACTCCATAACTTTCCGTCAATTCTAGACATCCAATCAAATAAATTCTTGAACACCGATGCGTAAGTCCCATTATGTTCTGCTAAAGACAATACGATACCATCTGATGACTTAATTGTATCTAAAAACTTTTGAGCATTATTTGGAATGCCTTCAGATAGTTCTAGATTCATACTATATAACGGTAAGTCAAAATCATTTAAATCTAACGCGGTTACTTCTGCACCTTCTACTAATGAGGCGGCATAACCTGCTAATTGTTTATTGATTGAAGTTCTACTGTCACTACCTGCAAATGCTATTATATGTTTCATATGTTATATTATTATTTATAGGTACAAATCTACACTAATATTTTTTATATTCCAAGGAATATACTTCCATGTAATTAATGTTTAACATTTCATTTAGATATTAGCTTTTACATCTCTGGCTAATCTTTTGTAAATTCGTGCCAAACAAAATTTACGTAGTAACAATTAAAGATACCCGCTTTTGTGGGCAATACATATGGATATTAAATTCAATAAAAACGAAGATCATAATAAACTTCTACTCTCTGACCTTAAAAGGCGATTTGCAAAAGTAAAACTTGGTGGTGGTAAACAAAGCATGGACAAACATCGGTCTAAAGGAAAAATGACTGCTCGCGAACGTATCGACTATTTGTTAGACCCTAAAGCAAAGTCTATTGAAATTGGTGCTTTTGCTGGAGATGGCATGTATGAAAATTATGGTGGTTGTCCTTCTGGTGGCGTTGTTGTGAAGATGGGATACGTAAAAGGTAAACAATGTATCGTTGTTGCCAATGATGCCACTGTAAAAGCTGGTGCATGGTTTCCTATTACCGGAAAGAAAAATTTACGTGCTCAAGAAATAGCCATAGAAAATAGATTACCTATTATATATCTTGTGGATAGTGCAGGGGTATTTTTACCAATGCAGGATGAAATTTTTCCAGATAAAGAACATTTTGGGCGCATCTTTAGAAACAATGCTGTAATGAGCAGCATGGGAATAACACAAATTGCCGCTATAATGGGCAGTTGTGTTGCTGGTGGTGCCTACTTACCTATTATGAGTGATGAAGCTATAATTGTTGATAAAACCGGAAGTATTTTCTTAGCAGGAAGTTATTTAGTAAAAGCTGCTATTGGAGAAAGCATTGATAATGAAACCTTAGGCGGCGCAACGACCCATTGTGAAATCTCTGGTGTTACGGATTATAAAGCCAAGGATGATAAAGATGCTTTAGATAAAATAAAATCGATAGTTGATAAAATCGGTGATTTTGATAAAGCCGGTTATAATAGATCTAAGTCCATAAAACCAAAAGAGAATCCAGAGGACATCTATGGCATACTTCCAAAGAGTAGAGCTGACCAATATGACATGAAAGAAATTATTAAACGTTTGGTTGATAATTCTGAATTTGATGAATATAAAGAAGGTTATGGAAAAACGATAATCACAGCTTATGCTCGTATTGAAGGCTGGGCCGTTGGTATTATTGCGAATCAACGTCAATTGGTAAAAACCCAAAAAGGAGAAATGCAGTTTGGCGGAGTGATTTATAATGACTCTGCAGATAAGGCCACACGATTTATTGCTAATTGTAATCAGAAGAAGATTCCTTTAGTCTTTTTACAAGATGTTACTGGCTTTATGGTGGGTAGTAAATCAGAACATTCAGGAATTATAAAAGATGGCGCTAAAATGGTAAATGCGGTTAGTAATTCTGTGGTACCTAAATTCACTATTATTTTGGGTAATAGCTATGGCGCTGGTAACTATGCCATGTGTGGTAAAGCCTATGATCCAAGATTAATTGCGGCTTGGCCGAGTGCAGAATTGGCTGTAATGAGTGGAAAATCTGCAGCTAAAGTCTTATTACAAATCGAAACCGCTTCACTTAAAAAGAAAGGTGAAACGATTACTAAAGAGAAAGAAGAAGAATTATTTAACAAAATAAAATCGAGATACGACGATCAGGTTTCCCCTTATTATGCGGCTTCGAGAATATGGACAGATGGTATCATCGATCCTTTAGACACAAGAACTTGGATTAGTATGGGGATAGAAGCTGCAAACCACGCTCCCATTGAGAAGCCTTTTAACATGGGCGTATTACAAGTTTAAATTTGAATAAAGAAACCAATAAAAAACAGCCTCTCTACGTAATATTATTATTGATATTAGCGGCAGAGGCTGTTTTTATCTTACCTTTTGTACTACAGCGAATTTTTAGACCAACGTTTCTTGAAACCTTTGCTATTAATAACGAAGATTTAGGCTATTGCTTTTCTGTTTATGGTATCGTCGCGCTTTTTTCATATCTATTTGGAGGGCCCTTAGCCGATAAATTTCATCCTAAGAATTTAATGTCAGTAGCATTAATACTAACCGCGCTTGGCGGTGTTTATTATGCAACATTTCCTGAATATGACGAGCTTAAGATTCTCTATGGCTATTGGGGATTTACAACAATATTCTTGTTTTGGGCCTCTATGATTAAAGCTACTAGAGTTTGGGGAGGCAAAAATAAACAAGGCATAGCCTTTGGTTTTTTAGATGGAGGAAGAGGTTTGGTTGCAGCAGCCTTTGGTTCTGTTGGGGTTCTTATATTTTCCTTATTTATTGATGTAGATATTTCTGAAACCTCCTTAGTAGATCGACAATATGCTTTCAAACAAGTCATCCTCTCCTGCTCTGCTATTGTTGCTGTCATTGCCGTTTTAGTCTATTTTTTCTTAAAACCACTTAAAGGCAATGATAGTATAAAGTCTGATTCGAATTTATCTAATCTTTCTAACTTTAAAATTCTTTTAAAAATTCCAACAATCCGCTTGCTAATGCTCATTATTCTATGTGCATATACAGGTTACAAAGCCAGTGATTTATTTACATTATATGCTAAAGATATTATGGGTTATGATGCCATAAAATCGGCTAGTGTTGGCACTTCATTGTTATACATAAGACCGATTATTGGAGTGGTTATTGGATTTATGGCAGATCGAACGAAAGCCTCATTATGGCTAATTATTGGTTTTATTTTAACCGCTTTGGCGAGCATAGTTTTTGCTCTAGGAATTATTGATGATAGTACTACTCTGTTGTTTGTTATCAATATTCTGTTAATGGCTATCGGCATTTATTCTTGTCGCGTATTATATTTTGCAACACTCGAAGAAGCCAAAATACCAATCGCTTTAACGGGCACAGCAGTAGGACTAGTATCTATTATTGGTTATACTCCAGATATTTTTTCTGGACCTATGTTCGGAATTTTAGTAGATAATCCTGATAAAGTTGCTGGATTACAAAATGCCTTCTTAGCTTTAGCTCTATTTAGTTTGGTGGGTTTACTTGCTTCTTTTTGGTTTTACAGAATTAGTAAGTCTCAAAACTCTAATTCCCTTGATGCGCTTTAACTCGAGGAATGGTTAACAATTTAGTTTGTCTACCATTAACATATCTAAATCCGTTTTCTCCCCAAAATCCAGCTTCCTCTAACATAATTCGGATATCACGTTTCCATTCTGGGATATTTACTGTTGTATTAAGTTCAATAGCATACACCGTATTTTCATGCAAAGGATAATCACCAGTTACTGGCACGCCGCCTTGAGAATCCCACATACCAATCGTAGTACCAGAAGAATGTCCATAACTACCTAATGGATGTGTGTAAATTGATGGGCGTAATCCTTCAGTCTTAGCCTCACTTAATGATTCTGCTAAAACTGCGTTACCTGTTTTTTGGGTTTCAAAATTAGAGGTAAATATATCTTGAACGCGATTGCCCTCTTTAAGTGCATCTACCAAATACTTTGGTGGTTCAGTTTCATTGGGCTTTAATACATAAGCTAATTCTTGACAATCTGTATTCAACCTTAAATACGTAATTCCGAAGTCGCAATGCACTAAATCACCAGGAAGAATAACCATATCTTCTGGTCGATTTGAAAAAGCGTATAAATGATTCCCTAATTCTTCAGCAGTACGTTGCACGTCTACTGTTGGATGAAACCAGGTTTCTAGTCCTAAATTTGTCACTTTATCTCGCATCCACCACTCCACATCTGTTGTGGTTGTAACGCCTGGAGTAATTACTTTTTCTGAAAAGGCTTCAGCAATAATATCGTGGGTAATATCTACTAACTGATCGTAAATTATCATTTCAGTCTCTGAGCGCGTTTCTATCCAACCGATTGCTAATTGCTCTGCAGACTTTACTTTAGACCTATATTGTTTTGGTAAATATGACATGAAAGCTTCATAGTCTGTCTTCACTAATCCGTCACAGATATTAAAACTGTCTGAATAATTTAAACCTATTGCCTTCGGGTTGCGTTCTTCAATAATTTGCACTAATCGTTTCCATTGGTCTGGTTCTTTATCTTTATCCCAAGCCGAAATAATATTATCTCCAAAATTATAACGCGCCACTGCTAATTTTTCAATGGTGTTTTTTTCTTTATTGCGATAGAATACTATAATTGTTCTTCGTCTTGCATTCAACCAAGTCGCTGGCAACATCGTCTTTAAAACAGGATCTTCATTATATTCTCTAGAGATTATAATCCACATATCAAAATCTGTATTATCCATGAGTTTTGGTAATAGATTATCGAATCTATCTTTTAATATATTGTCAACGACTTCGGCTCTTTGACGCTCTGGAAGAATCTGTTGTCCCTGTAGTTGAAAACTGATAGAAAGTAAAAGAATTAAGACCTGTTTCATAGTCGATAAAGATTAGATTTACGAAAATACTTAAATAATAGGTATAAAAAAAGAGTGCAAAAAAATGCACTCTTTATACTATCATAAGACCGAAACTATTACTGCGTTAAACCCTCACGTTTCGCTTTTTTTTCTTCTCTAATTTCTTTAAAACGCTCCATAGCTGAACCAAAAACCCAATAAGGAATTACAAAGGTTAATAAGAAAATCATTAACCAAAAGCCAATAGTTAATATGGTTAAAAATGCTAAAAATCCTAAATATTGATCAAATTCGAACATAATTCTTATTTCGTTTACGTTTTATTATTGCAAAGATATAACCAATTAATAAGTTTTACAATAGGTTCCTCTTGTTTTATTAACAGGAAATGAACAACACCCCCTTTCTATTCTAGTTTATCTATAAATTCTTCACATGATAATCTACTAAGCCATCAATTGGTCGCCTTACAAAATTACCAACTTTAAAGCCAAATTCTTCAGCAACTTCATTAATTTCTTGCTGTGCAAAATAGGCAATTGAACCTGCAAAGTGAACTGGAGTATTATCTTTCAATTCATATTCATACTGAAGAATCATATTTTCTGTAAATAACCGAATCCCTTTCTTTATAATGTTTGTTATATAGTCAGAGTCTTTATTTAAAAACATAAATTCAGCATGATCTGCTAAATAGGCACTTGCATTAGGTTGCTTATATAAATTGTACTTAATAAAATCAGCCTCTAAATTATGCTTATGCTCAAAGGCCAATTTTATGGTTTGTGGCATTTTATTGAAATAATAATCTCTAATTAACTGCTTACCATAGTAATTACCACTTGCATCATCCATTAAAATAAATCCTAAGCTATCTACGCGCTGCTCTAAGTCTTTACCATTAAAATAACTACAATTAGACCCTGTGCCTAAAATACAAACTACGGCAGCTTCGTCATTAGAGTTTATACACGCTCTAACTGCTGCATAGGTATCTTCTCTAACTTCGACTAAAGCTTTTGGGAAATAGGTTTCTAAAACCGACTTTAATAATAGTTTAGGTTTTTCAGTACCACAACCAGCTCCATAAAAGAAAACATGAGTAACCTCATCTGCCAAGACCATAAGTTCTACGCTTTTACGTACAATCTTTTTTAGCTTTTTCTCTTCAATGATTGCAGGATTTAAACCCTTTGTTCTTATTTTTTCAACGGCTAGAGTACCGTCTTTAGCGATCGCTATCCAATCACACTTTGTTGAACCTCCATCTGTAATTAAAATCATAATGACTCAAAATTAAAAATTCCGTAGGTATGAAAAATTCACAACGCTACGGAATTTTAGAATTACTTATTTTATTACTTCAAATTGTTTATTTTCTGAGCTAAATCAACCATTTTATTTGAATATCCAAACTCATTATCGTACCAAGATATTAATTTGAAGAATTTAGAATTTAATTCAATTGACGCATCAGCATCAAAAACACTTGTTCTTTCTTCACCGACAAAATCTTGAGATACAACAGCATCTTCAGTATAACCTAATACACCTGCCATAGAGCCATGAGCTGCTTTTTTCATTGCCGCTTTAATCTCTTCTAACGATGTGTCTTTTGTAGTTTTTACAGTTAAATCTACTACAGAAACATCTGCAGTTGGGACTCTAAAAGCCATACCTGTTAATTTTCCGTCTAATTCTGGAATTACTTTCCCTACTGCTTTTGCAGCACCAGTTGAAGATGGAATAATATTTACAATTGCAGAACGCCCTAAACGGTAATTTTTAGGTGATGGTGCATCTACAGTATGTTGTGTTGATGTCGCAGCATGAATCGTTGTCATTAACGCCTCTTCAATTCCAAAATTATCTTGAATCACTTTAGCAATTGGCGCTAAACAGTTTGTTGTACAAGACGCATTAGATACAATTGTATTGCCTGCAGTTAATTCAGAATCATTAACGCCCATTACAAACATTGGTGCGTCTTTACTTGGTGCAGAAATTACTACTTTCTTAGCTCCTCCATCAATATGATATTGTGCTGTTTCTAAAGTTGTAAAAATACCAGTACATTCTGCAACAACATCTGCTCCTACTTCATCCCATTTCAAATTCTTTGGATCTCTTTCTGCAGTAATTCTAATAGTTTTACCATCTACCACTAAATGTCCATCCTTTACTTCAATTGTTCCGTCGAATCTTCCATGAACAGAATCATACTTTAAAAGGTAGGCTAAATGCTCTACATCTAATAAATCGTTTATAGCAACCACCTCCACATCACTGCGTTTTACTGTTGCTCTAAAAACTATTCTACCAATTCTACCGAATCCGTTAATACCTAATTTCAAATCTGACATATCTCTACTATTAATTAATTTTTGTTTGTTATTAAATTGACATTATTTCTGAAACTCTAAGAAGCTCCATATTAATTTTTGATTTTCCTTTTACGGCTTGGTCAAATGGCGTTAAATCCATCATATCATTTTTCAGACCCACCATGTAATTGCTTTTACCAATGAGTAAGCTCTCTACAGCCTTTACTCCCATTCTACTTGCCAATACACGATCGAAACACGATGGAGCCCCACCACGCTGCATATGGCCTAAAACTGAGACCCTTACTTCATATTCAGACATATTTTCATCAACATAATCCTTAAGTTCAAAAACACTTTTACCTATTTTATCTCCTTCAGCTACAACGACAATACTAGATGATTTACCTGTCTGCTTACTTCGTCGTAAAGAATCAACTAATCGATCTAATCCTAAATCTTCTTCTGGTATTAAAATCTCTTCTGCACCAGCACCAATACCAACATTTAGGGCAATATGACCAACATCACGCCCCATAACTTCAATGAAAAACAAACGATTGTGCGAACTTGCTGTATCTCTAATTTTATCAATGACTTCTACAACTGTATTTAGCGCTGTATCGTAACCTAAGGTATGTGTTGTTCCGACAATATCATTATCTATTGTCCCGGGTATTCCCATTACAGGAAAATTATACTCTTGATTAAAAATCATAGCTCCAGTAAAACTACCATCTCCACCAATAACTACAAAAGCATCAATACCAGCTTTTAGTAATTGCTCATGCGCTTTTGCTCTTCCCTCTTTTGTTCTGAATTCTTTTGAACGCGCAGATTTTAAAATTGTGCCTCCTTTATTGATGATTCCTTTTACACTTCGTGCGTCCATTGAGATAAAATCTCCATCAATCATACCTTCATAACCTCTGTAAATACCAATACATTCAATATTGTGAAAAGCACAAGCCCTAACGACCGCTCTAATGCCTGCATTCATACCTGGAGAATCTCCCCCAGAAGTCATGACAGCTATTTTTTTAATTGTATGCACCATTTATGATTCCCTTTTTTTAGTAAAATTAGTAAACAATACATACAAAAAAGTGACTATTATCATAAAATAATGAGCGAAAAAACAATTCAAACGTTTTCGTTAATAAATAATTTAACAAAATTGAAGAAAGGGAGGTTTTAAGACTTGGTTTTTGTCTTTTCTGTCTTCATTTGCATGTAATTTGGCATCATATCATCATCCACTTTTTCTTTCTTTTCGGACTCTTTGCTTAAGTTTTTATTTTTTCTATTTTTTCCATAAAATATAATTTGAAGCAATTCCTTAAACGTTTCGAATTCAACATTATAAGACAAACCAATACCTTGTGTATATCCAATTTCTTCACCAAAGTTTCTTATCGTATTCTCTCTATTGAAAACTTTAGCACGTAATGTACCATCGTCATTAAGTAACCAATCGATTTGAACATCTCCCGTTATTGTAGTTTGTTGCGTACTTCCAAATGGCACTCCAAACTTGCCATTAACCAAAATCTTTTCATTAATTTTAGTTTGAAGGGTTAGACCAAACCTATTATCCGTCTGTAGTTCTGGTGTGTCTTGACCAAGCTCTAAATCCACACCGATATTGAGGTTTCCATTTTCACTACCGAGCAAATTATTTACAATACCGCTCAGTCTTTCTGAAATTGTTCCTGTAAAATTAACTCCTCCTGAACCACTTGAAAAACCCCCTGTCCCTAATAAAGTTAAGGCTTGAAACTCGAGTTCGTCTTTTGATGATAGTCTATAGTCTAACTCAGATTTTACAGTTGATGTCACATTTGGAAAACTTAGATTAAAGTCTGGAGTTGGTTGCTCAAGTAGTCCTGTTAATTGAATTTCTACTTCTACCGGAATTCTTTGGCTAATAGGGTTATCTAGCAACACAGATGGATTGGCTGTCGTTTGGTAAACCGCTTTCAAATTAATTTGCGCCTTCAAAGGTTCACCTTCCCAAACGATACTTCCGCCGCGCTCTACTGCAAATTTCTTTTCAACAAAACCTCCGTATTTAAAATTATAAAACCCTTCAAATACTGAGAAATCTCCCCACATATTAAAGGTTCCATTGGTATTAATTAAAAAGTTTAAATTACCTTCTCCTCTACCTTTTATTGTACTTCCTGCTTCTTTATCTATTACAATTTCAATAACTGCATTTTGATTCACGTTTAAATCGAAATCTAGTACCAAGCCTTTCACTTCAATCTGTTCTGTTATTACGCCATTAATTCGTGCTTCTTTTTCCTCTGGGCTTAAGAAATGAATAAATGAATTATCACCAAAACTTTCAGAATCGCTTAATGGAATATAAAATTCAGTTCCAGATTCTGTTCTTCCATTTTTCACTTGAATGATTAATTGATCTGTAGGACCTCTAATTTCGGCTAAGCCAGAGATAAAACCTGTACCATAATACAACTCATCTTCAGACTCTTCGGTGTTTAAAACCAATAATCGATCAGTAGTTAATTTCAACCCGAGTTCCCAATCCGAAAAATTATCATGCTCAATATAACCATTCAGATTCCCTTTAGAAAAGTACTTAGAATCCGTCATAACCACATTATTGAAAATAAATTGCTGACCGAGAAGAGAGACTTTAGAATCAAAATCAAAACCATAATCCACATTAAGATAAGGTATTGATAGTCCTGCGCGATCCAACAACAATTCTCCGTCTATACTTGGTTGATTCAAGCTTCCTGTCACCTTAGCATTACCAGACACTAAACCTCTAATATTATTAATCACGCCTTCGCCTAGAGGGTTTAAAGGGTCTAACAAGAACTCTTCAAAAACTACATCTAAATTTATTCTAGGATTACTTTGGGCAACATCAATAGTTCCTGTAGCTCCTAATGACTTTAGATTATCATTTACAAGGGACACATCTACTTTATAATTGGTAATGGAGTTGTCACCTTCAATCTTAGCTGTAAGATTTCCTAAGTCGTAATCATTGACGAAAAGGTTGCTCACTTCAACATTAGACTTTGGCAGATACACGCCGCTGTTTTGAACCACATGTAATTTCCCATTTACAAAACCTTTTAAATCCAAACTGTCGATAGTTGGTGTGATTTTTACGAGCTGTACATCCTTAAAATCAACATTAAACTCTTTATTGAGTGAATCCTTGATTTGTCCTGAAATTGCAATTTCTTCATCGCCTTGATTAATCTTAATCGGAAAGATATTAAAGGCTTTGAATTGTCTATCAAAACGAATTTTGTTCAGTGTATCTTTTTCAGAATTAACAAACCACTCGTAGCCTTTAAATAAAACATCAGATTTCTTAAAACCAACAACGGATTTATTATTTTTATCTATCGTATAAAATAGATTCATATTAAAACTATCTTGATTGTTTTTACCACCTTTAAATTCAGATTTAATTAATAAGGTGTCTCGTTTTGTAACATTAATAAGACTGAATTGTGAGGCATTATAAACACCTGTATTTACGCTATCAATTTCAATAAATGTATTAAATAATGGATTGCTATTATCTACAGTAACGTTGATATTATTGACAAAATAATCTTGAAATTTTATTTCAGGTGAATTAAACGTTAACTCAAAACCACGTTCATCAGTTTCTACTCTACCTTCAATAAACGTATGTTTGCCTAAGGTTAAATCCTTAAAAAAAACCGCTGCAATTTTAGAATAAATATCGAATTTGAAGTCTATGTATTGCCCTGCTATAACTTCGTTTGGTATGTAGTTGGTATAAATACTTCCAACGGAATTTTTAACCAATTTGAATATATCCCTGACCCTAAATTGCCCTATTATTCGACCACTAATAATATCTGGTGAATCAATTGAGATGGTCCGTTTTGAAGCTTCAAAGGAAGACACAATGTCGAAATCTTGAAACGTATAACGGCTATCCTGATTATGGTATGTTGTATTCTTTATATTAATCGTCCCTCCTGCATTATCATAAGACGTTCCTTGAGCTGACATGTTTACGATACCCTTAAATTCTGAAATACTATCTCGCGTTACAAAATTTAAAACTTTAAGATTGGCATAACCAACAATAGCTTTAAAATCGAACTTCTTAAGGTCTTGAGAAAAATCTGCTAAACCGTTAAAGTCGAGCTGTAAATTAGGATCATCAGCTTTTAATAAGCCATTAAAAATTTTATTTCCTAAATTGCCCGACAACTTAACATTCTCATAGACGTAACCATTGTAACCAAAGGTAAATACATCCCCTTTAACATCTGTTCTTAGGTTATCGACCGTAAATCCTTTGCCATCAACATCTAAATTTAAAGAGGTGTTTTTTACTAAAGGATCATTTAATAACTCGCCAATATTAAACTCGTCTAGCACAATATTTCCTATGTAGTTTGCATTATCTATATCATCAATATTTGTGAGTTCTAAGTCCGACTTTACAAAGCCTAAATCTGTATTAATTTCTATATTAGCCTCTACACGTTTAGCAGTAATATGAGTCGATCCATTAATTCTGAAATTACCAACTTTAGAAAGTACCGTTGGAATAGTTTTGCCAAGTATATTAGGTAGTAATGCTGTTAGATCTTTATAATTGGAAGCTAAATTTTGAAACTTTCCATCTAAAGCAAAACTATCTGCTTCATTGCTAAACAGGTTCTTAAAGGTTATATTACCAATAATCTTAGTGTTTCTAGTGGTGCTTATATTAAGGTTTGTAGCGACTAAATTATTAAGTGTGCCTGACAAATCGGTATTAAGCATCGCACGTTGATTTATACCAAATTCATCAAAAAACACATTGAGTTCGGTAAGCGAAATATCAGAATCCTTAAAATTGGCAACAACATCTACTTTGTCTGTAAAATATTTTAAATCTTCGCGCTTATAGTTAAATCTTAAATCTCCTTTTAATTCTGACTGTTCTGTTTGAATGTTCAGGGCACCAAATGTCATGTGATCTAAAGCATATTCAAAATTTGCCATTAAATTCTTAACCGCAATGCCTCGACTATCTTTAAAACGGAATTGATTAATCCTCGAGCTTACTTCAGGACCATTAATTAAAAAGTTTGTAGTATTGGCGTTTAATTCGCTAAACTCAAAAATCTTGGGTGTTTCAAGATTTTCATCTATAAGTCTAAAGATTCCGTTTTCAATAGATACATCACTAGATGAAAATAAAAACTCACTTGGGCCTTTTCTCGGATTATCATCATCAAACTTAGCTACAAACATATCTAAGTTGGTATCTTTCTCTCCTACATACGTTTTTAGATTAAAGACTAAATTTTGAATATCTATATCGCCAAAATTGAGTTTACCGTTGTATAATTTTTTAAAGCTAATAATAGAACTATTAAGCTCCCCAATACTAATTAGTGTATCTTTTTTATAATCCCTAATTAAAATTTCTTTAAGTTCAATATCACCATTGAGCTGTAAACCAACTTTACCAATATTTATATCTGTTTTATAATCTTCGTTTAATCTATCTGTAGCATATTTACCAAGCTTGGTTTGTACAGCAGGGATGGAAAGCACCAAAAATAAAATGAAAAATAATAGCAATATTATCGCTACTATTTTTCCTGTTATTTTAAGTATCCGTTTGATAGAAGTTATGAGTTTTAAAATATGAAATCTTCACTACCTTTGTCCTTACAATACGTTGTTCGGTATGGCCTTAGATGATCTCTGTAAAATTAACAATTATTGTGCCTAATATCGACTATGGAAAAAGAAAATATTTATATCCTTGGTATTGAATCTTCTTGCGATGACACCTCAGCTGCTGTACTTTGTAACGACCGTATTTTGAGTAATGTTGTTGCAGACCAGAAAATACATGCAGAATATGGTGGTGTTGTACCAGAATTAGCGTCACGTGCACATCAACAAAACATTGTTCCCGTGGTGCATCAAGCTATCGAAAATGCTGGAATTTCTAAGGATCAATTAACTGCTATTGCATTTACGCGTGGCCCTGGTTTAATGGGTTCGTTATTAGTCGGTACCTCGTTTGCCAAATCTTTAGCTTACGGATTAAATATTCCATTGATTGATGTTAACCACATGCAAGCACATATTTTAGCGCATTTTATTACTGAAGATGAACACAAAAAACCAACTTTTCCATTTTTAGCCATGACCATTTCTGGCGGACATACACAAATTGTAAAAGTGACTAATCATTTTGAAATGGAAGTGTTAGGAGAAACCATTGATGATGCTGTTGGAGAAGCTTATGATAAAAGCGGGAAAGTATTAGGTTTAGGCTATCCTGCAGGGCCAGAAATTGATAGACGTGCGCAACTCGGTAATCCGAAAGCTTATAAATTTACCAAACCGAGGGTTGCTGGTTTAAATTTTAGTTTTTCAGGACTTAAAACAGCTATTCTTTATTTTGTACAACGTGAAGTGAAGGCCAATCCAAACTTTATTCAAGACAACCTGAATGACATTTGCGCCTCGATTCAATATACAATTATCGGTATTTTAATGGATAAATTGAAACTTGCCGTAAAGCAAACCGGGATTACACATATTGCCATTGGTGGCGGCGTTTCAGCAAATTCAGGAATTAGAAAAGCATTAACAGATGCTGAACAGACATTTGGTTGGACAAGTTATATCCCTAAATTTGAGTACACCACAGACAATGCCGCTATGATTGCTATTGTTGGATATTTAAAATATTTAGAAAAGGATTTTGCTGATTTTGATGTTATGGCTACTGCACGATTGAAGATTTAAAACATTCTTTTTGATTAACAAAGAAAAAAAATGTGCTAATTCGTGTCAAAAGCTTCTCAAACAATTAACTCTATTTACAAATTGTTAAAACATCTGTTGATAAGCTAAATCGCATTGATTCAATTTCACTTTAAAATTTAGTTGCTTTGTAATTCGCTCAAACTATACCTTATCTAAACGAAAAAATTACAAATTTAAAAATCACAGAAGCCATAGACTAATGCAGTTATTTTACAATTCTAACATTTCTGAAAAGGATACAAGTTTTAATTTCGATAAAGACGAAAGCAGACATATTGTAAAAGTGCTCCGCAAAAAAACAGGAGATGTTTTGCATATTACCAATGGAAAAGGCTGGCTGTTTGTAGGAGAACTAACCTTGACAAACGTAAAGCATTGCGCCGTAAATATTAGTACTAAAGCTTTACAAGACAAGCGCTCTTATAATTTGCATTTGGCTGTCGCACCAACAAAAATGAATGACCGTTACGAATGGTTTTTAGAAAAAGCGACAGAAATTGGCATCGAAAGCATCACGCCTATAATCTGTGACCACAGCGAACGAAAAATCATTAAAACGGAACGCTTTGAAAAAATTATTCAGTCTGCGATGAAACAATCACTTCAATATTATTTACCAGAACTTAAGGCTCCAATCGCATTTAAAGATTTCGTTACCCAAGAATTTACTGAACAGCGCTATATAGCGCATTGCGAGGAAACTGATAAGAAATCCCTAAAATCTCAACTAAAGAGAAATGAAAACTGCACCATTTTAATTGGTCCAGAAGGTGATTTCAGCCTTAATGAAATCAAAATGGCTTTAAATCATGATTTTGTTCCTGTAACTATGGGTGAGACCCGGTTGCGCACCGAAACGGCCGCTCTTGTGGCATGTCATTCAGTGGCATTTACAAATGAATAATTACAATATAGTATAACTTGCTGCTGTAATATCTAATACGTCATTTTCAATAATCAAGATTAAAGATAAATCATCATTAGATTTAACGATTTCTGGTATTAATATAGAACCATTTCCTGAGTTCTTTTCGAGTTTAAACTGTTGTTCATTTACAACTATATTGCCATTAATCAGTTCTCTATTTCTGTTTTCACCTCGCTTCACGTAAGTTTTACGTTTATTAATAACCAATACAATTCTAATATTCTTATTGTATGTATCCCCTTCAAATTTATAGTTAAAATTAACTAGGCTTTCAGATTTTGAAACCTTAGGAACCGATATATTTTCTTTAGATTTAACATTTTCATATTGCGCAATTTTTTGCTTTAAAAGCGTCTTATTTGACCCAACAATATGTTCCTTTCCATTGATCACTAATTGTGGTGTATAAATAGAGCTACTATTAAATTTTGATGCATATTCGCGTTGTTTATCGCTATATTTTGATTTACTAAAAGGGTCTTTCCAACCGATATGGTTCCAATAGTCAACGTGATATGATAGCGCAATAACATGATTACTTTTTACTTCATTCAAAAGTTCATCTGCAGGAGGACAACTAGAGCAACCTTGAGATGTATAGAGTTCTAATACGACAGTATTTTTTTCGTTAGTTTCTTCCCTTAAACTATTAACTAGTAAAAATGGAATTATAAATAATGTTAAGACGATAGATTTCATAACAATTCTTTTTAAATTTGGAATATGAGAATTAGTACGTCAAATGAAATATTGCTTACAGTCATTTTCACTATTATGATGAGTTTAACAAGCAATTTTATAATAGCTCAAGATGTAGCGATATTAAAATACAAAGGTGGTGGGGACTGGTACAGCAACCCAACTGCTTTACCAAATTTGGTAAAGTATTGTAATGATAATATTGACACCAATATCAATGAGAGTATACAAACCGTTGAAGCTGGTAGCACCGATATTTTTCAATTTCCTTTGTTGCATATGACAGGTCATGGCAATGTGTTTTTTAGTGATGATGATGCCGAAAACCTAAGAAACTACTTAGTCTCTGGTGGGTTTCTTCATATTGATGATAACTATGGAATGGAACCCTATGTCACAAAAGAGTTAAAAAAGGTATTTCCTAATAGTGAATTAATTGAAATTCCGAAAGATCACAAAATTTTTAGCACAGTTTACAGTTTTCCGCGTGGTCTACCAAAAATTCATGAGCATGATGGTAAAGCACCACAGGCCTTTGGGATTTTTCACCAAAGCAGATTGGTCTTGCTTTTTACTTTTGAAAGTGATTTAGGTGATGGCTGGGAAGATGCAGAAGTGCATAATGATCCAGAAGATGTTAGAGAGAAGGCACTTAAAATGGGAGCTAATATTGTGAAGTATGCTTTTGACAATTAGCTTTTTAAGATCCAAGATTAAAGAACCAAGAATCAAGACTTTTAATACTTACATGTCTTTGTAAGATTCTAAGGGTCCATAAATCTAACTATTCAACCTAAAAATGCAACTCACCCACTACACTTCAAACTTCAAAAAACAAAAACATCCAATCACCTTAGTTTGCGATAACATTAATAATGCGCCTAACATTGGTGGTCTTTTCCGCATAGCAGATGCATTTGGTGTGGAAAAAATCATATTTTGTGGTGAGAATGTTTCATTAGGAAAACGCATGACCAAAACTTCGCGTTCTACTGAAAATTTTGTCAGTCATAAAATTGATGCTCAGATTGATGCTGTTATAAAAAACTTAAAAAAAAACAATCTGTATTTAATTGCTTTAGAAGTTACAGAAACGAGTACAGAACTGAGTCGTTTTAAATTAAATACTACACAACCCGTCGTAATAATTCTTGGTGATGAAAATTTTGGCGTATCAGAATCTATATTGCAACAAATGGATGCTGTGGTTCATATTAATATGTATGGCAATAATAGTAGTATGAATGTGGTCCAGGCCACAAGCATTATACTTTACGAACTCACAAAACAACTTAATTCCTAAATTTGTCTTGCTGAATTTATTTCAGCATCTTTGAACAAATCATTATCAATGAACTCAAAAACTATAGCAAACGGTATTTTAAGAGCCTTAGGTATTCTGCTCACTGTAGCTTTGGTTTTATTTTTTTTATATAAGATTCAATCCGTTATTGTATATATAGCTATTGCAGTTGTGATATCACTCATCGGTCGTCCAATAATTTTATTTCTTCGACAAAAATTAAAGTTTAATAATACTGTTGCTGTCATACTTACTATGGCCCTACTTCTAGGATTATTAGTTGGTCTTGTTGGTCTATTTATCCCACTAGTCCTTGAGCAAGGACAAAACTTGGCCTTATTAAATATAACAGATTTAGAGGGTAATATTGAAGATTTATACGATCAAATAATAACCTATTTTCAATTTCAAAATATAGATATTGAGCAGTCTATAAAAGATTCAAATCTATTCTCTAAGTTAGATTTTGCCATAATACCAGATTTTTTGAACGGTATTATTAGTGGATTTGGGAGTTTTAGCGTTGGTTTATTTTCTGTCTTGTTTATATCGTTCTTTTTTTTGAAAGACAGTAAGTTATTTGAAGATGGGATTATGGCTTTTATTCCTGACGAGAAAGAATCTAGGACTAAACGTTCTTTCACTAAAATCAAAGATTTATTGTCGCGTTATTTTGTCGGCCTAGTTTTTCAAATTCTCATTCTTTTTGTAATCTACACGACCGTCTTATTAATTTTTGATATGGACAATGCTATTGTGATAGCATTTCTATGTGCACTGCTAAACCTAGTGCCTTACCTTGGCCCTTTGGTCAGTGGTTTTTTAATGCTATTGCTAAGTATGTCTAGCAATTTAGGGGAGAGTTTTAGTGACGTTATACTGCCAACAACATCGTATGTGATGATTGGGTTTTTAATTGCTCAATTAGTTGATAATTTCTTTAGTCAACCCATTATTTTTTCTAAAAGTGTAAAATCTCATCCTTTAGAAATTTTCTTAGTTATTATCATATCAGGTATCCTGTTTGGTGTTATAGGCATGATAATCGCTGTACCTGCTTACACAGCAATCAAGGTTATTTTAAAAGAGTTTTTATCAGATAATAAATTCGTAAGCAAACTCACCAAAGGTTTATAATTTTAGCTTTGAACAGTGCTATTCTCCATATTAAAATTCAAGAGTTTATAAATCTAAATTTGAACTCTATTATTTCAGACTTAGTGTTGAAAGGTATTCCATATAAACACATAGATGCTAAGTTACTTATAGAACAAATTGAATCTAAAAAACGCTCTGAAAAGAAATTACCTACCTGGTTTACTACTCACAATATTTACTATCCAAACAAGCTAAACATCGAACAAACGTCGTCTGAGATTACCGCAAAATATAAAGCTAATTTAGTTATAGGCGAATCACTAATTGACCTTACTGGCGGCTTTGGGATTGATACTTATTATTTTTCAAAACAGATTAAAAACGTTAAGCATTGCGAAATAAATACGGAGCTCTCAGAAATCGTGAAGCATAACTACAAAGCTTTAAAAGCTTCAAATATTGAATGCTTAAACGAAAGTGGAATTGATGTACTTAAGCGTATTAACCAACCTTTTGATTGGATATATATTGATCCATCTCGAAGAGACGATAGTAAGAAGAAAGTGTTCTTACTTTCAGATTGCACTCCAAACATAAAAACGTTTCAAAATTTATTCTTAAAATACGCTGGCAATGTGATGATAAAAACATCACCATTATTAGATTTATCTGCAACACTTTCGGTTTTAAAAGATATAAAAGAAGTCCATATAATAGGTGTAAATAACGAGGTTAAAGAATTGCTTTGGATTTTAGAACGTAATTATAAAGATAAAGTAGCTGTAAAAACTGCAAATATTCAAAAAGGAAGCATTCAAAATTTTGAATTCAAATTTGAAGAAGAACCAATTGCTAAAGTTGAATATAGTATGCCTCTCACCTACTTATATGAGCCGAATGCCGCAATATTAAAGTCAGGTGCGTTTAATTCAATTAGCGACATCCTAGGCGTTCCAAAGCTCCACAAACATTCGCACCTTTATACTTCAGAACAGTTAAAAGATTTTCCTGGCCGACGTTTTAAGATTGACAAGCTACTACCTTTCAACAAAAAGTTATTTGTTAAAGAAAAAATAACAAAAGCCAATGTTACGACGCGTAATTTTCCTATTTCTGTTCATGAGATTCGCAATAAGCTAAACGTAAAGGATGGTGGTTCAGTTTATTTATTTTTTACCACCAACCTAAATAATGAAAAGACAATTTTAATTTGCTCTCAAATTTAAGCCTAACTAAAGAAACCCCTTTTGAGCAATAATCAAATCTAAAAAAACTCTATACTTCTGATATTTAGACATTAATATAAATTATAAGATGAAGTCAATTCTGACTTTTAAAAATATCCAAAATATGTCATTCAATAAAATAGTGCTCAAAAGTTGAAAAAATAATACTGCAATACTCCTAGAATAAATAAGATGCATTTTTATTATAAAAAACTCAAAAAAATTGTTGCGTTCTTTAATATGAAAAGCTACATTTGCATCCGCAATTTTATTGAAATACGTTCATTTATTACTGGAGAGGTGCCTGAGTGGCCGAAAGGAACGGTTTGCTAAATCGTCGTAGGTGGAAACACTTACCCAGGGTTCGAATCCCTGTCTCTCCGCAAAATTTACTACAGCTTTTGCGACTGTAAGTAATATTTAAAGATAATCATTTTCGGGGTGTAGCGTAGCCCGGTTATCGCGCCACGTTTGGGACGTGGAGGCCGCAGGTTCGAATCCTGCCACCCCGACTTTTATTGAGTTTTTAGAGTGTTACTCTAAATGGTCGCATAGCTCAGCTGGATAGAGCACCTGCCTTCTAAGCAGGCGGTCCTAGGTTCGAATCCTAGTGCGATCACATAAAGCCTTACTAGAAATAGTGAGGCTTTTTTGTGTCTTAGAGCGTATGAATATCTATAATTTATACTCAAAATCTAAAAACAGATTCTATATCGGACATACAGCAGATCTGTAAGATAGGCTTAAACGCCACTACAGTGGCAGAAGTAAATCCAATAAATACGGAATTCCTTGGGAAATCGTTTATACCAAAGAGTTCTCGACCAAATCTGAAGCCTATCAATATGAAATGCTAATTAAAAGCAAAAAATCAAGAGATTTTAGTGTTCAATTAATTAAAAATAATATCAGATAGAGCATCTCGATGTTATAATCGGGACGGTCCTAGGTTCGAATCCTAGTCCGGTCACATAAAGCCTTAACAGAAATGTTGAGGCTTTTTCGTATCTTAAAAAGTATGAACCTTGCATCTCTACCTTAACTATAACAAATTCTATTGGTAATACTAGAAATAATGTATGATCGCAATAGTTCTGCAAGTTATTTCAATTGTTTTAACGTCACGATATATATTTCTAAAGCGAAATACCAATTTATCACGATTTAGACGCAACCTTTTTAAATTTTCAAGACTATAAAGAAAGGATATGAACTAAATAGTTAAACATCCCTGAAAACATTAAACAGCTTTAATGTGTTTGACATAAATGTTTTATTATATTTTAAAAACAAATGAATATGAGAAAAATAATTTTACTTATAGCAGTAGCAATTTTCACACTCCATTCGTGTGCATCTGATGATGATGTAACAATTGATGATAATGTAACAATTGAATCTACAACATGCGGTGACGAGAACCCGGTTTATTTAGATGCCAATGGAATTACGATAAAAGCAAGAGAATGTGCGGAAGTGGGTGATGTAGGAGTAATAAATGGCGTAGGGTATACAATCGTAGATTTAACAGCTTTAAAAGTTATGATTGATGCTAATGCAGATGTTACTAGGGTTTGCACGACTAAAATTATCGATCTTAGAAACCTATTTTTAACATCCCCATTATTCAATCAAGATATAAGGTCTTGGGATGTTAGTAATGCTACTATTATGTCATTTATGTTCAGAGGTTCTGCCTTCAATCACGATATTGGCGATTGGGATGTTAGTAATGTAACTAAAATGGATGTTATGTTCGGAAGTTCAGACTTTAATCAAGATATTGGCGATTGGGATGTGAGTAATGTAACTAATATGGGAAGTATGTTCGGAAGGTCAGACTTTAATCAAGATATTGGCGATTGGGACGTGAGTAGTGTAACAGATATGGATCGTATGTTCGAAAATTCAGTGTTCAATCAAGATATAAGTTCTTGGAATGTTAGTAATGCTACTATTATGTCAAGTATGTTCAATAATGCACTGTTCAATCAAAATATAGGGACTTGGGATGTTAGCAGTGTAACTGACATGGCTTCTATGTTCGTCCTTAATTCAGTGTTCAATCAAGATTTAGGTAATTGGGAAGTTAGCAATGTGAATTATTGTCGAAATTTTTCTGTCTTAACGCCTTCTTGGACACTTTCTAAACCTAATTTCACTAACTGTAACTGATTATAAGACTACACTCATAGAATTCAAAACTCTAATAGTAATGTAGTTAAGGTATCTATAGTAAATTGCTCTGAAATTATAAGCACTTCAAATTACTAAACTTTTATTACGAGAATTAATAAAATTTCTATTAGATACCATTATTGATTTGTTTAAAGCAATCTCTCTATCTAAAATTTATCAGTAAATAAAACAAATATTATGTAAAAACGTTCCAATACCCATAACAGGTTCTAGCCCTAGGTTTCAATCCTATTACGATCACATAAAGCCTTAACAGAAATGTTGAGGCTTTTTTGTGTTACTCAGGGTATTCAATCCGGAGATGATAAATGTTGGCTAACTTATTCTTAAGCACCTTTTTTATCGATTGAATTTCTTTAAAAGTAATATCTGCATTAAGGAATTGACCACTTTCCATTTGTTTGTTAATAATGTTTTCTACAAACTCATTTATCTTAGTACTCGTAGGTTCCTTTAAACTTTTTGAAGCCGCCTCAAGACTATCACACATCATTAAAATTGCCGTTTCCTTACTAAATGGTGTAGGACCAGGATATGAAAAGTCTTTAATGTCTAAATTTTCATTGACCGCTTTTTCTTTCATGTAGAAATAATAAACAAGACTTGTACCATGATGTGTTCTTATGAAGTCTATAACGCGGTCTGGTAGATTATACTTTTTCGCAATTTCAATTCCACTTAAAACGTGGTCAATGATAATTTTTGCACTTTCGTGACTTGATAGTTCATCATGTGGATTAATCCCTGTGCTTTGATTCTCCGTAAAATACGTAGGATTCTTCATTTTACCAATATCGTGATACAATGCACCAACCCTTATTAACATTGAGTTTGCACCTATTTCATTAGCTGAAGCTTCAGCTAAATTAGCAACATTTAAAGAATGATGAAAGGTACCTGGAGCCTTATTCGATAATTCCTTTAATAGCTTCGTATTGGTATCTGAAAGCTCTAATAATGACACATCAGAAACTAAACCAAATATCTTTTCGTAGATATAAATTAATGGTTGTACAAAAAGTGTTGCTAAACCGCAAAGGATAAACAATCCGAAGGTCTCCCACTTTAAGCCTGTTAATTGCCCTTCATGAATAACGAAAAAAGCAAAATATGCAATGATGTATATGAATGTTATTTGTCCTACAGAAATAAATAGATTCGCTCTTTTATATAATTCAGAAACCGTTAAAATCGTGACAATACCTGCTATGATCTGAAGAAACATATATTCATAACTATTCGGAACAATAAAGCCAAGAAGTAGCACAGTTAAGACATGCGTAAACAAACCAAGTCTAGCATCGAAAAAAGCCTTTAAAACCAGTGGCATAATACATAATGGTACCACATAAACATATTGGGAGTTATAATTTATTATTAATGTCGTTAATAATGTCATTAACGCGATATTGAAGAAAATGAAAGTGACCTTAGTATTATTAAGAAAAACTTCCATTCTGTATTTGCGTAAAAACAATAACAACATCAAAAGTGCTAATGCGACTAGCAAAGTATAAGCTACTAAAACCCAATTATAATTTGCTGAGTTCCATACTTGAGATTCGTATTCAGATTTTAAAGAATTTAGGATTGTATACTGTTCTTCTTCTACGACTTGCCCTTTAGAAATTATTAACTGACCTTGCTCAATACTGCCTCGTGTCGATGATATTTTAGACCACCCTTCTTCAAGTGCTTTCTCTGTTAAGCTTTCATTTAGAACAATATTAGGCTTTATAACATCAAAAAATATGGATATCATATTATTTCGATTTTCAGCCGAAACATCAATGCCTAAATGTTGTTCTATAAGTTGCCGTAAATTACTTAATTCGTTTAAATCACTATACTCTAATTCTTCTTGAAAAGTATTTGCAGTAGTTAATATCACAGCTCTATTTGCCGTATAGGAATAGCCTTGATCCAAAACCCCCTTATCATAAAGCTTATCAACAAACGATTTTCCTGTTTTATACAAATTAGAATTCTGACTATTAAGGTAAATAGAATCCTTAAAAGTTTGATTAAATCGCGACATATAATCAGACAATACTTTAGACTCAACCTCTTTATTCATTTCAAAATAAGCAGGACTATTTTCTTCAATTTCAAGCCTTTCTTTATCTATTTCATTTTGAGATTTTTTAATAGCAAAATTAAATGGTGCATACAAGTTTTCAGATTGCCATGGCTTACCATTTTCAAAAGAGTATCTAAACTTTCCTGTTTTCGGAAATAGATAAACGATAAACAGTGTCGTTACTACGAATAGTAATATCTTATAGACTAAGGCGTGGTTTTTATACCATTTATTAAGAAATGCATTCATATACATCCAAATGTAATAAATATTAGAATTTTACAAGGCTAATATCATTAATACATTCTCATATCTCTAAAAAAAAATGATTAATTTCGCAGCAACTATTATAAAGACAAGTATAATGAACAAGGACGTTGTAATCGTATCTGCCGTTAGAACACCAATTGGAAGTTTTTTAGGAAGTTTATCTACTGTACCTGCACCTCTACTTGGAGCTGCAGCTATTAAAGGTGCATTAGAAAAAATCAATTTAAACCCAGAAATGGTTGATGAAGTTTTAATGGGTAATGTTGTACAGGCTGGCGTAGGCCAAGCTCCTGCAAGACAAGCTGCAATATACGCTGGCATACCAAATACAGTCCCATGCACTACTATTAATAAAGTGTGTGCTTCTGGTATGAAAGCTGTCATGCAAGCTGCCCAAGCCATCCAGTTAGGAGATGCTGACATTGTTGTTGCTGGAGGCATGGAAAACATGAGTTTAATTCCTCATTATTACCGTGCGAGAACTGGAACAAAATTTGGCGCTATTACCCTGGAAGATGGTATGCAAAAAGATGGCTTGGTAGATGCCTATGATAAAAATGCCATGGGTGTTTGTGCTGATGCTTGTGCTACAGAATATGGATTTAGCAGAGAAGACCAAGATGCGTTTGCAGTTCAATCTTATGAACGCTCTAAAGCGGCTTGGGATTCTGGAAAATATAATAATGAAGTTATTGCAGTTGAAGTACCTCAGCGACGAGGTGAACCTATTGTTGTTGATCGGGACGAAGAATATACGAATGTAAAGATGGAAAAAATTCCTGCTTTGCGTGCCGCATTTACCAAGGACGGTACGGTGACTGCTGCAAATGCATCTACTATAAATGATGGTGCAGCCGCAATGGTATTGATGAGTAGAGAAAAAGCAGATGAATTAGGTCTAAAACCTCTTGCTATTATTAAAAGTTATGCTGACGCAGCTCAAGATCCAAAATGGTTTACAACTGCTCCCGCTAGAGCTTTACCAAAAGCACTTGCTAAAGCTAAGATAGACATAAAGGATGTAGACTACTTTGAATTTAATGAAGCGTTTTCTGTTGTTGGTTTAGCTAATATGAAAATTCTAGGATTAGATGACAGTAATGTAAATGTTAACGGAGGTGCTGTTTCTTTAGGTCATCCACTAGGATGTTCTGGCGCTAGAATACTTGTCACTTTAATTAATGTATTACATCAAAACAATGCTAAACTTGGAGCGGCGGCTATTTGTAATGGTGGTGGTGGTGCTTCCGCGATGGTTTTAGAACGCGCTTAAATTTTATTTATGCAATACGGCATTTGCAATCTTGGAATTGTACCTATACGATTAGAGCCCAGCGATACTAGTGAAATGGTAACGCAAGCTTTGTATGGTGATTTATTCAAAGTATTGGAACAACGAAAAAAATGGAGCCGTATTCGTTTTGCCTTCGATAATTATGAAGGTTGGATAGATAATAAACAATATATAGAAATTGATGAGTCTGATTACAAAGAATTATCGAAATCTGATAGCAAGCTCTCTAAAGATTTAATTGAGTTTGTTTCTGATACTTCTAATAATCTGTATCCTATTCCTTTAGGATCAGATTTAAACAGTTTGGCTTTACTAAAACATAATTTTGATGGCTCTATTTTATCTTCAAAGCGCAGTAAGACTGAAATTCTTAAATCGTCATTTCTATATTTAAACGCGCCTTACTTATGGGGAGGTAAAACACCTTTCGGAATTGATTGTTCTGGCTTTACGCAGATGGTATATAAGCTTAACGGTTATAAACTATTTAGAGATGCCTCTGAACAAGCCTCTCAGGGCGAAGCCCTTAGTTTTATTGAAGAAAGTGAACCTGGGGATTTAGCCTTTTTTGATAATGCAGAAGGTAATATTGTTCATGTCGGTATAATTATGGAAGATAATTATATTATCCATGCACATGGAAAAGTAAGAATTGATCGCCTAGACCACAGTGGTATTTATAATATTGACCATAAAGTACATACTCATAAACTCAGGGTAATAAAAAAAATCATATAAAAAAAAGAGCCTTTAAAAACAGTCCTATTTAGAAGAAATTTCAACTGATTTTTTTAGATTTCAAAAGGATCTAATTCCCCTTTTAAAGCCTCCTTTAATGCTTTTCTATCACATTTTGTTTAACGAAAAAAGATGGCTTAAATTTAGTTCCTATTTTATAAAACAAAAAAGTCGGAAGAAAAAATCTTCCGACCATAACCACAATTAACGTGGATTTTTTATGCTTTTAAATAAATCAGACATTGATTCAATTCTGGTTTTTGGTTAATTAAGGACTGAATAAAAATTCTTAATTCTTCGAGTTCGTGAGGTAGTAATCGTCTTACTGCTTTTTGAACCTCTATACAAAATAAAGTCGTATCAAAACTGACTTTGTTTAGCACAGTCTTAGTGTACTCATACATTGCTCTCGCCATAGTTGCTTTTAAGTTTAAGGTTTAACAAAATGTAGATTTTTTCTATAGGCTATCGTTTCAATTCTGACTCTAAGATATAAAAAAAATGAACTTGAGTTAAATATTTTTCAAAGTTTAACAGCTATTTATGTTAAAAGCTGAAAATTACGCGATGTGCATATTAAAATAATAACGACAATTTCTAAAATATAATCCGCTGAATTTCATAAAGTTATATAGGTGTTAAAATTTAGAAGCGATTATCACCATCTAACAAACCACCTAAGCCACCTAAAATACTACCTTCTCCTTTAGATTTTCCGCCTCTTGGTATAGATGCTAATACACGACCTGCTAACCTGCTAAATGGTAAAGACTGTATGTAAACTTTTCCTGGTCCTTGTAGTCTTGCAAAGAATAAACCTTCACCTCCAAAGATTGAATTTTTAATACCTCCTACAAATTCAATATCATAATCAATACCTTGCGTAAAACCAATAATACACCCCGTATCTACACGTATAGTTTCGCTAGCTGCTAAGGTCTTTACTGCAGTCGTACCACCAGCGTGGACAAATGCCATACCATCACCTTCTAACTTTTGCATTATAAAGCCTTCTCCTCCAAAAAGTCCTCGGCCTAGTTTTTTGGAAAACTCAATACCTATGCTAACTCCCTTGGCTGCGCACAAAAAAGCATCTTTTTGACAGATAAACTTTCCACCAAACTCAGCTAAGTCAATCGGAATGATTTTACCTGGATAAGGAGAAGCGAAAGAGACGTTACGTTTTCCTGTAAGATCGTTATAAAAAGCCGTCATAAATAAGCTCTCACCTGTAAGAATGCGTTTTCCCGCTCCTAATATTTTACCTAAGAAACCGGTGTCTTTTTTAGAGCCATCACCAAAAATAGTATCCATTTTAATACCATCATCCATCATCATAAAGCTTCCAGATTCAGCAATGACACCTTCTTGCGGATCTAATTCTATTTCTACGTATTGCATTTCTTCTCCGTAAATGCGGTAATCTATTTCGTGTGCTTCTCTATTGTGATAATCTGGCAATTGTTCCATAATGTTATAATTTTAAAGATTGATTCTTTTATATGTTGAACAAAATTTGATTTTGTTACAAAATCTTTAAATTACAAAAACTAATTTCGCTGTCTGCCGATTCTTATGAAGATAATTTCAAAAAGCTGAATACTGTGACTCAATACCTCTTTGTTTGGTTAAAAAGATTGTTCCTGCTTTTTGTTTTTTTCGAGGAATTCATGAATACTTTGCATTTGCCTAGTCCTATGTCCTCGCAATGATACTATAATTTAACTTTAAGCGTCCATTCAAAATTAAAAGAGGATACTTGTAGGCCTTCTGCATTGATACCATTTGCATTCAACCAAACAGTTTGTCCCTCTCCTGTTTCAATAGCTTTCTTAATCGCTTCATCAATTTTTAAACCGTCTTCACATTTAAAAGTAATTCTTCCTGTAGCCTTTTTTGTAAAAGCAGCATTATTAGTTACAACTAACATGGATGTTTTCTTTCCACTTTCCTTTATCTTTTTCATGACCAAAGCACCAGTCGTTAACTCGGCTGCCATGCCTTGTACTGCCCAAAACATAGAGTTAAAAGGATTTTGATTAATCCAACGGTGCTTAACAGAAACGACACAAGTTGTATCATCAAGATGTTTTGTTCTTACTCCTGTAAAATAGGCTGCAGGCAGTTTAAACATTAGAAACTTATTGAGTTTAGATGGTGTTATTTTCATGCTTAGGATTAAAATTTTCACTAAAATAATTGAAATATTCAAACTTAACTAATGTTAATAAAATGTTAATATTTAGTACTATGTGTAACATAATACCTTTTTAAAGACATATATTTGTATAAGCAACTATTATATACTTTTAAAATGTTAGACAAACACCATAAAAATTTAGCCACATTCATACATCTTTCGACCTTTTCAAGATTTATTATTCCATTCGGAAATTTCATTGGTCCAATTGTATTATGGGCAGCGAATAAGGACAAATCAGAGTTTATAGATCAACATGGCAAGCAGGCGATTAATTTTCAGATTAGTATTTTGCTCTATGCGATAATTATAGGGACTGTAAGTGTTCCCTTTTTTATTTTCAAATTATTTAAGGGAATGGATGTTATCGATTTTCATGGATTTCATGATTTTCATATCAACGTCGGCGAACCTTCTCCTCTATTATATATAGGAGGCGGATTAGGGGTTTTGGCTGTAGTTGCTTTTATTATAGAACTCGCGCTTATTGTTAGAGCAAGCTTATCTGCCAGAGATGGTAAATTATATAAATATCCTTTGACCATCAATTTTTTAAAGTAAATCAAAATATTCATCAATAATCAAATCAATCAAAAAATGAACAGTTTAATCAAATTTAAGACACTCTTAATATGACACGAGCACCAAACAGACCTCTACATTGGAGTAAAATCAACATGTGCGAACTGCATGTGACTTTAACAAAAAATAGACAACACACATGAACCGAGCGCAAAACAAAATACCAATCTTAAATACATGTTCAATGCGCGAACTGCATGTGACTTTAACAAAAAATAGACAACACACATGAACCGAGCGCAAAACAAAATACCAATCTTAAATACATGTTCAATGCGCGAACTGCATGTGACTTTAACAAAAAATAGACAACACACATGAAAATAGAAAACACAAAAGCACAAATGCGAAAAGGTGTTCTGGAGTATTGCATATTGTCCGTATTAAAGGATGAAGATGCTTATGTCGCAGAGATTCTAGGCACACTAAAAGACGCAAAAATGCTTGTTGTAGAAGGAACTATATATCCCCTATTAACAAGATTAAAGAATGCTGGATTACTCAATTACCGTTGGGAAGAATCCACTTCTGGACCACCAAGAAAATATTATGGTCTTACAGAGACAGGAAAGCTGTTTCTAAAAGAATTAAACACGACTTGGAGTGAACTACAAAATGCCGTAAACCTAGTAACAAGTACAAAAACTACAGAGAAATGAATAAAACAGTCAATATAAATTTAGCAGGTACATTCTTCCACATAGACGAAGATGCATATCTTAAATTACAACGCTATCTTGAGGCTATAAAACGTTCATTTACAGATTCTCAAGGTCGTTCTGAAATTATTTCAGACATAGAAGCTCGTATTGCAGAATTGTTTGCAGAGCGTATACAAAACGAAAAACAAGTTGTTGGCGTTAAATTAGTCGATGAGGTCATAACCATAATGGGACAACCTGAAGATTATTTAGTGGACGACGAAATCTTTGAAGACGAACCTCAGCCTAAACAAAGACATACTTCTAGACCAACTAAAAAACTATATAGAGATACAGACAATTCGTATATAGGTGGCGTTGTTGCAGGTTTAAGCCACTATTTTGGAATAGAGTCTATTTGGTTACGTTTAATGTGGTTAATATTAGCCATAGGTTCTGGTGGAACATTTATTTTAATCTACCTGATTTTCTGGGCTTTAGTACCAGAAGCAAATACCACAGCAGAGAAACTGACTATGACTGGTGATGCCGTGAACATCAGTAACATTGAAAAAAAAATTAAAGATGGCATTGACTCCGTTTCAGAAAAAGTAAAAAATGTCGATTTAAAAAAACATGGAGATAAGTTTAAAGAGGGTTTCGACACTGTTTCAGATAACATATCTGATACCGTAAAGAATGTCGATTTTCAAAAACAAGGCAACCGACTAAAATCGAGCTCTCAAACCTTTTTTGATTCTATTGGAAGCATCTTAATGTTCTTCTTAAAGGTAATGGCTAAGTTTATTGGTATTATCTTAATCATTGTTGGGATCAGTACTTTAATAGCATTAATTGTAGCCTTCTTTACTGTTGGTATAACAGATGCTGTAAATTTCCCACCAATGAACTTTATGGATGCTGCCAATGCTGCAAATATACCAATGTGGTTAATGTCTATGCTCCTTTTCTTCGCTGTAGGGATTCCATTTTTCTTTGTGTTCTATCTAGGTCTAAAGATATTAGTAAACAACCTTAAATCGATAGGAAATATAGCGAAATTTACCTTGCTAGGCCTATGGCTAATGGCAATTATAGGTTTAGTAATAACGGGAGTAAAACAAGCAACAGAACATGCTTTTGACGCCAAAGTAACGGTTAAAGATCCGTTAGATGTAAAAGCAAATGACACACTTAAAATTACAATGACAGGCCATGACGATTATGCTGATTATTTCTATAGACACGATACGCACTATAGACTTACTGAAGATGATAACGGTCGTTCTATAAAATCTTCAGATATTAGATTAGTCGTTAGATCTACGAAAGATTCTGTGGCAACGATTATAATTGAAAAAGAAGCCAGTGGCAGTAATTACAACGTAGCCAGAACAAGAGCAAAAAACATTAACTATAATTACGCATTAGTTAATAATGATTTACAACTTAATACGTCTCTATCAACAGATATAGACAACAAGTTTAGCGAGCAACAAGTTTTAGTTATACTGTATTTACCAGAAGGCACTGTGCTATATGCAGATGAGAATACCTATAGCTTCCACAGAAACTCAAGTTACTATAATGACATATTAGATAACGGTATGGAGGAACACTATCTCAAAATCATAGAAGATGATACTGAGTGCTTAGATTGTGAAGAAGTAGATGAGGAAAAGATTGAAGTTATTGAAACCTCAGACAAAAAAGAGCCCTCTAATGAAGACAAACCAGAGGTAATCCTTCAAATTAATGATGAAGATGGCGTTACTCTAGAAGTAAATGACAATTGAGTTCAGAAATACGACAGTTCAGTTGTTTAAAATTTATAACAATAAAAGACTTGCGCATATTTGCACTGTAAATCATCAATCAAAAAAATGTATCAATCAAAATTAAATCAATCAATCAATCAATCAATCAATCAATCAATCAATCAATCAATCAATCAATCAATCAATCAATCAATCAATCAATCAATCAATCAATCAATCAAATCACTTTTGCTCTGCAGTATTGGATGCCTTATGGCTTCCGGTATTGCAATAGCGCAAGTGGAACAAAACTCAGATCTCTTTAAAAATTTAAAAGCTAAAGACAGCATACTATTAAAAATAGGGTTTAATAAATTTGAAATTGAAAAAAGGGCAGTGCTCATGACTAAATATTTAGAATTATACCATGATAAAGGTGGCGTTCTAACCTACAAAGAAGCATTTGTCAATCAAATGAAAGATGGGCTTAGCAAACCAAATAATCCTAAAAAAGTATATCGCTTTTTAGTTAAAGAAAGCTAGTACGTATTTCCTATGTATAATAATGCTGAGTTATACGGAGCGATATAGAGTGGAAAACATTTCTTCTCTACAAATGAATCTATGACTTTTAAGTAATCAGACAATTATACTTTGTTTTCGCATCTCTGGATTATAGAAGATGACCAATGGAAACTAAAACGTGTTATAAGTTATAGTCAGACTTCAATTGAAGTTTAAAAGCAATAAAATTTAATATAAATAGCAATCAAAAAAAATCAAAAATCATGAGCACACTAATTAGAATTATTATCATCAGTATTATAAGCATACTAATGCTATCCTGCAATTTCTCTATGAATTTAGGTGATGGTGTAGATGGGAACAGAAATGTAGTAAGCGCTGACCGAAACATTTCTAGCGACTTTAGCACCATAAAAGTAAGTCAAGGCTTAGAACTCTACATTACACAATCTAGCGACGTATCTTTAAGTGTTGAAGCTGACAAAAACCTGCATGAGCTTATCATGACAGAAGTAGAAAATGGAGTTTTAAAGATTTACGTTACAGAGAATATTCGGAGAGCAGCATCAAAAAAGATTATGCTAAATATTGCTGATATTTCAGCGATTAAAGCGACAAGCGGCAGTGACGTTTACTCAACAAATACTATCAAGGTTGATAACTTAGAACTAAACACAACGAGCGGTGCTGATATGAAATTAACAGTAAACACGATACAATTAGTTTGTAAAGCGACTAGCGGAAGTGATCTTAAACTTAGTGGTAAAACCCAAACACTTAATGCATCTGCTACAAGTGGTAGCGATATTGACGCCAGAAGTTTAAGTGCAGAAACATCAGATGTGAAAGCAACAAGTGGTGCAGATATATCCGTAAATACATCAAAGGAATTAACTGCAAGAGCAACAAGTGGTGGCGATGTGAGATATTCTGGTAACCCTGAAAAAGTTAATAAATCAGATAGTTCATCTGGAAGTGTGAGACAACAATAGAATCAAAAACAAAAAGACGAAACTCACTGTTCTTTAGGTAGTTATAAGTCGTTGAAATATCTAACACAACTATTACCCTTAAAACCAATCAAGCTGCACTGAATTTATTTCAGTATCTCAGTCATTTCAAATTCTATATAGAGTTTGGGATGGTTTTTGTATATATTTGTTTCAGAGCTTTAAAAGTGACCTAATACTCATCTGTGTCATATAAAAAGCACAATAGATATATGACATGAAGAAAATATTACTTATTCTGGTTTTAGTGATTGTTACCACACCAATGGTCACAGCGCAGTCAACAGAAAAAATTAAAGGTGATAGAAACGTAACCATTAAACAAACCTATATAGATGATTTCGAAACGATCATCGTTGATGGAAATTTTTCAATTGAAATCGTTTACAACAGCAAACCTTCTGTTAATGTTGAAGCAGATGATAATTTACATGAGGTCATTCAGTTCGATGTTGTAGATGGCGTGCTCACTTTTGAAGAAACCACACGTATTAGTTCTAAAAAGAAATTAAGTATTACAGTAAACTATGGGGACGCTTTAAAAAATATTGAAACCAGAGGTGATGGTGAAATCAGATCTTTAACCTCAATGGAATTAGGTAATGCTAAACTCACAACATCTGGTGACTCTAGAGCTTATTTGAATATAAAAGCCAAAAATTTTCTTTATAAAAGTTCAGGAAAATCTAAAACACGACTCAATCTTACAGCCGATTCCACTAAAGTAGAACTTAGCGACAACAGTAAGCTAGATGCTTTGATAAATAGTAAAACAGCAGATTTTGACTTATACTTAAGGTCTAATGCTGTGATTGAAGGCTCGGCGACCAATTCTGTAATTCGGTTAGATAATTCCACCAACTTTAATGGCGCTAAATTCGACGTTAAAACTGCAAATATAAGCTTAGAAGACACCAGTGATTTAACAATTTCTGCGACTGAAAACATTTCAATCGCCGCCTCTGGAGACAGTGAAGTTTATCTCTTTGGAAGCCCAATAATTACCATTACTAAATTTGAAGACACTGCGAAACTTCAAAAGAAGCAACGCTAGTAAATAATTATAAAAACAAGAAAGCCAGAGCTATTAACTCTGGCTTTCTTGTTTTACGCAAAATTCATTAGTTGTATGTAGGCGTCACGACCTCAAAAGTAGAATCTTTGGCCGCTAAATAACGTTCCGCATCAAGTGCAGCCATACAACCTGTTCCAGCCGCTGTAACAGCTTGTCTGTAAACATGATCTGCAGCATCACCACTTACAAACACGCCTTCAACTTTAGTTTTACTCGTTCCAGGAACGGCATTTATAATGTAACCAGTTTCATCAAGATCTAAATAATCTTTAAAGATATCGGTATTAGGCTTATGACCAATCGCCACAAAGAATCCTGTAGCTTCGATGTTGTGCTTCTCCTTCGTCTGATTGTTATATGCGCTAACACCTGTAACCACTTGTCCATCACCTAAAACCTCATCCGTTTCAGTATTAAACAAAATTTCTATGTTTTCAGTATTTTTTACACGATTCGACATGATTTTAGAGGCTCTAAATTCATCACGTCTTACTAACATGGTTACTTTTTTACAAAGTTTAGATAAATAATGAGCTTCTTCACAGGCAGAATCCCCTGCTCCAACAATAACGACCTCCTGATTTCTGTAGAAAAAGCCATCACAAACTGCGCAGGCAGAGACTCCTCCTCCTAGTTTTAAATATTTTTGCTCAGATGGTAATCCTAAATATTTTGCAGATGCACCAGTCGAAATAATAATAGTATCCGCATGAATTTCTTTTTCTTCACTCACCCATGCCTTATGTACCTCTCCAGAAAAATCAACTTTAGTAATCCATCCATGACGTACATCGGTACCAAAACGTTCGGCTTGTTTTTGTAACTGAATCATCATTTCTGGTCCTGTAATACCATCTGGATAACCAGGGAAGTTTTCAACATCATTGGTGGTTGTTAATTGACCACCAGGTTGTGTTCCTTGATATAAAACAGGGAACATATTTGCTCTAGCGGCATAAATAGCTGCTGTATATCCTGCAGGTCCAGAACCTATTATTAAACATTTTACTTTTTCAATTGTATCAGACATATCTTAGGTTTTATTACATGACAAAAGTAGGTTTTTTGCAGAAATCCTTACACAGAAGTTATCAACACTGGCTATGATGTTATAAATGTTACAAAATCCGTCTAGAATCTGACTATAATTTTGTAATTTAAAGCAGTTTAACACATTAAATCTAATTACCATGAAATCAAAAGTTTTAATTATTAGTCTTTTATTTGTTTTTATATATGCTTGTAATGACAATACCAAAAGTAAAATGGACACTGCCATTGCAGAAGAAGTTTCTGTAGACCAACCTAGTTTAAAAGGAACTTGGGAGTTGGTCGGCTTTTACAATTATCGCGATAATATTGTTGTTGATTCATTTTCTAACAATACCATTTCCAGACAAATAAAAATGTATTCTGACACAAAAGTGATGTGGTGCAAACTTAGACCAGCAGATTCAACTGAATTTTTCGGATTTGGATCCTACAGCTATCAAGATGGTATGTTAAAAGAACATTTAGACTTTGGTTCTACATTTATGAATGAAGCCATTGCAGAAAATGAAGAATTTTACTTTCAGCTTCAATTACATCCAGATCGTTTCGAACAAATACAATTGGATGAGGACGGGAACCGCATCTATTCTGAAAACTACGTGCGCATAGAATAAAAAAAGCTCAGTTTTCACTGAGCTTTTTACTTAAAGTCGGGGTGGCAGGATTCGAACCTGCGGCCTCCACGTCCCAAACGTGGCGCGATAACCGGGCTACGCTACACCCCGAAACTTAGTCATCTTTTTAAGGACTGCAAATATATAGTTTTTCTTTATATTTCAATAACATTTCTCTAACTTTAAAAACTATTTTGTTTTAGAAATTTTAACTATGAAATTAAGACTTCCTTTTCTCTGTTTAATCCTAATTTGCATTTTAACATGCGCACAAGATAAAAACCTTATAAACACTGAGAATAGCCATGAAGTTATTGTTTCGGACATTGATATTCCATGGGGTTTTACATTTCTGCCAGATGGTTCAATGCTAATAACTGAGAAGGCTGGCGAACTCATCCATTTCAAAAATGGAATAAAAACAACGATTTCAGGCTTGCCAGAAATTTACCTTCGTGGTCAAGGAGGTCTTATGGATATTGTTCTGCATCCAAATTACAAAGACAACGGTTGGATATATTTTTCATATGCCTCTTCTCAAGGAGAAGGTGATGGTGGCAACACAGCGATCGCGAGAGCAAAACTAAAAGGAAGTAATCTAGTGAATTTAGAAGTACTCTACAAAGCAACACCAAACACCACAAAAGGACAGCATTTTGGATCACGACTCGTTTTTGACAAGGAAGGGTATTTATTCTTTACGATTGGTGAACGTGGCAATAGAGCTGTTAATCCACAAGATATAACGAGAGATTGCGGTAAAGTCTATCGTATTAACGCTGATGGCTCTATTCCAAAGGACAATCCTTTTATTAATGAACCTAATGCAAAGAAAGCCATTTATTCTTATGGTCACAGAAACCCGCAAGGCATGACGCTTCACCCAAAGACAAAAAAGATTTGGACACACGAGCATGGTCCTAAAGGTGGTGACGAAATAAATATTATCAAAGCGGGTAAAAACTATGGTTGGCCAGTAATTAGTTATGGCGTTAATTATAGTGGCACATCATTTACTGAACTTACAGAAAAAGAAGGCATGGAGCAACCACTTCATTATTGGGATCCATCAATAGCACCGAGTGGCATGGCTTTTATAAATAGCGATAAATATGGTGATTGGGACGGAAACCTTTTAGTCGGTTCATTAAAATTTCAATATTTAGACATGTGTACTATAAAAGAGAATAAAGTCATAAAAGAAGAACGTCTACTTGATGGATTAGGCCGTGTAAGATGTGTAGAACAAGGTCCTGATGGTTATATTTACGTAGGTATAGAAAATTTAGGAATCGTAAAATTGATAAAACAATGATGAAAACGCTTAGAGCAATAGGCTTATTTTTAATAGTAACTTCTTGTAATTCCAACGAAAATAAGGCCATAGATACTGCTAAAAAACAAGAATCATCACAACTTGAGGCGAGCATAAAACGTGGTAAAATAGTCTACAACGATATGTGCATTACCTGTCACATGGCAAATGGAGAAGGTGTACTGAGAGCATTTCCTCCCATAGCGGGTTCAGATTATCTGAGAAACAATCAAACCGAAAGCATCAAAGCTGTTAAACACGGTATGTCTGGAGAAATCGTAGTCAATGGCGTAACCTATAATGGTGTTATGACTCCTTTAGGCCTTTCTGATGACGAAGTTGCAGACGTAATGAACTACATCAACAATAGCTGGAAAAATAGTATTGACAACTTTGTAACACCAGAGAAAGTTTCCAAATTATAAGTGATCAGTAATACTTAAATAATTAACTTTGTAAGACTGAATTAAATTTTAATCATAACATGCTCATAATAGGAATTGCTGGCGGAACTGGATGCGGTAAAACAACTGTAGTAAACACCATTTTAAATGAATTACCAGAAGGTGAAGTCGGCGTGATTTCGCAAGACTCCTATTATAAAGACACATCACATTTAAGCTATGACGAACGCGTAAAAATCAACTTTGACCATCCACGATCCATAGATTTCGAGCTACTAGAAAGTCATCTTAAAGAACTCAAAAAAGGAAATCCTATCAATCAACCTGTATATTCCTTTGTAAAACATAATCGCACCGGAGATACGATCAACACCAAGCCAAGAAAAGTAATGATTGTTGAAGGCATTTTGATTTTATCACATGCTGAAATCAGAGCTCTTTTCGACATAAAGATATTCGTTCATGCAGATTCCGATGAACGCTTAATTCGCCGTTTAAGACGCGATATTACAGAACGTGGTCGTGATATTAATGAAGTTTTAATGCGATATCAAACTACATTAAAACCGATGCATCAGCAGTTTATTGAACCCATGAAAGAGTATGCTGATATTATAATCCCCAACAACAAATACAACACAGTTGCAGTAGATATCGTTAAAACCATAATTAACGAGCGTCTGTAATGAGCATTTTAAAGAATAAATATCTAAAACCTTTTAAGAACATTTATCTAATTGTTCTAATCGTTTTTGTGGTTTGGATGTTATTTTTTGATGCACATTCTTGGTTGTTTCATCACGAATTAAATTCAGCTATTGACGAACTAGAATATCAAAAAGACCATTACCGAAACGAAATGGCAAAAGACGAGAAGTCCATAAACGAGTTGAGTACTGAAGAAGGCATTGAACGCACAGCGCGAGAAACCTACTACATGAAAAAGCCCAAAGAAGACATTTATATTATTGAATACGAAGACAGCATAGCCAAACAAAAACAAAATGAGTAAATCTTTATTTAACGATTTTGAAGGCGTATCCTCAAAAGCTTGGAAACAAAAGATTCAAGTTGATTTGAAAGGTGCAGACTATAACGATACGTTAATCTGGAAAACCAATGAAGGTATTGACGTCAAACCCTTTTATCATGCAGACGAGTTTGAAACTTTACATGAAGTTTCAAGCACAAAAGCTACAGCATGGAAAATTTGTCAATCGATAGACGTTTCTTATTCCAAAGAAGCGAATTTAAAAGCTATAGACGCCATTGAGCGCGGCGCTGAAAGCATTTTGTTTCAAATTAAAACTGAAACAATTTCTATTGAAGATTTATTTGAAAATATTGATACAGAAAAAATACCCATTGAACTTAAATGTGATTTCCTTTCGGAAGATTTTGCCAAAAAATTAAATACCATCATTGCGAGCGACGCGAAGCAATCTCTAACTTACTTGCATACTGACATCATTGAAAACCTAGCCAAAACAGGGAACTGGTACACTAATCTAAGAGAAGATTATGCAAAATTTGAGGCCATCGTACTAGCAACCAATAAATTAAGCGTTAATTTAAGTTTGTATCAAAACGCTGGAGCAACAATCGTGCAACAGTTAGCTTACTCATTAGTGCATGCCAATGAATACTTAAATAAACTCGATACCGTCATTGCCAGTAAAGCCAAGAAATCTCTTCAGGTAACTTTCAACGTTGCAGTCGGCTCAAACTACTTCTTCGAAATCGCCAAATTAAGAGCATTGCGCCAACTATGGGAAACTTTGGCCTCAGAATATGGCATAAATACCGAATGCAGAATTATTGCCAGACCAAGCAAACGCAATAAAACCATTTACGATTATAATATTAATATGCTCCGCACCACTACAGAATGTATGAGTGCAGTTATTGGTGGAGCAAACACAATCTGTAATTTACCTTATGATTCGCTTTATCATAAACCAAATGAATTCGGAGATCGCATTTCAAGAAATCAGTTATTGATTTTAAAACAAGAAAGCTATTTTGATAAAGTTAATAATCCTGCAGATGGATCTTATTATATCGAAAGTTTAACCGAACAATTAACTGAAAACGCATTAGACCTTTTCAAAAACATTGAAGCCAATGGTGGCTTTTTGAAACAATTAAAAGAAGGTATAATTCAGCGAAAACTTAAAGAAAGTGCAACTAAAGAACAAGCCGATTTTAATGCTGAAAAATTAGTACTTCTTGGTACAAATAAGCATCCTAATTTAGATGATAAAATGAAAAATGAGCTGGAAATAAGTCCATTTTTAAAAATTGAAAAACGAAAAACTTTAATTGAACCAATAATTGAGAAAAGATTATCTGAAAAATTGGAAATCAAAAGATTAGGCAAAGAGAAAAATTCATTATAGAGAAAACCTATAATGGTTTTTTCATCAAAAAATCAACTTTTATGTCAAGAAAAAATCTTCAACATCTATCTTTAGATTCAAAAACTAAAAGCCAAAAACTAGTAGTCAAAAACGATTTTCTAACGGCTGAAAACATCAACGTAAAGTCAACCTATTCTAAAGTTGATATTCAAGACTTAGAGCATTTAAACTTTGTTGCAGGAATAGCACCCAATCTTCGTGGGCCATACTCAACTATGTACGTGCGAAGACCTTGGACGATCAGACAATATGCAGGCTTCTCAACAGCAGAAGAAAGTAATGCCTTTTACAGACGGAATCTCGCCGCCGGACAAAAAGGATTATCTGTTGCTTTTGATTTAGCAACCCACAGAGGTTACGATTCTGACCACGAACGCGTGGTTGGTGATGTCGGTAAAGCAGGAGTTGCAATAGATTCGGTTGAAGATATGAAAGTCTTATTCGATCAGATTCCATTAGATAAAATGTCAGTATCCATGACTATGAATGGCGCCGTACTACCAATCATGGCATTTTACATTGTCGCAGCAGAAGAGACAGGAGTCCGGCCAGAACAACTCGCAGGAACCATTCAAAATGATATCCTAAAAGAGTTTATGGTGCGTAACACGTACATCTACCCACCCACGCCATCTATGAAAATTATCTCCGATATTTTTGAATATTCGAGTAAGAACATGCCAAAATTCAATAGCATCAGTATTTCTGGTTACCACATGCAAGAAGCTGGTGCGACTTGTGATATCGAATTGGCCTACACTCTAGCTGACGGACTAGAATATATCCGAAAAGGCTTAGATGCAGGTATGGATATAGACACCTTCGCCCCTCGCTTATCTTTCTTTTGGGCTATTGGTATGAATCACTTTATGGAAATTGCCAAAATGCGTGCAGCGCGCTTGCTGTGGGCCAAATTGGTAAAACAATTCAATCCAAAGAATCAAAAATCTTTAGCCTTACGGACACATTGTCAAACATCCGGCTGGAGTTTAACAGAACAAGATCCTTTTAACAATGTTGCCAGAACATGCATAGAGGCCTCAGCTGCTGCATTTGGAGGCACACAAAGCTTACATACCAATGCCTTAGACGAAGCGATTGCCTTACCAACTGATTTCTCAGCTCGTATCGCAAGAAACACACAAATCTATTTACAAGAAGAAACCCATATTACAAAAACTGTAGACCCTTGGGCAGGCAGCTATTATGTTGAAAAACTAACGGATGATATTGCTCATAGAGCCTGGGATTTAATACAAGAAGTTGAAGAATTAGGAGGCATGACAAAAGCTATTGAAGCCGGGATTCCTAAATTACGTATTGAAGAAGCTGCAGCCCGCAAACAAGCACGAATAGATTCTAGTCAAGACATTATTGTTGGTGTGAATAAATATGTTTTAGACGAAGAAGATCCTATCGCTACTCTTGAAGTTGATAATCAGACTGTGCGTATTCAACAAATTGAACGCTTAAAACAAATCAAAGCAAGTCGTGATACTGATGCTGTTAAGGCCTCACTTTCAAAATTAACAGAAGTAGCCAAGACAAGTAAAGGAAATTTACTAGCTTTAGCAGTAGATGCCGCAAGAAAACGAGCAACTTTAGGAGAAATAAGCGATGCGTTAGAAGTTGAATTTGGACGGCACAAAGCACAAATAAAATCATTTTCAGGCGTGTATAGTAAAGAAATAAAAGACGATAAGAGTTTCCAAAAAGCAAGAGAACTTGCCGACCGATTTGCAGAGCAAGATGGTCGAAGACCACGAATTATGATTGCTAAAATGGGACAAGATGGTCACGACAGAGGCGCAAAAGTAGTTGCGACTGGCTATGCCGATGTTGGCTTCGATGTTGATATTGGACCACTCTTCCAAACGCCAAAAGAAGCTGCTAAACAAGCGGTTGAGAATGATGTTCATATTTTAGGCGTATCCTCCTTAGCTGCAGGCCACAAAACTCTTGTGCCTCAAGTTATAGAAGAACTTAATAATTATGGACGTGATGATATTATGGTGATCGTTGGAGGTGTCATTCCGAAGCAGGATTATCAATATTTATTTGATGCTGGTGCGGTTGCTGTCTTTGGTCCAGGCACTAAAATTAGTGATGCTGCTATTCAGATTTTAGAGATATTGATTGATTAAATATTAACTTATAGACTTTTTGAAACATAATACTATGACTTACACAAATAAAATGCTCAGAGACGACGCACTAAAAGGAAAAACAATAGTTGTTACAGGTGGCGGAAGTGGCTTGGGTAAATCAATGACTAGATATTTTCTAGAACTTGGAGCCAATGTTGCTATCACATCACGCGATTTAGAGAAGCTCAAAAATACAGCTACTGAACTCGAAAACGAAACTGGTGGAACGTGTTTACCTGTACAATGTGATGTACGTGAATATCATCAAGTAGAAAACATGCACAAGGTTGTTATAGAAAAATTTGGCAAAGTTGATATCTTACTAAATAATGCTGCTGGCAATTTTATTTCGCCGACAGAGCGTCTATCACCAAGAGCTTTTGATGTCATTATAGATATCGTTTTAAAAGGCACTAAAAACTGCATGCTGGCTTTCGGAAAACATTGGATAGACACCAAACAAACTAACACTAACGTCTTGAGCATAGTAACTACCTATTCTTGGACAGGGTCAGGCTATGTCGTCCCAAGTGCTGCTGCAAAGGCTGGTGTATTAGCTATGACAAGAAGTCTCGCTGTTGAATGGGCAAAATACGGTATGCGGTTTAATGCGATTGCACCTGGACCATTCCCAACAAAAGGCGCATGGGATCGCTTAATGCCTGGTGACCTTCAAGAAAAGTTTGATATGGCTAAAAAAGTGCCCTTAAATCGTGTTGGAGAGCATCAAGAATTAGCAAATTTAGCAGCCTACATGGTTTCCGATTTTTCCGCATATATGAATGGTGAAGTTGTTACTTTAGATGGTGGAGAATGGCTTAAAGGCGCAGGAGAATTTAACATGTTATCAGAGATTAGTGAGGAGCAATGGGATGGTTTAGAAAAAATGATACGCGCTAAAAAGAATAAATAG
>JAWUVW010000073.1:0-42369 GCA_034112185.1 Flavobacteriaceae bacterium | reverse complement strand
TCATTTTCATCCATAAGTTGCGTACGCACAATGGTTAGAAATAAGTTGCTTTCGCATCGAATAATATCAATAATCCCTTCCGGTTTATCTCCTTTCCAGGAGCTTGGGGCTATGAGATATTTTCCTGCTTTATTTCCTGTTGAAAGCGTACCTATATAGGCAAAGTTATGGCTAAACAAATCAATAAACTGAAATGAATAATAACGCTCAGCCTCCATTTCAGGTACTGAAATAACCACAGGCTCATTACTTATATCGGACCAAAACATGCAATAAGGCGTGTCTGAATTAGGTGTTACAACCGCTTTGTCGTTTGGCGTATAAACTCTGGCTTCACAACTTTTGGTATTAAACTCACTTTTGTATTCTTTCGAATTTTCATCAAGCGTGTAGGCATATAAAGTTTTGTAGTTTACCACCATGGGGAAACCATACACATAGGCTTCTTTGGCAATTTGTTTGGCTTCGGCTGGTGTTAACTCCGGTGCTTTTTGTTGGCAGCCAAGTAAACTCAATATGAGTATTACTGTAGGAATAAAATTGAATTTCATTTTCTTATTATTTTAATATTTATTTCTTTAGTATCGACCGTGTTAAAGGTATTTTCTTTCATAAAATTAAAATATGACTTTAGTCAGTTTAGTTATTATGTTAGCTTGTTCTTGTAAAAAAAAGCAAAACTTTAGATGAGAAAACCACGTGTCTGTTGCAGTAAACCAAATTAGTTTTACGATTTTATCGGAATTCGGTGTATAATTAAGCGTATATAATATTTCGCTTTGTCCGAATGAAACATTAAAACAAAGGAATGTTAAAAATTGTAATGTAATTTTTTTCATTTCGTAATGTTTTGTAACTACTTATATGAGTAGACAAATACTACGTATCCTTCTTTATTTTTGGGATAAAAACTATTCTATAGTTTTTATAACTAACAAATAATATATATACGCAGAACCACGTGTTTTTAATAAAAAAAAACGAAAAATCGCCTCAACCAGACGACATACTAAGTTTATAACGATTTCAAAATAGATTTAGGCAATAGTTTACGTGTCCATGTTTTTAAACGCTTGTAATTACCGACCTCAGCATCGGGATTAAAGTCTAAAGTCGTTTCCCAAGAGTTTTCAGGTTTAAACTCTTCTTCCATACCTTTTAGTACACCTTCGGAAATCGGCTCAGAATTTACAATGACTATACATTCGGTATTGAGATTGGCACTTATAGGATCGAGATTAAAGCTTTCAATAACGGTGATTTGCTTATCGATCACCATAGATTTGGCATGCCATCCAAATATGGGTTTATGGTCTAGCTTTTCGCGGCGTTCGCCAGTCATTATTCTGGTCTGCTCTGCCGCATCTGGTCTGAATTCGAAGATGCGCACTCCGGTATTTAGCAAGGTTTCATGATCGCTTTGATAACTACTAAAGGCTTCTAAATTATCTGTAGATGCTAAACTGTTAGTAAGTATCCTAATCTGAACGCCACGCTCTAAAGCCACTCTAAATAATTTTTGAGATAATTCCCGAGTGATTAAATACGACGTTTGAATGGCTATAGACGACTTCGCCTTTTTAACCAAATCAATTAAGGCACTAGTGGACACGCCACCGCCGCCCGAGCCATTGCTGCCATCATTTTTTCCTAGATCGTCTGAAATAAATTGCACACCATCAAATCAAACTAAACCTCGAGAGGCTTCAATCGCTTTAAATGCAAAAGGTAAAGCTGCGATGCATTCTCGTACTTGAGACCAGAAGTTTTTGGGATTACAAGCGTATTCGTGTAACTTATCAAAGCGGTCTTCTGCACTGGCCTTTTTAGGCACATAATCAACAACTTCGTTTACGTCTTCACTTAAGTCGCTATTTCAGAATTGATAGAAAGAGGACTGTACCGTTTTAGTGACGTTTCCTAATAAGAGGATATCTCTATCTCTAAAATTATACTCGTGGTCGTAATCAAAATATCCGTCTGCAATATTGCGACCACAAGTAATCACCACTTTCCCATCGACGATAAACGTCTTGTTATGCACGCGTTGGTTGGCGTCTCTGAAAGCCGCCGTAAATTTTCGGATTTTATCAAAAATATTCTCGCCTAAATTGACTCTAGGATTATATATTTTTACGGTAATATTTTTGTGAGATGCAAAGGTAAGAATATGTTGAATGTCAGCATCCACCATAATATCACCCACAATAATTCTAACTTTCACGCCGCGATCGGCTGCTCGTATTAAATAATCACAAGCAATCAGACCGACATTGTCTGTCGAAAAAATAAAGTATTGAATGGCAATCGTTTTTTCGGCATACTCACCTAACCAGCCTCTAGCGATCATGGAGTCGTTACCATCTTCTAAAACATAAACTCCCGTTTGGGTCTCCATTTGTTAGGCAACGTTTTCAAGCTCATGAGATAAAGTCGTTGTTTCATCTCTAGATATGGCGTTACAAAAATCAGTTACTTCGGTTATAGCTTGCTCTTTTTTACATGACATAATTAGCACAAATAGAACTGTAAAACAATAGGTGACATTTTTCAAAGAATATTATTTAGTATCTGATTCATTTTAGACAAATATAAATAACTTTTTGTGGTGGATTGAGAATTTGGAATATTAGAAAATCACTAGGATTTCTCATAAAACTATTGTTAAAAATTTTTATGGAAGACCATTTATTACACCCCTTAAGTCCCCTCAAGGGGACAATCCAAAAAATAAACTTACGAAAATTGTCCACTTGAGGGGACTTGAGGGGTGTTTTTTATATAATGAATTGAGATTTGAAAGGTTACACTTTCAAACCAAAAACTACCTCAAATACACATTGGTGACTAAACGTGCTACCGTTGGATGATCATTACCACCTGCAGGTTCTATGGTAATGTTAAGCGATTCTGCATGGTCTATATAAGCCATTATCATCAATGTTTTGTCTTTAGAAATCACGCCCATATCAATCATTTCGCCTTCGACATCGGCCCACATTTGGTAGTCGTGGTCGTCGTCTAATTCGGGTAAACGTTCTGTATTAATGACTACAGATTTTGATTTATGGTTAACGTAACTAACAACTTTCGCCTCTGGTGCTAGCGCATTCCCTTTTAAGATATACTGCTGTGTATCCGGGCCTACAATATCGCTATAAAACGAACTGGTGCGTTCTAATTCGGTGTTTAAAGTTTCTATGGTAGTATTTAACAGGGTATTGTTCGTTTCAACCGTTTGCAATTGCTGTTTAACGGCGTTGAGTTGAGAGTACATCCAAAAACTACCTATCATAAGTAGTGCAGCAATACTTGCCACAATACCTAAATAATATTTAGTATTACTGCGTGGGGTGAATGAGACGACTTTAGACGTTTCTGCTTCAGGTGTTTGAGCTGGTGCTATTTTTATGCGTGCCAATAATTGTGACTTCACCACTGCAGGTGGAGAAATAGAATTATCGAGTCCAATGTTTTCAAAATTGAGTTCGAGTGCATCAAAATGTGCTTTGAGTTCTGCATCAGACGCGAGAAGAACCTCAATCTGTTCGCATTGGGTTGCGTTGAGTTCTCCGAGCAGGTATTGCTCTAATAATCCATGTTCTAACAGCGACTTCTTATCCATCATCATAGCGCATTTAGCATTAGTAATATTAGGCTCAAGGTTTTAGCGTACGTTTCTCTAAGCTGTTTTAAGGCTTGTCTTATATACGATTTAAACGTTCCTAAAGGCACATCCATTTCTTGATGTGCTTCCTTATGCGTAAGACCTTTAAAGTAAACGAGTTCTATGGCTTCTTTATGGTGGGCTTCTAACGTGGTCAAAGCTCCATTGAGTTCTAAATACTCGGAGTCTATACTAACAGCGTCTTCTTTAGTATCATATACACTAAAATCATCGGTTTGGATGAGCACATCCGTTTTTCTAAGGACATTTAAGGTTTTGTTCTTTGCAATACGATACACCCATGTGTAAAAACGCCCTTTATCAGTATCGTAACTTTCGGCTTTATCCCAAACCGTTATAAAAGTGTCTTGTAGTAGATTTTGTGCTTTGCCTTCGTCGCGTATCATTTTTAAAATAACACTGTAAATGGCACCAGAATATTTGTCGTACAAAAGTGATAACGCACGCTCATCCTTGTTTTTCAATTGTTGAATAAGAGTACTATCGTTTTGCATTAAAATGTTAAAGATTTCCCAAAAATAAAATGTTACTCATCCAAAGCAACAAGTGGGGTGTAAATATAAATGAAAGCACTTAAAAAATAAAATAAGTGTATCAAATAGTTTAACCATAATTAATAAAACATGAAAAAATTAGTTTTTATCTTTACAACTTTCGTAGCCTTATCATTTACACAAACTGCTACAGCTCAAGAAACAATAGTAGATGTTGCTGTTGAAAATGAAGATTTCTCAACTTTAGTAGCTGCTTTAACAGCAGCAGATTTAGTTAGTGCATTACAAGGAGATGGACCGTTTACAGTTTTTGCTCCAACAAACAGTGCTTTTTCTAAAATTGACAAAGATGCTTTGGGTAATTTATTAAAGCCAGAGAATAAAGCGGCTTTAGCAAATATATTAACTTACCATGTTATACCTTCAAAGTTGATGGCTAGCGATGTAGTGGCTGCATTAAAAAAAGGAAAAGGTTCAGTAGAAGTAAAAGCTTTAAACGGAACAATTTTAACAGTAGTGTCTAAAGATAAAAAAATCTGGTTAAAAGACGGCGCTGGAAATTATAGTGAAATCGTAGCTACTGATGTTGCAGCAAGCAACGGCGTAATTCATGTTATCGATACTGTAGTAATGCCTAAATAAGAAGTTTTAGTGTACTAATTATTTATAGTTAGAAGTATTACTACAAGTTATTAATCGTCTTTTGGTTGATGTTGATTGATTAATAGCCCGCAATTTTAGAAGTAGAATTGCTATGAAACATCCAAAAAAGATGTGCTAATGAAAATTAGAATATTAAGGATGTTTTCTCTGACCTAAATTGAAAAATTGCTATGAACAGAGAAAAAGAAAAAGCACTTACAGAAATGTAAGTGCTTTTTTGATTCTTATTGTTTACTTAGTAATAGTCTTCACTAATTAATTCACATCCGGAAGATGGTTATAGTTCTTACTATAGTATAGCATTTGTTCTGAAAAACCTTCTGGCTGGGTCACTTTGATAGCCATAATTTCACCATCAGCATTCATTTCTGGTACTAAAACCGGATTTACAAAACCGCTATAAGGTGGTGATGGGAATTGGGTATTACGTTCTAAAACCTCAGCGTGTATCGCTTGGTCTACTTTTACGCCATAACCTTCAACTAAAGCCTCTACAGCCGCATAATCGCCTTCAGACTTTATACGTTGTGTTTCTCTTAATAACTGTCCGAATAAGTCGTGTAACTTGGCGTAGTCATTAATATTAAAATACGTCTTACCATCTCTGGTTACTTTTTCAATCACATTGTCTGCTAACCCCTTTTCATAAGCCCAACCCGAAACCCATTGTCTATTTCGCATGTGTGCTTCTTCAACATCATCACCAAGATTCAAACGAATTAATTGGGTCATCAATCCATTTCTGATGTAACCATCGTAAGCTGCCATGCCTATTTTTTTCCAATCGTCAACTAAACCCAATTCTTGTAATTTAGAATCATATAAATAATATAAGCCTACTAAATCTGCACGACCTTCTTCTAAAGTCGAGGCATAATTTTTTAAGGTTTTTTTAGTCTCACCAACACCTTTGTTTAATTGTCCTGAAGCATGGCCTACAACTTCGTGTAATGCCGTATGTAATTTATCTGCCAATCCTCCAAATTCTTCTTCTAGCTTTAGCTCTTCTTCATCATGAACAAACTCTTGTAATCTCCCAGAACTACCGGCATTACTATAAGCGTAAGTAATATTCCCTAAGGATACAGACTTACTGCCTACTTCTGCACGAATCCAGTTCGCGTTGGGCAAATTCACACCTATTGGCGTGCTTGGTGACGCATCTCCTGCTTCACCAGCCACATTAACGACCTTATAAGTGACACCAACCACACTCTCTTTTTTGTGTTCGTCCATTAATGGTGAGTTATCTTCGAACCACTGCGCGTTTTCTGATAACACTGCCATTTTTTGGGACATATCAAAATCATTAATTTGTACGATCGTCTCATAAGAGCCTCTGTAACCTAAGGGATCATTATAAACTTCGATAAAACTGTTGATATAATCTATGTTACCAGCAGTAGCGGCCGTCCATGCCACATTATAATCGTCCCAAGTCTGTAAGTCTCCAGTCTCGTAATACATTATCAATAAATCGATAGCTTCGCCTTGTGCTTCATTTTCAGCCACTTCGCTAGCCTTCGATAACGCCTCAATAATATGATCTATAGCAGCGCCATACAAACCACCAGATTTATAGATGCGTTCTTTTAAAACACCATCTTCTTTGACTAACTGCGAGTTTAAACCATACGATAATGGGCGCTCAGGATCTGGAGAGGCCTTCGCCTTGTAGAAATTAATAACATCATCACTCGTCACATCTGGCCCATAAAAATTTACTGCAGATAAAGCCACATTATCAACACCTTTAGCTTGGTTTACTTTTTTAGCATCTTCAGCGTTAAAAATCACATTAAAAGCAGCACCATCTAACTTAGTATTGGTTGCTTCCAATAACTCATTAAAATACGCTTGAGTAAAATCTGGCTTTAACTTATCGTTAGAATAGTGATGGTGAATACCATTACTAAACCATACGCGCTTTACATAAGTTTCAAAGGCTTTCCAGTTATCTGTGAATTTACCATCATCACTATATTCGGTATATACTTTTTCTAGTGCACGTCTAATCTTGAGGTTATGTCTATAATTCTGATCCCACATCATATCACGACCTGCAAGACCTGCTTCTGTTAGATAATAGACTAATTTTTGTTCTTTTAAAGTCAGGTTTTCCCAACCTGGTATTTGATAACGAAGAATTTTGATATCAGCAAATTGCTCTACATTAAAATTGAAGTCAACTTCAATTTTCTCTACTGTTTCTTCTTTAACATCCTCCTTACAAGCCACAAGTAATAGGGCAAGAAACAAAATTTTAAATAGTGCTTTTAACGTCATAGTGTTCATTTTAGTTAGTTATAGACAAATGTAACATATATATTATTTATCATAAAATTACTCACCTTTGAAGGCCAACATCTACAACCACAGTCATTAACAATGATAAACCATTATAAAACGCATTAAATAAAGGTTCTAGCCAAGGGCTAAATAGTCGTTATCACAGAGTTTATTATTTTTAAAATAAAGAAGGTTTTTTTAGAAAAACACAGTTTTTACCAGTACTTCGATGAAAACATTTATAGGTGTTTACCCTACCAATCCCAATGATGATGCCTATCGTTTTACAAGAGGTGAAGAAATGATTATACATGGAAGTTTAGAATACTTTGATCAACGTTTTAATTTGAAATAATAATCCAATCTGATAAAAAAGAAGCTTTAGAAGGTCATTAAAATTTGAATATTAAAAAACCCTAACCCAGTTGAATCAAATGTTTAAAACAAAAAAGGAACTCAAAATCACAGTTATAAGTATTACAGTTATTATACTGGTTTTAATGGTATTGGCGCCCACACTCACTAAAAATTACGTTATAAATAATAGTACGGACCTCGCAGGACAGAAAATTGACATTGCAAATTTAAAATATAACTATTTTACGAGTCCACTTAAGGTCTATGATTTTAAAATGTTTGAAGAAAATGGAACGGATCACTTCACAACTTTCGACACCCTAGTTATAGATCTAGAACCCCTAAAACTTGTTCAGGATTAAATTGAACAAATTTACCTGCGTGGCTTAATGGTGAAAACTGTAATGAAAGATTCTTCCTTTAATTTTGATGATGTAATTGCTTTTCATAATACACAAGATACCATTGACGTTAAAAATGAAAAAGCTCCTCTTAAATTTGGGTTTCTAACATTAAACTTAAGGGTGCTAACATCTATTTTGATAACCAAAATGTGGGCAAGGAAACTCAAATTAACGATTTTTCATTTGCCATTCCTTATATTTGAGCGGGACCAACAAGAAAAAAAGTAACACAGAAGTAACATTCAATATTAAAAACGGAGGCTACTTTCAAACTAAATATTAATCCCGTAGATGGTGAATTTAATGCCCAAGTTATTGTTAGTGATTTATCCCTGAGCTCCTTTTATGAATATGTTCTTGAATATGCAGATATTAATGATTTTGATAGTGTTTTAAATTCTCAGATCGAAATTAAAGGCAATACAAATGAAGCTGTTAAATCTATAATTTCAGGTCATGTTGAAGTCGACGATTTTAAAATGACAGATAAAAACGATAAACTGTTTTTAGGAGCAAACAAAATTAGCTCGGATTTAAAAGCCATAGATTATGACAATAGTAGCTATAGAATCAAAAATTTAGATATTTCAGAATCTTATACCTTTTTTCAACACGATTCTGCATCTAACACCTTTTTTAGTATTTTTAAGATTAAAAAGGAACCAGTTACTTCAACTGATTCTGAAAATCAACCGATAACTGCAACTGTTTCTGAGTCCCCTGCGGATGCGTCGTCCGACATCAACTATACCATCGAAAACTTAGCCTTAATAATGGTATTTTAGATTATAAGTACAACCTCACTGGACAACCCTTCAACTACCATTTAAGTGCTGTTGAAATAGATTCTGACAGCATCAGTAACCCCCTTAAGTGGCTTAACCTCTAGCAACCATGTTACTAAACCAACATGGCACCCTTAAAGCCGATTTAGGTATAAACCCGAACAACTATTACAATTCAACTCTAGATATTTCGGTAAAAAATTTCCTTTTACCAGATTTAAATATTTATACGAATTACTACATGGGGCACAGTTTATTAAATGGATATGTACTACATCTCTAAATCCAAAATTATAGATGGTGAAATACAAAGCGAAAATAAACTCCATGTTAAAAATGCTTCATTAGAAAACACCAAAGCTGGCTTTTATAATTTACCACTTTAGTTTGCTTTCGTTTTGTTAACGGATAAAAATGGCGATATAAAGTTATATATTCCTGTAAGAGGTGATCTTAATGATCCAGAAATCAATGTTGGAAAAAATAGTGTGGCAAACATTTAAAAATGTTATTGGTAAAACCGTTGCGGCTCCTGTTAACTTTTTAGTTGGTCTTGTAGGTAGTGATACAAAAGAACTGAAAGAAATCGAATGTAGTTTTAATGATACTATGCCTTCAGAAAAGCATTTCAGACAACTCAATAAACTCTTAGATTGAGAACAGAAAAAAGAAGAATAGAAAATCACCATGAGTTATTATGTGTCTAAAACACTTCAGAAGGAGGCTATCGCAGCTGAAACTATTGGGCAGCAATTCAATGAAGCCACAGGCAAGGATTATCTTAAAAACGATGCTAATTATAAGGCTTTCCTAATTAACAAAATTGGCAATGATTCTTTAAGCACAGTTGATATGATTAAGGAAATCTCAAAAACAATTCCTACAAACAGCATAGCAACTGAAAGGTCTAAGACAATTTTCAAAACAGTTGTAGATTACTTAAAAATGGAATATCCAGCCACTACTATAACGGTGGTTAAGGGGAAATCTGAGGCGCCAGAAAATTCAGGAGCATATCCAAACTTTTTAATAACTTACAGATTATTAGATGAAGACGGCAGTAGTAGCGATTCAACCGAAGAAAATAATACAACCGAAATAATTGCTAAACAATAACGAAAGCAACATGAAGGCTCCTTTTAAATGCATTGGTTTATTATTTCTAAAGAAATAAAGGAAGATCAACTCATAAGTTTACGGGACATCAATACCGTTTTTAATCCAAAAAATAGCCCTAAAAAATATTCAATTCCATTTATATTTGATAGGGAAGCCAAGACAGAAGTAAAACCAATTTAAATTTATAAATGATGGACTTTAAATTAGACAACGAAATGCTCATTAATATGGGTTTAGCGATAGCTGCGATCGCTTTTTTACTCATTTTTATTTATGGTATAAACCGACTTTTTAAAATTATCTATAAAAAAATTTACAGCTTAGCTGGAAATAAAATAAAGGGCCTAAGTTTTAAAAGTTATCAGTTTTTAACACCAAAATATACCGCTTCTTTAATTGTTGGTGGGTTTAAAATAGTGCGCCTATTAATTTTATTCATTGTCTTTTACTTTTGGTTACCGCTAGTTTTTAGTATTTTCCATTGGACGAAAGATATTTCAAAAACCTTAATTGGTTATGCTATTGAACCCATTAAATCATTGGGAAGTTCTTTTGTAGATTATTTGCCGAGTTTGTTATTTATTGGCATCGTTTTTTTTATCGTTAGATATATCAATAAGATAATCAATTTTTTTGCAAAAGAAATAAGTAACGAACGGTTAAAACTTGATGGTTTTTATAAAGAATGGGCAAAACCAACATCAATAATCGCTAAACTAATTATTTATGTATTTGCTTTAGTTTTTATATTTCCATATTTGCCAGGCTCAGGTTCCCCAGCTTTTCAGGGCGTATCAATTTTTGTAGGGGTCCTGTTATCATTAGGTTCAACCGGATTTGTTGCTAATGCTGTTAGTGGTTTAATGATCATTTATATGCGTCCTTTTATTATTGGTGATGTTGTTAAAATTGGCGATAATATAGGAACGGTAGTTTCTAAACAAATGTTGGTTACGCGCTTAAATACACCAAAAAACGAAGAAATTAGTATTCCGAATAAAATGATTGTTGAAGGACAAATTGTAAACTTTAGCTCTGAAGAAAAAGGAGTAGGGATTTTCATGCATACCACGGTTACTTTAGGCTATGATGTTTCTTGGCGCAAAGTACACGAAGTAATGATAGAAGCTGCAAAGCGAACAACCGAAATAATAGAGGATCCAAAACCTTTTGTTTTACAAACTGCGCTTAATGATTTTAATGTTGCTTATGAATTAAACGCCTATACTAAAAACCCTTCGAAAATGGCAGTGACCTATTCAGAATTGCACCAAAACTTACAAGATTGTTTAAATGAAAATGGTATTGAGATTCTTTCTCCACATTACAAAGTAGAGCGATCAAGTAACGAAACAACGATTCCAAAAGAGTACAAAAATAAACTCTAGAGTAATAACAAATAGTAAAACAATAATAACTTCCAATAAGACTATTGTCATAGAACTCAATTAATGTTTATTACTTTATCGTGAATCCGATTATGTAAATTCTGGATCTTTCTAATAGTGAATTGAAATATCATAAAATTAGTATCTTTGAATAACAACTAGATCTAATCTATAAATGAAAACTATTAAATATATCCTGTTACTACTATTAATCCTTATCATAGGATTTTCAATATATATTGCAGTACAGCCAAATTCATTTGAGGTCACAAGAACAAAAACGATAAGCGCACCACAATCGGTAGTTTATAATAACGTGATTGATTTTAAGAATTGGCAATCCTGGTCATCTTGGGTGGAAGAAACCCCCGAAACGGTAATTACACTTGCTAAACAAACCGAAGGCGTTGGTGGTTCTTATGCTTGGGAAGACGACGATGGTGTGGGCTCCATGACAACAATAGGTACTGTACCAATGACGTCTATCACCCAAGTCATGCAGTCTGGTGATAACCCGAAATCTGAAGTCACTTGGAGTTTAAAACCGAATGAAGATGGCGCAACAGAAGTGACTTGGAATATTGTTGGAAAAAACTTGCCTTTTGGTTTCAAAATATTTTCGGCGCTAATGGGAGGTATGGAAAAACAGATTGGCCCTCATTTTGAACGTGGCCTCACCCTATTAGATAGCGTGCTACAAGCCGAAATGAAAGTGTATCGTGTAAATATTGATGGCATTACAGAATATGGAGGAGGCTTTTATATTTATAAAACTACTGCCGCCACACCAGATAATATCAGTCAAACAATGGGTGAGCAATATGGTGAAATTTTAACTTATATGTCTCAAAATAATATAAAGCAAACAGGTATGCCCTTTACAATATATAGTGAGCCAGATGCCAATGGCAATATTATACTGAGTAATGCTATACCAATACTAAATAAAGAGATTATTGATAAAAACAGTGATGTGCTTTGTGGTTTTATACCAAAAACTGAAGCTTTAAAGACCACTTTAAAAGGAAATTACACGAACTTGTCCGAAGCTTGGGCTGTAGCTTTTAAATATCTGGCAGACAATAACATGGAACAAGCACACTTAAAACCATTTGAAATATACCAAAACGATCCTGGAATTTTTCCAAATCCAGCAGATTGGGTTACAGAAATTTATATTCCGATAAAATAATTAAGATTCCCATTATCATGGGAAATACGTATGAAACAACTCATTTTAGTTTTTGTTGGAGGAGGCTTTGGAAGTGTACTTCGCTATGGCATCGGTAAATGGTTAAACACTGCTGAAAATGGAATTCCTTATGGCACGTTTGCAGCGAACATTATAGGAAGCTTACTAATAGGAATCATATTGGGCTTAGCGGCTAAAAACGAAACCTTATCTCAAAGTCAAACCTTATTGCTAGCCACAGGTTTTTGTGGTGGCTTTACCACGTTTTCGACCTTTGCTTATGAAAATCATGTATTCCTAAAATCTGGAGACTTCGCAAGTTTTGCTGTGTATACGATCGCAAGTTTTGTAATAGGATTCTTGGCAGTGTTTTTTGGAATGTATTTGGCGAAATAGCTTTTAGCTTTTAGCTGTTGGTAAAAAATGCTTGCTGTTAATTAAAATCTGAAGACTCAAGAAGTAAGCTGAATTATTTCTCACGAAGGCGCAAAGACGCAAAGAAAAAACTTACTAAGTGTTTCACTGTGACTGAAAACTGAGACTGAGACTGAGACTGAGACTGAGACTGAACACTACTTCACAAACGCCTTCACCCCAGCCTTAACTTCTAAATCTAAATTATTAGCTCTAGGAACTATTGGGCAAGAATACTTCTCATCATAGGCACAGTAAGGATTGTAAGCTGTATTAAAGTCAATCGTCATCGTGTCACCATCTGGAATTTGTAAGTCTATATAGCGTCCGCCACCATAACTACCTTCACCATTTGTATGGTCTAAAAATGGGAGAAAGAGATAATCCTCAAAACCTTCACGCTTCATAGTGTCTTTACCTTGATAGACGTTTAAGGCATAAGTCGTCCCTTTTAATTCGAAAGTTAAAACCCCAAAAATACGTTCGGGCGAAACACGACTTGTGTTCGTGTTCATATTAAACCATTCTGAATCGGGTGTAAGATTTAATGTTGCTTTTACTACATAAACCGAATCAAACTTAAAAAAATCAAGACCTTCAAACTTTTTTCGATCCCTATTTTTTAAAGGTGATTTTGATGCATCTTTATATTCTGCATTAAGTTCTTTCTGAAACTCCGTTTCACCAGATAAAGCTTTCTTTTCCTGAGCACAACCCACTGAAAACAAAAACACAAAAAGTAAAACCAGATTCTTCATCTTTAATTATTTTAGAATTCAAAAATACAATTTATACCACTTCAGCTTTGAAATTGTAATAAAATAAAATGATAGGCATTAAATTTTATTGTAGCTTTGAGCCTTAAATAAGACTCAAATAATGTTACAATACAATAGATATATAAAGCAAACCTGTGTGATTTCTTCGGAAAACATTCGGACACCTTATCTATTGTAGCTATACACATATACTATTAAACAATATTTAAAAGTCCGACGCTAACGTCGGACTTTTTATATTTAAGTCAATCATTAAAATGAAAAAACTATATTTTAACTACATAAATTCCTTTAAAGGTTTATCTAAAGAAATTTGGTACCTCGCTTTAATCACTTTAGTAAATAGAGCGGGCACCATGGTGATTCCATTTTTATCATTATATCTTAATAAAGATCTCGGTTTTAGTAAAGACGATGTTGGTTGGATTTTAGTATGCTTTGGTATTGGTTCTGTTATAGGCTCATGGTCAGGAGGGAAACTCACCGACAAAATAGGCTTCTACAAAGTAATGAGCTTTAGTCTGTTTATCACAGGACTGAGTTTTATTGCCCTACAATACATCACCTCATTTTGGGGATTATGTTTTGCTATATTGTTTTTAATGAGTGTCGCCGACACCTTCCGTCCTGCACTATTTGTTTCCTTAAAAACCTATAGCAAACCCGAAAATCGAACACGATCTTTAGCACTAATAAGACTAGCGATTAATGCTGGTATGGGTATTGGCCCAACGATAGCAGGCCTTGTTATTGTAGTTAAAGGCTATGGTATATTATTCTGGATTGATGGCCTAACTTGTATTTTGGCCATACTTCTTTTTCGCTACTTGGTAAAAGCACCTAAGAAAGTCATTTTTAAAACCGAAACGAAAACACCAATTGCAGAAAAAAATAACGTCTATCAAGACAAGACCTATTGGATCTTTCTAGGCATTTGTTTCTTTTTTGGAATGGCATTTTTTCAATTAATCTTTACACTTCCTCTGTATTACGAAGAAGTATTTGGCTTAAATGAATTTAAAATAGGACTCATTATGTTTCTCAATGTAGGGATCATCGTCGTTTTCGAAATGCCTCTCATCAGCTATTTAGAGAAGCGGCTAATTCCTGTAATAAAACATATTACTATGGCTTGTGCACTATTAGCCTTAAGTTATTATGTACTTTTTCAAAATTTTTGGATAGGCGTGCTCATTGTGAGTATCATCATAATTACCTTTAGTGAAATGCTTGGGTTTCCTTATACCAATAAGTTTGCGCTCAATAGAGCAAAAGAAGGCTTCGAAGGCAGCTATATGGCTTTATACAGTGTATCGTTCTCACTAGCTCATATTTTTGGTGCTAAAATAGGCCTAGATGTTATTGATACTTATGGTTACCAAGTCAATTGGTTGTTAACTGGCACCTATGGTATGCTTGGAGTTCTATTATCATTATGGCTTCAAAGGCGCGTAAAAAGCAATAGGTAATGAATTTAATTCAAAACCTATACTATTAAAAAGTATGATCTCACAAACAGATATAGAAGTTTTAATAATTGGTGCAGGACCAATAGGTATCGCTTGTGCGTTAGAATGTAAAAAGCAGAAGTTAAATTATCTTGTTTTAGAAAAAGGGGCATTGACCAATTCTCTATTTAATTACCCGTTGAATATGACCTTCTTTTCGACCTCTGAAAAATTAGAAGTTGACGCCATTCCTTTCATTAGTAATAATCCTAAGCCCACACGAAATGAAGCCTTAGAATATTACCGAAGAGTTGTAACCTCAAAACATTTGAACATTAATTTGTATGAAGAAGTAAAAACTATAGATAAGACAAACGATAGGTTTAGAGTGACTTCTAGTAAAGGAAATTATAGAGCCAAAAAAATTATAATCGCCACTGGGTTTTACGATATTCCTAATTTACTAAACGTTCCTGGTGAAGACCTGCAAAAAGTTTTTCATTATTATAAAGAAGCACACCCTTTTACACTTCAAAACATTGCCGTTGTTGGCTCAAGTAACTCTTCAGTTGATGCCGCTCTAGAAATCTATCGTAAAGGCGGAAATGTAACTATGATCGTAAGAGGCGATAAAATTGGGGAACGGGTAAAATATTGGGTAAAACCAGATATTTTAAACCGTATTAAAGAAGGAAGTATCAAAACTTATTTTAATTCTGAAATTAAAGAAATTAAAACAGATGAAATCATCATAACAACGCCTCATGGCGAAGAAAGTATTCACAACGACTACGTTATAGCATTAACAGGTTACAGACCTAACTTTAAATTTTTAGAAAGCGCTGGTTTAAAATTTTCGGAAGACAAAAAGCATATTCCTGTTTATAATTCAGAAACCATGGAATCTAATGTGGATGGTCTTTATTTAGCCGGAGTCATTTGTGGCGGCATGGAAACGCACAAGTGGTTTATAGAAAACTCAAGAATCCATGCCACGCAAATTGTAGCACATATAGAAAGTGAAATGAAAAACTGAGCTATTTTAAAGACTTAATGTTTAAGAAATATTCAGACTATAATACCTATTCCTATGAATTTAAATCAAGTCACCGTTTCATCTTTGGATGTTACAAAGTCAACTGAATTTTATACCGCACTAGGCTTAAACATAATTGTTAATGCCTTACCAAATTATGTCCGATTTGAGTGTCCTAATGGAGACGCTACGTTTTCAATTCATAGTGTTGACGTACTTCCTGAAGGACATAAAATCAGCGTCTATTTTGAAGTTGATAATCTTTCTCAAACAGTTTCGGATCTCAAACAAAAAGGGCTTACTTTTAATACTGAAATTATGGAACAGCCTTGGCTATGGAATGAAGCACATTTAAGTGATCCAGATGGTCATCATATCATTATTTTCCATGCTGGGGACAACAGAAAAAAGCCATCTTGGCGCGTTAACAAATAATTAAAATGAAAAACTTACTATTTATATTTACACTCTTATGCATTGTAAGTTGCACTAACTCTGGGGAGCAACAACCAACTTCGGGAGAGATTCTGAAACATACCTCGACTGCGCTCAGCACAGGAGTACAGAATGACAAAGTGTTCCCAAAGTTAGAACCTAATCGTTACAATGTGGCCTTCCTTATTATGGATGGCACTTATAACACAGAGCTTACAGCTCCTTATGATATTTTTCAGCATACCATCTTTAGAGATAGCATCAAAGCAATGAATGTATTTACGGTAGCTAATACGGATCATCCGATCACCACCTTTGAAGGGCTGCGCTTATTGCCAGATTTTAATTATATAACCGATGCATTGCCTAAGATTGATATACTGGTTATCCCGAGTGCTGAACATCATTTAGATAGTGATTTAGAAGATGGCATCCTATTAGATTTTGTGAGAGCTGTTGATAAAGAGGCACAGTTTATCACTTCGCATTGCGATGGCGCATTTGTATTGGCTAAAGCAGGGTTGCTAAACAAGGTCGTTTCGACAACCTTCCCGAGCGATATTGATAAAATGCGAGAGCTGTTTCCGAATCTAGATATTAGAAAAAATGTGCTTTTTGTGCATGACGGAAAATATATTACATCAGCAGGTGGAGCAAAATCTTTTGAAGCGGCTTTATACTTGAGTGAACATCTTTATGGAAAAACCATTGCTGAATCCTTAGCAGCAGGTTTAGTCATTGACTGGAATCTAGAAAAAGTGCCACACTTGGTCATCAACTAATTTATATTACTTAATTTAGGTTATATAATTTTTAAACTACCCTAAAATGCGTTTCAAAATACTTCTACTTACCCTAATTGGGTGTTGTTTCAGTTTCATAAGTTTTTCACAAGATTATTTTTTAAAAGACAAAGGTCCTTTCGACCTAACCGTTCCCTCACCAGAAGAATTTTTAGAGTATGGTATTGGCGAACAGCATACACGACACGATCAGATTGTAGCCTACTTTTATAAACTTGCTGAAGTGTCTAATAAAGCTAAAATAGAAGTTTATGGTAAAACACACGAAGGTCGTAAACTTGTTATTCTTACAATCTCTAGTGAAACTAATCTTTCAGATTTAGAGGCGATTAAAGCAAAACATTTAGATTTTGTAGATCCTAATAAAAACCCGAGTAACTATGATGAACTCCCCGTTTTTATTCAATTGGGCTATAATGTGCATGGCAATGAACCTTCGAGTTCAGAAGCAGCCTTATTGACAGCCTATACACTTGTGGCTTCTAATAGCGCTGAAGTTAAGAACTATATAGATAATGGCGTTGTATTTATAGATCCCACGATAAACCCAGATGGCAGAGATAGACATACGCAATGGGCCAATCAGTATAAAGCCAATGCGCTAGTATCTGATAATTTAGATGCCGAACATAATGAAGCTTGGCCAAGAGGTCGTACAAATCATTTTTGGTTTGATTTAAATAGAGATTGGTTATTAGCAGTACATCCCGAAAGTCAAGGTAAATTAAATTGGTACCACAGTTGGTATCCAAATGTCGTTACTGATTTTCATGAAATGGGAAGCAATAGTAATTATTTCTTTGAGCCTATGAAGCCTATTGGATCACAAGATCCTATAATGCCCAAAGAAAATTACGAAGACCTTAACAACTTATTCGCGCCTTATTACGCCAATGCTTTAGATAATATAGGGTCTTTGTATTATACAAAAGAATCCTTTGACGGCACCTACCCTGGTTATGGATCTTCATATCCTGATTTACAAGGCGCTTTAGCTTTACTCTTTGAACAAGCAAGTTCTAGAGGTCACGTACAAGACACCGATTACGGAAAAATAACATTTCCATTTACGATACGTAATCAATACATATCTAGTATAACTACAATTAAAGCCGCCGTAGAAAATAAATCATACTTACGTAAGTATCAACAAGATTTCTTTAAATCAGCAGTCACCAATACCACAAAATCTGGTGTTGCTGCCTATGAGTTTGGGGATCTCTATGATAAGAATAGAACGAAAGCCTTTTTAGATGTATTACTAAAACATAGAATTAAAGTCTATAAAAACAATGACAAATTTTTGGTTCCATTAAAACAACCGCAACAAAGAATGGTACAAACCATGTTTGAAACTTATAGTAAATACCGTGATAGTGTGTTTTATGATGCTTCAGCTTGGAGTCTTGCAAATTTTTATAATATGCCTTATATAGGTTTAAAGTCATCAAAACTAGGAGAAGAGGTCACCGAGAATTTTAGTTTTATTTCCAACCCTGAAGTTATAAAGTCTGAATACGCATACATTATAGATTGGGATGATTATAATGCGCCATCTGCACTTTATTATATGCTATCTAAAGGTGTAAAGGCATCTTCTGCTTTTAAAAAATTCTCAGCCAAAACTAATTCCGGAACAAAAGCTTTTAACTACGGAGCAGTTATGATTCCTGTGAGTAAACAAACACTTTCTAGCACAGAAATTTATACGATAATTAAAGATGCGCAGGAAAAATATAATGTCCCAATTTATGCTACCGATACTGGATTTAGTATTAAAGGTATTGATTTGGGTAGTACTAATTTTAGAGCTATTGAAACCCCTAAAGCTGCACTTTTAATTGGCGAAGGTGTCAATAGTTATGAAGCCGGAGAGGTATGGCATTTATTAGATACTAGAGTTCATATGCCAATAACTAAAATTAGAATGGCTAATTTTAAGAATGCCAGCTTAGACAAATACAATACACTGGTTATGGTTTCTGGAGGCTATAATCAGTTAGATTCTCTACAGCGTCAAAAATTAAAATCTTGGACCTCAAAAGGAAATACATTAATTACAATTGCGGGAGCTTCTAAATGGGCGATCTCTAATAAATTAGTAAAAGAAAAATTGACAGAAAAACCAAAAGACAGCTCCAAAATAAGTGTTGATAGATTACGATATGTTGATGCTTCAGAGCACATTGGACGAGAGCAAATCGGTGGCACTATTTTTAATGTAGATTTAGACATTACACATCCAATTGGTTTTGGTTATCGGCGTACAGTATTGCCTATATACAAAAACAATACTGTGTATTTAGCGCCTAGCGAAAATGCCTACTCTACCATTGCTAAATACACTAAAAACCCACATGTAGATGGTTTTGTATCTCATGAAAATTTAGAAACCTTTATTAAACCTTCTGCATCAATAATTGCGAGCCCATTAGGAAAAGGTCGTGTTCTACTATTTGCAGACAATCCAAATTTTAGAGGGGCTTGGTATGGTACCAATCGCTTATTTTTAAATGCATTATTCTTAGGCAACCATATAAAAATTCCTAAAAAACCTAACTAAACGCCATACTATGAAGCAGTACAGTTTTTTAATCGCGCTTATCTTTACATTTTCTACTTTTGCCCAAAGTGACTACTTAGGAGATGGACCATTTCCCCAACTTATCATTCGTGGCGTCACCATAATTAATGGAGATGGCTCACCGCCAAGAGGCCCTATAGATATTGTCGTTGAAAACAATATCATCACTAAAATTCAGGTGGTGGGTTATCCTGGCGTCGAAATTAAAGACGATGATCGTCCTCAACTTAAATCTGGCGGTAAAGAATTAGATGCCAACGGTATGTTCTTACTACCAGGGTTTATAGATATGCATGGCCATATTGGTGGAGTTGCTCAAGGCGCAAATTGGGACTATGTTTTTAAACTATGGATGGCTCATGGCATTACAACAGTGAGAGAACCTAGTGGAAGAAGTATTGATTGGACCCTCGATTTAAAAAAGAAAAGTGAAGCTAATAAAATTGTCGCACCTCGTATTTTTGCCTATACGGGATTTGGTCAAACCACTAAGGAATTCAACCCCCTAAATGACGCACCTATTAGCACTACTGAAGCGGCACGAGAATGGGTAAGAGCCAATGCTAAACATGGTGCTGACGGTATTAAATTTTTTGGAGCAGAGCCAGAAATCATGGCAGCAGCTTTAGATGAAAATAAAAAATTAGGATTGGGCTCTGCTTGTCATCATGCGCAGTTAAGTGTAGCACGTTGGAATGTGCTCCATTCTGCTAGAGCAGGTTTAACGTCGATGGAACACTGGTATGGTTTGCCTGAAGCTTTATTTGAAGATAGAACCGTTCAAAATTATCCTTTAGATTACAATTACCAGAACGAACAGCATCGATTTGAAGAAGCTGGTAAGCTATGGCAGCAGGCCGCAAAGCCCTATTCTGATCACTGGAATGCCGTCATGAATGAATTATTAGACTTAGATTTTACACTGGATCCAACATTTAATATTTACGAAGCTAGTCGTGACTTACATCGTGCAAGACGCGCTGAATGGCATGAAGACTATACCTTACCTTCACTTTGGGAATTTTTTGAACCAAGTAAAATAAGTCATGGTAGTTACTGGCATTATTGGGGAACTGAACAAGAAATTGAATGGAAAAAGAATTACCAGTTATGGATGACTTTTATAAACGAATATAAAAACCGAGGTGGTCGCGTCACAACGGGTTCTGATTCTGGATTTATTTATCAACTCTACGGGTTCGCTTATATCAGAGAATTAGAATTACTACGAGAAGCTGGTTTTCACCCCTTAGAAGTCATTCGTGCAGCCACACTTAATGGTGCCGAAGCTCTAGGTTGGGATGACAAAATTGGCAGTATTCAGATTGGGAAACTTGCCGACTTTGTAATTGTGGAAGAAAACCCACTAAAAAACTTAAAAGTACTTTATGGTACAGGAGCTATTAAACTCACTGAGGCTAATGACGTAGTAAGAGTAGGTGGTGTAAAATATACTATTAAAGATGGGATTATTTACGATGCAAAACGTTTGCTTTATGAAGTCAAAGCAATGGTCGATTTAGAAAAGACAAAAACAAATTGGAAGCTAAAGCAACCTGGTGTAAAAAACTAATGTTTCGAACTTATCTGCTTAATCTCACTGTGCTTAACCACATGAGACAATACAATTTGCGTTTTAGTTTCACCATAACTAATCAGTTGATCGATAAAAGCTTCTAAGTGCTTTTGATTTTTTAAAACCACTTCCATGACTATATTCTCATTTCCTGTAATACGATAGCAATTGACCACCTCATCATAAGTTTTAACCTTTTCCAGAAAAGGTTTTAGCATACCCATAAATGCGCGCAAGGTTATTAAAGCCTTGAGTTGATAGCCCACTTGAAAAGGAGAAACAAATGTGGTGTAGCCTTGTATAATTTCAGCATCTTCCATCTTCTTAATCCGCTCACTAACAGCAGGTGAACTGACCCCAACACGTCTTCCAATCTCTGCATTAGACATGCGTGCATTCTGCTGAAGGCACTTTAAAATATTCCAATTTAGGCTATCCATACTTATTTAAAGCAATTACACTAAAATAACATAATTATTAAAGCAAATATACATAATTACTTTAAATACTAAAGTTAAGTATGACAGCTAGTGCTTAATTTCGTAGAACTTGCTATTAAAACATGAGTTATAATATCCCATCACATTTATCTGATTTGCCAATTTATCAAAAGGCAATGGATATTATTATGCTTTCTCGAAGCATATCCACGTATATTACACAAGACTTATCTTACTTAAATCCGGATGGTTCTGAAGATAGTCATATTTATTTTTCAGGTGATATCGTGCAGCAATCTTCAAATCTTACACCAGAAATCATCAATGCGGAGCGCGAACGCTATTCAGATAAAAAGCACAAGCACTTAGAGAGTTTAGAACTATTAACACATAAACTATACAATAACTGTAAACGCTTAGAGAATTCCAAAAGTAATGGTAGAGACTACTTACCTATTCTTAGAGGTGAGTTAAGAAAATTCCGAAAATTACAACGACGTTGGATGCTGACTTTATAGTGAGCCCATAGATCGATCTATTTGACCGTTTGTGCATTGTACATAAACGCATTTTGATAATTCTGAATTCTAGAGTTCATAGCATCCGCTGTAATTACAAATTGGCATTTGGTCATACTTTCAGATAATCGTAAAATATGATTATAAGCGTTATTTCGTCCTAAATAATCGGCATCTTCGATCGCAAACAACTGAACTTCACCCAAGTGAATTCCATTCAGAAAATAAAGTTTACTCAATCGTGCTGGAGTCGCAATGACAATATCCTGCCCTGGATAAATTTCTGTTTTCTGTTTTTCGATATCATACTCGTCATAAGCCGCGTAAACTCTTAAATCGGTCTTCTTAGTGAAGCGTTCAAATTCATCCTTTAAAACTATAGCATCTTCTTTGTCTTTTACGATAATAATAGCACGAGGTGAATCTTCAAAAGCAGTCGCTTTTAACTTATGTATCGTAGCAATAATAAGTGCAGTGGTCTTACCACTTCCTAATGGTGCAATAATATAAGCATCTCCTCCTCCTTTTAAAGTTGGAAGTACTTTCTTCTGAAACGGATTTGATGTTTCAAAACCAGCATTTTCTAAAGCTTCTTTTAATAAGGGATGTAGTTTTTTGAAAGACATAATGTTATTTAGCTATTTGTATTTGAGGCTTATGGTCTATAGGTACACTGCAAGAGTTTGCTATAAAGCAAAGACGATTCGCTTCTTTATGAAGACGAATTGCCAAATCTATTTTATTTTTCTCTAAAATAGTAACTATCGGGTATAATACTATAGAAATAAATTCTCCGCTTCCATCAGCCTTGACTAATAATATTCCTGTAGTTTCATCGGTATAACGTAATACGGTAATATTATTTTTATCACACAGATACATATAAGACATCATATGACAAGAGGACAATGCCGCTAAAAATAGATCCTCAGGATTATGCTTTGTTTTGTCTCCTTTAAATTCTTTTGCCGCAGAAATAGTTAAAGGCTCCTTACCCTCTATATGAGTCCGATGTGTTTTTGTATTATTCCTTGACTTAGACCTATCCTGCTCAGTTAGGGAAGACCATTTGGTATGTACTTTAAATTCTTTTTCTAACATGTTTTATTGAATACATCATTATCCCATTTTGAAGGATTATTATGAATATAATCTGAAATATTTCGATAAGCTTTATCGTCCTTTATAATATGGTCGTGAAACGAACGCTTCCATTTAAAGTCTAAAAATTCAGCATTATGAATTAATTTTGACGCTGTGGTTTTAAATGCACCAACTAATTCTGATAATGATTTAATTTTTACTTCATTTTCAGCCACTAAACTCCGGTCTATTTCTAATATCGCATGCACATGATTGGGCATAACTATTTTTGAATGAATTACCACGTACTTATATCTTTCTTCCAACCAATTTAATCGGGCTTCTACGATTTTGCCGAATTCATTTAATTGCATTATTTTTTGGGATGAATTCTCCCTTCTATCATTGATATTTATATTGGCATCACGCACGGACAAGTCGCGACTTGTCCCTACCGCATTAACATTAAAATCAACCACATCACCCAAACAACATCTCATACCATAGACACAAATCGTGACGAAATACAGATTATCTCGCGAATAATCATAACCTTTCATACGATTATGCCTGCGATTTCTCATTTATTGAATTTAATATTTTATAAAAATAATATTTCATTCACCAATACTGTACAGACAAGTCGCGACTTGTCCCTACATGTTTCTACGATACTGCCCACCAACTTCAAATAACGAAGCCGTGATTTGACCCAATGAACATACTTTACAAACTTCCATTAAGGCTTCAAATATATTCTGATTACTGATAGCCTTTTCCTGCAATTCTCTTAATAACTCATCGGTGTCATGTGCGCTATGAAGACGCTCTAAAATCTTAATTTGATATTGTTTTTCTTCTTCAGTAGCTCTAATAACTTCCTTTGGTATAACTGTTGGAGATCCTTTGCTACTTAAGAAGGTATTGACACCAATTATAGGAAACTCACCATTATGCTTCAACGTTTCATAATATAAACTCTCTTCTTGTATTTTACTACGCTGATACATCGTTTCCATAGCACCTAATACACCACCACGTTCTGTAATTCTATCAAATTCTAATAAAACAGCCTCTTCAACCAAATCCGTTAGTTCTTCAATAATAAAAGAGCCTTGGATTGGATTTTCATTTTTAGCTAGACCTAATTCTTTATTTATAATCAATTGAATAGCCATAGCGCGTCTTACAGACTCTTCTGTTGGCGTTGTAATGGCTTCATCATAAGCATTAGTATGTAATGAATTACAGTTATCGTAAATAGCATACAAGGCCTGAAGCGTTGTACGGATATCATTAAAATCAATCTCTTGCGCATGTAAACTACGTCCAGACGTTTGTATGTGATACTTCAACATCTGAGCTCTCGGATTTGCTCCGTATTTATGCTTTAAAGCTTTTGCCCAAATCTTGCGCGCTACACGACCTATAACGGCATATTCTGGATCAACTCCGTTTGAAAAGAAGAAGGATAAATTCGGCCCAAACTTATTAATATCCATCCCTCTACTTAAGTAATATTCTACATAAGTAAATCCGTTTGATAAGGTTAAGGCCAATTGGGTAATTGGATTTGCACCAGCCTCAGCAATATGGTAACCAGAGATAGATACCGAATAAAAATTACGAACATTATTATCTATAAAATACTCTTGCACGTCACCCATTAAACGCAACGCGAATTCTGTAGAGAAAATACATGTGTTTTGCGCTTGATCTTCTTTTAAAATATCAGCTTGTACTGTCCCTCTAACCTGAGCAATCGTTTTTGTTTTAATATCTAAATAAATAGTGGCAGGTAATACTTGGTCACCTGTAACACCCAATAACATTAGACCTAAGCCATTATTACCCTCTGGTAAATTACCATTATATCTTGGTCGGTCTTTGCCTTTATACAATTTAGCAATTTTAGCTTCGACTTCTTTTTCTAAGGTGTTTTCTTTGATGTAGATTTCACATTGTTGATCAATCGCAGCATTCAAAAAGAAACCTAACAACATTGGCGCTGGTCCATTGATGGTCATACTTACCGAAGTCATAACGTTTGCTAAATCAAACCCAGAATAGAGTTTCTTGGCATCATCTAAACAACAAATGGAAACACCTGCATTACCTATTTTACCATAAATATCTGGACGTAAATCTGGGTCATTACCATAAAGCGTTACACTATCAAAAGCTGTAGATAAACGTTTTGCTGGCAATCCCATACTAACGTAATGAAATCTTTTATTGGTACGTTCTGGCCCGCCTTCACCTGCAAACATGCGCGCAGGATCTTCCCCTGTTCTTTTAAACGGATATAATCCTGATGTATAAGGAAACTCACCTGGTACATTTTCTTGCAGACACCATCTTAAGATATCTCCCCAAGCTTGGTATTTAGGTAAAGCTACTTTTGGTATTTGTGAATGTGATAAGGACTCTGTATGCGTTTCAATTTTTATTTCCTTATCTCTTACTTTGAAAGAATAAATAGGATTTTTGTACTTATTTACTTTTTCGTCCCAACCTGTAATCACTTCCCAATTATAAGGATCTAAATTTAATTTAACGCGGTCGAATTCTGCGATTAATAGTTTCGTAAAATCGGTATTGTCATTCTCAACTAATTTCAGAATCTCATCACTATTTAATCCGTGCTTGTCAAGAAGAGCTTGCTTCGTTTCACGCGTATTGACGTTAAGGACAGACTCCAGAGTTTTATAAATACCATAAAGTTTTTGAGCAACCTCAACTTGGTCATCTGCATTTTTATCATAAGCACGATTGCTCTCTGCTATTTCAGACAAATAACGTATTCGTGCAGGTGGAATGACAAATATCTTTTCGCTCATTTCGTCAGAAATATGAAATGTTGATTTTAAGTCTGCATCAACTTTCTCAACTAACTTGTCCATAATCGCCTTGTAAAGCGTATTCATTCCTGGATCATTAAATTGGGATGCTATCGTGCCATAAACTGGCAATTCATCTTGATGTATATGCCACAAATTATTATTACGCATGTACTGTTTCTTTACATCGCGTAAAGCATCTAAAGAACCCCGTTTATCAAATTTATTTATGGCTACTAAATCCGCAAAATCTAACATATCGATTTTCTCTAGCTGCGTTGCTGCGCCAAATTCTGGTGTCATAACATATAATGCAACATCACTGTGTTCCATAATTTCAGTATCGGACTGACCGATACCAGAAGTTTCTAGAATGATTAAATCGTACTCTGCCGCTTTTAGAACTTCGATAGCTTCGTTAACATATTTAGACAGTGCCAAATTAGATTGACGTGTGGCCAAACTTCGCATATAAACTCTAGGTGAATTTATGGCATTCATGCGTATTCTGTCTCCTAACAGCGCACCGCCTGTTTTACGTTTTGATGGATCTACAGAAATTAGACCTATCGTTTTTTCGGGAAAATCAATCAAAAAACGTCTTACCAATTCATCTACCAATGACGATTTACCCGAACCTCCTGTACCTGTAATTCCAAGAACTGGAGTTGTTGATGCTTTGTTTTTATTATGAATAGTTTCTAGAGCTTCTTTAGCGACTTCAGGAAAATTCTCTGCCGCAGATATGACTCTAGCGATTGCTTTAGAATTTTTTTTATGTAATAATTTAACCTCACCATCTAGAACATCACCTATTGCATAATCTGATTGTTGTACTAAATCATTAATCATGCCCTGCAGTCCGAGCGCTCTCCCATCATCAGGCGAATAGATTCTAGTAATACCATAATCCATTAAGTCTTTAATTTCCTCAGGAAGAATCACGCCTCCTCCACCTCCGAAGATTTTAATATGTTCAGCACCTTTTTCTTTCAACAAGTCATACATATACTTGAAATACTCGTTATGTCCTCCTTGATAAGACGTCATGGCAATGGCATTAGCGTCTTCTTGGATAGCTGTATTCACAACTTCCTCTACACTTCTATCGTGACCTAAATGAATCACTTCCACCCCAGTGGATTGAATAATACGACGCATTATATTAATAGCAGCATCATGCCCATCAAATAATGATGCGGCAGTTACTATTCGTACTTTATATTTTGGCTTATAGGGTGCAACTTGTTCCATTCGTAAAAATCTTGCTTATTAGAGTTGCAAATTTAAGGAATATTCAAAAAATTAAGGCAATAATCATCAATTATCTAAAACTCAAAAGAAGTTAACGTAGCATGGTATTTTGATTAATTTTAGCAGTTCATTTAAGTCCTTTTTTATGAATAAAATCACCTTATTAATTCACTGTAAAGACCAACCTAATATTATCGCTTCCGTTACTAATTTTATGGCTAACAATGCTGGTAATATTGTTTATATCGATCAACATGTCGATAGAGAACAGAATATATTCTTTATGCGTTTGGAATGTGAGTTTGAATCTCTATCGTTTTCTATTGAAAACTTTAAAATTTCATTCAAGGATACTTTAGCTGATACATTTGACCTCAAATGGCGCATGTACTCTGCAGGAAAAAAACCTAGAATGGCATTATTTGTCTCGAAATACGATCATTGTTTATATGACATTTTAGGTCGCTATAATTCTGGTGAATTATTCCTTGAAATTCCTTTTATATTGAGTAATCATATTGATCTAAAACCTATTGCAGATAGCTTTAAAATCCCGTTTTTCCATGTTCCTGTGACCAAGGCTACAAAACATGATGCAGAACAAGAGCAATTAATTTTACTAGAATCGCATCAAATAGACTTTATAGTACTTGCAAGATATATGCAAATTGTATCTGGGACATTAATCGATAAATACCCAAATAAAATCATTAATATTCATCATTCATTTTTACCCGCTTTTGTCGGTGCAAAACCCTACCATTCAGCTTACAAAAGAGGTGTCAAAATTATTGGAGCTACAAGTCATTATATCACTGAAGAACTTGACGCAGGGCCCATTATTGAACAAGATGTAGCGCATGTGTCTCACTCACATTCTATTAATGATTTAATTGCCAAAGGGAGAGATTTAGAAAAGATTGTTTTATCTACTGCTATAAAACTTCATACCAATAGAAAAGTGATGGTTTACAAAAATAAGACTGTTGTCTTTTCTTAATCAAAAAAACACTCGATTTATATTTAAAAATCTACTACTAAATTAAAGCTCAAAATTGTCACCTTCTTTAGCAAAGTTAAATCCAAGGTTTTGAATACTGTCTTTTAAATGATGCTTGTTTTTTAGGGTTGGATTGGTATGATTAAAGTGAATGAAATAAATCTTGTTCTTCGTTTTTCTAGACTCATTTTCAAATAATGTTGTGGTTTCAGTTGTAAAAGGATGCGGTATTTTACTCATGTCGCGCTTGAGTTCTCCGTCTCTAAAAAAAGATGCGTCAACAAATGCGTAGTCCACTTTTCTCACTTCTTCAATTATGCTTTTATTCCACTTTTGCCATTTGTCGATATCCGGAATAAATAATGCCGTTTTATGCTCTCCTTCAACTTTATAACCTACAGTCTCTGAATACTCGTCGCGATGCGGTACCAATATTGGAGTTACTTTAAGTGTTTTATTTAAGCTTATGACAGAGTCATTTTTCAAGGTCTTCAATTCTATATTATTTAAAGCTACTAACTGACGCCACGGTCCATTATTTTCCAAGTAGTTTTTCATTCTTGGCATGGTATAAACTGGGATATTACTAGCTCCTAAAGCTTCTCGACCCAAATTCATCAAACCCGTATAGTGCCCAATATGAGCATGTGTTAAAAACACACCATCAATTACCTTATTATTATCTAAATGTTTGTCTTTTAAAATTTGAGTTTGTTCGCTAATATCTGGAGTAGCATCGAACAGCCATTTTTGCTTAGCCTCTAAATCAATAAGACCTAGACATGATATTAATTTCTTTGGTTCCTTACCTTCATAATACGATTTACAGCACTCCTTTTCACAATCTATTTGAGGATAGCCTGCATCTTGAGCAATACCCAGCACTGTAATATATTGATTCGACTTGTATCGCTCTTTTTCTTTCTCAGAAGAATCACAACTAAGTGCGATTAAAAATACGATTAGGTATGATATTTGAATTGTTTTCAACTGTATAATTTATCTTTGTTAAAGATATAAAATCGAAACCCATGATTAAAAGATTTTTTGCGCTACTTATTATTTTCAACTTAACAGCCTGTGCAGAATTACAGCAAGTCGTAGATTCATTACCACAAACTGATGGTGTTCTAAGCAATACTGATATTGCCTCTGGTCTTAGGCAAGCTTTAGATTTAGGCATAGACAAACAAGTTTCTAAGCTCACTCAGAAAGATGGTTTTTTTAAAAATGACTTAGTCAAAATATTATTACCTGAAGAATTACAAAAAGTAGACGATGCGCTTCGCAAAATTGGATTAAGCAGTTTAGCTGATGATGGCTTACAAGTACTAAATAGAGCGGCTGAAGATGCCGTAAAAGAAGCGACTCCTATTTTTATAGATGCTGTAAAAGAGATCACTTTCGACGATGCGAAAAATATTCTTCTAGGAGCTGACAATGCCGCAACTAGGTATTTGACCACAAAAACTCAAACCGAATTATACGCTAAATTTAAACCAGTTATTAATAAATCATTTAGTAAGGTTGGAGCAGATCAAATTTGGACGACTCTAATCACCAAGTATAATAGTATCCCATTGACAAGTAATGTTAACCCAGATTTAACGGATTATGTCACCAATGAAGCCCTTAAAGGTGTGTACACCATGATTGCTGTTGAAGAGAAAGAAATAAGAACTAAAGTATCTTCTCGAAGTACAGAAGTATTGAGAACCGTGTTTGCGCTTCAAGACTAATGATATATGTTTAACTTTATAATTAAAAAACTAAACAATTATTAAAATATCATGTAAAAAATTATTAATTTAACAACGTTAAATTAATAATCCTTTATTGTGTATAATTCAGAACTATTACTAAAAAAGTCTAAGCTCAAACAACAGTATTTACAACTTATTGAAGACGCCTATAATCTGAGCCAAACAGACCATGCTTTAAGTGATTTTTCTGAGTATAAAGCAACTAAAGTTCTACACAAAATCAACAAATTAGAATTTGTTATTAGAGACGCCCAATTACAGGCTAATTAATTTATTTCACTTTTTTACTATTACAGTTATTCAACAACATTTAATTATATGCTAATATTAGCATAACATTCAATTTGGATAAAATCAGGATCTTTGCCATTCAAAAGATGAGTTAGTCCTGTCTTTGTAGAGATTAAAACAGTTAGCAAAGTCGATATTTTAGTTAGGTATCGACTTTTTCGTACTCAATAATGAAGTGTTTCGAAATAACCATACGACTTGAGCAAACGACTTCCATACCATGAAAACAATTCGCCATCTACAATTTTAATCGTCTTATTTGGAAATTGTGATTTTAATTCTAAAATATGTGCTTCTTTAAAAGGAAAGGGCTCACTCGACAGAAAAATAATATCTGTGTCTTTTAGTTTTGAATTATTTAAGTTGATTTCAGGATAACGTTCCTCAGCTTTAAAAATATTCTGAAAACCAGCCTCATTAATCATGATATCAATAAATGTGTCTGAAGCGGCGACCATCCAAGGGTTTTTCCAAATGAAATAAGCAACCTTAAGTTTTGGAAGCTTCTCAATTTTATTTTGAATTAGTTCGCGCTCTTTTTGAATATTAGTAATAATACTTGAGGCTTTACTTTCTACTTGAAAAATCTCTCCATACATTTTGATAAGCTCAAAGCAATCTCCAAGATTATAAACAGCACTTATATGAATTGGCGCTATATCTTTTAAACTTTCAATGATGGCTTTGGTGTTTTCCTCTTTATTACATAGAATAATATCTGGTCGAAGCGTTTTTATTTTTTCAAGATGAATTTGTTTTGTACCACCAATAACCGTTTTTGACAGTCTAAGATACTTAGGATGAATGCAAAACTTAGTAACACCAACAATTGAAGTCTCTAAGCCTAAATCGACTAATAATTCGGTTTGAGATGGTACCAGTGATACAATCCGTTTAGGGATTTCATTTATTTGAAGGTTACGTTTAAGCTGGTCTATATATAGCATTACGTGCAGAGTGAAGAAATCTGTTTAGTTATAGTTAATAATCCAATTGCGACGTTTATATCATTCCCAGGAATGAAGTTTCAATTCCGCGGCCATCTGCAATTGTAATTCCTCCGCTTTTTTAGTAGCTGCCTCTGCAAAATCTTCTTCTTGTGAGGCATAAATAATGCCTCGTGATGAATTGATTAATAATCCTACATCATGATTCATACCATATTTACAAACATCTTGAAGGTTTCCTCCTTGTGCACCAACCCCAGGAACTAATAAAAAACTATCTGGTATGATCTTCCGAATATCAACTAAAAACTCAGCTTTCGTTGCTCCAACAACATACATGAGGTTTCCTGAATTTTTCCAAGATTTAGAGGTTTCCAAAACCTGCTTATATAATTCTATGCCGTCAACCGTCTTCGTCTGAAAATCATAAGCGCCTTGGTTTGACGTTAAGGCCAAAAGGATGGTATGCTTATCTTCAAACGCCAAAAAAGGTTCAACCGAATCTTTTCCCATATAGGGTGCAACTGTAACACTATCAAATCCTAAATCTTCAAAAAAAGCTTTAGCGTACATGGTGCTTGTATTACCTATATCACCGCGTTTTGCATCTGCAATAGTGTAAATCTCTGGATGGTTTTCGTTAAGATAATTGATAGTTTTCTCCAGTGCTTGCCAACCTTTAATTCCGTAAGCTTCGTAAAAAGCTGTATTGGGTTTAAAAGCTACACAGAGATGATGCGTTGCTTTAATAATCGCCTTATTAAAGGCGAAAATTGGATCTTCTTCTGCTAATAAGTGTTTTGGGATTTTATTTAAATCTACATCTAACCCTATACAGAGGAAGGACTGCTTTTTTTTGATTTGGGCTATTAGTTCGTTTGTTGTCATTGAATAAAAAAAGCCTCAAACAGAGGCTCAAAGTTAAATTACGTCATCATTAGCCTTCAACAACTCCGTGTTTTCAGCTAACATTAATTCGTCTATTATTTTTTGAATATCACCATTAATAATATTTGATAAATCGTAGAGTGTTAAACCTATTCTGTGATCCGTTACTCGGCCTTGCGAATAGTTATACGTTCTAATCTTAGCACTTCTATCACCAGAACTTACCATACTCTTACGTTTCGCAGAATCTTCAGCTCGCTGTTTTTCTAGTTCTTTATCATACAAACGCGAACGCAACACCTTTAAAGCTTTCTCTAAATTCTTATGTGATGATTTCTGATCTTGACAACTTACAATCATTCCTGTCGGCTCGTGGTGTAGTTTTATTGCCGAATAAGTAGTATTTACTGACTGACCACCAGGACCTGTTGACGTTGTACGTTCTATACGAACTTCAGTCATATCAAGTTGAAAATCTATTTCCTCTGCTTCTGGCAAAACCATAACGGTTGCAGCACTTGTATGAACCCTACCTTGCGTTTCGGTTTGAGGCACACGCTGTACACGGTGCACACCAGCTTCAAACTTCATAGTGCCATAAACGTCTTCTCCAGATACTTCGAAAATAATTTCTTTAAATCCTCCAGATGTTCCATCACTTGTGCTCACTACATCTACTTTCCAACCTTTATCACTGCAGTACTTAGAATACATTCTGTATAAATCGCCCGCAAAAATACTGGCTTCATCTCCACCCGTCCCTGCACGCACCTCAATAACGATGTTCTTCGCATCATCTGGATCTTTTGGTATGAGCATAAAACGAATATCTTCCTCTAATTTTATAATAGCTTCTTTGGCTTCACCGAGTTGCATTTTTGCCATCTCTACCATTTCGGCATCCGAGCCGTCTGCAATAATTTCCTCAGACTCCGTTACATTATCTAAATACTCTTTAAAAACCTCTCCTTTATCTACAATTAATTTAAGATCCTTGTATTCTTTCATCAGCTTAGCGTAGCGCTTCTGATCAGTTATAATATCTGGTTGAATAATAAGGTCATTTACCTCATCAAACCGTTGTTTAATTATCCGTATTTTCTCTAACATCTCTCTTCAAAAATTGAATTTCAAAAGTACAATTTTTTATGGGTTTTGAAGTCTCACCTTAAGTTGAAATTTAGAATATAGATTGCTTTGCTTTTCGAACCAAGAATCAAGAGCCAAGACACGATTAAACTAACTGGTGAGCAATAGAATTGACAGTTCACTTTATTGAAAAAAAATTATAAAAATAGTGGCTTTTTAAGCTTAACTCATAAGCACCTTTTAGGATTCAAAAAATAAAACACCCAAAACAAACGTTACATTAATATCAGACATAGATTCCTTGCTATACTTGCATTTTACAAACCGTTTGTAGTTTGGTCCTTCATTGTAACCGCTATTATTGGATTTTTTAATCCACACATAGCGCCCGCTATAGTGACCAAATTATTTCTTACGGTTTTCGCATGGTATTACGTGAGTGAAACACCTAACAAACGTAAATTGACCTTTTATAAGAATATAGGAATATCGCCTTTAAAGCTATTTTCTTCTATGTTTATTGTAGACTGTATGTTAACAGTTGGCTTTCTTATTCTGTTTAAGGAGTTTTTATAATGTCTCGCAAAGGCGCAGAGACGCAGAGACGCAGAGAAAAAAATCACAGATTATATATTATTATAATTAAATGATATTTGAATTAGACAATGTAGAACTTTACTTTAAGAACAAACGTATTTTAAATGGTATTTACCTAAAAGCTGAAACTGGAAAAGTGACGGCAATTTTAGGGAGAAATGGCTGTGGAAAAAGTAGTTTACTAAATATTGCTTTCGGGAATTTAAAACCGAAATACATGCTGATACGACTAGATAACAATCCACTCTTAAAACCACTTTATCAGACAGGATTAGTCAAGTATCTACCACAATATAATTTTATTCCAACAGGAATGAAGTTGTCTCGTGTATGCAAGTTATTTAATATCGATTGGACGCTGTTTGTTGCACATTTTGAAGTCTTTGTCGACTATGAGAATTCGAAATTTAAAATACTGTCTGGTGGTGAAAAACGTATATTTGAAACCTATATTATTCTGAAAACAGAAAGTCAAATGGTCATTTTAGACGAGCCATTTTCTCATTTATCACCACTTCATATTGAAAGCGTTAAGCAATTAATATCTGAAGTAAAGAAAGACAAAGCGATTATCATTTCTGATCACATGTATCAGCACATTATCGACAGTTCCGATACTATTTATTTATTACAAAATGGTACCACAAAAAAGGTTGAGAAATTAACTGAACTTGAAGATTACAAATATTTGCGTGAAGGTCGTCTTTGATAATTTCTCGCAAAGCATCAAAGCCACAAAAGTATAGTACTAAAAAACGTTTTAATACTCAAACGTTCCGTATTCACTATTTATAGTCAATCGTTTTATTTCAGAAGCTTCCACTCTACCAATAATTTTAGCATCGACATTAAACGATTTTGAAATCGCAATAATATCATCAGCTACTTCTGGCTTTACATATAACTCCATGCGATGACCACAATTAAAGACTTGATACATCTCCTTCCAATCAGTTTTGGATTGTTCTTGTATCAATTTAAATAATGGTGGAATTGTAAACATATTATCTTTTACAATATGGAGGTGATCTATAAAATGTAGAATCTTGGTTTGTGCTCCTCCACTACAATGCACCATACCATGAATTGAATCATTTTTGTATTTGTTAAGAATCGCTTTTATAATTGGCGCATAAGTCCTGGTTGGTGATAACACTAACTTACCTGCATCAATCGGAGAATTCTCAACAGGATCTGTCAATTTTGTCTGCCCAGAATACACTAAATCTTCTGGAACCGCAGCATCAAAACTTTCTGGATATTTTTCAGCCAAATATTTAGAAAACACATCGTGTCTTGCCGAAGTTAAACCATTGCTCCCCATACCACCATTATACTCGGTTTCGTAGGATGCCTGGCCAAATGACTCTAAACCAACAATAACATCTCCTGACTTAATATTAGCATTATCGATAACTTCACTTCGCTTTATACGCGCTGTTACTGTAGAATCCACGATGATTGTTCTTACCAAATCACCAACATCTGCTGTTTCTCCTCCTGTAGAATGAATAGTGACTCCAAATGATTTTAGATCTTCAACTAATTCTTCGGTACCGTTTATGAGTGCTGAAATGACTTCGCCTGGAATTAGATTTTTATTTCTACCAATTGTTGACGATAACATAATATTATCCGTAGCACCGACACATAGCAAATCATCAATATTCATGATTAGTGCATCTTGTGCAATACCTTTCCAGACAGATATATCACCTGTTTCTTTCCAATACATGTAAGCTAATGAAGATTTTGTACCAGCCCCATCTGCATGCATAATCAAGCAGTAATTATCATCATTCGTTAAATAATCTGGTACTATTTTGCAAAAGGCTTTTGGGAACAAGCCTTTGTCAATATTTTTTATCGCATTATGTACATCTTCTTTAGAAGCCGAAACACCTCGTTGCGCATATCTATTGCTTGCTGAATTACTCATTGAAGATTGTTAGGATTAGTATGATACTAAATAAAGTTTAAAAATATTCTTGAGTTGCAAAAGTAAGAATTGCGTTGAATTATTCCAGTAAATTTGACTTAATTACAGTTTTAATCCTACTTAGCCGTTCTTCTTTTTTCTTTTTTCCACCAAAATAAAAATTAATCCCAAAGGCTAATCTAATTCCTAAATCGTTGGTTTCACCTATATTTAAACCATCTAACTCATCTGTAAAATTAGTATTATGCTCTCCGAACAACTTAAGCCCTATACCATCTAAAACAATATATTCTACACCTAAAGCCCATTGAAATTTAAACGATGTATTCTTTGACTGATTTTTAATATTATAACCGAAGCCAGCTTGAACAAATGGCGAAAACTTAGTATAAGGTGAAACAAAATATTCGAAATTCAGATCAAAAGACATAAATCCTTCATTATACGAATCCCCAAATGAAACATTATAGTTGTGATACGTAATATTTATATTTAAATGATCTTTAATATAATATTTGTATCCTAATTTATAATAAAATGCGAATTCAGAATCTGGCAAATCTCCATTAGTTTTAGAACCTCCTACTGCGACGTCAATAGCATTTGTTCCACGATAATCAAAAAACACCAATGTATTCCATAATTTTGTATTCTCACTTATTGTGTCTTTTTTCGCCATATTCCCTCTAAGAGTTTTCTCTTGCGCCAAAATAGAATTTAAACTAAACGTTGTTGCACATATAACTAAGATGAGATACTTTGACTTAAAAATCATTTAATGTTTGTTAAAAAAAGAAGTTGATGTATTATATTTTTTATGATTAGGCAATATAACAAAAAATCCTTGAATCCCCATTATGCCAGATAATTACAAAAAAAAAGATAAAATCTAAGTATCGATTTTATCTTTTTTTTCTAAATGGCAATTAATACCCTCTAGTTTAATCTTAAAATTTTTAAGATTCTGTTTGCAGCTTTGACTGAATATTTACAACATTATCCTTCGAAGCGTTATCCAAGTCTTTTGAATTGTCCTGTGAAAGAATTAAGGTTGCACCTACGAGAATCGCTACGCTAAGTAGTAACTTCTTCATTTTATACAAATATTGATTAATAGCCCAACAAAAGTACAAAATAAACCTGTTTTAGAAATGGGTAATCCCACTTTTTAAACACGAAATCACTGCCTTTTCGATAACTAGTTTAATGTCATCGATAAACGACATAAAAAGTAAAGATAAACGGTATCCTTGTACGTATAGCTACGTATACTTATTCAAAAAAAAACAGAATTAAACAGCTCTAAAAAGGTGTTTTGTTTAACCTTAATTCATTAGTTAGTAAACAATAACTCTCTATATTTTGTTAATGGCCATAACTCATCATCAATCATAAGCTCTAACTTATCGCAATGGTATCTTATATCTTCAAACAAGGGTTTTACTTTAGCACAATAGCCACTAGCTTTCTTTTCTATATCTATATTTTTATTCAAGGATTTACGTGCTTCAGTCATTTTTGTAACTAAGGAATTTATTGCTTCAATATGATGAGAAATTTGCTCAATAAGCGACAACTGTTCTTTTGCCAAGGCCTTAAACTTATCGCCATAAATGGTTTTTAACCCAGTGACGTTTTCTATTAATATATTTTGATAGCGAACTGCTGTTGGCACCACATGATTTCTTGCAAGATCGCCTATAACACGACTCTCTATTTGAATACGAAGGATATACTCTTCCATTTCAATTTCATAGCGCGCTTCAGACTCTATTTTATTCATAACGCCTAGACTTTGAAAAAGCGCAATAGAAGATTTCGAAATCTTAATCTTAAGTGCTTCAGGAGTCGTTTTATTATTACTTAAACCACGCTTTTTAGCTTCTTTTTCCCATTCTTTACTATAGCCGTTACCTTCAAAAAGAATCGCTTTAGACGTTTTAATGTATTCGCGTAACACATTAAAAATAGCATCATCTTTTTTCATTGTCTTTTCATCTATCAAAATATCAACTTCAATTTTAAAATCTATTAATTGCTTTGCCACGATCGTATTTAAAACCGTCATAGGATTAGCGCAATTAGCAGTAGATCCGACTGCTCTAAATTCAAATTTATTACCTGTAAAGGCAAAAGGAGATGTTCTATTTCTATCTGTATTATCTAATATTACTTCAGGAATTTTACCAACAACATTCAACTTTAAATCGGTTTTCTCTTGAGGTGATAATTTCCCTTTTGTAACCGTCTCAAGCTCCTCTAGAACCTTAGTTAACTGCTCACCAATAAAAACAGAAATAATAGCTGGTGGCGCTTCATTGGCTCCCAAACGATGATCGTTACCGGCAGAAGCTATAGCTGCTCTTAAAAGCTCCTCGTAGGTTTGCACGGCTTTTATAGTATTAATAAAGAAGGTTAAAAATTGAAGATTACTCATGGGGGTCTTCCCTGGTGACAATAAATTAATTCCAGTATCTGTACTTAAACTCCAGTTGTTATGTTTACCAGAGCCATTAACACCTGCAAATGGTTTTTCGTGCATAAGCACTTTGAAATTATGCCGTTTGGCTATCTTTTGCATCACATCCATAAGCAAGGCATTATGATCCACCGCTAAATTAGCCTCTTCGTATATAGGAGCGAGTTCAAACTGATTAGGAGCAACTTCATTATGTCGTGTTTTTACAGGAATACCGAGTAACATACATTCATTTTCTAAATCGCGCATATAGGACATAGCCCTATTGGGGATTGTACCAAAATAATGATCGTCTAACTGCTGCCCTTTAGCCGGTGAATGACCAAAAAGCGTACGTCCTGTTAGCATTATATCTGGCCGGGATGCTGCCAAAGTACTATCGATTAAGAAGTATTCTTGCTCCCAACCTAAGTAGGCATTTACTTTTTTTACATTTTTATCAAAGTATTTACATACTGCAACTGCGGCATTATCCACCGCATATAAGGCGCGTAAAAGTGGTGTTTTATAATCTAAAGCTTCACCGGTGTAGGATACAAAAACTGTTGGAATACATAAGGTTGTACCGTAGATAAAAGCAGGTGATGTCGGATCCCAAGCGGTATAACCTCTGGCTTCAAACGTATTTCTAATACCTCCATTAGGAAAACTAGACGCATCAGGCTCTTGCTGCACCAATTGATTACCTCCAAACTTTTCAATAGCAAGTCCACCTCCTATAATCTCAAAAAAAGCATCATGTTTTTCTGCGGTTGCCCCTGTTAAAGGTTGAAACCAATGTGTATAATGTGTGGCGCCTTTTGAAATGGCCCATTCTTTCATTCCCGTAGAAATATGATCTGCTATTAAACGATTAATCTTAGTCCCTTTATCTACAGCTTCCATAATACTCATTAGAGCTGCTTTGGTCAAATATTGGCGCATGGCAGTCTCATTGAACACATTCGCTCCAAAAATTTCAGAACGTCGCTTTACCTCTTTAACCTTTAAAGGTTTTCTTTTTAATGATTTTTTTACAGCGTGAAATCTAAGTGTTGACATATTGATAATATTTTAGGGTAAAAATACAAAATCTTTAAAATACACACTAATACCCATTAAAAAATAGGGTTATCAACAATTATTTATAACATTTCACCTAAAAGACCCTATTTTTTTTGACCAAAAGAAAAAAAAAGCAATATTTGTCATGCAAATTTATTAAAACACAATTCTATGAGTAAATCTAAATTAGAGTACATATGGCTTGACGGTTATAAACCAACTCAAAACATGAGAAGCAAAACTAAAGTAGAAAATGACTTTAGCGGTAAATTAGAAGATTGTCCAATCTGGTCCTTTGATGGTTCGTCAACAAGACAAGCATCAGGTGGAGCATCAGACTGTTTGTTAAAGCCTGTTGCTATTTATCCTGATCCTGCAAGAAAAGATGGGTTTTTGGTAATGACTGAAGTTTTGAATGCAGATGGAACTCCTCACGTATCTAACGGAAGAGCAACTATTGATGATGACGATAATGATTTCTGGTTCGGATTTGAGCAAGAGTACTTTATTATGGATACAAAAACACAATTACCATTAGGATTCCCTATCGGTGGTTATCCTGCACCACAAGGCATGTATTACTGCTCTGTTGGCGGCTTACATACACACGGTAGAGATTTAGTTGAAGAGCATGCAGATCTTTGTATTGCTGCAGGTCTAAATTTTGAAGGTATTAATCAAGAGGTAGCTTCAGGTCAGTGGGAATATCAGTTATTTGCGCAAGGTGCTAAGATAGCTGGGGACGAAATTTGGGTGTCGCGTTACTTATTAGACCGTTTAACTGAGCAATATGGTTACTATATAGAATATCACCCTAAACCATTAGGAAAGGATTTGGACTGGAATGGTTCAGGTATGCACGCCAATTTTTCTAACACAGTTCTAAGAACTTGTGGTAGTCAAGAAACTTACGAGAAAATATGTGAAGCCTTTAGACCAGTAGTAAAGGAGCACATCGCTGTTTATGGTGAGTTTAACGACCAACGTTTAACAGGTGAGCATGAAACAGCTTCTATAAACGACTTTAGTTATGGCATTTCCGATAGAGGTGCTTCTATTCGTATTCCAATTATCACAGTAGAAAAAGGCTGGAAAGGTTGGTTAGAAGATAGAAGACCCGCTTCTAATGGTGATCCATATAAGATTGCAGGAAGAATTATTAAGACTGTTAAAAGTGCTAATATATCTTAGTTAGCAAAATCATAAATCAAAGAAAGCTTGTAGGTAACTACAGGCTTTTTTTTATGTCCTTTATTTTAGCGTTATGTAAATAAAAACCAAATAAGCACCAAATAATAACAGCCCCTTTAAACGACCTATTTCGAATCGTTTTGGAATAAACATTAACGGAATTAATACAGCGGCAAAACCTATCATCCAAAAGATATTAGTAGATAGTATCTGTGGCGTATCAGGATTAACGACTATAGGCTTTATCATTGCTGTTAAACCTAATACCGAAGCAATATTAAAGATGTTAGAGCCAATGAGGTTTCCTAAGGAAATTGCTTTTTCCTTTTTTAATGCCGCAATAACCGAAGCTGCCAACTCTGGTACACTTGTGCCAATTGCAATTACAGTTACAGAAATGGCATAATCACTAATCCCAACTGCTTCAGCCAACTGCTTTGCACCTTGCACTAGCAAGCCTGATCCAAAATATAATCCGGCCGCTCCAATTAATAACCATATTACGATTTTAAAATTAGAAACTACAGCAAGTGAATCGTCAACGTCATCAATATTTGCTTTTGTAGATTTTCGAGAACTTCTAATTAAAACTATAAGAAATAAAATTAAACCTATAAACATAATTGCACCTTCTACAGCTGAAAGCACTAAATCATTCTTCAAGAAAAAATACAATACAAAAGATGCCAACATCATCATTGGCCAATTCAGTCTATAAAAATCTTTATCTATTATTAAAGGAGAAATTATTGCTGTAATCCCTAAAACCAAACCAATATTGGCAATATTGGATCCGATGACGTTGCCTAGAGCAATATCTGAAACACCATCTAATGCGGCTTGTAAACTCACTAATAACTCAGGTGCAGAGGTCGCGAATGACACAACCGTCATACCAATTACGAGTTTAGAAATTTTTAGTTTAAAAGAAAGCCCTACCGAAGCTCTCACTAAAAAATCACCGCCAACAACCAATAAGACTAAACCAACTATAACAAGAAATACACTCATTTATTTTTAATTATTCGATCTATTTTATTAAAGTCGCGAAGATAACATTTCATTTTCAAAGCAACTCCAAACTAAAAATTTCGTTAAATAACTATTTTTTTAGTTATATAACTATTAAAATAGTTATATTTGATTTCAAGATTTAAAATCACAGTATTAATATGCAAAAACTAACGAATAAGGAAGAGGAAATTATGCACATTTTATGGAAACTCGAAAAAGCCTTCGTAAAGGATGTATTGGCAGAAATTAAAGTAGACAAACCACATTATAATACACTATCTACAATCATAAGAAATTTAGAGGAGAAAGGTTATGTCAGCTATAATGCTTACGGAAAAACCCATCAGTACTTCCCAATAGTCTCTAAAGAAGATTATAAAACTAAATTTATGAATACTGCTATTGACAACTACTTTAACAGCTCTTATAAAAACGTCGTTTCCTTTTTTGCTAAGGAAGAAAAGATCAGTGTGGATGAGCTGAAGGAGATTATTAAACTCATAGAAAACAAAGACTAATTATGGAGTATCTTTTAAAA
>JAWUVW010000072.1:0-15876 GCA_034112185.1 Flavobacteriaceae bacterium | reverse complement strand
TGGAATCTTGGCATTACAAAAGGTAAAACATGGATTCCAAAAAGTATTTGAAACCGATACCAATCTTAGTGCTATTATTGGTTTAACAGAAGCTATGGGAGATACCAAGCTCTCTCGATAAATTGAATTAGATTTCGGATCGCTTTTTGGTAAGTGGAACAAACTTGCAGAACTCATCACTTTTAATCCACTATGGTGCCAGAATCCTGTCATTCTGATAACCTAGATGAAGCTATTTATTATAATAAGACCTTGTTTCTAGAATTTTTTGAAGCTACAAATCAAATGTTATTACCTGAAGGTAAATTGGTACTCATCTTCTCAAGTTTGGCACAAATTACAGGCTTAACTCAAACACATCCTATCGAAAAGGAATTGGCTAATGCAGGGCGTTTTCAATTAGAACGCTGTTTTAAGAAATACGTTAAAAGAGCTTCTAAAAAAACGAAACGCGATTTACATTAGCGTAAGTAAGAAGGAGTAGAACTTTGATTGTTAAGGTATTAGTTTTATTATTATCTTTGTTTAACAAATATCGTTTTATATGAAGCAATTATACATTTTTATTCTAGCCTTTAGTTTCAGTTACCTAGGGTTTGCTCAAGAGGATTATGTTTTCGTGCAGCTTGAGTTGGTTAATCCCAATATGGGTTACCCAATTTATGAAGGAAATGTATCTACAAATACTTCTAATGATGATGGTTTAAATCAGATATTAGCAGCAAACACTATTTTTAGTTACCGAGTTATTTATCCAGAAGCATATCTCGGAGAAAATGTAAGAGATGTGTTTCATATTATGACCTGTTTATCGGCTGATGCCAATCAGCTGGTTTTAGATTTGAATGCATATGACCCCGTTGTAAGGTATGCAGCCGAAGAAACTGTTGATGGAATGTCTACGCATATACTTAATTTGGTTTTAGAAGATGAAGCTACAGGTGTTTTAACTGGAACAAATTCTGATCATTTAATAACCACAAATGATGCTACTTTAACTCAAATTTTTCAAGATTTTAGCGTAAGAACTTATGTGTTAAATCCAGGAGATTCCGCAAACACGAGTTATAGTTTAATTTGCGATTGTGATGCACAGCTTCTTAAAACAGAATTGAACAATTACACGGCAGTTATTGAGAATGTATCAGACGTTTTTAATGGTCAACTCTTATCTGTTGGAGACGAAATAAAAATCACTGTGAATATTCATCCTAATCCATTTAAAAATAAAGTTTCAATAGATACTAATCAAAAAGTTAAAAGTATTCTACTTTTTGATGTTTTAGGGAAACAGGTCTTTAAATCAACGTCTATTTTAGACTTTAAAAATTTTTCGGCTTCACTAAGAGCAGGAGTTTATCTTTTAAAATTAGTAGGCGAAAATGGCGAGGCTATTACTAAAAAAATAGTAAAGTCCTAAGTATATAAAAAAGGGTAAAAAATAATGGTGATTTACTTTAATCTTTAATTTTGACTGGATGTCATATAGATTAATAAAACCCTGCAAGAGATATAAAATTATAGTAAGAAATCCTGATATCTAATCAGGATTTTTTATGCCTTTGTGTTTGGTATTATAAAAGTTTAGGATGCATCTTTAATGTGCCACCCAAACCAAAGAAACACTATTACCATTTTCAAATGTTGGGATAAGTTCAATGTCGTATTTATTTATGTCAAAATTACACATTAAGAAAGAGCGTTTCTTTAGTGCTTTTATTTTTGAATCAGTTGTCTCGTAAATCTGTCTATGCTGTATATAAGGATAGGCCTATTTTTATAGTGTTTTAGAGTCGAATAAAATTAAAAGATACTTTCATTATATAAGTTTTTTTGAAATCTTTAAAAAAAAGCACAAACATTTTTATGGTAATTGATTGCATTTTACTGAGTTATAAATAAACTTTTGAGGTATCATAAATTTAATATATATTCGACGAAATACATATATAAACGACAAAATGTATTTCGCCCTAATCTAACCTAAATTGCGATGAAAGTAGAGCAGTTATCTCTCAAATTAACTACGTGGAAAACCGCCATAACTCAGATTGAGATTATACCAAATATTATATTACTTTTTGTGTCTCCTTTATTCAAAGAAAAAGACGCTTTAGTTCGTCAATTAATTCAGCTTTATCCCAAGACCACAATTGTTGGTTGTTCTACAGCAGGTGAAATATCTGGTATTAGTGTATCTGACGAGTCAGTGGCATTAACAGCAATTAAGCTCGAAAAAGTGCATCATAAATTAATCAAAGTAGATGTGAAGTCAATGAACGAAAGTTTTGCGGCAGGAGCATCTTTAGCACAGCAGTTAGATGCTAATGACCTTAGCCACGTTTTGGTTTTTAGTGATGGTCTTAATGTAAACGGAGCAGATTTAGTTTCAGGATTAAAAAGCATATTACCAAAAACTAGCATTACTGGTGGTTTAGCAGCAGACGGATCAAATTTTAATGAGACTTTTGTTATTGCCAACAATACTGTAGCCGATAGAATGATTGTAGGGTTAGGCTTTTATGGTGATCAACTAAAAATAGGATACAGTTCTAAAGGTGGTTGGGATAGTTTTGGTAAAGACCGTTTGGTCACTAAATCCGATAAAAATGTCTTGTACGAGCTAGATAGCTTGCCTGCTTTAGAATTATACAAATCATTTTTAGGTGATAAGGCAAAAAACTTGCCAAGCTCTGGTTTGTTATTCCCTTTAAGTATGCGTGTGAATGAGCACGATATTCCAGTGGTTAGAACTATTTTGAGTGTGAGTGAAGAAAATCAAAGTTTAACTTTTGCCGGCAATATACCTGAAGGTGCTTATGTGCGCTTAATGAAAGCAAATGTAGATCGCCTTATTAGCGGAGCTGAGGATTCAGCTAAAAATGCCTTTGTTGCTGTAAAGCAAAATGCAGAATTAGCAATTTTAATAAGTTGTGTTGGACGCAGATTAGTACTCAAACAACTCGTAGAAGAGGAGGTTGAGGTCGTCCGGGAAATTATAGGACACCATCCAAAAATTACAGGTTTCTATTCTTACGGAGAAATAGCCCCTTTTGAAGTGTTGTCTCCTTGCGAATTACATAATCAAACCATGACCATTACAATACTATCAGAATGTTAGAAGCTAATTTTCATAGATTATTACGCAGACAGATACGCAATGCTGGATTTAATGACGAGAATTTAGATAAATTCAAAGGTTTTTTTGATGTGGTCAATGATGCTTATAAGAGTTTTGATGATGATGTAAAACACATAGAAAAAATTCTAGAAGAAAGTTCTAATGAGCTTTTTAAAGTAAATAAAAGTTTAAAATCTGAAGTAGATAATGCAGAATACAACTTAAATACTATAGTCAATACCATTGAGGGTATCATTTTTAAAACTGATATGAGTGGCAATTTTAAATATCTCAATAAAGCATGGGAAGATTTAAGTGGAATGCCAATTAGTGAAGCATTGAATAAAAATTATAAAGATTTACTGACGGGTGTTAATAACCAAGAAAGAACTAGGATTAATAAGATTTTAAGTAAAAATACTAGTGACTATGCCACTTTATTTAAGTTTTTTAAGCCAACAGGTGAGAAGATCTGGGTTCAATTAAGATTGGTGCTTACCCACGATACTGATGGTAAGCCCAATGGTACTATTGGCACAATGACAGATGTAACCCAACTTAAAGAAACTGAAATTGAATTAAACCATGCTAATAAAACGAAAGATGAATTTTTGTCTACCATGTCTCATGAAATTAGAACGCCTTTAAATGCCGTAATTGGCATGTCAGATATTTTACTAATGGATGATTTTTTACCTGAGCAGTTAGAGAATCTTCAAATTTTAAAATATTCTAGCGAACATTTATTGGCCTTAATTAATGATCTTTTAGATCTTAATAAATTTAAATCTGAAGAAATAAAACTCATTGAAGATGATTTTAATCCTTCAGAATTAATTCAAAATATTCAACTTCATTTTAAACAAACAGCAGCTAATAAAAATCTTAGTTTCGAGACTATAATGGACATTAATATGCCTTCAGTGTTAAAGGGAGATAGTCTTAAGCTGTCTCGAGTCTTGAAGAATTTATTAAGTAATGCTTTCAAGTTTACGCATCAAGGAGGTGTCGTATTTAAAGCAGAAGCTATTGAGAATAAAGGTAATAGTACAACGATGCGATTTAGTGTTGCGGATTCTGGGATTGGCGTATCTTACAATAAGCAGAAGGATATCTTTAAAAGCTTTGTACAGGCCAGTGATAACACGTCCACTCTGTATGGTGGTTCGGGATTAGGCTTATATATAAGTAAGGAGCTCTTAAAAATTCAGAAAAGTAATTTACAATTAGAAAGTGAAAAAGGAAAAGGCTCTACATTTTGGTTCGATATTTCTTATGCAAATTCTAATCAAGAGTCAGCAGATAAACAAAATTATATTTCGAATACAGAACCTATTGACTTAAAAGTGCTAGTGGCAGAGGATAATAAACTTAATGCTTTATTGCTAACAAAGCTTTTTAAGAAATGGAGCATAGACTATGTAATAGCTGAAAATGGACAAGAACTTTTAGATATATATTCAGAAACAGATTTCGATATAATCTTAATGGATTTACAAATGCCAGTATTAGATGGATATGATACTACAAGAGTTATACGAAAAATGGATAATAGCGATAAAGCTACGATTCCTATTATTGCATTAACGGCTTTTGCGCAGTCAGAAATCAGTGATAAAACTGCCCGTTATAAAATGAATGGATACGTAAGTAAACCCTTTGTTATAAACGAACTACACAAGCTTCTGACGTTTTACAGTAGCAAAAAACAGCAAGTCGTATAGATATTTTTAATAAAGAATTTATTATTTTAGGTGTATGCAAGAAGATTTTCTTCATTACATCTGGAAACATAAAGCATTTTCTACGGTAGCTCTAAAAACTACGCGAGGTGAAGTTGTCGTTGTAAATAACCTAGGGCAACATAATCACAATTCTGGTCCAGATTTCTTTAATGCACAGTTGAGTATTAATGATCAGCTTTGGGCCGGTAATGTTGAGATTCATATAAAGTCTTCAGATTGGTATGTGCATCATCACGAGGTAGACAAAGCCTATGATAATGTGATTCTGCATGTGGTTTGGGAGCATGATACTGAAATCTTTAGAAAAGATAATTCTGAAATTCCTACTTTAGAATTTAAGCACTACGTTGATAAAAGTTTGTTAGACAATTATCAGAAACTCATGCAATCTAAATCTTGGATTAATTGTGAATCCTATTTTGCTGAAGTGGATGATTTTCTGTTCAATAATTGGTTAGAGCGTCTTTATATAGAACGACTAGAGCGCAAGTCTGAAGCCATTCAAGATATATTAGAGACTTCAAATAATGACTGGGAAGCGGTACTCTTCAAAATGCTATTGAAAAATTTTGGACTAAAAGTCAATGGGGAATCATTTTTAAGTCTGGCTAATTCCATTGATTTTTCTGTAATAAGAAAACTTCATAATGATGTTTTATATGTCGAAGCGCTGCTATTTGGTCAAGCTAATATGCTAAGTGATGATGTGCAAGACGTTTATTATTTAGATTTACAACAGCGATATCACTTTTTAAAGCAGAAGTTTAAATTGAATAACCAAGGTGTTTTGCCTGTTCAATTTTTTAGACTGCGACCACCAAATTTTCCAAGTATTCGTATCTCGCAGTTTGCAAACCTCTATACCCTAGAACAGAATTTGTTTTCAAGAGTCATAAATTTAAAAACAAAAGAAGGCTACTACGAATTATTTAACAAAGGAGTCACGGGTTTCTGGATGTCACATTATACGTTTGCTAAGACCTCTAAAATTTCAAAAAAACGCTTAACCAACGCGTTTATAGACTTAATTATTATTAATACCATTATTCCATTAAAATTTTGCTATGCTAAATCTCAAGGTAAGTCTATTGATGAAGGTTTGTTTGAACTTATCAAGCAAATTAAAATTGAAAAGAATAGCATCGTATCTAAATTTTTAGAATTAAAAATGATTGAGAAAAACGCTTTAAATTCTCAAGCATTGTTGCAACTAAAGCTTGCTTATTGCGATAAAAATAAATGCTTACATTGTGCTGTGGGCAATAGCCTAATCATTAAAAAATAAGTATCTTGCAACTGTGAGTTTGTTCTATACATTATTGCTATATTTTCAAAAACGAGGGTACTACGTTTGTCAACGTATTGCAGACCGTTTAGGTATAAGAGCTAAAATTGTAAGAACATCTTTTATGTATCTGACTTTTGTAACTGTTGGATTCGGTTTTGCGGTTTACGTATTCTTGGCCTTCTGGATACGTATAAAGGATATTATTTACACTAAGCGTTCTTCGGTATTCGATTTATAACTATGCACAATTCTTTACTTAAACTCTTTAGATCAAAAATATACACAGCCCTTATAATGCTATTGCTTTTAATGTGTATTGGTGTTATGGGTTACAGGTATATTTCTGGTTATGAGTGGGTAGATGCGATATACATGACGGTTATTACTATAACAACAGTAGGTTTTGCTGAGGTAAGGCCATTAGATACGACATCTAAGATATTCACCATATTTTTAATTTTAGCGAGTGTGGTTATTGTCGGTTATGCCATCGCCATTATTACTGAATATATTCTGAGTAAAAATAATTTTGAAGATATAAAACAACGAAAAATGCAGAAGAAAATTGATGCCATGTCTAACCACATCATCATATGTGGTTTTGGACGCAACGGAAAGCAGGCCGCTAAAAAATTAGAGGCATATAATAAGCCCTATGTTATTATTGAACGTAACAAGGAAATTATTGAACGTTTACTGGAAGAAGACATTCCATACATCTTTGGTAACGCTAATGAAGATGAAACGCTATACGAGGCTGGTATAGACAAAGCAAGTACTTTAATTTGTGCGTTACCCAGCGATGCAGATAACTTGTTTGTGGTGCTTTCGGCAAGACAAATTAATAAAACCATGACCATTATAAGTAGAGCTTCTCAGGAAACTTCTTATAATAAATTAAAATTGGCAGGAGCTAATAATGTTATACTTCCAGATAGAATTGGAGGAGATCACATGGCATCTTTAGTTGTAATGCCAGATTTAGTTGAATTTATTGATAATTTAGGTATCGTTGGAGAACGCAATATTAATATTGAAGAAGTTAAAGTTGAACAACTCTACGATACAAGCAATGTAAAAACAATCAGAGATCTCGATTTAAGGCGAAAAACGGGCTGTACTGTTATTGGTTTTAAGGATGTTAAGGGAGATTATATTGTGAACCCAGAAGCAAGTACAGAATTAGTTCCAGGTTCAAAAATCATTGTTTTAGGGCGCCCAGAACAAATACATAAGCTAAACTCAGAGTACAATATTGCTGAGGTTCTCAAACCATTTTAACGTCTGTGACTTTATAAACCCATTTTTTTTTAGCATCTTGTGCCTTTAAGATAAACACTAACTAATTAACTATACTTATGAAGAAATATCTTCTACCCATTTTTGCACTTTTATTACCCTTTTTAAATTTTGCTCAAGAAGCAGAAAAAGGTATTGACCAAATTATAGACGAAAATTTTGGAGCGGCAACAGGATGGTTTGTAGATGCAGTTTTTTATCAGATCCCTTTTACCGATACTATAAGTGTGTATTGGGTTTTATTTCCATTGATTTTAGGGGCACTTTATTTTACATTTTATTTCAACTTTATCAATTTTAGAGGGTTTTTAATGTCGATAAATATAGTACGAGGAAAATACGATCATATTGATGGAGATGAGGTTGAATTGTCGGTAGCTGGAGATCCCACACCTGGTGGTGATGCTATTGAAACAATAAAAATTGAAAATCATGAAGGTGAAGTAACCCACTTTCAGGCATTAACGGCAGCATTGTCTGCAACCGTAGGTCTGGGTAACATTGCGGGTGTTGCCATTGCTGTTTCCATTGGTGGTGCAGGTGCGACATTTTGGATGATTGTTGCAGGATTCCTTGGTATGGCTTCTAAGTTTGTTGAATGTACACTAGGTGTAAAGTACAGAGATATTGAGGCGGATGGCACCGTTTATGGAGGTCCAATGTACTACTTAACGAAAGGTCTTAAATCGAAAGGCATGGGAGGCTTGGGTAAAGTGCTTGCATTTTTCTTCGCCATTTTTGTAATCGGTGGTTCTTTTGGTGGAGGAAATATGTTTCAAGTCAATCAAGCATTTCAATTAGTAGAAAATATAACAGGTGGAGAGCAATCCTTTCTGCATGGTTATGGTTGGGCTTTTGGTTTGGTAATGGCAATATTAGTCGGTATTGTAATTATTGGTGGAATTAAAAAAATCGCTAAAGTAACGGATAAGATTGTACCATTTATGGTCGCTATATATGTAGCAGCCGCATTATTCGTAATCTTTTCTAAATATGATATGATTGGTAGTGCATTTGCCGCAATCTGGAACGGAGCATTTAGCCCAGAAGGAATTGCTGGTGGTGCTGTAGGTGTGTTGATTCAAGGATTTAGACGTGCCGCTTTTTCAAACGAAGCTGGTATTGGTTCGGCTTCTATTGCGCATGCTGCTGTAAAAACTAAATATGCAGCTAGTGAAGGTATGGTAGCATTATTAGAACCGTTTATAGATACAGTTGTTGTTTGCACAATGACGGCTTTAGTATTAATTATCACAGGATTTGTAGATCCGTTAAATCCGCCAGCAAACGATGCTCAAGCTATTCTATTAACGTCTAGTGCTTTTGAATCATCTATTTCTTGGTTTCCTTATGTATTAACAGTTGCAGTAGTCTTGTTTGCATTTAGTTCTATGATCTCCTGGTCATACTATGGTTTTCAAGGGTGGTCTTATTTATTCGGAAGATCGAAAAAAACAGAATATACTTATAAAGTGATTTTCTGTATTTTCGTAGTTATAGGAGCTGCGGCGAGTTTAGGGTCTGTAATTGGTTTCTCTGATGCCATGGTATTTGCGATGATGGTTCCTAATATGGTCGGTCTAATTCTATTGGCGCCTAAAGTGAAAGAAGAATTAAAAAGATATAAGAGTGCTATCAAAGCTGGAAAAGTTTAGAATTTATTTATAACATTAACATATGAAATCCCATTTCCAGTTTTCTAATAAACAACGGAGTGGGATTTTTTTATTGCTGTTAATTATTGTTATTGCACAATGTGTATATGTGTTTACTGGATTCACCAAAAAAGAAGCTCCAGTAAATCAAAATGAGCTCGATAGGTTTAGAAATGAATTAGATTCATTACGGCTTATAGAGTTAGAAATGAGCACACCAAAAATCTATCCCTTCAACCCAAATTATATAACAGACTATAAAGGGTATACATTGGGAATGACTAATGAAGAAATTGATAGGCTTCACAAATTCAGAGAGAGTAATCGCTGGGTAAATTCTGCTAAAGATTTTCAAAAAGTTACTAAGGTTTCAGATTCAGTATTAGCTGAAATTTCAGCATACTTTAAGTTTCCAGATTGGGTGACTAATCCAAAACCAAAAGTAAATTCATATAATAATTCGTATTCAAAGAATAAGACACCAAAAACGTTTGCTCAAAAAATAGATTTAAATGAAGCTTCTGCAAATCAATTGCAAAAAGTCTATGGAGTAGGAGAAAAGTTATCAGAACGCATTATTAAATACCGAAATAAATTTGAAGGAGGCTTTATAGCTGACTCTCAATTGTCTGAAGTATATGGTTTGTCTCCGGAAGTCATCGAACGCATAAAAAATGATTTCGCAGTTAAAACACCTAGAGCGATTAACACGTTTAATTTAAATACAGCAATGCGAGATGAATTAGTGACCATTCCTTATATAGATTACGAAGTTGCCAATAATATTATTGAGGAGCGCACCTTGCGAGATGGCTTTAAATCTTTAGAAGAATTAACAAAAGTTGAAGATTTCCCAATCAATAAAATCGAGATAATTAAGTTATATTTGCATTTATAAAAAAAAAACATTGCATGTCTAATTTATATTTCACTGAAGAGCATAATTTATTTAGAGAAAGTCTCAGAGATTTTTTGCAAAAGGAAGTGGTTCCTCATATTGATAAATGGGAAGAAACAGGTCATATAGAACGTTTTATTTGGAAGAAATTTGGCGATATGGGTTACTTTGGTTTAGCGTATCCAGAACACTATGGTGGGTTAGATTTAGATTTGTTTTATACTGTTATTTTTCTTGAAGAATTACAACGCATCAATTCTGGTGGATTTGCAGCCGCAATATGGGCACATGCTTATTTAGCAATGACGCACCTTAATAAGGAAGGTGATGATGCCATAAAAGAGAAGTATTTAGTAGACAGTATTAATGGTGACCAAATAGGTTGTCTTTGTATAACAGAACCTTTTGGAGGTAGTGATGTTGCAGGCATGCGAAGTACTGCCGTAAAGAAAGGCGATACCTATGTCATTAACGGATCAAAAACTTTTATTACAAACGGAGTTTATAGTGATTACCTTATAGTGGCTGCAAAAACAAATCCAGAATTAGGGAATAAAGGTATTAGCATATTTTTAATGGATAGAGATACACCTGGTATTTCTGCTACTAAATTAGATAAATTAGGGTGGAGAGCCTCAGATACTGCAGAAATTGCATTTGATAATGTCGTAATTCCTGCGTCAAATTTAATGGGTGAAGAAAATGAAGGATTCCCTTATATCATGCAACATTTTGCATTAGAACGATTAATAATGGGAATTAACGCACATGCTAGAGCAGAATATGCCTTAGAATATGCGAAACAATATATGTCTGAAAGAACTGCATTTGGCAGAACTATTGATAAGTTTCAGGCGCTGAGACATACTTATGCAGATTGTGAAACTCAAATGGAAATTTGTAAACAATTTAACTACTATGTTGCAAAACGACTAGATATGGGAGACTATGTTGTAAAAGAGGCAACCATGTCTAAATTACAATCTACTAAAATGGCAGATGATGTCATTTATCAATGCCTTCAGTTTTTAGGAGGTTACGGTTATATGGAAGAATATCCATTAGCACGTATGTCTAGAGATAGCCGTTTGGGCCCAATTGGTGGTGGTACTTCAGAGATACTCAAAGAAATAATAGCCAAAATGGTAATTGATAATAAAGATTATAAACCGGCAACCTGATGGTTTCGTAAAATTAATAGAATTTTGAGTCCTGCCTTTGTGCAGGATTTTTTTGTTAAAAATTCAATATTATTTGTAACAAACAGTTATATTTAATGAAGTTAATATTCCTTAAAACGTATTATGAGTCTTAAAGCATTTTCTGACTATTTAGTGTTAGAAAAGACCTATTCTAAACATACCGTCTTGGCTTACATTAGAGATGCGGAAACATTTCAAGAGTTTCTAAATAAGCACCACAATTCAGAAGAGATAACCGAAGTGGGTTATTCAGAAATTAGACAATGGATTGTAGAATTGGTGAATCGTGATATTTCTAACAGAACGATTAACAGAAAAGTATCTGCATTAAATTCCTATTTTAAGTTTTTATTAAAAATCGAACATATAAAAGTAAATCCTTTAAAACAGCACAAGGCTCTTAAGGTAGGAAAGAAGGTGCAACTACCATTTTCAGAACAAGAACTTAAGGACGTCCTGGAAAATTCTATAGAAGTCAATGATTTTGAAAGTGCCAGAAATCAATTAATAATAGAATTGTTTTATGCTACAGGTATGAGACGTATAGAATTGGTAAATATCGCGTTGTTAGATTTAGATATAAGCAACAAACAATTAAAAGTATTAGGCAAGCGGAATAAGGAACGTTACATCCCTTTAATCGAATCTTCAATCAATTCTTTAAAAAAATATCTACAATATAGAGGAGAGTTGCCAGTAATAGAGCATGGGGAGATGTTGTTTTTAACAAAAAAAGGTCTTAAAATTTACGAAAAACTTGTTTACAGAATAATAAATAAGTATTTTAGTGAAGCATCTTCGAAAGCAAAATGTAGTCCACATGTATTGAGGCATTCATTTGCGACACACTTATTAAATCAAGGTGCGGATTTAAATGCAATAAAAGAACTACTAGGACATACCAGTTTAGCAGCTACTCAAGTTTATACAAATAATAGTATAGCCGAATTAAAAAAAGTCTACGCTAAATCGCATCCCAGAAACCTAGGTTAAGTTTTATGCTTAAAAGCAATCAATTGGTGTTAGACTAATCGCGTTATAGCACTCATGTTTAATCTAAAAGGAAGTATATGAAACATTCATTTCTAAACATTTCGACATACTACGAAATGATTTTGTGAATGTTCTATGTGACGATTTAAAAATAAATAAATATAAACACATGACCCGAGCGTTGCGTTAAGATTTAAATTAATACACATATGTTCCATGCGCGAACAGCATGTGTCCTATTAAAAATAAATAAATATAAACACATGACCCGAGCGTTGCGTTAAGATTTAAATTAATACACATATGTTTCATGCGCGAACAGCATGTGTCCTATTAAAAATAAATAAATATAAACACATGAAAGTAAACACACAATCCGTAAATTTTAATGCAGATAGTACGTTAATCGACTTCATTCAGAAACGAATGGATAAGTTAGATATGTTCTATGACAAAATAATACAATCCGATGTGTATTTAAAAGTTGAAAACACAAGTGGTAAAGAAAATAAAATTTTTGAAGCTAAGGTAAGCGTACCTGGTGATAGTTTCGTGGTGAAAAAGCAATGTAAAAGCTTTGAAGAAGGTGCAGATGTGGCTATTGCATCGTTAGAAAGACAAATCAAAAAAAGAAAAGAAAAATTAAGAGCTAGAACTTGATTAAAATATTTTCGAAAATGTTTTGAATAAATAAATAAAACACTACATTTGCAGTCCGTTAGAAATAGCGGACTTTTTTATGGTCACTTTTCGACGTTAAAAAAGTATAAAAAGCCGATGTAGCTCAGCTGGCTAGAGCAGCTGATTTGTAATCAGCAGGTCGTGGGTTCGAGTCCCTCCATCGGCTCTTTAAAAGTCTTAATTTTAAAGTGAAATTAAGTTTTTGAAATTTGAAATATTGAAAATTGGGGAGATACTCAAGCGGCCAACGAGGACAGACTGTAAATCTGTTGGTTTCACCTTCGCAGGTTCGAATCCTGCTCTCCCCACAAATAATTTTTAATAAGCAGTTGTCAAAAGCGAGCTTTTGTAAAACTGCGTTTAAAAATTATATGGATTGGGTCACCAATTCAGGATCACTGACCGAAGGGAAGTAATCCATAATAAATATTAAAAATTTTTAAATGTAGCTTTTGTAAAACGGCGTTTAAAAATTGTATGGATTGGGTCATCAATCCAGGGTTATCGCGCATAGCGAGGTGATCTAAGATTAACATGAAAATTTGAAATATTGAAACCTTTCAATTTTTCCAATGTTAATTCTACACCTTTTGGGATTTTGTCTTAAAAGATATAAGGATTAGGATTTGGGATTTTTGATAAAATGCGAGAGTAGCTCAGTTGGTAGAGCGTCAGCCTTCCAAGCTGAATGTCGCCGGTTCGAACCCGGTCTCTCGCTCTAAATTCCTGCGAAGGCAGGAGTCTTATTAGAAATAATTAAGACTATAAACACTTTGCGCCGGTGTAGCTCAGGGGTAGAGCGTTTCCTTGGTAAGGAAGAGGTCACGAGTTCAATTCTCGTCATTGGCTCTTATCTAAGTACAGAATTAACAATTGAACACAAATATTAAATAAGAATAAATAAATTTAAACATGGCAAAGGCAACTTTCGATCGTTCAAAACCACACTTAAACATTGGTACTATTGGACATGTAGATCACGGTAAAACAACTTTAACTGCTGCTATTACTAAAGTATTAGCTGATGCAGGATTTTCTGAAGCAAGATCATTTGATCAAATTGATAATGCACCGGAAGAAAAAGAAAGAGGTATTACAATTAATACTTCACACGTAGAATACGCAACGGCTAATCGTCATTACGCTCACGTTGACTGTCCAGGTCACGCGGATTACGTTAAGAACATGGTTACTGGTGCTGCTCAAATGGATGGTGCTATCTTAGTTGTAGCGGCAACGGATGGTCCTATGCCACAAACACGTGAGCATATCTTACTTGGTCGTCAGGTAGGTATTCCTCGTATGGTTGTATTCATGAATAAAGTGGATATGGTTGATGATGAGGAATTGATTGAATTAGTAGATATGGAGATTAGAGATTTATTATCATTCTATGAGTACGATGGAGATAATGGTCCTGTAATCCCTGGTTCTGCTTTAGGTGCACTTAACGGTGAGCAAAAATGGGTAGATACGGTTTTAGAATTAATGGAAGCTGTTGATACTTGGATTGAAGAGCCTTTACGTGAGGTTGATAAGCCATTCTTAATGCCTATTGAAGATGTATTCTCAATTACTGGTCGTGGAACTGTAGCTACAGGTCGTATCGAAACTGGTGTTGCTAATACAGGTGATCCTGTTGAGATTATCGGTATGGGTGCTGAGAAATTAACATCGACTGTTACTGGTATTGAAATGTTCCGTCAAATCCTTGATAGAGGAGAAGCTGGTGATAATGCAGGGATCTTATTAAGAGGTATTGAGAAAGCTCAAATCTCTAGAGGTATGGTTATTTGTAAGCCAGGTTCTGTAACGCCACACTCTAAATTTAAAGCTGAGGTTTACGTTCTGAAAAAAGAAGAAGGTGGTCGTCATACACCATTCCATAATAACTATCGTCCACAGTTTTACGTGCGTACCACTGATGTAACTGGAAACATTATGCTTCCTGATGGAGTTGAAATGGTAATGCCAGGTGATAACTTAACTATTACTGTAGATTTAATTCAACCAATTGCAATGAACGTAGGTTTACGTTTCGCTATCCGTGAAGGAGGTAGAACAGTTGGTGCTGGTCAGGTTACTGAAATATTAGACTAAACAAAATAGAGTTAAATAATTAATTAAGGTGTCCCGATAATTCGGGATGCCTTGATTAATATTTACGGGTTTAGCTCAGTTGGTAGAGCACTGGTCTCCAAAACCAGGTGTCGTGAGTTCGAGTCTCTCAACCCGTGCGATAATTGAAATAGTTATGTTGAAGTAAATGCTTCGGAAAAATTTGATAAAACAGCAGACAATGGTAAATTATTTAAAAGAATCTTATAATGAACTTAGAAACCACGTGACTTGGACCCCATTGGGTGAAGCACAACGCCTTACGGTTATAGTGGCGGCATTTTCGGTACTCCTTGCGCTGGCTGTTTGGGGTATAGATTCTGTATTCAGTAAAGTTATAACTTTTTATTTTGATTTGATTAAGTCGTAATTGATGACTGAAACTAATAGTATAAAAAAGTGGTATGTTGTTCGTTCCGTTAGTGGGCAAGAGAACAAGATCAAGGCGTATATCGAATCTGAGATAACGCGCCTAAATCTTGCCGACTTTATTGAACAGGTCTTAGTACCTACCGAGAAAGTGATTCAGATTCGAAATGGAAAAAAAGTTCATAAAGAGCGTGTTTATTTTCCCGGATACATAATGATCCAGGCAAATTTGGGGGGTGAAATACCACATATCATAAAATCGGTTAATGGGGTGATTGGTTTTCTTGGTGAAACCAAAGGTGGAGAGCCGGTGCCCTTGCGTCAGGCTGAGGTTAATAGGATGCTAGGTAAGGTTGATGAATTGTCTGTAAAAGATGATAACGTAAATATTCCCTTCGTTATTGGAGAGACGATAAAAGTGATCGATGGACCGTTTAATGGATTTAATGGTACTGTAGAAAAAATAAATGAAGAAAAGCGTAAACTTGAAGTAATGGTGAAGATTTT
>JAWUVW010000071.1:0-41316 GCA_034112185.1 Flavobacteriaceae bacterium | reverse complement strand
GGTAACACATCACTTTCAGACTTAAAAGGTAAATATGTTTACATGGATATTTGGGCGACTTGGTGTGGACCATGCCTTAAAGAAATTCCTTCACTCAAAAGCGTTGAGAAACAATTTGAAGGCAAGAATATTGAATTTGTTAGCATTTCTGTTGACGAAGGGCGCGGTTACAAAGGTGATGTAGCCGCAGCCTATAAAGGTTGGAAAAAAATGGTTGCTACAAAGGAATTAAGCGGTATGCAATTGATGGCAGATAATGGCTTTGCTTCTAAATTTATAAAAGACTATAAAATCAATGGTATTCCAAGATTTATTTTGATTGATCCAGACGGAAATATAATTAATGCTGATGCACCAAGACCTTCAGACCCACAATTGGTTGCGTTATTTAATGAGTTGGGATTATAATTCTATCTTTTTATAAAACATAAAAGCCTTCAAATCGAAGGCTTTTTTTTATTGCTTGTGCTCTTCCTCCTCTTGTTCGGGAGGCTGTTCTGGTTGTTTAAACAAATCTATATAAGCATCACCAATAGACTCAATTATATGACTTGCGATTAAACTTTGATACCCATAATCTTCCACAGAAATATCTGCCGCTTTTCCATGAAGGTAAACACCAAAAATAGTCGCAGCCAAAGGCTCGTAACTTTGAGCGACTAAACCAGAAATAATACCTGTTAAAACATCTCCACTTCCTGCAGTTGCCATACCAGGATTGCCCGTTGTGTTTACGTATAACTTATCCTTGTAAACTGTAATAGAATGCGCTCCTTTAATGAGTACTATAACATTATACTTCTTTGAAAAAACTTTAACTTTTTTTAGCTTTTCAAAATCATCAGACCACTTCCCTATTAAACGTTCTAATTCTTTTGGGTGTGGTGTTAAAATAGTTTGCTCTGGTAATACCTTTAATAAAGTCTTCTTTTTCGAAAGTATATTCAAACCATCGGCATCGATAACCAAAGGGGTCTTGTTTTTCTTTAAAAATACCTCAAGTGTTTTTGCAGTTTCATCCGCTGTACCGAGCCCTACTCCAATACCAATGATCGATGGCTCAATATCATAATTTATATGAGTAATAGTTGTTTCATTATCATCAGAAATCACCATCACTTCAGGTATAGATGTTTGTAAACTCTGGTAACCGCATTTCGGCACATAAGCCGTTACTAAACCAGCACCGGAACTTAGTGCCGCTCGACTCGCTAAATTTACTGCTCCTATTTTCCCATAGCTTCCACCTAAAATCAATACATGGCCAAAGTCGCCTTTGTGTGCAAATTTTTCTCTTGGTTTGTATAGTGGTAAAACTTCAAACTTTGAAATCAATTCCACTTCAGTTTCGGTTTGCATTAAATAGTCACGATCTATACCTATATCTAAAGCTTCCCATTGTACCGTGTATTTCGCAGTTTCTGGTAAAAAGAATACGAATTTTGGAGATTGAAAACTTAAGGTGTAATTGGCATGTACAGCCGCGTTTTCATCTTCCACAGCTTTATCAGTATAAACACCAGATGGAATATCTATAGCCAAAGTAAACGCTTTAGATGCTCTAAATTTTTGAAACAATTCTTGAACCCATTCATTTGGAGGACGATTTAGACCAATCCCAAACACAGCATCTACAATAATATCTTTCTCTTCAATTATAATTTCAGAAAAATCACTACTGCAACTCAACATCTTTGGCCAATCCTTGGTCACATTTTTGATGCGATCATAATTAATTAAAAAATCTTTAGAGCGCCTATCACTACAATTAATAACATAAGTAATCACAGTATAACCATGTGTTTTTAAGTGTCTAGCCAGTACCAAGCCATCACCTCCATTATTGCCAATACCACAAAACACATGAATTGGCACTTGAGCTCCTTGCATGCGGGCATGAATCCAATTAAAAATCTGTATTCCGGCACGTTCCATTAAATCCGTTGACGATATGTTTTGACGGTCCGTAGTAAATTTGTCCCCTTCGTAAATTTGTTCTTTAGAAAATAGTTTCATGTGTGTCTATCTATTGTTTTTTTATGGGTCACATGGTACATCCATTTAATCATTATCCTTGGGTATCGAACTTTTAATTATGGATGTTTCATGTGTTTTTACTGATTTTTTTTTATAGTTCACATGCTGTTCGCAAATAATCATGTCCTTAACGGATTAAATTTTGAACGTGCTCGTTTCATGTGTTGTATTTATTGTTTTTCAATGGTCACACCGTTCGCTGTTAATCAATCCCTATAGATGATGAAATTTTCAAAAGGCTTGTTTCATGTGCTTGTCTCTATCGTTTTTTTTACTGACATCTATAACATAGAATCATTCTATCGGGGTATCGAGATATTAGTTATGGACATTTCTGTGAATAATTTAAAACCTGATGTAAAACACGAGTTACGTTTCATTTTTCATAAAAAGACTAGTCCTTTTTTATTGAATTACTAAAAATAGAGGATTAGTTTTTTTATTGTTGTAAAAATAATACATTTGACAAGTAATGACGAAGAAAATAAACATATCCTATAATACAATCACACATACAATTGGCATGTTTATTTCTATGTTTTTCATTTCAATTATTATTACCCTTTGGGGTAATTTATAATATGCTCTCCGTCCCTTTTTGTCTGTACATACATTTTATTTCTCTTAAATCATTAACAACATGAAAGTTCTCAAATTTGGTGGCACCTCAGTAGGTTCAGCCGAAAATATAAATAAAGTTATTTCAATTTTAGAACAACAATCCAAAACTTCTAAAATAGCCGTTGTCGTTTCTGCGGTTGGTGGCATTACAGACAAATTATTAGAAGCTGCCAATTTAGCCTGTATTAAAGATCTTGATTATAAGCAAGTCTATGATACGATTTGGTCCAGACACAATAAGGTCATTGAAGGTCTTTTTGAAGATTCTGAAAATGATAAAAATTTAAAAAAAAATCATGAAGAATTACATGATCTGATTTCAGAAAAACTAAATGAACTAAAAAGTCTTTTAGACGGTATTTATTTGATCAATGAATTATCCCCTAAAACCAAAGACAAACTCTTAAGTTTTGGTGAAGTATTATCATCAACAATAATATTTCATACACTGAAGTCTAGAAACTTAGATGCAACTTTAAAAAACTCACAAGAGTTAATTGTAACAGATTTAAATTTTAATAACGCTTTGGTGAATTTCGATGTCACTAATGCTAATATTCAGTCCTTTTTCAAATCAAATTCTAAATCTATTGTCTTGTTACCAGGTTTTGTTTCAAAATCTATGTCTGGAGAAATAACAACGCTAGGTCGTGGTGGTTCTGATTATACCGCTGCTATTATTGCGGCAGCTATAAATGCTGATGCATTACAAATATGGACGGACGTTAGTGGTATGTTTACCTCCAACCCAAAATTAGTTAAACAAGCGGCTCCAATTGTAGAGATGTCTTATCAAGAAGCTGTGGAGTTATCTCACTTTGGCGCGAAGGTATTGTATCCACCAACGGTTATGCCTGTGCTTAAAAAGAAGATTCCCATTGTCATTAAAAACACGATGGAACCGGAAGCTATCGGCACAACAATTACGCACGATGTAGCTCCAAATGGTTCACCCGTTAAAGGGCTTAGTAATATTGACAATATTGCCCTACTAACATTACAAGGTAATGGCATGGTTGGTGTACCTGGTTTTAGCAAACGCTTATTTGAAACTTTGGCACAAGAAAAAATTAATATTATTTTAATTACGCAATCCTCATCAGAACATTCTATTTGTTTTGGGATTTCAGCTAGTGATGCACAACACGCCAAAGAGACTATTGATGCCGTCTTTGAGTATGAAATTACGCTTCAAAAAATCGATCCTATTGTTATAGAAATTGATTTATCTATAATCGCAGTCGTTGGTGACAAGATGAAAAGTCACCAAGGTATAAGCGGTAAAATGTTTAGCACACTTGGAAAGAATAATGTCAATATTAGAGCCATCGCACAAGGGGCTTCAGAACGTAATATTTCCGCGGTTATCCATAAAAATGATGTTAAGAAAGCATTAAACAGTTTACACGAACAATTCTTCGAAATCAAAACCAAACAAATCAACTTATTCATTACTGGCGTTGGTAATGTTGGAGAACGTCTTATTGAGCAAATTAAACAACAGAAAGCTTACGTAAAAGAAAACTTTAAAATAAACTTGCGCGTTGCTGGATTGTCAAACTCTCGTAAAATGGTGGTGAATGATGAGGGGATTAATTTAAAAGATTGGAAACAACAACTTGACACTGGAGAAAAAGCCAGTTTAAATGGCTTCTTTGAACATGCAAAACATTTAAATCTAAGAAACTCTGTTTTTATAGATATAACGGCAAATGATGCTGTCGCTAGTAGTTATGGAAACTATCTTAAACAGAGTATTTCTGTGGTTGCTTGCAATAAAATTGCCTGCTCGGGTAATATAACATATTACAATGAACTCAAACAATTATCACGGCAATACAATGCCGCATTCTTATTTGAAACTAATGTTGGCGCAGGCTTACCTGTTATTGACACCTTAGGTCACTTGATTACGTCTGGTGATAAGGTGAATACGATTCGAGCAGTTTTGTCTGGCAGTCTCAACTTTATATTCAATAACTTTAACGCAGAGACCACATTTTACGATGTCGTAAAACAAGCACAAGAAGAAGGCTATACGGAACCAGACCCAAGAATAGATTTAAGTGGTATTGATGTGGCTCGTAAAATCTTAATTTTGGCAAGAGAAAGTGGGTATCAAATCGAATTATCGGATTTGGAAACTGATAATTTCTTAACGGATAAAGCAATGAACGCTGATTCTGTCGATGATTTCTATAGGACGCTTTCTGAAGATGAAGGGTATTATCAAAGTTTATTCAAGTCGGCTCAAGAAAAGAAGTGTCAATTAAAATTTGTTGCTGAGTTTAATAACGGAAAAGCCAGCGTTGGACTCCAAGAAATTCCTGAAGGCCATCCCTTCTATAATCTAAAGGGAAAAGACAATATTGTAATGTTTTACACACAACGTTATCCTGAGCAACCGATGATTATTAAAGGTGCTGGTGCTGGCGCAGATGTCACAGCTTCTGGGTTATTTGCTGATATCATTAGAATCGCAAATGGATAGTACCTGAGTCGGTTCGAGTGATTTTCGACAGAAAAATGTATCGAGAACTACTTTTAAATAAAATTTCTTTTTCTCGATAAAAATTTTCTGTCTTTGAAAAGCATGAAATTCGCTCGAATTGACGAAATTTCGACAACAATTTAAAATGACAAACGAAATCAAAATATTCTCACCAGCAACCGTAGCCAATGTCGCTTGCGGATTCGACGTGCTCGGCTTTTGTTTAGATACCATTGGTGATGAAATGGTGATTAGAAAAACGGAAGAGAAAGGGATTAGAATCATTCGAATTGAAGGTTACGATTTACCGTATGAGGCTGAAAAAAATGTAGCTGGGGTTTCTGCTTTAGCAATGTATAATGCCTTAAAACCTGATTGCGGTTTCGAGATAGAAATTTACAAAAACATTAAGCCAGGTAGTGGAATTGGTAGCAGTTCTGCAAGTGCTGCTGGTAGTGTCTTTGGAATGAATGAATTACTAGGCAGGCCCTTAGATAAAACCAAACTAACGTTTTACGCCATGAAAGGTGAAGCCTTAGCTAGTCAATGTGAACATGCTGATAATTTGGCGCCTGCGATTTTTGGTGGTTTTACCCTAGTGAAAAGTGCCTATCCTTTAAAAATTTTAGAGCTCCCTACGCCGCCTGATTTATATGCGACATTAATTCATCCGCAGATTGAAATCAAGACCTCAGAATCTAGAGCGATTCTACCTAAAGACATTCCGTTGCAAAACGCAATAACACAATGGGCTAATGTTGGAAGTTTAGTACATGCATTGCATACTTCAGATTATGATTTAATAAAAGACGCTTTAAATGATGTCGTGATTGAACCGTATCGCAAACAACTCATTCCACATTTTGATGACGTAAAAAGTGCTGTTTTAGAAGCCGGTGCATTAGGTTGTGCTATTTCTGGTTCTGGTCCTTCAATTTTCACTTTGAGCAAAGGAGAAGCAATTGCAGAGGCCGTAGAAAAAGCAATGCAGCGTGTGTATTCTAAATCAGACATTGAATTTGAAACTTATATTTCTAAAATAAATATTGAAGGGATTCGGGTGATTTGAATATTGACGGAAGACGGAAGTAAAATGAAATACAATGACTAAATTCAAATTTGAAAAACTAATTATTTGGCAAGATGCCATGGATTGTGGCGAAGTAATAAATGAAGTATCTCGAAGTTTTCCTGAAAAGGAAAAGTTTAATTTAACATCACAAATAATGAGAGCCGTCGATTCTGTTGCGTTACATATTTCTGAGGGTTCAATTGGTCAATCTAATCCTGAGCAACGCAAATTTATTGGTTATTCGATTCGTTCTTTAGCTAAGGTTGTAACCTGTTTATTCAAAGCAAAACGACGAAATTACATAGCTGAAGAAAAATTTAAAGAATTATACGATACGGCTTTTCATTTAATGAATAAAAAGGCCGCATTCAAAAGACATATTAACTAAAAACTACCGTAGGATTTCAGACATCTGTCTTCCGTCTTCGGTCAATTTACTATGAACTATTACTCATTAAATAGAAAAGCACCAAACACAACCTTTGCAGATGCTGTTATCAGAGGACTTGCGCCAGATAAAGGCTTGTATTTCCCTGAATCTATAACGCCTTTAGATGTATCATTTTTTGAAACAATTGAAGCTAAGTCGAATGCAGAAATTGCTTTTGAAGCAATTAAACAATTCATAGTACCAGAAATTCCGGAAACTGTTTTAAAGACTATAGTTGAAGAATCACTGAACTTCGATTTTCCTATTGTGGAAATCAATGAAAATATTTCTACACTCGAATTGTTCCACGGGCCAACTATGGCATTTAAAGATGTCGGGGCACGTTTTATGGCGCGATGCCTAGGCTATTTCAATAAAACAAACACCAATGAAGTTACGGTTTTAGTAGCTACCTCTGGAGATACAGGAGGTGCTGTGGCAAATGGTTTTTTAGGTGTAAAAGGTGTCAATGTTGTGATATTGTATCCAAGTGGTAAAGTGAGTGATATTCAAGAAAAACAATTGACTACATTAGGACAAAACATTACTGCCTTAGAAGTGGATGGTGTTTTTGATGATTGCCAAGACATGGTGAAGCGTGCTTTTATGGACGAGGAATTAACAAGCAAAATGCAACTCACCTCTGCAAATTCTATAAATATTGCGCGTTGGCTACCACAACTCTTTTACTACTTATTTGCTTACAAACAATTAAAATCGAAACACAAGGACATTGCATTCTCAATTCCTAGTGGCAACTTTGGAAACATTTGTGCTGGTATGGTCGCACAAAAATTAGGCTTGCCAGTAAAACAATTTATTGCAGCCAATAATGCTAATGATACGGTTGTCAATTATATGACAACACAATCTTACGAGCCAAAACGATCTGTGCAAACCATCAGTAATGCTATGGATGTTGGTAATCCAAGTAATTTTATCCGTATCCAAGAATTACACAACAATAATTTTGAAGCTCTAAAAGCGAATTTATCCTCTTACAGTTATACAGACAATGAAACTAAAACTGCGATTTTAGAATTGTTTAAAGATTACAATTATGTCGCAGATCCGCATGGTGCAGTTGGCTATTTAGGTGCAAAAGCCTATTTAAAAAACAACCATGCTCATGTCGTATTTTTAGAAACTGCTCATCCCACTAAATTCTTAGATGTTGTAGAAGATGTTATCGAAAAAAAAATACCTCTTCCTCCTCAAATCGAAGCTGTTATGGATAAAGAAAAAGTTGCCATCGCCGTTATTTCTTATGAAGAATTGAAGTCGTTTTTGTTGAAGTGATTTTATGTCTCAAATATCATAAAATCTTACCTTATCATTCGAAACACTCCCATATCTGCTCTACATTAAATAAAGCCTAAGCATTTAGCTCATAAAAAGGATGAATTTTAGAACTCTGAATCGAATTATGCATGAGGTAATTACAAAATCTCGATATACTACAAAGAGCAAGAGAATACGCCACTAATAGACACTTAAAAGTTAATCATAAATATGGTGAAAAAGATTATTCGTATCACCTAAATATGGTTTACAATGTTGCTGAACAATTTATTTAATAGACGAACAAGAAAGAGAACCTGTGTGTTGTGGTTGTTGGGTTAACGATATTATAGAGGATGCAAGAGAAACTTACAATGATGTTTTACAAAACACTAATAAAACTATTGTTGAACGGCCTATGCTTTAACTAATGAAAAAGGTATAAACAGAAGTGAAAGAGCAAACAATAAGTATCACAAGGAAATGCATGCCATACCAAACGCTGTTTTTATAAAACTTTGAGATAAAATTGCAAATATTATACATTCAAAAAACTAAAGTTCGAAAATGTTTGATACCTATAAAAAAGAGAATGAAAATTTTATTAAACAACTTGACCGTACGAGTTTGATTGATATGATAAACTATATTGATCAGCTTTTGATTAAATAAAAAGGAAATGGCACATGAAACGTTTAATAATTAAATAGCTCATGGAATCAATTGGTATAAAATACCATTTACGGTTAGCATTTGTAAAAATTAGTGACCCCCGAAACTTTTAGAGTCTCAAGCCTCAAACTAACAACTACCCCAATAGCCTAACCAATAACTCTTTAAGTAGATCGCTTTGAGGTATAGCATTAGCACCAACACCTTTACTCTTTACATCAAATTCTCTTAGCAAACCAATCACTGAACTCACCTTTTTCATTGGATAATTTCGAGCCGCAGTTAGGTATTCATTAACAAAATATGGATTCACTTTTAGAGCAGAGGCTACGCTACGTGGATTTTTATCTGACATACCATGAAGATGTAATAATTGCGAAAAGAAACTAAACAATAACGACACCGTAACCACCATTGGGTTATCCTTAGGATTGTCCGCAAAATACTTCGCAATTTTGTGCGCTTTCACCACATTACGTTCACCGACAGCTTTTCGTAATTCGAAATTATTATAGTCTTTACTGATGCCAATGTTCTCTTCAATATGCTCTGGTGTAATTTGCGTCCCCTTAGGTAGAACAATTTTTAGTTTATTAAGCTCGTTATTAACTTTACTTAAATCTGTGCCTAAAAACTCAACCAGCATTTGAGCTGCCTTAGGTGAAATATCATAACCTTGACCTTTTAACACACGTCTTATCCAGTCTGGCACCTGATTTTCATAGAGTTTTTTACTTTCAAAAACCACGCCTCCATGCTTATTGATTGTTTTATATAAAGCTTTACGCTTATCTAATTTTTTATATTTATAATTTAAGACCAAAACCGTAGAGGGTTGCGGATTTTCAGCATACTGTGCTAACTTTTCAATTGTTCTGCTTAGATCCTGAGCCTCCTTCACAATCACGACTTGGCGCTCAGCCATCATAGGATAGCGCTTCGCATTGCTCACAATATCGTCTATAGACACATCGCGACCATACAATACCATTTGATTAAAACCTTTTTCGGCTTCGTCCAATACATTATGTTCAATAAAATCTGAAATCTTATCAATATAATAGGCCTCCTCGCCCATTAAAAAATAGATAGGTTTTAGATCGCCTTTTTTTATGGCTGTTACTAATTGTTTTACGTCTTCCAAAACTATTAAAATTTCATAAACTCAATTCCAAATTCCAAATTCCAATGGGTTTATCTTAAGCTAAAAGCCTAATTTTGGATTTTGGTCCCGAAGTTTCGAGATAAAGATTGTGATTTGCGGTATTCTGCTTTAACTTTGAATAAATTACTGTTTTAACACTAGTGCAAGAACTCAACTTTCCAAAGTTTGAATACCGTTTCAAAAGTACAGAAAATAAAGTTTCTATTTTTGATGTGATTCGGAAAAAATTCATCATTCTTCAACCAGAAGAATGGGTGCGACAACACTGTGTACATTACTTAATTAACGAGAAGAAATTCCCTAAATCATTGATTAATGTTGAAAAAGAACTCACTATAAATGGGTTAAAAAAACGTTACGATATTGTGATTTTTAATCCCAACGGTAGTATTCATTTGATTGTAGAATGTAAATCACATAAAATTCTAATAGATCAAACTACTTTCGACCAAATAGCACGTTACAATTTGGTTCTAAATGCGTCTTACCTTATGGTAACTAATGGTTTAAATCATTATTATTGCCAAATGGATATTAAAGCAGAACGTTATTCATTTTTAAAGGACATTCCGAATTATACACAAGATAAATGCTAGAAACCAAAGATTTAGCGGTTGTTATTTTAAACTGGAACGGAAAAGTACTTCTAGAACAGTTTCTAACTTCAGTTGTAAAGTATTCTAATAATGCTCAAATCTATGTTGCCGATAATGCCTCAACTGATGATTCTGTAGCTTTTGTTTCTGAGCATTTTCCAAGTGTGAAATTAATACAGAATACAGAAAATGGTGGCTATGCCAAAGGCTACAATGATGCACTGAAACAAGTTAAAGAATTGTTGCTCTGCTTAGTTAACAGTGATATCGAAGTTACTGAGCATTGGCTACACCCTATTATAGATGAATTTAATGCCAATATGGAAACGGCCATTATTCAACCAAAAATTCTAGATTACAAAAACAAATCTCATTTTGAGTATGCTGGCGCGGCTGGAGGTTTAATAGATAAATATGGGTATCCGTATTGTCGTGGACGTATTTTTGATTCAATTGAAGAAGACAAAGGGCAATACAATGATACCAAAGCCATTTTTTGGGCTTCAGGTGCCTGTTTTTTTATTAGAAATTCAGTTTTTAAAGCTTTGAATGGTTTTGATGAGTCTTACTTTGCGCACATGGAAGAAATTGATTTGTGCTGGCGCGCTTTCAATACAAATCATAAAGTAAAATATGTTGGCGTTTCTAAAGTTTATCATGTTGGAGGAGCGACATTGAAAAATACAAATCCTAAGAAAACTTATCTTAATTTCAGAAATAGTTTATTTACGCTCGCAAAAAACACAGATAAACATGTGTTTTTAAGAACGCTTATTCGATTGACATTAGATGGTGTTGCGGCTATGCGGTTTTTGTTTCAACTAAAACCACAATACTTCTTTGCCGTTATTAAAGCTCATGGTGCATTTTACATGAATTTAGGTTCAATTTTAAAACAACGAAAACTACTAACAAAACGTCCAAATTATTACGAAACCAACTCGATTGTTTGGTCTTATTTCATAAAAAAGCAAACAAAATATTAACAGCATTCGCATTGGCTTCAGTGGACTAGAATACCCAAAAAACAAATTATAGTTTTGTAATTAACAAACCTTGACTTTTATTAAAATTTCACGGTATTATATTTTGTTCATAAAAGTGTTAAAATTTTTGTTAATCAGTGTATTAGCCTCTGTTCTTTTGTATAATTTTGCTATGTTAAATTTAACAATCAAAACTAGAATCCAAATTATGAAAAAATTAATATTATTAGGTGTTTGCTCAATGCTTTTGTTAGCATCTTGCGTGTCGAAGAAAGATTATCTAGCACTTGAAGCAGAACAAAAAGAAACTCAAGATTTGTTGAATTCTGCAACAGTGAAACTAAATAGCTGTCTCTCTGACATTGCAGCGGCTAATGCTCGAGTAGAAACGATGAAGGAACAATTAGCTGATATGCGAAGAAGTAATGAAGCCTTGATAAAAAACTCTCAAGACATGACAGAACTTACTAGTCAAGGGGCAAAAAACATAGAAGCTTCTTTAGAGAGTCTCAAAGAGAGTAACCTAAAAATAACGCGCTTACAAGATGCATTAACGCGTAAAGACAGTGTTACATTAGCAATTGTCACAAGCCTTAAGAAGGATGTAGGTATGAACGATCCAGATATTGAAATAAATGTTGAAAAAGGGGTTGTATTTATTTCTATCGCTGATAAATTGTTGTTTAAAAGCGGGAGTTACGTCGTTACTGAAAGAGCTAATGAAATATTAGGTAAAGTTGCTAAAGTAATTAATAGCAAACCAGATTTTGAAGCTATGGTAGAGTCTCATACGGACGATAGGTCTTATAGTAAGCCACCATTAGTAGACAACTGGGATTTAAGTGTAAAGCGTGCAACTTCTGTTGTAAGAGTTTTAGAAAGCTTAAATGTTAATCCACAACAGTTAATTGCTGCTGGTCGTAGTTCTTATGTTCCATTAGTAGAAAATGATACTGCTGAAAACAGAGCTAAGAACAGACGTACACGTATCGTTGTGTTACCAAAAATCGATCAATTCTATGAAATGGTTGAAGAAGAAATGAAAAACTTATCTGCAGAAAACTAGTTCTGTTTGATTTTAGATCTAAAAAACCCAATGCGTTTGCATTGGGTTTTTTGTTTGCTATTAATCTAAGTCTATATTATTATAAGACTTAACCATTTCCTAATAAGGCTATTACTTTATAAGCATATGGCTTGCTGATATTTAGATGGTCTCAATAGTATATATAGAATGGTGGCTAATAAATAATGGTACTTTTATAGGGCAAAAGCCTTTAAAAAAAAATTCGTTACTACTTTATAAATTATAATGCCTACAGCAAGTCCAATACAAAAACCGGTTTACCTGTATAATGGCTTGCTGTTATTCTTATTTTCTACGTTGCTCATAATCTGAATATTTCTGATATTTAAAATTATAAAGTCACTAGACAAGAACTGCTTTTATGGTTTCTTTACGTTGAATTTTCCCATTTACAGTTTCTTTAAATTTATCGATGGTATAAATTTCTTTAGGAACTTCGAATTTGGTTAAGCCTTTTAGGTATTTAATTCTCTTTGCGATACTTTCATTAGAATCTCTCGGATTCTCAATAATTAAAATCAATTTCTCACCTAGAGTAGCGTCTTCTTCACTAGCTATAATAAACCGTTCGTCAATCACAGGCTGCAACTTCTCTTCAATTTGTTCTGGAAATAATTTTACGCCCCCTGAGTTGATTACATTATCAAAACGTCCTAATAAGTTAAAACTCGTCCCGGATTTTAAGTCTACGATGTCATTAGTAACCACTGCATCTTTAACCAATTTAGGCGCATAGATGATTAAACATTTTCTATCATCTTGCTCAAAATTCACATGTTCTAGAGCATTAAAACAGCCTTCACCCACTGCCACTTTTGATTGTAATTGACGCACAGCAACGTGTGTTACAGTTTCCGTCATACCATAAGTTTCGTAGAAATTAGAGGTTTTACTTTTTATTCTCTCTAATAAAGGCTTCGTCACTTTAGAGCCACCAATAATAATAGTTTTTATGTTTTGCGTGTAATTAATTGTATGCTTCAATTGCAACGGAATCATCGCACAGAAGTCATAAGTCTTGTCATAATCAAAAATTGGATGTGCACTTGGCTCAACAAAGTCAATCTCTAAGCCTAAAACTAGCGCCCGAACAAACATCATTTTACCTGCAATAAAGTAACTTGGCAAACAATGCAAAGCTGTATCCCCAGGTTTTAATTCAAAAAAATCACCCGTAGCAATAGCCGAATTCACCATGGCTCTTTTTAAAAGTTTAATCCTTTTCGGTTGACCTGCGGAACCTGAAGTGTTTACATATAAATAATCATCCTTATTTAGCCAGTCGATTAAAAAATTTCCTATTGCTTTTTCGTAAGACTCTCCTTCTTTAATGAGACTATAAGCCACTTCTTTTAAATCTTCTCGACTAAAATGAAGTCCATTGAACTTAAAACGGTTATGTACTTTATTAAACTTTGGTATCATCTTACTCTATAATTTTATAATCTTCTTTTAGTGGTTCTGTTACTTTTCCAAATAATTTGTCTTTCCAATTTGTCCAGCCGTATTTTTTTGAAAGTATAAATAGTAGTATCGGATAAACAATTAACACTGGGGCTACAATTTCTGAAAATGCCATCTTTTCTGGATCTGCCGTATAAGTCAGTAAAGCGTCTGTTTGCAGGGCTGACCAATCAGAAGTAACCAACAACGCAGTAAAAATATTGTTAGCCGCGTGAAAACCAAGTGCCAATTCTAAACCGTCATCCATTAAGGTCATAATCCCAAGAACCAGGCCTGTACCTATGTAAAAAATCATCATAATGGGTCCTAATTTATCTACTTCTGGATTTAATCCATGTAATAAGCCAAAACCCAAAGAGGTCAAAACTAAAGGTAGCCACTTGTTTTTGCACAACACACCAATACCTTGCATTAAATAGCCCCGAAAAAGATATTCCTCAAAACTCGTTTGTAACGGTATCAAAAGAATTACTATAATACAAAGAATAATGAAGGGTTTTAAATTCAGGCTAAAAATGTAATCTCCAGGCGTTAGATAATAGGATAGGACTGTTGTGCCGATTGAGAAAACTCCCCAAATAATAAATATGAACCAGAAACGATTCCAGTCTATTTTTGGCCTAGCCGTTGTTAAATGGGTAAATGACTGCTTATGCAAGGTCTTTGCCGTTAAAATAAGACCAACTAAACCTGTAGCAAAAGAAAATAACATCAAAAATAAAAATAGGTTTTTTCCTAGTAATAATGACATTTGTGAAACATCAGTCACGACACTTAAACCCGCTCCATTTGCCATTTCTATACCAAGAAAAATCATCAAAGGAATGATCCCTATAATCTGCCAAAAGGCAAATATCACCATTATACCTAACAAATAACGCCACCCATCGTGTAAAACAGTGAAGGCTTGTTCTATGTAATTCATCTTTTTAAATATTAAATTTCCATTCTTGTTTTAAATCGTAGTGCAAAGTACCCTTTTTCACAATTAATGGTGACCAAAAATTATTTATAAATAGACTTCCTGTTCCTAGTCCTTGAGGCATTGTGTTTTTAAGTGTGAAGGCCCACTGCGCAATAGCATTTAGGCCTATATTACTTTCTAAAGCACTGGTAATCCACCATTTTATATTCAAACCTTCTGCTAAATCAATCCATTGTTGACTTCCTCTAAAACCACCAACTAAACTTGGCTTTAAAATAATATACTGTGGTTTTATAATTTGAAGTAGCCGTCGTTTCTCTTCAAACGCAAAGACACCAATTAATTCTTCATCTAAAGCAATTGGCAAAGGTGTTATTTCGCACAGTTGAGCCATCGCTTCAAATTGCTTAGGTTTTATAGGTTGTTCTATGGAATGCAATTGATACTCTGATAAACGTTTCAATTTCTCTAAGGCATCCTCTGGAGAAAAAGCGCCATTAGCATCTACTCGTAATTCTATATCTGAAACTGAAAATTCTTTCCGTATTGATTTTAGGATTTCTATTTCTGTTTGAAAATCGATTGCTCCTATTTTTAGTTTTATACAATCAAATCCAGCTTTAATCTTGTCTTTGATTTGTGTTCGCATAAAATCGGGACTTCCCATCCATACCAAACCATTGATGGGAATACTGTCGAATCCCTTTGTAAATGCAGATGGAAATAATTGAAATTGATCTGAACTATTTAAAGATTTAAAGGCCGTCTCTAATCCGAATTGAATGCTAGGGAATTCTATGAGCTGACTAACCAATACCTCAAATCCAAGGTTTATATTTTCGCAAGTCCACTTAAGCTTATTTTCATAATCTGGTCGATCATCAATAGATAAACCTCTTAAAATACCGCACTCTCCTATTCCAGTTCCTCCTTCTTGTTCAAGCAAAATAAACCAAGTTTCTTTTGTAGTCATTACCCCTCTTGAGGTGCCACTTGGTCGCTTAAATTCTAAGTTATATTTATGGTAATTTGCTATCATATCGGATTTGCAAAAATACGGAATAATTGCGAGTTCTTATATGTCTAAAAACGACGTTGGTATCATAAAAATGATACCAACGTCTACTAACTAACTAATCAATCAAAATTTATGTTACTTCACTACATAAACTTTACTTTACCTGTAGCCATATCATAAACTGCAGCTACAATTTTAATTTTACCTTCGTTTTCTAAGGCAGTCATTTTAGGTGATGTCTTTCTAATATCTTCTACGGTTTTCATAGCATTATTTGAAATAACGCTATTTGTAAACGCCTCATTCTTTGAGGACACGTCTCCATTCTTTTCTGTCATTTGAATAGATGGCTTAATCTCGTTTAGTAAATCTTGTAGTGCATTCATATCCATTGATGCAGCATCTGTGTTGTCGATCGCATGTTTTACTGCTCCACAAGCTGTATGTCCCATTACAATTACTACTTTAGAACCTGCCACAGCCGTAGCAAATTCCATAGAACCTACAATATCTTTATTTTCTATATTTCCTGCTACACGCGCTACGAAAATATCGCCTATACCTAAATCAAATACATCTTCTACAGGCACTCTACTATCTACACAAGACAGTACAATTGCCTTAGGATATTGACCAATCATTGCCAAACGTCTTTGCTCAGAGTGATCACGCTGTGTGAGATTGTTACTTACAAAATTTTCATTGCCTTTTTTGAGTCGTCCTATGATTTCATCTGGAGTCATACTGGCTTGTTCCTCTGCTGTAAGAATACTTTTTATAGGTGTTTGAACAACTTCTGTTTTCACATAATCCATAATTAAAACTTCTTCCTTTTTTGTCTCTTCACAAGACATGATCCCTAAAGCGAGAACTGCAATACTTAATTTCTTTATCATTACTTTTTGTTTTAGTGTTAAAAATTGTGATGCATACTTATTTGCCATTGTCCTTTTCCCCAATTATCTGTCTTTTGATTCATCCAGCCCAATTGAAACCTAATGGTGGGACTTAAAACATAACCCATACCTAAATAGGTTCTATTTCTATCAAACAACTCCACAGTTCTATTATCGCCTATGTCTGTTTCACCGTTTATAAAAAGCTCATTATAAAATGCGGCATAAATGGCTTTTGGACTTAACTCCTTTTTATTTAAAGGCACATTTAAAAATAAATTATAACGGTAGCGGGTCCTAAAATCTTGGTTTTCTACAAAACGCTGCTCATATCTAAAGCGATGCGTTAGATAAAACCTGCTTCCGAGTTTTTGTGGAATTAAAGCCTCTTGATAGATACGATTTTCGCTAAAGGTATCATCACCTTCACCAAATTGACCCGTTGTTATATTCGCATAACCAAGCGTAAACATAACTCCAGAATCTTTTGGTGTAAACGTTAAGCCAGAACGTAACATTAACTGTTCCATATCACCAATGCCTTGCCAATCTCTATATTGAAAATCACCTTGAATTCCCCATTGACTGTCTTTAAATTGATGATTGTAAAAATACATGTACCATGCTCCCGTTTGAGATTCATCTACTTGTGCCATTACACTATTTAGCGAACAAAACACGATTAAAATTGAAAGTTTGAGTTTCATATATAATTAATTTGATTGCAAATATAATAGTATTACTTTCATGTGTAAAATTCGTACATTTTTTTAACTATTAATTAACGTATTTCTCAATTGTTGAAAATCAATAAAAAAGGTGATTTTCACGAAAAAATAATGTCAGATTTTTCAAATATCATTCCTTATGCCATTCCCTTTTATGTCTTGGGAATGCTTTTGGATATATCTCACTGCAAAACAGCACATAAAAACTTATGAAGTAAAAGATGCATTTTAATCTATTGCTATGGGTTTAGGCAATGTGATACTAAGATTCGCTAGTAAAGCTCTTGTTGTATTAATATTCTTTTGGGTATCTGATAATTTTAGATTCTTTACTATTCCCGTGCTTGGTCGTCTTTTGGTTGTGGCTACCACTATTCGGCTTTCATCAAGCTATGATATTATTACAAATGTCTATTCGTTTATTTTGTCAATTCTAGATTCATACCGAAGCGATACATAAAGGCCTTCATGGTTTGAGACTGTTTTTAATGCGCCGTCTCATCATCGCGTGCATCATGGAAGTAATCCAATTTACCTAGATCGAAATCATGCTGGAATTTTAATTATTTGGGATCGACTATTTGGAACCTTTCTACTTCAATTGGAAGAGGAAAAAGCAAAAAATGGTTTGGTGGCTAACATCAAAACTTATAATCAAATTAAGATTGCATTTATAGACTAGTGGCTACTACTTAAAGATACTTTTACAGCCCAAAAGTCTTTAAAAAATAGAATTCTTTATTTATTTAAACCACCTGGTTGGAAACATGATGGCAATGGAAGCGTAAGTGAATACATCAACTATTTAAAGTATTACACTCTCACCAATCTCCAATAACATCAAATCCTTATCCTTATCAAAGAATTTACGTTTGGCTACTTCGTGATCGATTTCAATATACCCAAACGTATCAAAATGATAGCCCAATATTTTATCACATTCTACAAAGTCACTTGCTAAAATAGCATCGTTGATTCCCATGGTAAAATTATCTCCTATTGGTAAAATGGCTAAATCAAGTTTGGTTTGCATTGGTATGAGTTTCATATCCATTGTTAATGCTGTATCACCAGCGATGTAAATATTTTTATGCTCGCCTTCAATGATAAATCCACCGGGTTGGCCACCATATTTTCCATCAGGAAACGAAGAGGTGTGAATAGCATTGACATACTTAAGACTTCCAAATTCGAAATCCCAAGAACCTCCATGATTCATAGGATGGCCCTCAAAACCTAAACCTTGATAATGTAATACAATTTCGTAGTTAGAAACAATGACAGCACCTGTGCGCTTTGCAATAGCTTCAACATCTAAAGTATGATCTTGATGTGCGTGTGTTACTAAGATATAATCTACCTTTAAGCTATCTAAATCAATAGCTGATGCTTTGTCGTTTCCTGTTATAAAGGGATCAACGAGAATATGAATATCTTTAATTTGAATACCTAAGCAGGCATGTCCGTAGAATGTAATTTGCATGTGTTATCTGATTTTAAAAAATAAAACTGTCCCTAAAATTAATGAACTTATCTTAACTTTTTCTATTTCCTAAAAAATAAAAAGTTAAGATAAGTTTAATACAAAATATAACCAACACCTAACAGCAAGGCAAAAAGAAATGTAGATAAAGCCAAAATTTTCAACTGGCTATCAAAGTCATTAGGTTGCACAGCTACTTTTATCTTTTTTACGTGAATTATCAATGGAATAAAAGCCAGGAGATACATGAAATTATAAGGCTCTACGTAATACAAAATCGAAAATATTACCGTAATACTCATAGCTCCAATAATTAAAAAGTAGTGGTATTTTTTAGTACGATCTAATCCTAATTTTACGGCCATTGTTATTTTACCTGCATTCGTATCCGAGTTAATATCTCGCATATTGTTAAGATTTAAAACGCCAACACTTAATAAGCCTAAAGCAATTGCCGGAAGAATAACAATATGATCTAGCACATGCATATAAAGTAAATAACTCCCAATAGTACTTATTAATCCAAAAAACACAAACACAAAAACGTCTCCTAAAGCGCGATAGCCATAAGGTGAATCTCCCATCGTATAATTTAATGCGGCATACACCGATAAAGCAGCGAGAAAAACAAAGAGAAATATAAACAGAAAATTAGCTGAACCAAACGCTAACCATATAAGAGATAAAGCGAGAATGATAACGACTATAATATTAAACTTTATGGCATCGAGCATCTCCTCTGGTGTAATTTCACCACTTTGTATAGCACGTTTGGGACCAACACGTTCGTCATTATCTGTTCCTCTAACACCATCACCATAGTCATTAGCAAGATTAGATAAAACCTGTAAGCTCATAGTGGTTAGAATAGCCAAAACCAAAACCAACCAACTAAAATGTCCATTATAGTAGGCAAAACATGTTCCTAAAATTATTCCAGAAACAGAAAGTGGTAAGGTTCTTAAGCGCATGGCAGATAGCCATGGTTTAATTTTTTTCATGCAAAGTAGTTTAGATTAAGGTATCCATTTCTTCGGAAAGTTAGGTTTCCTCTTTTCTAAAAAGGCATCTCTACCTTCTTTTGCTTCGTCTGTCATATATGCTAATCGTGTGGCTTCACCTGCAAAAACTTGCTGACCAACCATACCGTCATCTGTAAGGTTCATGGCGAATTTTAGCATTTTTATTGATGTCGGTGATTTAGCCAATATTTCTTGTGCCCATTGGTAGGCAGTAGCTTCTAATTCATTATGAGGAATGACGGCATTTACCATTCCCATGTCAAAAGCTTCTTGAGCAGAATAATTACGTCCTAAAAAGAATATTTCTCTAGCTCTTTTCTGACCGACCATTTTCGCTAAATAGGCTGATCCATAACCCCCATCGAAACTTGTGACATCAGCATCCGTTTGTTTGAATATGGCATGCTCTTTACTCGCTATCGTTAAATCACACACGACATGTAAACTATGCCCTCCACCAACGGCCCAACCAGGTACGACAGCAATCACTGCTTTTGGCATAAAACGAATCAAGCGTTGTACTTCTAATATATTTAAGCGGTGATAACCATCTTCACCAACGTAACCTTGGCGACCTCTAGCCTTTTGATCTCCGCCAGAACAGAAACTCCAAATTCCATCTTTAGATGAAGGCCCTTCAGCACTTAATAGTACAACACCAATATTTACATCTTCATTTGCATCATAGAGTGCATCATAGAGTTCAGAAGTTGTTTTTGGCCGAAAGGCATTTCGTACATCCGGACGATTAAACGCTATTCGAGCAACTCCATTACTCTTAGAGTAAGTAATATCTTCATAAGATTTGACAATTTTCCAATCTATATGATTCATTCTTTTCAATCTTTAGAAAACAAAAATAAGGAATTAATAATAATGCTTTAAGTGTAATTTTTAATTAGATTTTACTACGTAAGCATAATAAATTTGCATCCCCATAATAATATGGATGAAAATAGCCCCAACCCTATGAAAAAAGACCATACAAGCCATAATGTAACTTTAGGGCGTTTATATCTTTTTGATAATTATGTAGTCGCCGAATTTAAAGAAGGTGTTGACATTAACTTTGATAATTTCAGTGACGTCTCTGAAATTATCAAAAAACAATTTAATGATAGACCTTTTGGTTTCATTGCGAATCGTTTAAACTCCTACTCTATAGATCTTATGGATGCCACAAAATTTAATGCGTATTTCCCAAATTTGGAAGTCTATGCTATAGTCGCCTATACTGCGATGACACGACGCGTTTTTGAAGTAGAGAATCACTTCTTCAATTTTAATAGAGAAGTATTCAAAAATCTTGAACTTGCAACCGAATGGGTCGAAAAAACACTTTCTACTAACAGTTAGTCTTATTTAAGATGAATTCCATCTTCTTTTATTTCTATCTGACGCTCTTTGTATAAAGAACCAATCGCTTTTTTAAAGCTCTTTTTGCTCATTTGAAGTAAGTCCTTTATTTGCTCTGGATTGGATTTGTCGTTTAATGGTAAGAAACCACTATTATCATGCAATTCATTTAAAATGTGCTCTGCGTTAGGTTCTATATTTCTGTACCCTATCTGGTTTAATGAAATATCTAGCTTATTATCTTGACGCACTTTTTTAACCGTACCTTTTAATCGATCTCCTACGCTTAAGTCCTTAAAAATATCATCTCTAAAGATTAAACCTGAGTGTGTTTTATTCACAATAACATTCATTCCTAATTCAGAAGGATGAGATACAATTAAATCAACTTCATCAAATTGGGCAACCGTTAACTCCTTATTATCTAGAAAACTATTAGTTTTACTAGACGCTACTAGCCGCTCACTTTCATCATCTAAATAGCAATACACCAAATACCAGCCTCCAGATTTCATTTTAAACGCTTGTTCTCTAAAAGGACAAAACAATTCTTTTACTAATCCCCAATCTAAAAACGCACCAAAATTGGTGACTTGGTTACAACGTAATAACGCAAATTCGCCTTTCTTTATATAAGGCTGATCTGTTGTTGCAACTGGTCGTTCTTCATTATCTAAATAAACAAATACTTCGATTTTCTCGCCTATTTCAAATACTTTTGGCACATAGCGATTAGGTAATAAGACTTCTCCTACATCTCCATCTCCTAAAAATAATCCTGGTTCAGTGTCTCTTAAAATTTCGAGTGTATTGTATTCGCCTAAATGTATCATGTTGCAAAGGTATTGATATTTTTATGAGATATTGAAACAAGTTCAGCACAAAAGGAAAGCACTCTCATTAATTAATTAGAGTGCTTCAATATGTTTTAAAAATAGTATCTACTAGTAAACGGACTCTTTTTTGAAATGCTTACACAATAAATAATAGACTACAGCTCTATACTTATTTCTATTAGATTGTCCATAGGCATCCATGACAGAAGCAATAGCTTTATCCAAATTAGCACTATCTTTTAATCCCAATTTCTTGATTAAATAATTATTTTTTACAGTAGCTAATTCATTTTCGTCAGAACCAGAAACGGTCGATGAATCGGCATTGTAAATTGAAGGCCCTAAACCTACAGTTACTTTAGTCAATAAATCCATATCTGCGCTAACATCACATTTGTCTTTTAAATCTGCCGCATATTTTGCGATTAAATCGTCTCTTTTACTCATTTTACTACTTATTTTAGATTAATAGATTAGTCTCACTAAAGGTAAGTATTTTTAAGACACCTAAAAATCCATCAAGTCACTTAAGGCATTGCTTACTTAATAAATTTAAAATAATCGAACAATATATCGTCATTAAGTCGTGAAGGGGTAAATACCTCTAATAACTTTGGTTTCTTAGAAGTCTCATAGAAAGATTGCAATTCTTCTCCTAAACTTATTTCATCTGAAGCTTTGTGATATTCAAATCCGTGCATATCGCACAATTGCTTTGCTGTTAAATGATGTTTCGTTTCAAAATAGGTGTCAAAATTAGCAGTGTTTTTGTGCCCTGGTAAGATTCTAAAAATGCCACCTCCTTCATTATTTACAACTATAATTCTAAAGTTTGTAGGCATATAATTATTCCAAAGTGCATTACTATCATAGAAAAAGCTTAAGTCACCTGTAATAAACGTGATTCTCTTTTTAACTACGGTTGCAGCACCAATTGCTGTACTTGTGCTACCGTCTATGCCACTTGTGCCTCTGTTACAGAACACATCGATATCTTTTCGTAGCTGAAATAGTTGTGAGTAACGAATCGCGGAGCTATTACCAATTTGTAACTGACTTTGTTTTGGTAAACTTTTTAAAAGACTATTGAATACACTGAAATCTGAAAACGGAATCGTTTTTAAATACGCGTCGTGCATTTTTCGACGTTTTTGCCGCGTTACCAACCAATGTGCTTTATAATCGCTTTTTGTGTGGTGGGTGACTTTTGGTAAGAATTCACTAAAAAAGGTATTTGGTGACAATTTAATATGCTTATCTAAACAGAAAAACGTATCATTAGCTCTAAACAAATCGATATGCCAATGATGCAAAGGTTTATGAGTTCTTAAGTAAACTTTTATCTTTTTAGAAACCACTAACCCACCAAACGTTAAGAGAACATCTGGTCTGAGTCTCTTGAAATCCTCGTCATCTAAAGGTGCTATAATTTTATCTATTCCTGGTAAAAAATCGGGATGATGCAAATTTGATGTCGTTTCAGTAAAAACTAAAATACTATCATCATCTGCTATATTTTGTAACCACTTCTCTTCAATAGAATTTGGTTGTAATACACCAACCAAAATCATTTTACGTTTGGCATTATGCCAAACATCTAGCAAACTTTCAATTTCAAAATCATCTATTTTTTCAATTCTGTTATGAAGTTTAAAAAGCTTAGGATTTATTGACAATTCATCAACTGTATCATATAAAGGCTCATCAAAAGGACTATTAATATGAACTGGACCTGACTTAAGATTTGAAATCGTTAGCGCCTCATGAATTTCAGATTCATTATAAGATTGAATACCTTTTTGTAGTCCTAAAAAACGCTCCAACTTATTCTCAAGATTTTTAAATATTGGTAATTCATTTTCTTTAAAGGACTTGTCCTCTTCTTTCAAATCTAATTTTAGATTCGCACTATACAAAACATGTTCACCATATACATTTTTCTGTTTTATGGTTTGTCCATCACCAATATCTATCAAATGTTTAGGTCTATCTGCAGATAATACTACTAATGGAATATTACTATAATATGCTTCAGAAATTGCTGGGTAATAATTCAGTAATGCACTACCAGAAGTGCAAACAACGGCGACTGGTTCTTGTATTTGCTGCGCAATACCTAAGGCAAAAAAAGCCGCACAACGCTCATCTACAATACTGTAGCAATCAAAAAAATTATCGTTTGTAAACCCAATCGTTAAAGGTGCGTTTCTGCTTCCTGGCGAAATAACAATATGCCTAATATTATGCGCTTTGCATAAGGTGACTACCGTTTGGGATAAGGGAATTTTAGAATACTTCATAAAGAAACGAAGATAATAAATCTAGGTGTTCTAGTCGAGAATGTTAACGATAGTTTTCGTTTTATTTACGGTTTCATTCCATTCATTTTCTGGAATAGAATCTTTGGTGATTCCACCGCCAACATAAACTAAAGCTTTTTTGTTACGCACTTGCATACAACGTAAATTTACGTAAAAATTAGATGCCTTTTTCACAACTGCATAGGCGTTATTTTCAACATTACGTCTGTTTGTATTTCTTGTTTTAGACTGCTTCAAATTGAGCTCACCTAGAAATCCTGTGTAATATTCGCGATTATAGCCTTCATTCTTCAGGATAAAATCTTTAGCTTTTTGTTTCGGAAAACCACAAACTGCAGGTGTCGGATGTAAGGCTTCGATAATAGGTTTTAAGCTTGAATACTTTTCAATCCGACTCATAATACGTGTTTTAAGATGCAGTAAATTTCCTGCTCTAACGGTTTCAACATCAGAAATACTGATGTGATTGGTGTAGGGTTCTATTTGATTGGTGATGTAATCGGTTACAATTTGTTGCTCTTCAATTTCCTTATTGGTCCATTCTACGGCAACGTCTTTAGTGTAAGGTTGCGTTGCTGCTAATGAAATCGTTGTTAACTGATAACCTTCAACCTTAAACAATAGTTCTGGTGTTGCTCCAAGCCATAAACCAACTTTGGGATGGTACCAGCAATAGACCATTGCATTTTTATAGGTATCATATAAGCGTTTGAAAATAGCCATCGGATTAACTGTGGTTAATTCCTTTTCTTCAAATCGCGACAAGACGACTTTTTCTAAAGTGCCCTTATTAATTTCAGAAATACCTTTTAATACTAAATCAATATGTGTGTTCTTATCTTTTTCGTCAGAATTCCACAATTTTTGACCTTTCTCAACTTCAAGTTGAAGTTCAGATTCAATTTCAACCGTAAAATGCTCACAATGGGTTTCTGGTAAAAGAATACTTTGATTATTGCTGTCGAAAGGCGCAAATACAAAACCGCTTTCAGAAAAGGTATCTGTTGCGTGTAGCGTATCATCTTCCTGCAACCAACACTTAATTAATGCATTAATTGGTCTGCTATAAACTACAAAAGGTAATTGATTTGCGTACTGCTTTTCTAAAGCTTCAAAACAAGACTCTATAGTCATTACTATTTAGTTTTAGGCAGTGAGATAGTCGATAGTTTACAAATAGAAATCAGATTATCTGCCTCGTCTGTGACTCTTATATCCAAAATTTGCGTCGTTCTACCTTTGTGTAAAAACGTTGCTTTTGCGTACACATAACCTTCAGAAACACTCTTTAAATGATTAGCTGTAATCTCTAAACCTCTTATGACTAAGGTCTCGGTATCCATAAAAATATGTGATGCAAAACTGCCTACACTTTCTGCTAAAGCCGCCGTTGCGCCTCCATGCAAAACACCATCTGGTTGGTGTACTCTTGGTGTTACTGGCATTCTGGCTACTAAGAAATCATCCCCATAATCAACAATCTCAATACTCAAGGTTTCCAGCAATGTGTTTTTGCTTATCGCATTAAGCTTAGCCATGTAGTCTTCCTTAGATAATTGCATAGAAAAAGAGTATTTTTAAATTTTATTTGAACGTTGCAAAGATACTTAGAATAATGAATTCGCAAGAAAAAGAAATACACTATCAGAGTACGAATTCCTACTCTACTTTAAACCAACTCACGGAGCGCACCAAAACGGTTTGGTTTGTGTGTCATGGCATGGGGTATATGAGTCGCTATTTTCTTAAATATTTTAAAGGCTTAGATCCTGAAGAGCATTATATCATTGCGCCGCAAGCTCCAAGTAAATATTACATTCAACCAAAGATGCATGTTGGAGCGAATTGGTTAACTCGAGCTGATACCGACGCTGGAATGGGTAATATTCTGAATTATTTTGATGCTGTTTTGGATGCTGAAAAGTTACCCGAAGGTATTAACCTCATCGTTTTAGGCTATTCGCAAGGTGTTAGTGTGGCTATGCGCTATTTAGCGAAACGGCGTATGCAATGCACTCAGTTGGTGTTGCATTCTGGTGGTATACCCAAGGAGTTATCTTCCGCAGATTTTGACTATTTATCTGACGACACTAAAGTGACATTAATTTATGGCACTGAAGATGAATATTTGGATAACGATCGCATAAAAACAGAGTCTGCGAGAGCATTTGAACTTTTTGGAGAAGGCGTTAGTGTGCTTCCTTTTGAAGGGAAGCATGTCGTTAATATGGATTATATAAATGATTTAGCATGAACATCCCAACACTAGAAAACAAGCGTGTCAAATTGACTTTGCTCGACTTAAGTAATTACTCTCAATTAGAAACAATCGCACAAGAAAAAGACCTCATCTTTTATTCTCCATCTGATATTTCTACTCCTGAAAAATTGAAAGATTATGTGCAAGTTGCAGTAGATGGTTATAATCAAAAAAATATAATTCCGTTTATTATTTACGATAAAGAAAAGCAAGCCTATGCTGGCTCTACTCGGTTTGGCTTAATTAACTGGAAAAACAAAGTTTTGCACATTGGCTGGACATGGATTGGACACAATTTTCAGAGTACCGGATTGAATGCCAACATGAAGTTTTTAATGCTCCATTATGCTTTTGAAACGCTTGCCTTTGAAAAAGTAGAATTCCGTATAGATGAACGCAATAACAAATCTCGAAGCGCTGTTAAAAAGCTTGGTGCAACATTAGAAGGTAACTTAAGAAAAGATACACTCATGAACGACGGTTATAGACGAAGCACCTGTTGTTATGGTATTTTAAAGGACGAATGGCCAATTATTAAGGCTACTGTTTTTAAAGGCTTTTAACTCGTCTGTTGTAGCGTTTTATTCTTTTCTTTTAGAATGGCTAATTGCTTTTCAATAAACGTAATGGCTTGTTCTGTTTTGTAGCTTGTTTTAGAAGCGAGATCTTTCATCTCTTCTTTTAGTTTTTCTTTACCAGAAGTTGCCGCTTTAGATAAGTCGTCCTTCACTTCTGTAAAATCACTAGCTATTTGATCTTTAATGTCTTTACCTTCCTTTTTGAGTTTATCTCTTGTAGCACGACCTTTTTCTGGTGCTAACAATACTCCAAATGCTCCTCCTATTAATGCCCCTATAACTAGAGCTCCTTTAAACTGAATCATACCTTTTTTATTTTAATTAAACTTGTTCAACTTATACGTCGCAAAAGTTAAGGATTTGTTACAAATAAGGTCAATGTCTAAAGTGTCTTCTAATTAAATTAGGATTGTCCTCGCACCAACAAAACTAGTGATTAACTTGATGTACATTATTTATAACTATGCTATTTGGTATAGATTACTATAAAGATCTTCCATAATATAAACTCTATCAAATTTTGATTTAATGCTTAACTCTGTTAATCTGTCAATTCTATAAGAACTTTCTCTAGTCGAACCAATTACTAGAAGAAGCCAATGCTCTGAAGTTATTTCAGATTTATACGTTCATAATAACTTATCTTTTTTATCAATAGCTTTTTGAATAATTTCTGGAGTGATGTCCTTTTTGCCACCAAGCTCCTAAATTAACAGAAACTGACATTTGGGAATGATTCATTGAAGAAATACGCTTAATAATTGGATTTTCTTTTAAGACACCATTAAGTATATATTCTTTTACCGTTTCTACGATAAAATCGATTAGCATTTTTTTTACTTAACTTGAAATTTACTGATGGATGTCTATAACAATTTGCAAGAAAGTTTTGAAGATTATGGTTCTTTTGAAGTTCTAATTCAGCATTTTGGAAAATATTTTAAAAAAAGCCTCTACGTTCTCTAGATTTTTCATTAACAATTATTTGATGTTCGAGACCAACAAAAAATTCTTTCTCTCTTAATATAAAATCAGGCTTTTCCGTTACTTCATGAATTTCGTAATAATCATCAAGTAAATAGAGAAATTTACCTGTATGACAAATCTCTAGTGTTTTTTGCTTGTTTTTTATATTAGAGTAATCTAAAGGCTCTACGTGTTTGTTTACAAATAAATCAGAGTTTCTATTATTACTCCCTGTAATTAGCTTTTCCTTTTTCAATTATTTCGAATTTAGAGATACATTTAGTACAAAAGAACTCTATCAATTGATAAGTGAAACTCTAATTTTATAGGTGAAAAGCAACTGCCTTATTAATATGACTTATAGATTTTTATAAATAAAAAAAAGCCCTTTAAAAAAAATAAAGGGCTCATGACTATATCGTTAAAAATTACATTTTTTGACCGGTCAGTTCTCTTCCGCCTTGCAAAAGTGTCGCACTTTCAACGGCTCCGGCTTCATTCTTATTGAAGGTTAACTTGGCGTCGACCACCTTTAAGTAAAATACGTTTTCAGATTGTGGAAAAATATCAATTACAGGTTGACCAGTGGCTTGCGCCTTAAGTTGGCTTCCCTCTTTAGTAATTTCAATTATAAACTCTGGCATTAATTCATAGCTACCAATGTAGCTTTGTAATATAGCATCAGGAACAATAATATCTTTTTCAAACTCAGTAACATCAACACCTAGTTTCTTCAAAAAATCAATCCCATTTTGATTGTTTGGGTTTATCTCTACTGACTTTTTGTAATTCACAATTGCCATTTCAGTATTGCCTTTGGTCATCAAAGCTTCTGCATAACTGTCATAGGCATTAGAAGATTTTGAAAACGCTTCAATATTCAGTTTAAAAACGGCTACGGCTTCATCTATTTTTTCAGATTGTAATAACTTATAGCCTGTAGAATTCATATCATCTTCATTTAAATCGTAATCAGTAGATGACTTTATGGAATTGTAATTAACCAAACCAGCTTCTAACCCATTCACTAATATGTCGTCATACAATGCATTCGCCACAGATTTCTTTGGGAAATCATAAGGCTTCTCATATAAAATACCACGAATAGCTTGAGCCATTTCGCTAAGCGGTGCTCTTCCTGTATTATTTAACAATACGATTAATGACTGATCTGACTGTGCTCTGGTAATTAGAGTATTAAAACCATTAATACCACCTCCATGACTATTGGTTTTTATGCTGTCTTCTGTGTTTCCGATAGTTTCACTTCCTGTAGCCCATCCATAACCATAATAGCCATCCCACGCCTTAATATGCTCACCAAAATATAGATCCATGGAGGCCTTAGATAATAGAGTATTAGTATAAAGCGCTTGATCCCATAGGTATAAATCTTCTACAGTAGAATATAGAGATCCCGCTGCATAAGGGATTGTCATGTCTAGATATTTCGAATTAATCAACGCTCCTCCACTTTTTTCGTAACCTGTGGCTCTGTTTTTTAAAATCGAGGCATGATGATCAAACCCAGAGTCTTTCATCCCAAGTGGTATAAAAATATTTTCTTGCAACATGTGCTCATAGCTTTTACCTGAAATTTTTTCAATTAAAACACCTAGTAGAAAATACGCAGAATTACTATAACTAAATTTTTCACCTGGCGTGAAGTCTAAATCCATTTCGGAAAATATTTTTACAAATTCAGTCGGTGTGTAAGGATCTCTACTATCATTCTTAAAAAAACCTGGAAACGAAGTGTAGTTAGGAATCCCAGAGCTATGTGTTAATAAATGATGTGTTGTTATGATATCGCCGTTAGCTTTTGGGTAATCCGGAAGATATGTTGTTATTGGTGCTTGCAGATCAATTTTACCTTGTTCTGCTAATTGAAGAATAAGCATACCCGTGAATTGTTTCGTAACAGAACCCAATCTGTGTTTGGTGTTTGGAGCGTTAGGAATGTCCCATTCCATATTGGCAAAGCCAAAGCCTTTTTTATAAACAACTTTTCCGTTTTCTGTTACCAAAACAGAACCGTTAAATTTTTCATACTCAACGTAGGTATCGATAAGTTTAGTGATGTCTTCTTGTTTGCTCTGTCCAAAACTGAGGTTCACAATTAACAATACCAAAAGGACTAAGACATTTGTTCTTAAAAAATGAGGTTTTGATTGGTGTTTCATAATAATAGTTATTTGATTGATTAAAATATAAGACGACTAAACACGGAAATAAGTTACACTTAAAATCTTATTTTTTAAAACCTACATTTTAAGATTCAAAAAGTGTTAGAGCTTTTTCATGATTTCTAAATTTAATAGTTTTTGCTCAATGACATTTGTTTGGATATAAAAAACCATTTTTTAATTTAGATTAAATCCACAAAGCTTCAACTTGTATTTACGCCTATTTATTTGATAAAATTGAAGACGACGCGTCGTTAATCGTAATAATAATAATCCAGACGAATATAATTCATAGTATAGCCCTTTATAACATACTTTTCCTACTCAAAACCTAACCAATTTGAAAACCATCTTTCTAATTTTAGCATTTTGCTTTGTAAGCAATTGCAACGCTCAATTTATTTCTGAAGATGACGCTTTACATTTTGGTGTTGGCGCTTTAATTTCTGCTGGCACTTATGCTTTAGTTTATAATAAAACAAAAAATAAAAAGAAAGCATTTTGGTCTAGCCTTGGCATGGCTACCTTAGCTGGCCTTACTAAAGAGCTTTTTGACGAATTCGTTTTTGATGGACGTTTTGACACTGGTGAAATGATAGCGACATCTGCAGGAGGATTGGTTGCTAGTTATACGTTTAATATATTCACTGGTAAGAAGAAGAAGAGGTAATTGCATTTATTTATTGCCACTTATAGATTACCAAAGCAACAATAAACAGTTCCTAAATTAAAATAACTACTGTAATTTTTTTATAAATTTCAAGGTATTACTGCTGGCCATACCATTTGGGTTACATCCTAATTTACCCTCTGGTATAGGGATACCAAGATTTTTGTAATGTTCAACCCAACCTTTATGAAACGTATTTTTTTCTGGATTTTTAAAACGCATCGGTTCTAATTTAAATACCGAATCCTTTTTATATAACGCGTAGATATACTCAGAACAATAATAGCCTTTATCTTCTAAAATATATGTGGTATTATATGGTTCACCAATTAAAGACTTTGCCATAGAAATGGCTCTTTCTATTTGCTTTGATTCAATGTTTTTTATACGGTATAAATCTACATTATAATTTACTGATTCCTCAGAACTCATAAACAACTCTAAGGGTTCTTTTACAACACCTTTACCTAAATCTGAATGATAAACTAGGACTTTACCATCTACAACATCGCAAATTCCAATATGTGTATAATTTGTAGACTTTTCTGTTTGAGTGACATCATTTATAGCCTCAGATAGATTACTACTAAGTGCACCTCTAAATAGAATATCACCAGACTTTATTTGTGGTCTATTTGTACAAGAGAAACATAGTATCAATATTAAGATATAGTATAGTTTTTTCAAAAATCAGATAGTTAGTTTATCTACAATAGCCTTTACATGAAGAATTTCTTTAGTATGCTCAATACTTGGGCCCGCAACCCATACCGTTTTGTAAGTCGCTTTTTTAGCTGCTTTTTCTGTAGCTTTCATACCTATAGAAAAACGCACCATCTTTACCCATTTCTTTAGGCTTTTATTTTTGTTCAGTACGTTTTCTATCCAAGTGGCTTTTGTTCCTATTTTCTGAACATAAGGTGTATTGATAACCGTGCACGGTGTACCAGAAATACGCTCCGTCATAATGATGTCTTCCGCACCATAGTCTACACAAGCTTGTTTGTAGTCGTCTGTAACTCCTGCTTCAATAGAAGCAATAAATGGACTTCCTACAGAAACACCTTCTGCTCCATAGCTTAACATCCTGTCGATATCTGCTTTGCAACCTACGCCACCTGCTGATATTATAGGAATACTTAATTCTTTGCTGAGCAAATTTGTTAAGTCTTCTGGTGATAAATTTCCGCGATGCCCACCAGCTTCACTATTCACTGCTATTGCCGCATCTGCCCCTAAGTGTTCAACTTTTTTAGCAAATTTTAAATCCGTAACGTCGCAAAACACTTTTATTCCAGCTGCATTTGCTTGTCTAATCGTTTCTTCTGGACTTCCTAAAGAGGTAATTAAAAAATCGCAACCCTCTTCGCAAATGACTTCTAACTGCCCTTTATATTTAACATTCGACTTGTTAACGATTAAATTGAATCCGAAGGCCCCACCCTCAACTTTATGCGCTTTTAATTCTTTTAGAGCAACTCTTAACTCGTCTAATGTTCTATAATTTAAGGCTGGAATACAACCAGCAATTCCAGCTTGCATAGCTTCTGTCACCATCGCTACGTTAGAAACCAAAAACATTGGGGCTTGTATGATTGGGTGTTTTATTTTGAGGAGCTGAGTGAGTTTGGTTTGCATAGATTTTGATTTGTTAATACACAAATATACTGTATTTTATTATGCACGCATAGCATGTGAGTTTAGAGTTAATTAATTTTCAACTTAACCTCTTATCTGATATATATCATTTTGTATACACCAGCAAAAATTTATTTTTAAGCTATAAATCATAAAATATATATATCATGAAAAAGCCAATAGGACTACTATTACTACTTGCACTAAGTAGCCAAGTGTTTTCACAAGTCACTGAACTTGAAGAAGTTATAATAACAGCAGTTAATTATAAATATTTAAATGCAGTTGATTCTGAAAAAAATTCAATAAGCGTTCAAGAGTTAGAAGAAAAAGTAGCCTTGTTCGATTTAAAAAATTCAGAATACTATAATGATGAATATGACACCTATAATATCTCTTTTTACATACCAGAGGGCAAAATATTAGCAGCTTATGATAAAGATGGTAAATTAATAAGAACTATAGAAAAATTTAAAAATGTAAAATTACCAAAAGCTGTTAGCCTTGCTATTGCAGAACGATTTCCAAATTGGTCTATGACAAGTGATGTTTATAAAGTTAGCTTTCATAAAAATAATGATGTTGCCAAAAAACAATATAAAGTAAGTCTGGAAAACAGTGATAAAAAAATGAAAGTAAAACTTGATGAAAAAGGTAATTTTCAATAAGTATAATGACTATTTAATTTTATTAAAAAAAAGCTTGACAGTAATGTTGGGCTTTTTTACTCTAAAAAGCGATAATAAGCACACTTTAAATAGGCACCTTCAGGAAACGAAATTGGATGATCGCTATCGTGTTTTGTTTTTAACAGGGTTTCATATAACCGTGTCTGAGAATTTAGTGCTTGCACATTTAAATCGAAAAAAGCTTGAGCTAAAACTCGAGAAGAACAGGACGCCAAAACCAATAAACCATTTTTAGCCGTCAATTGCGCACCAAGCTGAGCCAATTGTGCATATTTTTTTTTGGCTAAATCAATTTCGGATTGTTGCTTTGCAAAACTTGGTGGATCTATGACAACAACATCAAATCGTTTTCCTGTTTTTATTAAGACTTTCATTTCTTTGAAAGCATCTCCAGAAATCGTTTTGTGTTGTCCTAAATAGGTATTCAGCTTTCCGTTGGCTCTTGCCAGATCTAAAGCTTGTTTACTGATATCTAAACTTGTGACCTCCGTTGCTCCATTAGCTAGGGCATGCACCGAAAAACCGCCAGCATAAGAAAACACATCTAAGACCGTTTTTCCTTTACTAAACTCACCTACTCGCCTTCTATTATCACGATGATCTAAAAAATAACCTGTTTTATGACCTTTAATCACATTTGCTGTGAATTTGACATCATGTTCCACAAATTTTACAACCTCATTTTCGAGTGTTCCGAATATAACTTCGCCATCTGACAGTTCATGATTATTACTGTTTTGAAGACTTCTGCTCAATCGCATTACGACAGTTTCAGCATCTGAAATTTGTTGCAAACTTTCTAAAATTGGCTCTAAATATGGTATCCAAATTTCCGAATATAATTTTACAACTAAAACTTTATCATATACATCTGCTATTAATCCAGGGAAACCGTCATTCTCACCAAAGAGTAAGCGATAACTATTGGTATTTGTTTGAAGTAATTCTGCACGTTTCTTAAAAGCAGCTTCTATTTTATGATGAAAGAAAGTAGCATTAATTTCTACTTTGGTTTCTGCATTATGAATGATCTTAATTCGTATTGGTGAATCCGTATCATATAAGCCTAAACCAACAACTTTATTTTTATTCTTACTAAATATAATTGCTAAATCACCTGTTTGTGGATCATCATTAATCTTAATTATACTGTTTGAAAACACCCAAGGATGTCCTTTAACAACAAATTGTTCGCCTTTGGCGCTTAACTTAACAGCTAAGTTTTTGGTTTTGTGATTTTTATCGAATGCTATTTTAAATGCCATAATTATTTCAAACTCATAAAATCATAGATAAACTAAAAAGAGTACAAATTAACCTTAAAAAATTAAGGATTCATCATCTTGTAGATTAAACTAATCCCTTTAACCTCTTTTAAGGGTTTCATAATTAATTAGTGGTACATTCAGGTATTAGAACCCTAGCCTATCGATGAATACTATATTTTTTTAATATTTAATTGGACCGCACTTGTTACTTGTAAAAAAAAATGAAAAACATTCTAATTTACGGTGCTTCAGGTCATTCAAAAATGATCGTGGACATTATTCTAAAAAACAAAAATTATACCATAAAAGGATTTATAGATTCATACAAACCTATTAATACCGAAATATATGGCTACAAAATTATTGCAACACTCGATGGTTTATCGGAGCTGTTACTAGCACAAAATATTCATAGTATTGTTATTGGTATTGGTGATAATTTCTTAAGAAAGGAAGCTTATCAGAATATTAAAAAAATTTCACCAGAAATAGAGTTTATTTCTGTTATTCATCCTAATGCTATTTTAGCGCATGATACGTTAATTCCTGAAGGCACCATAATCATGGCTGGTGCTATAATTAACGCTGATTCAAAGATTGGCAAATTCTGCATACTAAACACAAAATCTTCTTTAGGACACGATTCAATAATGAGTGATTTTTCGAGCTTGGCATCTGGTGCTACAATTGGAGGTAATGTTCAAATTGGCTTTTGTTCGGCAATTTGTATCCAAGGTACAATTATCCAAAATATTTCTATTGGTGATTACACCGTTATTGGAGCAGGATCTTTAGTTTTAGAAGACGTTGGTAATTACAAAAAAGCTTTTGGACATCCTATAAACTGTATTAATGATAGAGAAGCAAGCTCTAAATATTTAAGTAATAAAAAACCATTTTCCTAAACTAGAAAGTAAGCAATGAGAACAGGCCCAATTGTTTGGTTTTTTAATTGATTAAGATTGGTTATAATACTCATTAACCACTTCCCGTCGTTTTCCAGAAGCAAGTAATGGTATGTCGTCAACATAAATTATTAGGATATTTGCATCCCATCCAAAGTATGATTTAAACTCCTCAATCATCTTAGATTCATCTACTGTAACAGTCGTATTTAGACGTATTTCATAATCCTTTAAGTCTTTTTGAATTAATTGAAACTGCTTAAAATCCCCATAATTACATAACTTTGCTGAAAGGTGTGATGGCACCAGATTACCTCTAGTGTCATAGAGTAAATCTAATTTTCTTCCAGAAATTTCTGAGAAAAATAAATGATCATCATCATCATCATCATCCCGATTTAAAACACCAATATCTCCAGTATCATATCTAATCATGGGTGTTGCAAAATTATAGAGATCAGTTATAACAATTCTTCCTTTTTGACCGTAATCTAATTTAATATCGTTTTCTAAATCGAAGATCTCAATGATATAGCTAGATTCGTTTACTCTAAATTGGGAATGTAATCCCGAAATCTGTTGGGCAATAATTCCATTTTCATTATTTGAATAGCGCGACAATGGAAAAACTCCAAAGTATTTAAGTACAGCCTCCTTTGTATAGGTGTTTAACGATTCTGACATCGCTAATATTGATTTTGTTTTGAAAACAATTGGATTATAACAAAGTTCATCAATATGTTTACAAATTTTCTCGAAAGCTGAAGGATAACCAATAAAAGAAACTGGATCCTTAGCTGTATTAAGGTTATTTATTAACTGATCAATTTCTGGTCCAGATAAATTAAAAACACTCCATGGAAATATGTTCTTCGTCATAAAATTAAGTTGCATTTTACGATTGAATTTATCTGGCCAAATTTTAATATAAACTAAATAATCTCCTACCTGATAATTAGAAATGGAAGAAAAAAAAATATTATCAGCCTTATTCTTATCAACTTTACTCTTATTTTGATAAATACTGAAAGGAGCACCAGTAGAGCCACTTGTAGAAACTTTTAAACAATCTTTAGGTAAAAATCTATTAGATATAAAATTTTGAAGATTATCTCTAATAATATTTTTATTCAAAACAGGAAAATCTTGCAAAAGAGCATTGGTCTTAAAATTTTTATAATATTCAGTCGTGGATATAGCATGATTTAATAAAGCCACCAATTTTGTTTTATGACTTAATGATTTTGTATCAAAAGCATCGCGCAATAGGTCTAGTTCTTTTTTAATAGAACCTCCTTTAAATCGATCTAGGGCCCAAAAAATATGTTTTCTTAAATTCAATGTTTATCAAATTTGCTAACGTAAATTTACGTTAATTTTTAAAAAAATTATTCTTTCTTTTAACTATGCTGAGTTCAACCCATAAGTGCAACACACTTATTATTTAAGACTTCAATTGGGTTATTATAATTAAACTTTCTAATTGGTCTGTAATTTAGTAATTTTTCTACTTCTTTTATTCTCTTGACTGAGACCTGTCTAAGGTCTGTTTTCTTTGGAAAAAATCTTCTTATTACACCTATTATGTTTTCAACACTTCCCTTATCTTGGGAAGTATATGGTCTTGTAAAATATATTTTTACATTGACGTCTTTTGCTATTTCACGATGCCGAGCAAACTCCTTTCCATTGTCAAATGTTATTGTTTTAATCCAAGAGGCGTCAAAATTTGTAAGTCGTTCATCTTTTATATTATTTATCTTTTGTCTTCGACCATTGTGGCGCAAATGCTTGTATAGCTTCTTATAGGAGTCGTGATCTCTATGATTACTATGCATCGCTGTCCATATCCATTTATAGATAGTCTCGTGGCTAACGCAGATTTCAGATTCTTTAGCAAGCCTTTTTGCTCTCAATTCAGGACTCCACTTCTCATCTTTCATTAAACCAGCTATTGGTTTTTTAAGAGCATCCGTTAACAGCTAAGTTTTTGGTTTTGAGACTTGACTAGAATTTATTTTATCTAAAAAGGGCATGGATTATAAATATTTAAAACCTAAAAACACAGTCAATTCAGTCTAAAAATCGCATGACTTAGGATATATTTGAGTGAGATTTAAACTTTCACCTAACCTTAATGCTATATTATGAAAAAAAAACCTACTCTTGTTTATTCTATTTACCGCAAGTATTTCTTTAAGTTATGCTCAATATATTTTTGACAATAGCGTTCATACTGCATCCAATTTCAGTAGTGTAAACTCAACTGGTGCAGAAGGAGTCCAGAATATTATAGATCAAAATACAAATACCGAATTTTTAGCCTTTGATGCTTTTGATGGCATTGGATTTGAAGTGGGTTTATTAGGTGTATCAAAAACCGCTATCGCAATAGAAATTGTCACCGCTAATGATGCTTCAGAAAGAGATACAGAAAATTATGAAATATTTGGTTATAACGATGGCACAAACTATACTAGCATTGTAACAGGTGCCATGTCTTGTATTCACACCCTATTATTTCCAAAAACCTATTCGTTTACAAATTCAGTCGCTTATACCTTCAATAGAGTTAATTTCAAAGGGACCTGTGGCACCTCTGAAATTAATCAAATCCTAGATGTACAATTATTTGAGGCTGTTGGAGATTCGCCTGTAATAAGTTGTCCTGCCAATATCAATATGACCAGTACTACAGGGCAGTGCGGTACGATTGTGAGCTATAGTGTCAGTGCAAATGATAGTGAGGATGGAATGCTGACGGCATCAGTAGCTTCAGGTTTGACCTCTGGGTCCTCGTTTCCTGTTGGTGTCAGCGAAATTTTTATGAGTGTTACCGATAGTGATAATAATACATCATCCTGTAGTTTTACGATTACTATTGTAGATAATGAGGCCCCTATTCCTGGTTGTCCTGCAGATATTACAGTGACTGCATCTAATTCTAACGACACATCTGTTGTTGTAGATTACACTCTTAACCCAACAGACAACTGTGTTTTAATTAATCCCTTGACAGGTTTCACCCCGTTAACAATGATCAATGGAAAAGCCTATTATTTATCAGACAATTTATTTGCACCGCAAGACGGGTTCAGTGATGCTATTACACAAGGTGGTTTTGTCGGAACTATTAGAACTTATGCAGATTTTACAATAATTCTCCAAGCACTAAACTCCATTAGCGATGCTGGTGATGTACTCATTGGTTATAACGATGTCGACTCTGAAGGTACTTTTGTATGGCATAGTGGAGACAGTTCTAATTTTAATAATTGGAATAGCGGAGAGCCTAATAATTCTGGTGCCAATGGAGAGGACTATACTTTAATTCAAGGCGATGCTGGTTGGAATGATGTAAATACTAATTTGAACTTTCGCTACCTTTTTGAGATTGACTACGCTCCTATCCAGATTACAGGGATTGCAAGTGGTAATAACTTTCCAATTGGAACTACAACCAATACATTTCAGATAAACGATTTAGGAGGGAATTCGGTAATGTGTTCATTTGATGTTACTGTAAATGCAAATCTCAGTATACCGGAAAGTAAATGGTCTAATGGGATTTTTATACTACCAAATCCTGCAAATCAAAGTATTACTATAAATAGTGTTTCAAATAGCATTTCATTGAAGAGCATTAGCATAATAGATTTAAACGGTAAAACGCTGTTTTCTACAAATTCCACAGACTCAAGCTCTGGAGACAGGTTTATTGATATTTCTAGTTTTGCTACAGGGATGTACCTGGTCAAATTGGAAGCAGCTAATGGACAGATTGCAGTAAAAAAACTTCTAAAACTCTAATCTTATATTGATCATAAATAAAAAACGCAATCCAATTAAGGATTGCGTTTCTACTCTATAATCTAAGTTCTCTTCTGCAGAAAACCAAAGAATAACACCTATTACTTAACTTGTAACCGTTTGCTTTTTAACAGCTAAAGCATAGATAACTAAACCAAAACCGATTTTATTGATTGCATCAGCAATGTTGTATGCTACATCAATATTTCCATCAGGAATAAAACTGTTATACCAACCTGTTGTCCCCATCATATAACCTAATGGATAGATTGCCCATCCAACAAGTACGAACCAACATAGTATTTTGTGAGCTTTTAGGACATCACCACCTGCAGCTACAGCTAATTTCTTAGCACTACCTAACCAGATTTCGTAAACGATATAGAAATACGCTGCTCCAGAAAAGAATCCCCAAAGGGCTGCTTGATCCATAAATACAGCTTCACCAAAATATCCTGTTACTAACATGACAACAGAAGCAAAAATTAATTTCCACATCAGTGAAAGCTTAGCACCTGCTACCTTAAGTATTAGATAAAATTCAACACACATCAATGGCACCGTTAAAAGCCAATCAACGTATCTAAAAAAGGTTGGTGATTCCATATTGGCAAACCAATAATCTCTCATGTAAAAATAATGTACTGCAGCAATAAATGTAATAAGTCCTGAGACTAATACTGAGGTTCTCCATTTACGGTCAAATTGACTTAAGGATAAAAAGAAAAAGGCAGACGCCGCCATCATGGCCATACTACCTACAAAAAAAGTAAACCCTACGTAATCCGTTGGATCTAACTTGGTGCCGAGGTCGGCAAATAAAAGTAATGTTTTCATAATTTTTTTTTAATTAAATATTTTGTTTAAACAAAATTACAAAAACTTAAACAAAATAATTGTGTTTTTAACACTATTTATAGTTTATATTTGAGGAATACCCAAGGATTATGGAAAAAATTAATAATATATCAACCTTACTGAGTTTTATGGGATTATGGCTAACATCCTTCATTTCTGGGGAATTTGAGATTCTAATTGGATTTTTGTTGATATTTTCTTTTGGAATATTACACGGATCAAATGATATCTTATTGATAGAATCTTTTACATTTAAAAAATCGAACTCTACATTTTCTAAAATTCTATCCATCTACTTGTTAGTTGTATTATCTGCTGTTGTTGTATTTTATTACGTTCCAATAGTGGCTATGCTTCTATTTATCCTTTTCAGCGCTTATCATTTTGGAGAACAACACTGGGAGCATCAAAATTTAGAGATTGGTAGGTACGCGAAAATGAGTTTTTATTTTATATATGGAAATTTCATTCTTCTATTATTATTTGTATTTAATAAAAGTGAAGTCATAGAGGTTGTAGCATCAATTACAGACTATAACATGAGTAAAAACCTCATTACTTATAGTTTTATTGCAAATTCTATTGCATTAGGAATTTACGTTATTCTGTTAATTCTAAAATCACACTATTTTAAAAAACGACTATTGAAAGAACTCTTTTTTCTTGTTATATTCGCGATCATCTTTAAAGTATCGACGTTAATTTGGGGTTTTACTATTTATTTTATCTTTTGGCATAGTATCCCCTCCTTATTTGAACAAGTTTCATTTATATACGGTGATTACAACACTAAAAACTGTCTTCAATATTGTAAAAAGGCACTTCCATATTGGATTATTTCCATTATCGGTATTGGCATTGTTTATTTCATCTTTAAAGATGAAACCATATTTTATGCTGTATTCTTTTCATTTATAGCAGCCGTTACATTTCCTCATTCTATTATAATCAATGAAATGTTTAAGAATAAAAAAACGCAATCAAATTAATGATTGCGTTTT